>CAZUFC010000009.1:0-122814 GCA_964619725.1 uncultured bacterium | reverse complement strand
CGATATACAGGATTATGCCCTGCATAATTATTCAATCACCATTCAGGGTTGTAATGTTTCACCTTCTGACCCTCGTTTTGATCAGTTCCGGTTTTACTTTTTATACCCTGTTTTTGAGCGGAACCGCCAGGTCATGGCAGCGCCCATAAGAAGCAGCATTATGCTGAGAGTCGCGGGGCCTGATGCCGGCACAGGGGCTGGGGTCTGCGTAGGTGAAACGGTCGGAGAGGGAGAAACGGGAGTTTCAGTAGGAGTATCGGTTGCAGTGTGTGTTGGAGTGGAAGTGTTGGTAGGTGATATGGTCGGGGTCATTGTGGGCGAAGATGTTTGAGTGGGGGATATTGTCGGCGTAGCTGACAGGGTGGGAGTGGAGGTTGCTGTTTGAGTGGGCGAAAGTGTAGGCGTGGGCGATAGCGTCGGCGTATTGGTGATGGTCGGCGTGTTCGTAATGGTTGGAGTGCATGTGGCTGTGGGAGTAAGGAGCTCGAAATCCCGGTTGACCAGTATTTCGCTCTGGACGTTCAGATCGTGCAATGTCTGAGGAACGAATCCCTGGGCCCCGGCCGTCACGTTATAAACGTCGTTGGGTATGCGCAGAATTTCGTAATATCCGCTGGAGTCTGTGCCGTCGGGATCGGAATAACCGCCGGAAGCCGTCACCGTGGCTCCCTCGATAGGCGACAGGTTGTTCGCTTCTCTGACGTAACCCGTGATGCCGCCTCCCACGTGAAAGCTCCAGTCGTAGTCCGGGCAATCCCAGCAGTTCGCGTAATCAGCCGTTTCATGGGCTTCCACGGTCACCCGGATATGGGGAGCGCCTTCCGGGACGGTCCAGTCCCAGGTATGATACACGTCTGCGTTGTGCTCCAGCGTCGTGATCCAGTCTTCGTCCGTCAAATGGGTGTCGTATTCGGCCGTTCCCGTATCGCCGTCCGTATCGACTTTCAACGTATACGTCGTGTTGAAGCTGTAGAAAGGATGAGGATTCTCGGCCCTCACTCTTATTTTGGCCGTTTCTCCGGGATAAAAGACATTCGTCGGCTCCTCGTCTGCATTTAATATGTCCACGTCCTGCACGCGGGGATCGAGATCGAAGGTATAGCCTTCGCAGAAATGAGGCAGCGATTCGGCGATGTCGTCGGCCTGCTCCTGGTCGTCGGCGCAGACGTAAAGAGTCGTCGATTCCAGGGTCAAAACCGCCAGGGAACTCGACGATATTACATAATGGCCTCCGTTGAAGTGCTGCGTATGGATGGAAAATGTGTTGGAAGCCGTACCTCCGGGAGAGATGTTCAAATAAGCGGGATCGAACGCAAAACCGTACACTCCGTCGGGTATGATGTCGTTCAGTTCTCCGATCAGATGACCGTTGATCAGCAGGTCCACATAATGCGGCCGTACGCCGGAACGGGGCCTGAACTGAGTGTATATGGCTGCGGCGACAACTTCCTCCATTTCAAGCGATACGTCGAAATGCATGGATATACGGGGCCTGTTTGTGCAGAACCATCCCGCCATGCTGTAACACAATTCGGGTTCGGCCACCACGACCTCGAAAATGTCCCGAGGCGGAACGCAGTCGAAAATCACCGGCAGCAGTTCCTGGACGCCGGCCGCTTCGCCCAGCAGCTCGCCCGTGAGCGTCGTATCGCCCGGTTGAAACAACGGTTCAACGTAAAAGTCTATATGATCGCCGCTGCCCATCTTGTAATGTTCCACTTTGGGAACGAATATGGCATGCCCGGAAAGTTCGCCTTCTGCCGTAACCGTCATATCGGTCAGAAGATCGCCTGAATTCGTTACCCGGCACGTTTTCACCAGGGATACGGGGTCAGCGTATTCCTCTGTCAAAGTGAAATTGATGTCCGGCCAGGTTACGCATATGGTCGCCGGAGCGCTGTCCGTGATGGGATCGTCCTCTTCATCAGCGGTCAGAGTCAACGCTATATTGTCGAAACATATCTCAACCGGCTTGGACTCCTCGTCGCCCTGGACGTCCTGCGCGTGTATAGCCAGTTCCACGTCGACCGTTTCGCCGCCCGGAATTATCACCGTTTCATCCTCGCTTCCCGGTCCCACGAAATTCACGATCAGGTCTTCGTTCGGATTCTCGATGTGAAGCTCGACCTCGTGACTCACAACGTCCTCGTTGTAAACCGCAACCTGCCGCCGTTGATCGTAATCCCTTTCCACCGTGAACAGGTAGGAATTCTGATCGAAAACCACTCCGTTGCCCACGGTGAAAGACCACGTGCTCGACGTCGTGGAACCGCACAAAGAATCTATTTCAACATACCATTGATATGTCGTGTTTCGGGTTAAATATTCCAGTTCGCACTGATGCTGCGTATGCCCCTGTCCGACGATTATTTCAGTCCATTCGCCGGCTCCCGATTCGCGATAATAAAGCGTGGAATCGGATTCCACCGACGTATGCCAGCTTAAAGTGACGTCGCGGCTTCCCGTTTTTCCGCCGTTACCGGGATGACGCATGCTTATGTCAACCGATCCGGTCGCTTCAATCTGTCCGGCCGCATCATAGGTTTCAGTCATCTGTTGCGACGATGCTTCGATCTGGAACTGGTAAGTTCCTATCTCCCCGCAGTCGTCGGGGACCGTCACGGTTAATACCGATTCTCCGGTCTCGCCGGCAGTCAGAACGAGCGGATTCTCATCCAGTTCATACCAGCTTTCCGGCAATGAACCGTTGACCGTCAGGTCGAAGGTATCCGGACCCAGATTCCCGTTTTCAATTGTAACCGCGAATTCGGTCTCTTCCCCTACCGAAACGGTCTCTTCTTCCGGTTCAAGGGTAATCGTTACGGCATCGACGCAATATATGATCGGCGCGTTACGCGCACCGTCGTTGTTGGTTTCGTTCGTTTCAGCAACTTCATCATAAACGTCCGCTTCGACCGAAATGACCGTTCCGCATGCCGCTGTCCAGGTTTCGGTCAACGTTTCCGAAGCATCCGGCGCCAGGGGATCGACGATCTTGTCATCGCCCAATTGCACCGGACCGGAACCGTCGTCCGTGTAAAAGCGCACCGTGAAGGCCGGGGAAATCTCATCGCCCCAGTTGTGCGCCGTCGCATAAAGCGTGACGATTTCATCTTCCGCAGGATAGGAGGGATCGAACTGGATGTCCTGGCTGCGCAGCACGATGTCCGGCGCCGGCGTTGAAGTCGCCGTGAATGTCGGCGTGGGCGTTTTCGTCCCCATAACCGTCGGCGTCGGCGTATGCGTTGCCGGCACGGTCGGCGTCCGGGTCGGCGTAGTTGTGACGGTCGGCGTAAGCGTCGGCGTGTCCGTAGGCGATAACGTGGGCGTCAGCGTGGGGCTTTGAGTGGGACTTGATGTCGGCGACAGGGTTATCGTCGGCGATAAAGTGACGGTGGGCGACAGAGTGGGCGTATCTGTTGGAGTGTCGGTCGGCGAGTATGTTGGCGTGCGTGTCGGCGTTCTGGTCGGGGACAGCGTAGGACTGAGGGTAGGCGATAAAGTGACTGTGGGGGATAGCGTAGGACTCATGGTCGGCGAAAGAGTGACTGTCGGGGAGAAAGAGGGAGTAAGCGTCGGCGTGTCAGTCGGTGATGATGTTGGAGTGAAAGTGGGGGATAAAGTGACGGTGGGCGACAGAGTGGGCGTATCTGTTGGAGTGTCCGTCGGTGAGCATGTGGGCGTGTGTGTCGGCGTCCAGGTCGGGGAAAACGTTGGACTGAGAGTGGGAGATAAGGTTACGGTCGGCGACAGCGTTGGACTCAGCGTCGGCGATAAAGTGACGGTCGGTGACAGAGTTGGCGTATCTGTGGGCGTGTCGGTCGGAGTGTCTGTGGGACTGTATGTCGGCGATAAAGTCGGACTCAGCGTCGGCGTCGATGTCGGACTGAAAGTGTTTGTCGGCAAAGGCGTCTGAGTCCCGGGAGATGTCTCGCTGCCGAAACTGCTCCAGTCCGGTTCGGGATTGCATGCCTTTCCTTCTGCATACCAATGCTGGTATATTTCGACGTCGCCGCCGCCGTGATCGTTTCTTTTCGATTGCACATACAAAGCTTGCTTGCTGCTGTTCCAGCTAAACGTATGACTCTCTCCCCATCCTGCAGCCCCAGCCACCATCTGGTCCGTGATGTCGTAATCATGGTCAGGCGATGGGTCGGTCAGGACTTCATCGAAAATCACCGAGTCAGCCGTCAAGTCTTTCATATAGGAGTCGACGTTTCTTTCAGAACCGTTCAAAACGATATAATGATCTGATATATAATAATGACCTTCGTAGCCCCACGCCGCATCAGTACATGTCGTATCCGAATACAGTCTGACCTGGTCGTCGATTGTGCCTGATGATGCATTGAAATAAGTAAAGAAAGCTTTCCCGACTACATCAGTTCCATACGTATCGTAATCGGCGCTGCCTCCGGTTCTGATGACCCTTCCGTAACTGCTGTTCGCATTATAATCTTTTACTTCGGTTAAATATCTCACCCGTTTGCTCGCGGCTGTCCAGGACGGTCTTTCATATATCCAGGCGCTGCTGTAATTTCCGTAATTGTGTGTCGTGAATTCGCCTGTGGTGTCAGATGTGTAATCATCAAAAAAACACCAGGTTTCTTCCCCGTCGCTTGCGCTCGTCGCGCCGGAATTGCCGTAATACATCAATATCTGATCGTCGGATTCAGCGTCTGAGGGCGTTTCAACCCAGATCAGGGCGTTATCTCCGTCAGTTTTGTCTTCAATCCAGTAATCAAGCTCCGTGCTGCCGTCGGCGTCTATAAAGCGGATATCCGAAAAATCACTGTTGCAATGACCGCAACAATGAACGTCATAACTGGATGAATCGCTGTCATATCCGACCTGTATATGCATTTGTGCATCATTACACGCATTACTGATATTGCAGGCTTTATAATAGGACCAGTTGGAATTCCACCAGCTTTTATTTCTTGAATCGGCGCCGGCAGAAGATTGAAATGCGGCAATGAATATAACGCATTGCATTATAACTGTCGTTGACGTTATTTTTAACGCCTTGACCATCAATTTTAATAACGGCGATCTACCATGACGGTTCATCTGCAATCCTCCCAACAATCAAAAAAATGTTACCGCCATCAATTCAAATGACGGATGAATTACAATCAATTCCGTACCGGGCCGGTAAAACCAAAAGAAATATCGAAAATTCAACGGCGATCTTCTTAATCAAATTTAAAGTCACAAGAAAACTTTCCGACCCTGTTGAGTTCTGTCAGTGAGAAAACTCTCACTCACGATATTATTCATGTTATTGAAGCCCGGCGAAAAGTCAAATCAGTAAGTCCACCCGAATTCAGCGATATCCCAATAACCCAACAGGTAGAGGAAGTTGCCTGAAAGCAGTCCCCCATAGAAACGCGCTCCTGTCCCCTCATTTTCCTCATCAGGCCAGATGAAATAAAGGACGGGAATATCCATCGCGCCTGGGTCGACCCTTTCGATGATCATATAGTCGAATTCCTGGGTCCAACCCGGATGCCAGTAATATTCTCCATAAATGTCCAGGAGTATGATGAGAGGTATTTGGGGATAGGAGATTGATGTTTGGTTTATTATGGAGGCTGTGAGCAGGAAGAGGTCTCCTGTTTTGAAAACGGACCTGGAAAGATCGAGGTCGACACCCAATCGATCCGTCGCTGTATGCGTAACGGTCGGGAAAGCGGTTGGAGTATCCGAAGGAGCCGGAGTAGGTGTAATATATGAGGATGGCCTGTAATGAAAACCCATATCAACTGTGCCGGCATCGCTAATTTCATCCGTTCGGGTCGTCATTTCATCAAGACATATCGTTCCATACGCAGCGTTCAGGCATATCTCTTGAGCCGGTCGGTCTCCCGAATCGGCGCCGGGACTGTCGGATGCCTGTCCTGCAGCCGTTTGACTCAGATAGTAATCCCCTGAAGGACCCTGTATAAAAAGCGGATTCTCGTCTACATTGCCTTCTCCTTCATACCCGCCTTCCACAATAGAATACTGAACGACCGGGACTGATATTTGATCATTGCTCACCTGGTCGGGATGATTTCCCCACAGGATGCAATTGAATATCTCCGGTTCCGAGCCGTTCATGTTCAAACAAGCCCCGCCTGTTCCCGATCCGGCTGTATTGAACGCCATAGTGCAGTTGATGATATCGGGCGACGAATTCATGCACGCTATGCCGGCGCCTTCCGCCGACGCGCTGTTATTTACTATAAGATTGTCGATGAATTCCGTCGAAGAGGCGTTTCTGGCGAATATGCCGCCTCCGTAAGCTGCAGAATTGCCATTAAAACGGCAATTGTAGGTTTGAGCTTCAGCAAAATGAATATAAACGGCCCCGCCCAGGATGCCGGCGCTGTTTTCACTAAAACCGGTATTTGAAATCAGGGGCGAGGAAAAGTAGTAACTGATTACGCCGCCTCCGAAAGATTCTGCGGTGTTTCCCGTTATCAGGCAGCCCGATATGACGGGACTGGAGGAATCGCGACAATCGATTCCCGCTCCCTCATTCGCATGATTATTCATTATGGAGCAGGATAAAATGAAGGGAGACGAACCGGCGCAATCTATGCCGCCTCCGTAATCATGTGCCGTATTGCCGGTCACGATGCATTCCTTTATCGTCGGTGAAGCGCCGGAACAGAAAATTCCGCCGCCGCATCCCGTATCACCCGATGCATAACCGCTCCGGATCGTGACGCGCTGCAAAACAGCATCACGACCTTCCCCGGATTGAAAAACAAAACCTCGTCCCACATTCTCACAATCGATAACGCAATTCTCAGCACGAACGGAAGAAGTCAATGTCACAGCTTTACCACGAAAATCAAGGTCCCTGTTCTGCTCGCCCGTATAAGTCCCGTCCGCCAGTAACGCCGTGTCGCCCTCCGATGCCGCATCCAATGCCGCCTGTATCGTTGGATAATCCTCCGGCACCCGAAGAACCGCCGCCGATAGACACGAACAACAAAAGGTTATAAACACCGATGTGAACAATACCGTTGCTTTATTCCTCATTATTTCCTCCCGGAAATCAATACTTCTGAAGTATGCAGGGAAGAAACGGATACGTCAACCTTGCCGGAGAACAGCTATATAAATTTTGGTTTTTCAAAGGTTGCGGAGGGGATCAGTTGCAATCTGCAATCTTTTTTGTCTGGAATAACCAACGCTTGTCCATCTATAAAATGTGAATAGGACTGATCAAACCGAGGTTACGCTTCTTTTAAAACTTTTGACAATTTGTTTCAGTAATCGAGGTCGGGATATGTATCAGGGGCGGGATCGAAATGATGAGAGGTTTTGTCGAATTGTTACCGCAAAAGACGCTTTTTTGATCTATGCATGAATATGAAATCGAGTTATGGACAGGCGTGGCTCAGGGTTTCTTTTCGGGGTATTGGCGGACGTTAAAAACCCAATGAATTATTATTTCGTCAGCTTCGACAGTGTAACATATTAAAAAAGGATTTCGCATGTTAAACAGAATTGGAATTCCATTTTATCCTCATTGACGCGTGAAGGTGCGGGGATATGGACGCTCGTAACAGGTTTTGTATGAGAAATCCGGGTTAGTCCGATTGCTCAGTCCCGCAGCAAAACATACGCTTTATCAATTGCAACATGGCCGTCAAATTCGGGTCCGCGATCGAATAATACACGAAATTGGAAGTCCTGGATGACTTCAAAATGCCCCGGTCCCTCATGAGTATCAGATGCTGTGAAAGATTCGCCTGCGTAGTTTCGACTCTTTTGTTGATTTCCCGAACGCTTTTAGGGCCTTCCTCGAGCGTGCAGAGTATCTTCAGCCTGGTGGGATTGGACAGCATCTTGATGCATCGCGCTGCTTTTTCATAATCATCCTGTTTTCCCAGTTCCACGTCACGCCTCCTAGTCAAAAATATAAGAATATTCTAATGCCTTGTCAAATTTTTTCAATTCGGGTTAAGGGATCGAATGCATTCTGACTGTCGCCTTGACAGTCAATAGTGAAAAATTTAGAATTTTTAGAACTTTGCATTCTGAATTGCGGGCAGAAAAGTCCTGGGGCGTCAAGATGCAGAAAAAGCTTGGGAGATATGAAATAAGAGAAGAGATCGGTCGCGGCGCGATGGGTGTGGTATACAAGGCGTATGATCCCAACATCAACCGTATCGTAGCGATAAAGACGATACATCAGGAGGGCGGTCGAGGAACCGATTCGTGCGGCGACGTGATCGGCCGGTTCTGCAGGGAGGCGAAGACGGCCGGCAAACTGTCGCATCGAAGCATAGTCAACATTTTCGATGCACAGGAAGAGGGCGAGATTTTTTATATCGTAATGGAGTATATTCGGGGACGTGCGTTATCGGAAATGATCAAGTATGGAGAAAAGTTTGATATGAACCGCGCCCTGAACATAGTAATACAGCTCTGCCAGGGATTGCATCATGCTCACGTTCAGGGAATCGTCCACCGTGACGTTAAGCCGGCGAACATAATGGTTCTAGAGAATGATGAAATAAGAATAACCGATTTCGGGGTAGCCAAGATACTGGCGTCTGATATGACTCATACGGGCAGCGTCCTGGGTTCTCCCAGTTATATGGCGCCGGAGCAGATAAGCGGCAGGCCGGTGGACGGCAGAACGGACGTTTTTTCGACGGGCGTGGTTTTGTATGAGTTATTGACGGGGGAAAGACCTTTCAAGGGAGAAGATATCCCTTCCATTATTTACAAGATAGTATTTGAAAAGCATCCGTCGCCGGCGCTTATAAACAGTGAGTTGCCTTCGGAGATTGAAGAAGTCGTGGACAAGGCGCTGGAGAAGAAACCGGAGGACCGGTATGAGTCTGCCGAAAAATTTGCGGAAAGGCTTTGTGAATTGAGGGGTCGGTGGAGCCAGGAGTATATTGGAATACAGAAGGAGCCGATTGAGTCGTCAGAGGATGAGACGGTACTGCTTTCGACGGATACCCGGAGGGACGGCGAAACTGTTTTAAAAGCAGGGGCGGAAAGAGGAACGGATGAATCGACTTTGGAGGTCCCGGCTAAAACGGATACGGGAGGTTCAGGCGGAACGTCCGGGAAGAAGGGACCGTTGATGATATTGTCTGCCGGCGTCGCCTTTGTGATCCTTTCCCTCATTTTATTCTTTTTTTTAATGATCAACGGTGAAAAGCGCGGTTTCATCACTATAACGACAGAACCTTCCGGCGCTGAAGTTTATACGGACGGGTACCTTGCAGGAACGACGCCCTTGAGGAAAGCTGAGATTGGTGCGGGTGAGCATAAGATTACGCTGGTTAAAGAGGGTTATTTGCCCCGCATATTACATTTGAAAATTGAAGCGGGTGAAACCAGGGAAATTGTCGATGATGTGCTGGAACCTTTGAGTGAAAGCGGAAAATTACGGATTATTTCTGAACCTTCCGGCGCCATGGTATGGCTGGATCAGCGTCTCGCAGGAACCACCCCTTTCAAAAAGGATATGATACCGCCTGGAGTTCACGAAATATCCCTGAAGATGCCGGGTTATCAGACCTGGACAGAAAACTTGGACATTCCGGCGGATGAACTGGTTCAAAAGCGAGTCGAAATGGTATCGGAAGCTTCCCTTTTGAATTTATCTTCTGTGCCGGGAGGAGCCGAAATATTCATCGAGGGCCGGCATTTCGGGACCACTCCGGCGGATTCATCGTTCAAAGTTATCGAAGATATAGGCCGGTTGGAGTTCAATCTTGTGCTCAAAAAGAACGGGTATGATCCGTATGAAGAGCGGGTGAGTCTTCTTCCCGGACAGACAACGAAGATTACCGGAGCCTTGCAGGTGAGGCCGGAGGGAACATTGAAGTTGAAGTCGAACCGTTTTGCGGAGATTAGCGTCGACGGAGAGAAGGCGGGTGAGACTGAGGTGACGCTTGATGGTGTGGCAGCAGGGCGGCATACCGTGGTTTTTGAGGATGCCTGGGGCAATTCCAAAACGTATGAAGTGACGGTGAGTAAAAACCGTTTGACGGAAAAAACGCATGATTTTCCGGAACTGTCCACCGTTTTCGTGAATTCCAGGCCATGGAGCTATATTTTCGTAAACGGCGAGAAGATGGGACAAACGCCCGTATCATTCAAGCTGCCTCCGGGCGCTTACAGCATAACGTCTTCAAATCCCAAAGCCGGGGAAAAAACGAAAGAGCTGACGATAAAGGAAGGCGATAAGCCCTCATTGAGTTTTGAACTGCCCTGAAGCAAAGGTTTTCAAGGACACTTTCAGAGTTGACCGTATGAATAGATATGAATATCCAGTGAATCGTAATATCCTGCAAATGAAGAAGAACGCAAGTTGTTACCTTTTATTGATTTTAATTACAGCATTAACGGCGACGGCGGTTTTTTCGGAAGCCGATTCGTCCTTCCTGGAACACGGGATAGAAGCCTTTGAAGAAGGCCGTTTCGACAGGGCCGGCGGTTATTTGCAGCGGGCGATGAAAACGTTGAGGACTGAATCGCCTCTCCCGCAGAAGGAACTGATCCGGGCCAATTTTTTCCTGGCTTTGAACTCTATTGGGCTGGGAAAAAAGCATGAGGCGGAGTTATATTTTGAAGAATTGCTGTTGCTTGACCCTGATTACAGGCCGGACCCGGAACTGTTTGCTCCGCAAGTGATGGACATATTCCGCAACTCACTTGAAAAAGTAACCGGAGCGGTTTCAGTCAGGACGGCCGAAGAGAGCGTGCAGGTATGGATCGACGGTGAATACAAGGGAGAAGCCCCGTTGGTGCTGAAGCATGTTCTGGCGGGTCAGAGGACCCTTCGAGCGGTAAAAAGCGGTATGAAGGATATAGTCAGAGAATTCACATTATTGCCGGGCGATACAGAAGTTATTGAGTTGAAGTTTAAAGCGGAGAGGAGAATGCCGGCGGAGCGTTTCAGTCTGACGGAGCCAAAAAGAAGGTCTTCCCTGCCGCCGGTCGATTTGCAACCGCCGGAAATAGTTCATAATCCGCCGGAAGAATTCAAGTATGGCCGGGTGATGGAATTAGATGCGGATATAGGGGACGACAGTCGAATCGGAAGGGTTTTTGCGGAGATTAAAACGGATGACGGAAAAATAGTAACGCAACCGTTTGCCGTCGATGGAGATGGTTTTCATTTTTCGGCATCCGGGCTGATGACGCTTTGCGATCAAGTCGAATACTGCATCAAAGCGGAAGACATTTACGGCAATGCAGCTCGCCTGCCGCCGGAACAAGGTTTTTTCAGCATTCCCGTTAAAGCGGAAGAATCATCTCCGCCGTCGGTTTTTCATGTTCCCAGGACATTTATGGTGCGATACGCTGACTGGCCGGTGCAGGTCGAAGTGATTGAAGACTCAGGCGTAAAGGAAGTTGAATTGAGGTATGAAGTAAACGGAAAAACGGGTAATACGTTCTTACATGGTACCGACGGCTGTCGGTTCTATGGAATACTGCCTGGAAAGGAACTGAGCGGAGATTCGATTTCCTATTCCATCAGGACGGAGGATTACGGATTAAATGAAACGCTCTTCCCTGCCGACGGCGAAAAAATTGAAGCGGCTATCATTGACGGCTCAGATGATGAGGTATGCCCCTGCGGGCTGGAGATCAAACAACCGGATGAATACAGTTTTAAACTGAAATGGCATTGTCCTGAGCTTCAGAAGGTCAAGGGATGGATCATTTTCCGGGCGGAAGAAAATGACGGCGATTATAAGCTGATCGGGAGAATAAGCGACAGCGAACAAAGGACCTTTATCGACAGATCACGGATGTTCGACAGGCTGAAAGAGGGGACGGTTTATTATTACAGAATGAAGGCGGTTTTCGGTGAGAAAGAAAGCGGTTTTTCCGATCCCGAAGCGATCACGTTCGAAGGCGGTATGAATCGGCCCAGGCTTCAAGATTATGAATTCATCGAGCATGACCGGCTGGTTCTGACATGGAGCTTCAAGAGTGAATTCCCGAAACAGGAATGGAGGCTGCTGATCGGTGATGCTGCCTCAGGTTATCGCAAAACGGAAAAAATTATCGATTGGGATAATATGGAGACTGAATTAAGACTGACTGATTACTCAGGTTTGTTTGAAACAAAACTATTTTTGAAAACTCAGTCGATTCAAGAATTCGCCGGCGAAATACTGACACTGCCGCCCGTGGAAATCGTGATAGGAGGCGCATTATCTTCACCGGTAGGGCTGACCGGCGAATCCGGCCGCGTTCGTCAGGCGTCGTTGAAATGGACTGCAGTTCCGGAAAAATGGGCTTTCGGCTATAGTATATTAAGGAAAAAAGAAAAAGAACCGGATTTTAAAGAGATTCAACGTATAAAGGGAAGGAAAAAGAATGATTTCGTCGACGCGGGATTGCAGGATCAAACCATCTATTATTACAAAATAGCGGCATTTGACGGTTCGGACCAAAAAGGACCTTTTTCTGAGACAGTGAAAATAATAACCGCTGGACCGCCGGAACCCCCCGGAGGATTTCGAGCGGCTGCGCCGCAGGCCAGGAGGATCAGCCTGCAATGGATATCTCATAAGCATCCGGACGTCAGGGGTTACCGTTTATATCGAAGAAGCTCGCAGCAAAATGAATTTCAAATGATAGCGGAAATCAACGACAGAAAAGCTGATTCATACGTAGACCTGGGCGATGAAGGAATACCCGTAAGGGACGACGAGCAATATTACTACAGGATAACGGCAGTCAATACGGCCAATATAGAAGGTGAACCTTCAGCAACAGTGAAAGCCGGGGCCAGGCAGAATCCTCCCGCACCGGTCGATCTCCAGGCGAGTCGTGATCTGGCGGGAATCATAAGGCTGACCTGGCGATATGATGACTCCGGCGACGAGGAAATAAGTCAATTCCGGATATTCAGGGCGGAAGAAAACAAGGAACTCTACGAATATGCTGCGTTACCGGGACATGAAAGGGAATTTACGGATACAAACGTGAAGCCAGGCGATAAATTCCGATACAGTATCGTCGCCGTCGATTCGGATATGCTCCTGAGCGATTTCAGCGAACCGGTTTTCGGTAAGGCTGAATATCCTCCGCCGCCCCCGAAAAACATCCGTATGACCAAAACGGAAACAGAAATAAAAATAGCCTGGGATGCCGTCAAACAAAAAAATATAAAGGGATATCGCCTGTACAAAATAAGATGGTACGGCAGCCGACCCGCAGGTTTCACCGAGGCGACTAACTTCCTGTTGCCTCTTTCCCAGAAGGAAGTCTCAGGCGAATACTTCCTCAGAACAGTAGGAACAGGTGACATAGAAAGTTCTTCTTCCGAAAAAATCCGTGTGGATTGAAGCGGTTTGGAAATAAATAAAAACCGCACAATTTTTATGCCGGGACGCACAATAATAAAACACTGGACAAAAGTCGTCTTTGAGTATTCTAAGTCAAGTATAATCCTGATTATTCAGCGGATAAAGCGGGACCAGCGGACGTGTTTTTTTGCGACTGATCAACAACCGGGATTACACTTTTCAAAACGTTTAAAATTTTGTTTCGGTAATCGGGGTCAATCTCGGTATAGAAATAAATGGCCACTGATGAAAAGCCGGCGGTGAAGTCTTCA
This sequence comes from uncultured bacterium, assembly GCA_964619725.1. Taxonomy (GTDB): domain Bacteria; phylum CSSED10-310; class CAZUFC01; order CAZUFC01; family CAZUFC01; genus CAZUFC01. The sequence goes on along the minus strand of CAZUFC010000009.1, from coordinate 109,214 downwards.
AACAGGCAATTGAGGGCAGGGATCAGTTTTTAATGGAAATTTCTATCAGTCAAAGGCTATATGAAAAGATGCAGCCTCGGTACGATCAGTCCAAAAATTCCGTATCTTTCTCAAAACGCTTAATTTTCAAATGAAGGTTTTTACTTATAAAAACGATTGTATCTTCCAGGAGTCCCTTCTGTCCCTTAGGTCCCTTAGGTCCCTTAAGTCCCTTGGTCCCTTCGTCCTTTTTCAGATTGAGAATGCCCCATCTGAAACAACAAAATACCCATATTTGCTCAACACCCCAAATTTGCAATGATTTCAGCGAGCAAACATCAGGTTTTTGGTTGAAATTTGCGGGAAAATAGTTGTTTCGCCTGCGATACCGATTGCTGCTGTCTTCGATAACTTTTCGACAGGCATCAAGTAATTATGGCGCGACCGGGCATCCGGCACAATCCTTGCCTCACCTGCGGGAAATATGCTATCTTTCAACCGACCGAGCATGAATTTGCAAAAGTAGATTTTAAAAACGAAGGCTGCGCTATGATTGGGAATCGAAACAGACACAATATTCTAAAAGTATTCATATCATCGACCGGCGAAGATTTAATACAGCATCGCGAGAAGGTGGTCGAGGCCGTCCGTACCATGGGTCATCATCCCGTCAGTATGGATGCATTCGGTTCGATCCCCGGCAGACCTCTGGATGAATCTCTTCGACAGGTCGAGTCGTCCGATATCCGCCGTATGGCCCGTAACCCGGTCATGCTGACCAGTCTTTGCGTTGTACACTGGCATGAAAGACGTTTGCCAAAAGGCAAGGCCGATCTGCTGAAAGCGGTGTTGCGATGGATGCTGAAAGCTCGTGAAGAAAAAAGAGAAGAATTTGAATACGACAGGCCTTTTACCGAGGAATGCCTTAAAACATTGGCCTTTCGGATGACCGACCACAAAGACGGTAAACGGGTGGTAGCCGAACTGCCCTGGGCCGCCGAACAATTGACGGACGCTTTCATAAGCCGGTTTCATGCCGATGAAAGTTTAACATCTACCAGGGCTGAAGCATTCCTCCGGTTCGAGATGCTGGAAAGCGGCATTATCGTCCAGGCAGAAAAAAAAGAAGGGCAGGAACAACTCCGATTCGATCATTTGACCTTCCAGGAACATTATGCTGCCAGGGAACTTACCGGCCGACTGAATATCGACGGCCCGGAAGGATGGTGGACCGTCCTGTCGGAAAAAATATACGACCGACAATGGACAGAAGTCGTCGACCATTTCGCCGCGCTCTTAATGCCGGACAGACGAAAAACGCTGGATTTCTTCCTGGAGAAAATTCTGAAAACATACGAACACGCGCCGGAGGAGCAAAAACTGGTAAGGGCAGCGGAAGCCGTCGGAGTCATCGGCAGACTTTTAATGGTCCTTGGAGCATACAAATATGATCCGCCCCCTGACCTCGGTTGGCAGGAAGCCAGGTCGCTGGTCATGGGTATTTTTGAACATGAAGGAGCCGCAAAAGTGCCCGTGGAAACCAGGATCAAGGCTGCCGAAGCATTAGGCAGGGCCGGCGATCCCCGTTTTCACCATCATAAACGGGATGAAAATTGGCTGCCGGTTCCCGGTATGCCCGAGTTGCGTTTAGGCAAGTATCCCGTTACCGTCATGGAATACGACGAGTTCATTAAAAATGACGGCTACGATAACCCGGAATTCTGGCCCGATTCATGGGAAGTTAGAATCAAGGAAAATTGGAGTAAACCGGACCGGTGGACGGAGCAATTGGAAACGCCCAACTGGCCCGTTACCGGCATTTCATGGTACGAAGCCACTGCCTATTGCAGTTGGTTGTCGAAAGTTAAAAACGAAAATTTCAGGCTTCCGACCGGTAATGAATGGGAAAAAGCCGCGACAGACCCCGGAGGAGGTAAATATCCATGGGGCGATGATGAGCCGGATGAAGAACGCGCTAATTTCGACAATAATGTCGATCATCCAACGCCTGTCGGTATTTATCCGGCAGGCGCAGCGCCCGGCGGTCATCTTGATATGGCCGGTAATGTTTGGGAATGGTGTGTGGATGATGTCGGTGAATTTGAAGGGGTCCCTTTATGTGCGCTCCGCGGCGGCTGCTTTTGGGATGTTGCTTCTCACCTGCGTTCCTCGTATCGCAGCGGGGACCATGCTGGTCGCCGTCTCAGGCGCATCGGCTTTCGTGTCGCGGCGGCGCCCCTGGTCGCTAAAAATAACAAAAAAGGACATACGTTCGGACAATTAAGCTGACAAACGGACAAATAATTGTCATTTTGTCACATCGTCAACTATGTAAAAACTTCCAAATGCCTTTGTATGACTCAATCGAACGTTTTAAAAGCTCGGCATCTCCTTTGTCCGCGATGTGTTTCAACCGCCTCCGCATCTTAATCATCAATTTCCGGGAAGGGGTTATTCCGCCGCGGGTAATTCTGAATCCCAGATAATTAAATTTGCCTCTGGAAGAACGCACCTCTGCAAAAGGCTCCTTCAAATAAAGCCGCCGTTCGTTCATCAGCCAGGTTTTCAGCGTTGATGACGCCTTTTTAAGTCTTTTTTTGGAATTATGAAACAGCGCCAGGTCGTCCATGTAACGCTGCATGTGAGGTATCTTCAAATCCCTTTTAATAAAATGATCCAGTCCCGAAAGGTAATGGTTGCCCCACCATTGACTCGTCAGGTTTCCGATCGGCAGGCCGCACTCTGGAGGCGGGAAATCGCGGGGCAAATTTAATTCTTGTTTAACTTTTTTTATTTGATAGATGTAAGCGCCGCTGTCAGCAATATTTTGCAGCAGTTCCAGAATACGGGAATCCTTTATTTTTCGTTGCATCAGCGTCATAAGAATATTACGGTCAATGCTTAAGAAATAATGTCTTATGTCCAGCATTAGCGCATAATCGAAGGATCTTAGTGCATTCATGAAATGGATGGCGGCGCGGTGCGTGCCTCGTTCCGGCAGGCAAGCGAAAGTCGTATGGATAAGCGATGGGTCCATCAAAGGCGATAGAATCTGATGAACGGCATGATGAACGACGCGATCTCTTACTGAAGCCGCCGCTATCAGCCGGACTTTCGGTTCACGTACAAAAAACAGGCGGTAGGAACCGTGATGATACTTATTCTGATTCAAAAGCCTTTTCAATTGAACTATATTACGATCGCAGTCCAGCTCGAACCGACGTACCGACGGACGATCACGTTTTCCTTTTCTGAATTCACGCCATGCATTCCATAGATTCGTTAATGATGCTGTTTTGTCGAACAGCCTTCCGTGTCTTTTCATTTCTTACCGATTTCGTTTTTTCATGAATTATACGATGAATCGTTTTCCAGAAAATTATAAAACCGCCCGGACGTTCACCTTTCGATTACTGGAACGGGCGGTTGATGCTTATTTGACGCATTAGCGTCAGGACTCATCCTGCACGGTGATTAAAGCCAAATCATCAGCGTGTTCGCCGGCGCCGCCCCGACACGAAAGCCGATGTTCCTGTTACGGTTATCAGCATGGTTCCTGTTGCGATACGAGGAACGCAGGTTAGAAGCATCATTCCAAAAGCCGCCGCCGCGGAGCGCACATAAAGGGACTTTTCCGGACGAGCCCTCAAACTGTTTATACCAATTTTTCTTTTTTAAGCCAACCGCCTATTTGTCGTCCTATTGAATCCGTCTGTTCAGCAAAAGCCAGGTAGTCGTCTTCGGAAATTATTTGAAGTTCATAAGACATCGACAAATAAGACCTTAAAATTTTTAATGTTTCGTCAGCTTCGATCAAAAAATCGGTTCTGTCGGCAATATCGAATGTTTTTACAATCACTTCGAGCAAATACGCCGCCTTTTCCATCAATGCCTTCCGGAAAAAGGGATATCCTTTCTCCACGTCGAATTCCTCCAGAATAACTCCGAACAGAGCAAAAGTATCCCGATAAACAGGCGATGAAAGGTATTCCATTATTAACTCCCCGGATACCGACGCCCTCCGAACTGCTTGAATCGAAAGGACTTTGATTTTCTCTCCGACGTTCTGATCAGACTGGTAAGACGCGGAATATAACTCTGTTCAATCATGGATGCCGTTTTTTGCCTTACCGCGTCCTCGTTTTCGCCGTCCAGTAAAACATGAATCACTGTCGCAGCGGCAGCTTTCCTGGCTGCAGAATAATGGGCAGCCTTTTCCTCCGGGTGAAAACTGTGGCAACCGTAACAGAGCGATATCAAAGAATCCTTGAACATCCTTACGCCTTCATCATCTCCTCCAAACCGCTGAACCATTGTCCTGTAGACAGATTCACCCGCCTGGTAAGCCCGAAGATCGCGAATGGAATAAAATTTTTTATCCGTTTTCGTAAGAACTGAATTAATTTCATCAAGAGACTGTTCCAGTGTTTCCTTAACCAGCCGCGACCTGTCTGCCGAGGCTGAACGTTGCGCATCGGTCATCGGTAAGTCGCGTGAGTCGACGAACCATCTTCCGCCTTCTTTGTGCGCTTTCAAACGATCCTTTTTAATCAGATACCGCACTTGCCGCCGGGTTTTACCCATCGTTCTGGCGGCTTCGGAAAGCTTTAATTTCATTATGATCCCTTTCGAATAAAGAGAGTTAAATTATCAAATCAAGATAACAAAATAACAAAAGTTCGTCAATTTGTCTTTTATAGCATGACAAAACGACAATAAAAGTGTCGAAAAATGTCATTTGCAGCGACCAGGGGCTTCGCCCCTGGACCCCGGAAAACAATGAATCAAAAGAATCAAAGGCTCGCCGGCGCCGCCCCGACACGAAAGCCGATGCTCCTGCGCCGGTCACCAGCATGGTCCCTGTTGCGATACGAGGAACGCAGGTACGAAGCATCACTCCACCCGCCGCCGCGGAGCGCACGCCAATCTTTGTCGCCGTCAGATGTGATCGGATCAGCAACTTCTTCCTTTCGTTTTTCATACGCGTTCTCGCTCCACCTATCCAAACACCATTCCCATACATTACCGGCCAGATCGAGATGTCCGAAGGGTCCCTTACCTGCCGGAAAGGAGCCGACCGGTGCCGGTTTATTTCCTGAATTTTTACTATAGCTGGCTCTTGTTTCATCTGGTAGGTTGTTGCCCCAGGGATAAGTATATGAATCTATTCCTCTGGCAGCGAATTCCCATTGCGCTTCCGTGGGCAAAGTTACGTCCAGTTTTATTTTTTCTTTCAGCCATTTACAGAATTCGCAGGCATCGAACCAGTTGACGCCCACGACGGGCTGCCTGGGATCGGAGTATTTCCTGTCTCTCCAATAAGTCGGTTCCTGATATCCCGTCGCTTTCAGGAAAACTTCATATTGCTGATTGGTGACGGGCGTTTCCGCCAGCCAGTAGGGTGAGAGCCTGACCTGATGCTCCGGTTTTTCCCATTCATTCCCGTTGTCATCCCCCATTTTGAACCGGCCTGCCCGGACATGGAGGAACCGGATGCCGCATATTTTATCGGTGAAGTCTTGTCCTTTTTCGGTCAGCCCTCGCCGTCTTGCTGCCGGCATTTCTTCGACCGGGCAGAAGCGTCTTGCGAGTTCCGCCAGCCGTTTTTCCGAATGATGAACCAGGTTTTGGGCTGCGGAGTCGACAGCCCGGATATTCCTGTTCATGAAAAGGCGCAGGATTGCTTCTTTTTTTTCCGTGGACTCCTTTTCATTCTGCAGAACTTCTATAAAGACATCGGCATCGAGAGCATGGGTCTCATTCAGGCATTGCTGGAGCAGATCATGTTGGGCGGTAAGCGCATCCGATTTGACGACTTCGATCATGAAAGGTTTAAAAACGTTGTGTTCGGGCAGCCCCAGCATCAGGAGAATGGGTTCTTTCCACCAGTCGTCGCCTAGTTTATGAGCCAGCGCTTTGACCTGTCGTTCACCCGCCTTGGCTGCATGGACGGCTGTAAGATATTCCTGAATGCCCAGGTGCATGAATCCGTACTGATTTTCCGCGTAACGGGAAAGTATGCCCGCCTGTTTGTGGAACCAGTTGAGCAAATCTTCAGGTTGGGGAAGTTGCTGGATTCTGTGCTTCATATGTTGCAAGAGAGGCTGGACGATATTTCGGAATTCCACTTGCGTCACGTCTTCTTTTCTTTCCGAATCATGCAGAATAAACGCCAGGTTTCGCAATACTTCCAGTGCATCATTGATGTCGAGAACCGGAGCGTTTTCTTTCTCTTGCGGCCATCTCTGGAGTAACACCAGCATGCATTCGCGGTAATATTCCGTTCTTCTGACGGGGATGTTTCCTCTCTGCAGGTTCACCGAACAGAGCAGGGTTAGCAGCAGGGGATTAGCGACAAGTGTGCCTATTTGGCGGACGGAATATTGCTCGCTTTTCAGGCTTTTAATCAACTCTTCCGCCTGCGATTCTGATCTTATGTCCGCTTCAGGATATTTGCTCTTAAGGACGACGCTCTGGCGCCGGGCGGCTTTGAACCAGGATTTGATCAGAAGTTTCTGCAATTCATCGTTAAGGGGTCTGACGTCCAGGCACAGGAACCGGCCGCTCAAACGGACTTTGCCGCCGTACCCCGTTAACCGGCACGACACTACGCAACGGATTCCCCGTCTTTTGTTGGAAAGGATACAATTTTCAATAAATCGGCATGCCGCGCTTCTGGCATCTTCATCCACCAGTTCGTCCAGTCCGTCCAGGAGCAGAAGTAAATTTCCCCGTTTCCATAACCGTTCGCCGAAATCCTTTTTAAAACAGTTCGGCGCGTTCATGTCCAGTTCCTGCTGGATGAACCGCGCCGGCGCCTGTTCATTTTGTTCCTGCAGGAGTTCCCTGTCGATACGGCGCAATCGGAGGAACACCGGAACAGTCCCTTTCGGCAATCCTGCGCTTTCCGGACCTTGCGTTAAAATAAGATGCTGGAGTTTCTTCAAAGATGTCGTTTTGCCCGCGCCCGGTTCGCCGAATATGGCCGGCTCATATTTCTCGTCGATTTCACTGAAAATGTCTTTTACTCTGAGGTCGTCGATCGTTTTTTTCAAAGCCTGGGACCTTCGATAGGGCATGCCGTCTTCTTTACCCATATCGACTTCTCTGACCGAAATTTCCAGCGGAACGTACACTTCTTCAAAAGAGAGCCGCAAATTGCCGGCTCCGATCCCCACCATTTCCAGCTCGCTGTAGTGATCCTTCGCCCATCCGATATAATCTTCAATTTCTGATTGAAGCGGGTCGGCGGGTTGTTTTATGAATGGCTGCGGATCGTGCGTTAACCCGGTTCCCGGCGGCCGCAGCAGCAGGACAGAACCGTCGCTTTCACGGTTTTCGAATCTCGTATCCACGTCGAATTCATACCGGTCGCTCCCGCGTTCCACCCGCACCAGCGGCCAGATACGCAATTCGCGGTTTTTACTTATTTTTCCCCAGTAATAACCGAACATTCTTTTTACATTGCTCGTGCCGTAATTCTCCAGTCCGAAAAGTGAAAGCGCCTGGATGGGACAACGCTCTTTGCTGCCGAATACGCTTCGCACTGAAACGAAACCCTTGTGCAGATGTCCGTGAAGGCAGGCCGCGAAGCGTTCGGGAAGGTAAATATGGGAATTGAATTCCTTTAAACTCTCTGGCGATAACCATTCCGGAGGATGATGCATCAGCAGCAGAGAATCATCGCAACTGTCGAAAAACCGGAGGGGTTTCTTTTTGTCGGGCAGAGCAGCATGAAATTGAGGCGGAGGCAAGTTAAGTTTTTTATTGTAATCGTCGTCGTCAAACTGGACCCAGGATGAATTCAGGACTACCACCCCCAGCCGGAAACCGTTTTGTTCGTATCTGAAACTGTAATCGCCCGGAAAAAATGAACGGTGTAAGCCGGCTGTTTGATTGTCTTCTCGGAGCGGCGGAAACACATGTTTATCGAACCAGGATTCATACGCGGCAAAGAGAGGTTTAATAAACGAGGCGTTTTTATTTTTGCTTTCCCATAGAGTTTTTTTCAGGTTCTGAACGAACTGATTATTCTTATCGTCCATCTGTTTCAGGACCAGGTATTTATACGCCGCATCCATATCTTTTTTCATATCGGGACGCGTCACATCATGGTTGCCCGGCGCCGGGACCAGAAGCGGTTTTCGTCCCTCCTCCGACGACAACCAGTTCAGAAGTTCGTTAAAAAATTCCGTCGCCTCTTCATACTCTGCATCAGAGGCGACTCCGCCCGTATTGGCGATGTCACCCGTCACGAATACCAGATGCGGCGGACCTACCTGGCTTAAATGTTGTTTTATGCTTTTTTCAAATTCACTGTTTAATTGATGTCTTTCAGATTGACCTCTGCAACCGAAATGCAGATCGGAGAGGTGAAGCCAGCGTATTTCCTGTGATGCTTCATGACGGTGCATATTATTAACCCCTCGAATGATGTTTCATGGAGATTATAGACCGGCGACGTCTTTTTGGCAAGAGTTGGGTATGGATTTATTGGATTGGAAAGCGTTGAGAGATGTGGACCGGGATGAAGGAATTTTGCGGTCCTTGCGGACCCTGCGGACATTGCGGACTTTGCGGACGAAGCGGAGCTTCCGGACCTTTTGGTTAGAGACGCTTTTCTGGTCGTTTCACGGATTGAGTTGATGGGGCGTATTTCGCCGTTAACGTACATAGGAAAATAGGGACTGATCAAACCGGGGTTACACTTCTTTCAAAACTTTTGACAGCTTGTTTCAGTAATCTGTATCGCAATCGGTATCGAAATAGAAACAAAATGATGGGATATTCTGTCGAATTGTTAACTTTAAATACGCATTTTCGATCAATGCCTGTAATTTCAAGGAGATTTGTTTTGTCTTTATAACTTTTTTTACCCATGAGGTAAAATAAATTTGACTTAACGGGGATAAAAAATTATTCTTTACCTGAAGGGTGAATTGAAGCGCATACGGAACAGATGTCATGGAGATCAGATTCAGGACCCGAAAACTTGAAAAGCGATACAGGCAGCACAGGGAAGCTGAAAAGGCTTACGGAAAGGATGTTGCACGCAAGTTCATACAGAGGGTGAATATTATCAGGAACGCCAAAGATATGGAAGAATTAAGACGATTACCGGGACTTCGCTGCCACAAACTCAAGGGACCGCGAAAGGATCAATGGGGCGGTAAAGTTGACCGGTTTTTACAGGCTTATTTTCACTCTTGAGGGATCAAAACTGGAGATTGTGCGACTTGAGGAGGAGAGCAAGCATTATGACGAATGATCAGGCTTACGGCTCTGATTTGCCTGTTCCTCCTGGGGAGTATCTGGAGGAAGTGCTGGATGAACTGGGTATGTCGAAGGATGAATTAGCCCGTCGAATGAACAGGCCGGCGAGTAAGTTAAGCGCAATTTTCAAGGGTAAGAAGGCTGTTACTCCGAGTACGTCGCTTCAACTGGAAAAAGTTGTGGATGTTCCAGCGCACATCTGGTTGGGATTGGAATCGGATTATCGTATAGCGCTGGCTCGCCGACAGGAGGAGAAGGAACGAGAACGCCTGAAAGAAGAATCATTTTTGATCAGACCTTTCTGTTATTCGACTCTGGTAAAGTTAGGAGCGGTAAAAAAGTATACGAAAAGAGAAGATAAGGTTAAAGCGCTGCAAAAGTTTTTTGGGGTTACATCGCTTTATAATGTAAAGAATGTGGCAAGATATGCCGCTGCTTTCCGTTGCGGCAGGAGCAGAAGGGAAAGGTCGCCGGAAGCTGTCGCTGCCTGGCTCAGGTTGGGAGAAGTGAAAGCAGGGAAGATCATTTGCAGAGAGTTCAGTAAGAAGCGTGTAAAAGATTCGTTGGAAGAAATAAGGCAAATGACGTTTCAATCGCCGGAAGTTTTTTTACCGAAATTGACGAGCCTTCTAGCTGATTGCGGAATAGCTTTCACTCTTTGTCCTCATTTTCCGGGAACTTATGTGAACGGGGCCGTATTTCCATTGGGCCGGGGCAGGATAGTAGTAATGATGACGTTAAGAGGCAAATGGGCTGACATTTTCTGGTTCAGTTTATTTCACGAGCTGGGCCATGTTGTTTTACACGACCGCCGGACTGTAATAGTTGAATGCGAAGAAGGAAACCGGGAAAGGAAAAAAATGGAAGATGAAGCTGACGATTTTGCTGCTGAGACGCTTGTTTCGTCTGATAAGTGGTCCGTCTTTATTCGACGGAGATCATTCGGGAAGGCATCTATAGAAAAGTTTGCGGCTGATGTTGGAATCGCTCCGGGCATTATTGCGGGTCGTCTGCAACGCGAGGGATATCTCAGGCATTCCAGGAGGAACGATTTACGGATTCGTTATGACTGGTCAACGCCTCCGTGAACATTCAACGGACAAAGTGGACCGAACCCTGAGAGGCTGATTCACCCGGTTTCTGCTCTTTCCTTTTCATGCAATAGGTCCTCATGTAGAATATATAATCGCACAGGGAGAGGTTCTTTCAGCGCTGCAAGAGGGAGGGAGAAAACAGGCTGATGAGTTACAGACGAGTCATTATAAGTGAATACGGGGGACCTGACGTTTTGAGGATTGTTGAGGAAGAGAAGCTTCCTGAGCCTTTGGCGGGAGAGGTCCGAGTAAGAATCTCGGCTGCGGGGGCCGCTTTTACCGATATTATGGTGAGAAAAGGCATTTATCCGGGGGTTAAACAGAAGCCCCCTTTCTCGCCGGGATACGATATGGTGGGAATCGTTGATAAAATAGGAACTGAAGCGAAAAAATTCAAAAAGGGCGATAGAGTCGCTGCTCTGACCGTTACAGGTTCTTATTCTGAATATATGTGTCTGCCGGAGAGCGAACTGGTTTCTGTACCGGATGAACTGGACCCTGCAGAAGCTGTCAGCGTTATTCTGCCGTATGTCACAGCTTACCAGATGCTCCACCGTTCAGCGAAAATTAAAAAGGGACAAATCATACTCGTTCACGGGGCCGGCGGCGCAGTGGGTTCCGCTCTGCTTCGCCTCGGAAAACTTAATGACCTGGATATGTTTGGAACAGACGCTGAATCGAAACACGAGTCGATAAAAGGGGCAGGAGCCGTACCCATAGACTATGAAAAAGAGGATTTCGTCAATGTCGTAATCGAAAAGACCGGGGACGGCGTTGATGCAGCCTTCGACGCCGTCGGAGGAGACCATTTTAAAAGGTCTTTCCGGGCATTGAGACCGAAAGGAACGCTGGTTGCCTATGGTTTCTACGATGCAGCCCTGGGAAAAGGCGGTAATGTGCCGCTGGATTTTCTGCGGCTTAAATTATGGAACCTCCTGCCTAACGGCAAATCCGCTCTTTTTTATTCCGTCGAATCCCTGCAGAAAAAACATCCCGACTGGTTCAAGGAAGACCTGACAGAATTGTTCAAGCTGCTGAAAGAAAAAAAGATAAAACCCGTTATTCATGCCGGGATGCCGTTCACTGAAGCCGCCGAAGCACATAAAATGATTGAAAACAAGAAAGTGAACGGAAAAATAATACTTATGATGAACGATTCGGGCAGCGATTGATCAAATATCTTAAAATATACGGCGGCAACAAATTGTCTCGACTCCCGCCGCTGTTTTTTTCATCGAGGGCATCATCAATCGGCTGGTCGGTCATTCATTCAGCGCTAAGATTCTTTAAGATTTTCTTTGCCAGTGGTTCTTTGATCTCTGTGTGCCGTGGAACAGCTTCAATAACTCCGTTCTTTGGATTGATCCATAGGCTATGAGAGCCGCCTTCCCGCTTCAGATAACAGCCCGCAATTCTCAATTTCCGCTCCAATTCTCGTCTTTTCATCCAATCGATACCGTATCACGAATTGCATCATCGGGTAATCCTCGGAGGATGTCCGCTCTACGATCCTCCAGGATCAATTCAATGGCTTGTCGCAAATTATTTTTCACTTCCTCTATCGTTTCGCCCTGTCCATTGGCGCCGGGCACCTCCGGACAGATGGCCCAATAGCCTCCCTCGGGTGCGGGTTCTATGATTACCGAGAATTCAGCCTTCATTAAAGTCTCCTCTTTTTGTTGACTGAACGAATTAAATTATTAGAGCAAATCTACGCCGCCGCACTAGAGTTGGAATATTTGATGCTCCGACATAGAAAAGTTATTGTCCATTCAACTGATTTCCTCCATACACATGGGGGTTCGGATACCCGCGGCATCTGAGTTGGAATTTTACTGAATTTTTGTATGATTTTCAAGTAAGAAAACATATGTGACAGCTTCTCGGTTGGTTCGTAATCCCCGTGCATAAGCGCAACGGGGCCGCTGGAGCGGCTGGTTTGGTTTCTCTGTCAGCACAGCGCAGGTGCGCTCGGATACCAACGACGCCCATAAGAATCAAAAGAAAATTCCGCCGGTCACTGATGTTTCGCCCATGCCCAACGGCCCAATTGGACTAAGAGTAAAGTAACAAATTTTAGCATTGATCAAAAATGCGTCTTTTGAGGTTACAATTCTTCAGAATTTCAGAACTCCTGGTAATTATTATGTTGCGTCCCCGATACCGATACCGACCCCGATTACGAGCACGAGCGCGAGCACGAAGGATACAAGCTGAGAAATTGTAACCCAGACATGCCCATTTTTGATCAATGCCTGATTTCCGGGCGGATGGAACATTTTGCCCTATGCATGTGTAGCAATTAATGGAACTTTTTCGGTGAAGGAATGGCGAATTTTTGGAAAAGATGATTATGAAAACCGGAAAATTCTTTAAATTTATCATGTTCGTTTGTATGGGTTTGTCCGTGGAATTTTGTCTTGTTTCTTCAGTCATAACCGGCGAGCGTGATGCGGGCGATTTCGGGGATGAGACGGATTTTGAAGTGACGGTGGAGCTGGTTGAGCTTGATATGACGGTCCGGGATGGGAACGATGAGCCGGTGGATGACCTCAGGGCTGATGAAGTGGAGGTTTACGAAAACGGTGTTAAGCAGAAGATTGCTTTATTTGAGCATTTCAAAAGAGGGGATTTTGCGGGTAAAACTTTGGACGGGTTTGAGCTGAGTCAGGATTTGACTCCGAAGCGATCTATATTATGGATATATTTTTTTGACCAGTATGGGTTGAATGTTCAGCATATGCAGGAGGGTTTAAAAGCTTTTCGTGAAAGCGCGGTTGCAAACTGGCGTCCCGGCGACGTCATCAGCCTGGTGACCTATGCGGGAGAATTACTTATCCTGGCCGACGGGATAACCGATCCTTCCATATTCGATGATTATATCGCCTCGTTCGACCTGATGTTCAATGTCGGACAAAAAGCGTTTCTGCCTGAAAATACTCAAACCGTAACGCAAGGAGACCCGGAAAAAACTCCTTTAGCGAAAATGAACGTTAACGGACTGCATGGTCACAGCCATTCCTCCGTTATTCTTAATTGTCTGCAAAGAATAGCCCTGGCGACTCAAACTGTGGAGCGACGGAAAAACGTCATTCTGATTTCTTCGGGTTCCTATATGGACGGAAGAATGAATCACGATTCATCCGGTCAGCTTGAAGAATGGGAAAAAATAGCAGCTCACAGTCGCCTGGTCGTATATACGGTCGACGTGACGGGATTGACCGCTCCGTGGGGCGATATTTCCCAATTCAATCTTTTTCAGTTCTTCCGTCGGGCTCCCCTGCGTTTTTTCAGCGAACTGTCAGGCGGAACATTCCAAAAAGATTCCAATGACCTGGGAAGTATGATGAGCAGCGCGTCAGAAGACCTGAAAGGTATGTATTACATCGCATATTATCCCGAAAGGCCGGGAAGGAGCGATGAAAAATTCCGCAGAATAAAAGTGGAAATACCGGGGAGAAAAGTGAAGATCAGGGCGAGAAAAGGATATTACCTGGCTGCGGAATGAAACCCTGATGATTTCTGTCGTCAAACGGCTATTTTCTGCATCAGCGATCCCCCGCTTAATGCTGTCGTTCAATTCGTCGTCCTCAAAAATGTTTTCCATTTTGAAAGTATCAGCCTCATTCTATCCTTTGGCTCAACAATAGTGGTTATAATTTTCTGTTCAAATTTAAAGTTGATTTTTCATTCTTAATATTTACACTGAATTAAGTCCCCGTTGAGACGTTTTTTTTTGCCTGGAGACGATGATGAGAATGGATATTGGAGGCTCATGGGGACGATTGAGGACGGGGATGAATATTTTAAGGGAAAGATTCAGTATAATAACCTGGCTGTCGGTTGTCGGGAAGGAAGGGGAGTCGACATGACAAGGAATAAAATTATTGCAGTGATGTTCATTGTGCCGTTTTTTGCATCAATTGCGTCGGGCTCGGTGATTCAGGTACCCGGGGATCAGCCGACGATCCAGGCGGGTATAGACAATGCCGGAGCGGGCGACACGGTTTTGGTTTCAGACGGGACTTACGCCGGCATGCGCAACCGTGATCTTGATTTCCACGGCATTGGATTGACGGTAATGTCGGAGAACGGACCCGGCAATTGCGTGATAGACTGTGAAGGGATGTCGACGGACAGGCACAGGGCGTTTCTGTTCGACGATGCGGAGGAGGAGACTGCGGTGGTGGAGGGATTCACGCTGCGATATGGGTATCATGATGCGGGCGGTGCGATACATTGTTGGGAATCATCTCCCACGATAAGGAATTGCGTGATCCAGTGGAGTGCGGCTGAAAACGGCGGGGGAATATACTGTGCCGAGTATTCATCGCCGATGATTCTAAGCTGCACGATATCGGTCAATACGGCGTTTGATTACGGCGGCGGAATATATTGCGACGATTATTCATCGCCCGTCATTGCGGGGTGCAGTATAGCTTCCAATTCAGGATATGACGGCGGCGGCATATGCTGCGATGACTTTTCCTGCCCTGAAATAAGTTGTTGTTCCATATCAGGCAACAGGACCGATTATGACGGTTCCGGGATTTACTGCGTCTATCATTCATCGCCGGTCATCGACAATTGCCTTTTTTATGGAAATTCCGGTTACAGGGGAGGCGGCATTTATTTCGATGATTATACGACCACGACCATAAACTGCTGCACATTCGCCGCCAATACGGCTGATTACAGCGGCGGAGGCCTGGTCACCGACTTGTCGACGATAACGGTAAAGAACAGCATATTCTGGGGCAATACGGCCGTATGGGAAGGTCAGCAGATCGATCTGGACGTCAATTCAACGCTGACCATAAGCTACAGCAACGTTCAAGGCGGTATGAACGAGGTCGGAGTGTGCGGCGGATGCACGCTCAACTGGAACGACGGGATGATTGATGAGGACCCTTTATTCGTTTCGGGGCCTGACGGAGATTATTACCTTAGTCATACAGCGGCCGGTCAGCCGACTGACAGTCCCTGCATCGATGCCGGCGATATGACTGCCGCGGATGTATGCTGCAAGGGAGCGGACGGAACGGTATGCATGGATGATTTAACCGTCAGAACAGACAGCGCCGGCGATGCCGCTGCGGTAGACCTGGGTTTCCATTATCAGCCGCCAGTATCAGCTACCCCGACGTATGTCCCTACCTGTTCGCCTACGCCGACACATTCCCCGACGACAGCGCCCACGAATACCCACACACAAACGCCGACTCAAACGTCCACGGTCGTTCCGACAAATACCTTTACCGCCGAACCCACGATGACGCCCACTGTTGTTCCTACTGAACCATCAGTGCCCGCTGTGCATCTCCCGGGTTTAATTTTGCTTGTTTTTCTTGTTAGCGTTTTATTGGCTTTAAAGAATAAAACAGGGTTGCTCTGTTCGGATTGAATATACTTTTAAAGAAAATGTCCTGAAGATTTTGATTTTCTAAATCGATTGATGAAGCGGCGGCGGGTTATTGCTGGAATGAGCTGATTATTTAACGGAACATTGATCGTCATATCGCCAGACACCCACGTCAAGGTTGTAAATTATCCAATTATAATTGCATTTTGATCGGGTATTATTTTATGATTTTATTTTTGGTACATTGTTATTCAGCAACGAGTTTTCTAATACCATTTGAATGTTATTGACCGGAGTCAGCTTTAATTCGTCAAGCAGATAGGAAGGCAATCCCTCTGCTTCTTTCAGGCTATCAGCAGGCAGAATAACTTCTTTGACTCCCGCATCAAAAGCTGCCCTGACTTTTTGTTGGATACCTCCGACAGGCAGGACCTTGCCCATTATCGTTATCTCTCCGGTCATAGCGAGATCGTTTCTAATCGGGACTTTTTTTAATGCTGACACAATTCCTGCAACAATTGTAATGCCTGCGGAAGGTCCCTCTTTTGGAACACCCATAAAAGTGGCCAGGACGGCAACGTCAAAACTCTTTCGCCATTCAGCCGTTATCCCCAGGTCTTCGTGTTTCGCCCTGATGTACTGAGCCGCCGCTTCAATACTTTCCCGCATGACCCTTTGTATCGAGCCAAGCGGCACGATACGTCCGGTCCCTCGTGTTGCCTGCATCTCAAAATGTAGAATACAACCATGATCTCCTTCGACTGCCAAACCTATAACCTCTCCAATGGAAGGTTTATCGGGAATCGTAATCCGCTGAACGCGATGACTGTCGGGAAGTTTCGGCACAATTTTCTTATCACCCGGTTTCATGAGTGCGCCCAGAGAGATGTTGTCATATTCACCCGGAGCGATCAGATGAAGCTGGTTTCTCACTCGTTGGCGCAATTCGCAGGATAAACTGAGGATTTCTTGCAGTTCATCATCTGTAATATGTCCATCGGGAAAAAGAAGCTTCAATAGACCAGAAGTCGTTTTTAATACAGCCCGTTGATCTCGTCCTGAAATTCCCTGAGTTCTGCCGGCATGGTCGACGATTTCAAATCCTGACCGTACGTTTCCCAACAAATCAAACCGCCGCAGTTCATGCATTATCTCGCAGAAGTAATCCGTTATGAACCCATAATCTTTCGAATAACTTTGAGGGGTTAACTTCGGGATTTCCCATCCGGGTAAGTAGCCGTGTATTCGGTCCAGAAATGCAATAACCTGAAGGAAATCCGGCAGCGGTTCGAAGAGATGATAATACTTCTCATGAGGTAAATCACCTTGGACATCAAGATTGCCTACGAAGACCAAGCTGGCGAAAGCGAGTATCTCTTTTTTGCCTCTGCTGAATTTTGCATCTTGCATATATCCCTGCATTATACTCACGAAAGACTTCGGATCGGTAAAGTCGGTATTCGCAATTTCGTCAAAAACAACGGCATCCCGAACCCCTACCTCGCCGATTCTGCCTGTGTTCAAGTTTATGAATAATTGGGCTGGAGTAGCTTTACCGCCGGAAAGCACGTGAGCGTAGTATGATATATTTCTATAAAGATATGTCTTGCCGGTCTCCCGGGGCGCCAGTTCCACCATATTAACGTTTGTTTCTACAAGCGGGATGCATCGACAAAGATACAGCAATTTTTGTCTTCGGTTCATTCGTGATGGATCAAGACCACATGAATTAATTAAAATATCTATCCATTCGTTCGTTGAAAATTCACGTCGTCGCTCAATGAACTCATCCACATTTATAACGCTGACCTGAAAAGGAGTGAATCCTTCAACTTTAAAAGGTCTGATTTTTTTGTTATGTATCTCGGTCTCATCATAGGTAACGTCTATCGTACCCCACATTCCGCCAGATAACAGCATTGGATATTGACGGACAATGCTTTCAGGGATATTAACGAAATTCTCGTTTATCGCTGAAATGGACCCCCAGTATTTATCCTCCGTTTCAACCAGACGTGCTTCCAGACTTGCTATTACTGAATGGCTTCGGTGTTCTCTGATATAATGCCTGATTTTCTCAGCTTCCGCTCCATGCACAAATGTTTCCTTTAATCTTCTCACGACTTTTTCCATATCTTTATGAAAAGTATCCTCGGAACAGTAGTTGTCGATCAGGTATTCCAGGACATACCGGGGAAACTCATCAACCCCCGTGTTGATAGTATGCGCCTTGTTGACGACTTTACCCCTGAAGACCTCTTTCAGTTTATGATTCATCCTGATATCTCCTCCTGCAGGCTGATTCCGGGCAAAAAAACGTCGGATTGCATCGGTTTCAAAAGAGAAAAATTTGATTGGAATTTAAGTATGACCGTCATTATCTCATGCTTTTGGGCGTCAGACCCAGTATTTTCCCCAGGTGTGCGGGCACTCGACGGACTATTTTTTCAGAATTAAGCAATACAGAGAATCTGAATGACTGTGTTTTTCTGATCATGCGTTTCTCCTCGTGATAAAGTATGCTTATTCTTAGTGTTCTAGCCATTATGCCCTTTTTTCGCTCTTCTTCGGTTGCATCGCCGGCATCAGGTATAAACCGGAACACAACATTACCGCCGGCAACAGAAATATATTGAATTTGAGTATTCAGTGACGGTATTTCCTCCCTGTTCCGATAGGCAGCCTGCGCTTCAATTCTAATTTCTTTTTTCTTGAGGGATTTGGAGCGACGAACACTCATTTTAAATTCAGCCGCCTCACCCTCAATCAATTCCTCAGGACCCTGAATATGACCAAGTATCAGATAACTCTCTTCCGGAGCTTTTACTCGCATGGCCAACATGGGTACGATCATTTCCTGAATGGAAATACCCCCGTGCGAATATGCGTCAGGTTTGAATCTAGCTTTTGGGCGAGCCAGGGCATAACCTGGTTTAGGAAAAACTACGGTTGCGAATTTCTTTTTCCAGTTTCGTCTTAGAGATCGATCGAAACCTTCCCCGGAATCAGGCAGCCTGAGATCACCCACTGGAAACTCCAACACACGATCACGAAGCTTTCCCGGCGCGCCGGCATCTCTAAGCGAGTTTCTAAGCCAGGCATTGAGGTAATGACAATCGCCAGGCTCATTTAACCAGGAGAGATTAATACGGATAGATTCACGTCCGATAAGCCCGAAACCGTGATCGGCAGTTATAAACACTTTAGTATCAGGCGTTAAATCACGAATAATTCCCATAACCTCGTTGTCTATGATGTCCTTGATATGTTGCTGATAAATAAAAGCCAGCGGCCGACCGGGAACATATCGACCATCTTTCTTTTTTTTCATCGGTATTTTATGAAGTTCCTTGTCGCATAGATCGAAAATAAAAAATTCTATGTTTCCCGCGCTATACCTTACGGTTTCACCTGTTCCCATGCTTTCAGGATATGTCGTATCGACTTTCCCGTTATAGCCGAATTCTCTTTTCATTGCTTCGGCCAGGAGAGAATCCTCGCCTTCTCGCGTATTGAATTCGTCAGGAAATGTGCCTGCAAAAATTGATTTCCTGCTGATTAGGGTTTCTGATGGGAGAAGAGATACGGCGGGATATTCCGCTATGAGCTCCATTCGATCCTCGAATATAGGTCTTACAAGTTCGTCCCATATATCATAACGCATGCCGTCGAACACAAATACAACCGCTTTTTCTTTTTTTATGTCCCAGTGAGGTTTTAGACATCGACTCAAAAAACGACTCGTCAACCATACTTCAGAAGTATCTTGCTCAACCCACCTCTTGTATTTTTCCCTAATCATCTCCTGGTATCTCTCATTCAAAAATGTAAGCGTCTTATTCACGTCATCGCCTATACGCCCGACATGATTTCTGATACGAACCCAGGCTGCGGAGAATTCTTTCGGCAGATTTTTTTTTGAACGGGGAAGAACGTCCGCATTAAAAACCAACCTATCCAGAGCTGACAGATAATATTCCAGACGATTAACGCGTCTGTCGTTCCATATTTCACGAAACCAATCCAAGGTCAAGTCGGTCCTTTTTTTCACTTTTATCTCGGTGACGGCTTTGTCTAAATATTTCAGATATTCTATTATCGATATCGCCAGGTTATAAGCAGTCTTCAAATTTTCCCACACCTGCGAAGAACGCTGTTCTACGAAACATGACAAATTTTCGGAAGGTTCTGAAAACAGTTTATTCGCTACTCTTTCGTGGAAATCATGCAAACGGGCACGGGAAAGCACGCTTTCAAGCGCTGCAGACAACGCCAGCGAGCGTAAAAGAATTGAATAACGTTCGTTTTCGATAATCTCAGCGAATCCGCCTTTGTCAAAAATATTCAATTGTTCCAGCAGAATAAATTTAATGTCTTCTTTGGTTAACGATTCTTCGACCTCCTTTATATCGTGTTCAGCACGGCTGTGATCGATTGATGCAAGTTCGCATGCGGCTGAATCGATAAGATTGTCGTCCATGTCGCAGAAACGTTTCAGAGCCGGATCAATAGTAGGTATCAGGAGCTTCCAGTGCTCGAAGTGTTGAGAAAGTATTGCAGCAAGATAAAAAGCTTTTATTACCAATTCAGGAGGTGAATCCGCAAACCACTTGAACGGAGAAGAAGCTTTACTCAATTCGTTGCGAACTGATTGGGCGACTTCCGGGATAAGAGCATCAAGCTCCTCAAGCGCCGGATACCCGAACAGTCCTATCCGCCAGTAGTCTTTCGCTTCAGGTTTTTTAAAGGCTGCTTCAGGTACGCCTAATGCCGAGAATGCTATTATGGTCCTGAAATCACGATCAGTAAAACGGGCGGGATCGACTGTGCGCAGTCTTGAATGAGCCTTCAAAACATCTTTTATGTTATCGGAAATAAGCCTGGCGAATTGCGGATCGTTGGTCTCATGTGGCCATCCGGGGTCCCCCGTTTTTTCTGTTAAAAAATGACGCAGATTCAGGTCTATCCTGGCCGCATGTCCTGTTCTGGATAGCAAATCGGGATAAAACGGCG
Organism: uncultured bacterium; assembly: GCA_964619725.1. Taxonomy (GTDB): domain Bacteria; phylum CSSED10-310; class CAZUFC01; order CAZUFC01; family CAZUFC01; genus CAZUFC01. The sequence continues at coordinate 88,493 of CAZUFC010000009.1, read as the reverse complement.
GCGGGGCTTTCATCATTGAAGCGCGAGTTCTTCTTCGAACCGGCGCTCTATCAATGACAAGGATTTTCTTTGTATCTTGTGAGATTACTGCTTTCTCGTAGAGTTCCCTGAATACCAGATTGGTTGAGGCTGCTATTACTGTGAATCCATTATCCGCTGCAAACCTGTGAAGAGCTCCGTCAGCCATAACCAGGAGTCGAAGTGAATCTCTGACGATCAAAACCTCTTCATTTTTTAATGCTGCCAGCTTATCAATCGTCCAAATCGAGAACATGGATTCTTCCTCCTATTCCAACTGCAGCATGGGAAGCTCGTCATCATCCTCTTGCAGGTCGCCGAATTTATTTTCTAAAAAGGTCCGGAACTCCTCAGACACCTGCAATACCTGTTCTTTCTCGATCGTACCCGTTTCAGGCTTAAAATCACTCATTTTCACTCGTTTTATAACGATTTTTTTCAAATACTTGTTAATCATATCCACGATTTCAGGATTGACCGGCGCTGTTTTCACGAAATAAGCTCGAAGTTCCTCAACGGAATCACAGGCCAGTAAACCAGCGATTAACGGTTCATCACTTCCCTGGTTCAAACGTTTGCGCACCGCAGGATTCATGAAAACTTCCATCCTTTTGCGGTAAGCATCATCCAGCAATCCAAGGGTATCCGATACTGCACGTTCAGCTTTTTGAACAAAGTTCGATGCATTAACAAAAGATAGTCCGCATTCATGCAGCGGATCGTTGCGCAATTGTTCCTCAACAGAATTGCGGGAAGGCGACGGACAATCAAAAATTTCCTCGTAAAGTTGTATAAGAAGTCTTTCCAGATTATCTGCGCTCGAAGACTTCAGAGCGGTAATTCCGTCCAAAATTCCTAAAACTTTGAAATCGTTTCCCGCAATAACATTTTCAACACGCTTGCGGCTGTTTTCGATATGACTGATGACGGATTCATGCGTAGGCAAATATACGGACGAGTATTCGCGTATCATAGCCGAAATTGTGCCTTTCTCACCTTTTACCGGCGGGAAAGCGCCTACTAATTCGGTCCTCAGTTTTACGTCAGAATCAATGAATTCCTTTATTTTATCCAGTTTAAAGCGAACCGAATCGATAGCCGCTGCAGCGCCGGCTAATTCCCGCGTTTCCGTCAGGTCGATGGAACAATAGGCATGGGCAGTCCGAATCTCATTCTCAAATGCGAGAAAATTACGAATATCATGGTAATTCTTTAATCGACCGGCAAGGTCGTCCGCTTCTTCAGTATCTGGCCTGTTCGTATCAAAAGCCTGGTAACCCATGGCATCTTTTAAAGCATATAAAATAAGGTCTATGTCGTCTCCTTGCTCGATCTCGGCGGAGAACAAGTCAACGACCTGCTTAAATTCCTGTTCATAGGGATTAGCGGTCTTGAGTGTTTCAAACAGACTTTGCACACGTCCCGCCAGTCTTGCGCCCCTCTCTTTTTCCTGAGAGAACAACTGCCTCAGTCTTGCCCTGTATTCAGAAATTTCCGCATCATCATGAATGACAGGTATTACGATACCGAGCAGTTTCTCTGCATACGGTTTTAATACTTCCCAGTTTTCCGGTTTGGCTACTTTCTGAATCTCATTAAAAGCATCAAGCGTTTTAGCTGAGAAATCAATCCCGGCAATATTCGCATAATCAATTAAGGGATCAGCAAGACCTGCCTTATGCCCTAGGGCGACCCGAACGCGACCTTCGCGTACCAGGCAGAGAAGGTAAATCTGAACCATGCGCCTGGTAAGTCCATAGTCCTTTGGACCGCCGATACCCATGAAATTTTTATACAGAGTTTCCAGCTTCATGGTTTGACCGGCATCCGTCAGTTTTTCGTCAATGAATGTCCATATATCATTAACGTAAGGATTTTCTGAAAAATCAAGCTCCTTCTCCGCGCTTTTTTTCATGATATTCAGACTGAAGCCGAAATTTTGGGCAGCGCTTATATCCTTGTTCGGTTTGGCGCCCCTGAGAATGCGGCCGGTTTTAACTATACCGTTTATAACTTTTACTCCTTCTTCCTTGCGGAAGATGAAAGGGGGATCGAACTTGACGTCACGGGAAACATAAGCTGCCGTCAGCGCTTTATCCACCAGCGGCGTTATGATGTTTACGAGTTCTCCGGCAACCCGAAATTCCATTTGGGTATTGTTCAAAGCATCAATTCGGCCGCGGGCATAAGAGTTGTCGACGATTTTAATTATATTGGCCAGATCGGACTGAAGTGAGTGCGATACCCAATTGATGACGGCGACTGCATCCTCGGTTTCCTTTCCCTGCCAATCGGAAATAAGCTTGCGATAAGCAGCGAAGTCGATGAGTCTGTCACGTTCGTTCTGTGTCAGCTCATCAGGGGTCCAAAGAAGGATACGCGGGTCTTTACGCCTTTCAATGAGCTTTAATACGATGTTGCTGCTGACATGACGCATTCCTGCGTAGACGGCGAAATCCATGTCAGTCTGATCGCTTTCAATCCCCGGCAAGGGAAGATTCTCGGAAAACATTCTTCCGAAATCGCGCATCCCTGCTTTCCCGGAAATCTGCCGCCCCTGCCATACAACGTCCAGGTTCTGGTCCCCTGAGCGGGCTGAATTCCGGTCTTCCCAGGGCGCCAGGAACGGCGCTATATCCCGGAAAATCGACCTTACGCCGCTGGAAAGGTCGATCGTCATCTGACGGGTCCGCACCGGCCACTCGTCAAGCGCCAGAAGATGCTCCCACGCCTCCTTCTGCATTAATTCATTCGATTCAGCTTCATCCCTGGCCTTGCGGAATTCATCCCTCGGATCAACAACGGTAAAAACAGGATCAAACCGGTATCTCGGCCTGTTCTCCTCATCAAAAGATTGAACGATCTGCCGCAGTTCCCTTTTCAAATTTTCCGTTATGCTTTCGTAATGCTGTATATTCTCAGTCGGATCAGCATCAGCATCCCTTTCGATAAGCACAGAATTCGCGATATCTTCAGGCGTGACGCCTGGCTGGTCCATTCTGGCTATATGGTAAAGAAACAGCGTTTGAAGAACTTTGACGGCTTTGTCTCGGTGAACTTTCAGGTATCCCCTGGTCAAATTGTCGATCTGTCGCTTGCATACCTCATAAACCCGGTAATCCGACTCACGTTTCGTCTTGATCGCGACCAGTCCAGCATGAACGCCGCTCGGGTCCTCCTCATATCGCACCGTTTCATCGAAAAGCTCCCACAGCCTTATTATTTCATTCCCCTTATTTTTTATCTGATGTTTAAGGGTCTGATGCATGAAATGAATGGCGGAACGCGCCGTAGTCAGCTCATAGGTAATGGCTTTCAATATCTCAATAGCAGGTTTGTGGAAAGGAAAAAAATGACGGAATTCCGACTCGCCTATACTGCCGGGCCAGGTGAATCCTCGTTTATAGTGAAGGTAATAGCTGCCGATAGCCTTTTCGTTTTTTATTTCTCGTACTCGCGAAAGTACAATGTCATAATAATCCCGGTCCTCCTCAAGCAGCTTGACAAGCTTTAAACGGTCATCTGCGATTATGTTCTTTACTCCCATTTTGCTTTCGATCGCCTGCTGCGCAGAACAGACCGTCCAGACAGGAAGATTGTGAATTTTGGCCAGGCGATTCGATAAAACTACAAGGGTCTTTTCATCATCGGCCCGCTGCCCGTCGTCACGGTCCTTCATGAACAAGGACACCTCGTCCAAAACCAGCAAAATGCCGCTGTACCCTTCGGCCAATATCGTCTCCGCCATATGCTTCAGAATATCTTCCGTCTCGGCGGCAATCTGCGGCTGAACCTTCAGATACTCCGTATAAAAACGCCATAATTTGTTGCCGCAGCTTCGCTTATATTCCGGCGTATCATCTTGCTGTATCGTGCGGATAAATTCGTCCACTTCCTCTGATTCATCCTCCTCAAAATATCTCGGATCACGAAAAAAAGTTGCCAGGTCCTTCCGGTAGCGCTCCAGGTCCTCACTAACGAAACGGTCTGCCAGCAACTCCGCCGGATACAGCGAAACGTTCTTCCCCAGCTCGATATTTATCTGATTCTTCACAGCTTCCAGGATATAATCGGAAAGACGACGTCCTTTATCAGACAATCCAATCGCTCCGCCGCCGGAGCCTACCAATGTGCTGACCACGACAAATATTCCCTTTGATTTCCGGCTTTTAGAGCTGATACCTTCCTCCCAGAACCGGTAAAGTGATTCCCGCTTGCCTCGACCTGAATCCTTCTCCTTTTTGTTCAGAATGTCCCAGGCTTCTTCACGTCCCAGGGCCAGCCCTGACAGACAGCAAAGCAGATGCGATTTGCCGGAACCGAACTCCGCCTGAACCCAATATCCCTGTCCGATTGGGTTCTCCCTGCGCTCCCTTTTCCATGGAGCGGCCATGTTGCGGAATACGTCAGTCATAAAAGAACGAACAGGAGCGAACTGGAATTCCTCGATTGTGCGAAGCTCCGGACGACGCGCTTTTCGGCTTGCCTCGGAATTCGAATCAGCCCATACATGCTTTTCCAGCGAATAAACAGAAATAATCCTGTCGGGAACATCGCATATTTCGTTTAAATTGTTTCTGAATGTCAAACTGTCTGCCTGGCTCATGATATCTTCCTTCCAATTAAACGGAATATATCCACCGCAAAGGGTTTAAAATTCTGAGGGCATTTATCGCATAATTCATTCAGGCTGGAACGTTTCAGAATCCAGGGCGCATCCGCAACGTCCCTGTATATCATGCCTGCATCTCTGAACAGCGCTTCAACAATGCGTTTCGGCGGATTATTACTGTCCTGGTTTTCAACGGGTCTGGTCCAGGATCGAGAGAACTTGGGCTTATCCAGCCTGGAGAGGAAAGCGGTTTCCGAGGCGAGAACCAGCGCTTCAAGATCATGTTTAAAACAATGCACGAAAAAGCGGTCTGCAAGCCTCTCATCGCAGGCTTTTCTTTCAATTTCACGGTTGAATCTTGCCTTCAATTCTTTTCTCAATTCCTGGAAATCAGCATGCGGGAACGGCTTGTTGGGCGGATAAAGGTCAGGGACGAGGAATACATACGAATTCGGTCGGTTCCTCAAAATATTCAATGCCTTTGTAGGACCTTTATTTAAAAGCGGCTCCTTCCCGTTCAGCGGGAAAAAATCAACTACGGTTCCCATTTTTTCGCATTCTCTCATCACTTCATCAAACAGTTCCCTCATACTGCGCTGATCGCTGGGACCTTCAACATAAATAAATACTTCACTCACGCCAGCGCCTCCAGTTCATCCGTCCTATGCATCTTTTCAAGCTCATCGTCGCCGAAATCCTTAAGGTTATCCAGCAAGGTTTGAGAATCCCCGGCTTTAAGAAATAAGCTTTTTCCTGAAATCTTTCTCATTACCGCAATGTTTTTTAAATCAAAACGGCTAAGAAAATAAGAGGCATGGGTCGCAAGAATAATCTGGGTACGCAGCGATGCCTCTTGAAACAGGGAGGCGAGAACAGGAAGAGTCCTGGGATGAACGCCCAGGTCAGGATCGTCAATACAAATCAAAGACGGCGGCGAGGGCATCACGCACAAGGTCGCCCAGGCAATAAATCGCAACGTTCCGTCAGACAAATCAGCAAGACTCAGCTCAGTGTCGCAGGCCTTCTCACGCCAAAACGCAATGACTTCGCCGGGACCTCCTCTCGCTTTTACATTAAGTCCGTTGAATCCGGGAACTGCAGAACTGATCGCAAATTTTAACTCTTCGAAAGATTCCGGATGCTCGGTCATCAGGTTGAACAACACTGCGCTTAAATTGCCGGCATCCTCCTGGAGCATAGGTTCCTGACTTGTCGGGACCGATTTTCTGATTTTTTCATCGTTGATATGAAAGGAATCGTAAAATCGCCAATTCCGGATATATTCCCTTAAATTAAAAAGAGTAACCAGGCTTGAATCCGTGATCGCACCAAGTCCCAACTGATTAGGTTTTCTTAAATCCCACTTCTTCCTTTTATCTTTGCCCTTCCCGGGATACCGAACGCAACCTTCGCCGTTTTTAAAGTCTAAATAGATATGTTCGCTGCTATTCCTCTCCGCTGGTCGTTCCCTCGATGCAACTCGTTCGTACGCTATTTTTGCCGACCCGACAGGACCCAATAATTCACCCTCATAGCAGAGAGGCGTTTTTTGATCATTTTCTATTTCAGCGCTCCACCAGAATTTATCCGGTCCCGGTTTATGAAAAATCTGCCGGCCTGTTGTTCCCATTATAATTTCCGGGGGAATCTCATGATAACAGGCGTCACGAATGAAACTCAAAAACTCGAAAAGACTCGTTTTACCCGATCCGTTAGCGCCCGCTATAACCTGTAAAGGCTCCAAACGCACCTCTATATCGTCAAAAGGCCGGTATCCTTTGATTCTTATTGAAGACAATCGATGTTGTTCATTCATCGTCAAATACCCCGTTAACTCTCCCGGCGCCTGCTGCGTCCCGGCCTGTCCGTTCCGCGCTTCAGCATACGCACACATACCTGGTAATCTTCCTCAACATCCGCCATTGCCGCCTCCGGCAGGTTTTCGGGATTAATGCCGCCCTTCTCATACAAAAATCTTCCCTGCTCATACATCCCCGAACGCTTGCAATAGCGTATCCACTCCGCCAGCGTTGCATCACCGGGTTGCTCCTTCTCCGGAATGAGGACCCCCTGTCGGAGTTGTGCAATGTAACGCTTGATGCGACGACCTAATCCTTTTGCCCTGGCTTCAAGCTTAGCGCACTCCTCTTCTTCTGAAGCAGGCAATCGCCAGGTTCCCTGTTCCGTTTTATAAAAATAATCCGGAAGAAACTCGATAAGACGCCGCCTCGGCGTATCTTTGACTGCGTAAATGTAATGCTCGAAAAGATCGCTGTAATGCACGCCCTCATCTTCCGGATGCTCGCTGTTTCTCTTCGCTATAAATTCCCGTAATTTTTCAGCCGCAGAATCCTCACTCGCTGTCTCGGCTTCATCAACCTCCGCCAGTTCGCTTTCCTTGAGATACCACCTTTTTATCTCATGTGTGCCGAACAGGTCAGGTTCCCTCTTCTCGAAAAGGCTTTTCATCACCGGAGTCGTCACTTCTTCCGCTACGGTTTTAAGGATTGCATCGAAATCGTGCGCCTCCATTTCACCCTTGCGGACCATGCGGCTTACTACGTGGTCGTATATGCGGTCTTTTGTGCTGCCGGGATTTGTACATAGATAATCGTAGATAATTTTTCGTACTTTTTCGTTGAAGGTTTTATTATGTTCTGCATAAGCGAAATCGAAAACTCCAATCAACTCATTGGGTTTTGGTTTTCTGAAGTTTATAACTAAATCTCGCTTTTTTGAGGTAGAACCTGTTAACTGGTTATAGGACTTCTGCTTTGTATCAATAAATAACGATTCCTCTCTTTTATCTGATAAAAAGCCAATTTCTGCCATGATGTCATTTACTGCTTGCCACAGAGCAACTTCTCCATGAAAACATAGTGTTACGCACCTACCGGGCTTAAGAACCTTATAAATTTCACCCATAGCTTTACTCATTCTGTTCAACCATTCTTGGTAATCATGCAAACCGTCTTCAGAAATAACAATTTCTCGGGTCCTCCAATTAAGATTGCAGCCTCGCCAAGTTTCCCAGATTAAATTAAGTGCTCCATAATGATATGTACCACCATATGGAGGATCCGTAAAAACATAATCTACGCTATCAGCTGGTATTTTATCTGAAATTTTTGTAGCACATTCACAAGAAACGACTACCGGAAGCTTACTATTGGCAAAATCACCCTTATCTGATGTATTAATTTCATTAATGGCATTTTCAAGAACTGAACATTTTTTAATAAACGCTGACCATGGGTTTATACACTTGGAAAGATGTGGGATATAATAAGTACCGCTAAATCCTCCACCGCCCGTTGTATACAATCGATAACGATACATTCTTGTACAGTTATAAAGAATTGAGTGCAAAGCTAACATAAGTAAACTTTTTGAACTTTCTGAGACTTCATGTAATAATGTAATACCTTCTTCAATTTTTAAAAGAGCATCAATATTAATTTTACTAAATAAGTGACCCACAACTTCCACACCTGATTTTTTAAGATTCCTGGAAAGACGTGGCTGTATATTTCCATCAATTTTAACTAATAAACGATCTGGTAAATTGCTAGGAACAACTGCGAAGCGATTTGCAACAGAATTATTACCTATAACATTAATTTTCTTTGTTCTGTTTGATTTAATGGATTTTGCAATGTGAAGCTCTGCCGGCACGAAACCTAATCTTTCATCAATATTAGTTTTTAGTGTTTCACCACAATTAGGACATACTGCTTTTGCCTTCTTACGCCCACGAAATCTACGAATTTCTCCTTTGTTAGCTTCTATAAATGCATATGGTTTAAAGCATCTCGAACACCTAAACCGTTCTGAATAAATAACGGATTTTACAATACCGTCACACCATGGCGAATTGAAAAGCCCCACAAGTGATGAACCAATTTTTTTCTCAAGTTTTATGACTGCCTTTTTGAAATCATTACAATCAATTATTCGAAGTGAATTGGATGTTATAAAAGTTGCAGATGGAGACAAATCAGAAACTACAGTTTTTCTTCCCTCCATTATTGAAGCTATTGCTGTACCTCCTGCTCCGCAGAAGGGATCGAGAACCAAATCGCCTGGTTTGGTGTAATGTCTTATATATTGGCGTATGGCATCATGCGGCTTCTTTGACCAATAAGTGTGCATGTTGTAGATAGCCGTTGCTTTTGTGGTTTCGATAGGCTTGTCGAAGGCCGGCACGTCATAGTCGTCGGTTTCCGGGTCATAAGGTCGCTCCTCGATATGCCGTTCCACGAAAGCCCGGAGGTTTGGATTCGGTTTATCGCCGGAATAGTACCCTTCCGGCATCTTTGGGATTTTTTTCGGGAAAGGTAATTCTGGTTCGTTTTTTTTTCTGTTCATTTTACTAGTTCCCAATCTTTCAGTTCGAGTCGTTTCAGGCTCCTCATGCGACTATATTTCCCTGTTCACCGGGGCTGATCGGACTATCCTTCATACAGCCGCTGGTTTGATTAATGAAATCGCGCTTGTCATGCTCGGGATAATCGCTTCCGTGCTTGTCAAATTTTTTCATGATCTCAGGAAGATTTTCGATAAATTTATCAGGCGTTTTATCGGTTTCCGCTTTTAATCGTTCTTTCGCTATAATGGATTTAAACTCTTCTGAATCAGTTTTTTTAGCAATAAGGATATCGCGTGAATTAAACCATTGCGTTCGTCTTTTTCTGACGGCGTTTTTCATTCTCGAATTTCCCACAGATGATTTTCAGCGATCAGGTTTTTGGGCAGCGTATAATCGCCTTGCTCCATTTCATGAAACATGATGACCCGGCCGCGAGACCGTCGTCCCGGCAGGAGAAGCAGCGCCCTGTTTTCATCCGCAGCCATGGTTCGCAGAAGTCCCAGTTCGATGTTGTAGGCGAAAAGCATCTCCAGCTTCGCGAGAACCAGGAGTCCTTTGCCGGTGAGGTTTTCCTTCAGGAATTTTTCGAATGCCCTGGCGACATGAGCGGCCGTAGGTTCCGGGCGTATGGCTTCGTTTTCCGCAAGTTTTTTGAATTCGCTGTCCGGAATGGCGTTAAGAATGCCCCGGTTGACGTTTACGGGTCCGGGAAAAGGGATGCCTTCCATAGTCCTGGCCTGACGGAGTTTTCCGGCAAACGAATCAAGCTGCCTGTATGAGCCCAGAACGCCGTACAAGTGACGTCCCGTCGGCACGGTCAGCTTTTGACGAACGGCCTCGATGATGTCGGTCGCCTTCATGATGGCTTACCTCGTGACAATATCAATTCGACGATATCTGCAAGTTTATGCTTCGTCGAAAACTGACGTATGTTGTCGATTTCCGATACTTTACTGATGAGTCGGCGATTTCGCAGTTCGTACAATGCGTGGAGAATTCGTTCCGGGTTCCAGAGCATCGCCCGTACCAAACGGTTTTCTTCGATTTTTCGGATGTCATACATGCCCGGTTCAGGAAACTCGCTATGCAGAATAAAAGCAAACGACTTTACGGGTATGTCCCGGTAGGAGAAAGTAATCTTTCGGCGATCAGACCTGACTATTTCTGCAGCAGTTAACGCATCGACGACTGCCAGGGCGCAATCTTTTGTACTTCGCGCATCAGGATATTTTTCGGTAATCAGCAGCCGGATGTTTTCACGGTTTAAACGTCCAGCTCCCATACTGGGAAGAATAAGCTTTTCGATTATTTCCACTTCAAGCGGTTCAGCCTTGAGAAAACGATAAAAACAAACATCACGCAGTTCCCTGCTGTCAGGAAACGCCCTGGCGAAATAAAGTAAAGGCTTATCGGCATAACCGGCTGGAAACATCCTGCGTGTTATGTAATAGGCGTTGCGTCGACGGGTCTGTTCCGCACTGAAATGCAGGTTATCACGAAGAAAAGCATGAACCTCTTCCAGTGATTCGGTGTCGGGGAGATCGGGCAGGATTTCTATTGCTTCTCTCAGCATGGCCTTTCCGAACATAGATGTCCCGCTCCTGGGTCTTGCCTTTTTGGCATCAGATTTAATAACTTCTGAAGATGATCGGTCAACGCCTTTAATAGAATCTTCATCAAACAGTGAGGCCTGGGGCGGCGCTTTATACCTTCTTTTTTCCCGTATTTTCGGACCATAATGAATTCGAATCCAATCTACAAGCTTGATAAGCACGGCATTTCTTTTACTTATTTCATTATGTTCAAGGAGCCTTTCAAGCGGGCTCTCCAGTAATGAAGAAAGACTTCCGAATTCCGAAAGCAGACTTTCTGTCGTCGATTCGATCTCTTTTCGCGGAAAGGCATAAGTCAACAAAAGTTTAAGAAGCGCCGAATCCGTCCGTGAAGCTGCATCCCCTCGGACGAAATTGTCTCTTAACTTTTGTCGATAACCTTTTTTGTCGCTGTCCTTCATCTATATCCCGTGAGTCTTTTTCTCATCCATATCTTCAGAAATCATGACGATTTATTTTCATAACTTCATACATTTAGAGGCGCTTTGTCAGGCGGCAACTACGGCAAGTCTGAAATCCCCAGGACTTCATAAAACCGCATCTGATAAGACCTCGTTCATTCTTGCATCCATATTTTTTAATCCAATCCCTTCAACACAGTCTGTCATCACGCTCGAAAATTCTATTATTTTTTGTCGCGATCAGGATGCCGCTTTTCTTTTACGATTCCCATCGGAAAACGGTATTTCATTATAACCTTTGCCGGCTGCTTGTCAATCCTGGGGAGGGCGGGATGCAACCTGATGTGAGCGCTCAGGAAATAATGAAACGATCCGAAATGAAAAGCGCCGTTTTATAATTTTATAAGAAGCTTTTTTGATCAATGCCGGAAAAATCTATTCTTTAAATTCGTGTTCCATTCTCTGCAGGGCTTTTATCAAATCTTCATCATCCGGCATCGCTATTAAAGCATGTTTTATAACTCTCAATGATTCTTCATTCAAATCGAGGTCTGCAAGCAATAAAGCGAGAGTTTTTAACAATTTATGATCCTCCGGATAACGTTTTACTGACTCGGCAAGATATTCCAGCGCTTCATCCGTTCTATTGTAGCTTCTAAGGAGTCTGACCCTGGTTATAATAAGATCGCTTTCGAGTTCAAAGCCCCGTTCTATCAGCCAATCCAGGTCTTCAAGAGCTCTGAAGTGAAGAACGCCGATCCTTGCGCCTGTTTTCGCTCGCAACAACCGGAACATCGGTTCTTCCGGTGTATCTCCGTATATCTTTACATTTTCATTCAGTATCTCAGACAGTTCATCATACCAACGGTCGAGCGAAGCTATCTCACTTACCAGGTCCTTTATTTTTTCGGGCGGCATCGCCTTTTCTTTTAAGATTTTTCTTCTCATCTGATCCGCTGCTTTAATATGACCAAGCCTTTCAAGCGCCTTGATTCTGATGAATAAAGAGTCCGGATCATTCGGAATTAATTCAAGCGCCCTATCAATGTTTTTCAAGGCTTGTTCATAATCTCCCCTGTCCATTTTTTCTTCAGCCTTTGATTTTAAAATACCGGCTTTTTCATTTCGTCTTACGCTGCATATCTTATCGGCAATGGAAGCATAAGCTTTTGCCAATAACGAATGCGGCCGTTGAATAAAGCCGATTTCTTCTTTGAATGCCAAACGAGGATTATACGGAACGACTACATCAGGATATTTCCCCAACTTCTCGTGCATAACTTGAAACATCTCTTCCCGAATCACATCTTCTCCTTCCGGCGCCTGTGAAGCGACCAAAAAGGTTTTCAGGTAATGTCGGTTACTAAATTTGAATGATTCTATCAGTTGCTTGACCAGAGATAATCCTTCGATATTCTGAACGCTCAATGCTCCGATAAGGAACACATACTGGGTAATTTGAAGGACGCAAAGACCTCCCTCATCGGAAAGTCCTGTCCTGGAATCTATCAAAACGATATCAGGCTTGCAGTATTCGATAATTTCCTGTCGAAATAATTCCAACAATTGGGTAACGGTTTTTGTATCAGTTTCAAGCCTTTTTCCCAGGTCCAATTCGTTCAACCTTTTAACATATTGATTATCCCAACGTCCGGCGGGCATGAAATAACAACCATCAGGGAAAGCCGCGGGTTTAACGACACATTGCTTAATCTCAAGCGCACTGCTTTCCACCAGGGACGAATGAAGATATTCGAGAACACCCGCTTGCTTTTTGATTTCACCCTCAGGATAAAGCTCGCCGATGAAACTTAATCCCGGAGCTTCCAGATCGAAATCGATGACGATTACTCTGAAAGCTCGTTTAGCTAATATTAAAGCTGTATTAAGCAATGCGGTTGATCTTTCGATGCTGCTTCTGAACGAATAGAAGCTGCAAAATAATTCTGAATTACTGCACATCATGCACCTACCCAATCCCATTCTTGACTGGCATAGAAAAATTAGAAAAAAGAATTTTTTGTTTTTATCAACCCGGGGTCATTTTAAGATTTCTAAGTAAAATTAAAAATCGGTCGACGTGATGACTCGACTGGCCCCACCCTTTTATTTTTATTACCTGCTTTTCAGGAAATAGTCAATTTTCTTTTATAGTTATTTGCAGGCTGATTTTCAATTCGGACTTAACATTATTTTTGAATCGAAAAAAAATTCTCAAGGATTCCTTTCAGAGTTCCCTGTAAACTGATACGATCATATTTCTGAATTACGTATCCGCGAATATCAACAGGGAGTTCAGAGGCTTTATCGCATAAGATCAATATTTCTCTTTCCGGGTGAAGCGCCATAGCGTATCCCAACTCCAGCATAACATTCGGATTTGAATGTGTTATGTCGCAAATGAAATACAAACATTCTTCGATTGCTTTAAACATTGAAGCAGTCAAAGGGACGGATTTTGATATATTGTCTGCCCTGACTGTTTGTACTTGTGCCTGATATGAAACAGTTTTAATCAAATGAAAAACATCATCGAAACATGGCTGGTAAGGAAATGCGACAAATGCCTTATTTTGATTCAGTTCCGTTGAATTTGACTCTATTGTCTGCCGCAATCGTTTTAATTTTATTTTATCTGATAAACCTCGCACGCGTTCCCTGATAATATCCAATGGGGCATAACTCTGGCACTTTTCTATATAATAATCAGCTCCGGAGCTCATCACCTCATTTCGTACGGGAACATCTTCAACGACAGTAAGAACGATGACCTCCGTATCTTTATAATCCGGATTATTCTTCAACTTTTTCAGAAATCTTAATCCTGAATCTTTTCTCTGCATCCGCAGGTCAAGAAGGACTAGATTGAATGCCAGCTTCTGGTTTTCAATAATATCAATAGCTTTCTTCTCAGAATCGACGGCCGTTATTTCATCAAAGATACCCATTTCCTCGATTCCTTCATGAAGGGTTACGCGTTGACGGGGATCATCATCTACGATAAGGAGACTCAGTTTATTGCACATAGACCTTTTAACATCCTTTCAGATATAACGGAAGTAAAATGACAAAACGCGCACCCTTGCCGGGAACGCCCTCCTCAAATAAAAATCCGCCCTGATCTTCCATATCTTTTCTTGCTATCGGCAGTCCCATGCCTCTTCCGAGTTCTTTCTGATCTGATACGAGCGGCAAAAAAATCTTTCTTTTTTCTTCATTATTTATACCAGGTCCTGAATCCGCAACAGAAAGATGAATCCAATTTTCATGTCTTGAAATCGGATATGTTAACTGCTGGAAAATTTCTTTCCCTGTTTTTACAGCTTTGACCGAAATATTAGTGTCGTCAGGCGAATATCGTAAAGCGTTATTCAGTAATTCATCCAACACGCCTTTTAATTTTTTTGAATCGGCGAGGACCTTCTCTTTGCAATCAATAGATAACTTTATCCTTTTCCTGATACTTTCGGTTTTGGATTCACTCCACTTTTCCAAAATTTCGTTAATATCGATGGGCTTTGGTGAAAGTTTAGAGCTTCTGCTCAGCAATGTAATATTCTTTGATACCCGGGCTAATTTATTCATATCGCTCGAAATTCGTTCCAGGTATTTCATCAGTTTTCCGTCAGTCGGATGTGATTTTACGGCAAAATCCATAGCGGATGACAGAACATTCCTTATTGCAGAAACGTTGTCGGCATATGAATGCGCGGTTTGAGTAAAATCAATATAGCTTGCTTTGCTTGCTTCTTCAAGAGACCGGGCGTTATTCAAAGCGCCGGCGGCTTTTGCCGTGAAAATTTCTAAAGCATCCATGTCTTCATCTGTGATCGGACGCGAATTAAAACGATTATCGACATGGATAGCGCCCAGTATTTTACCGCCTGCAATAAGAGGCGCCAGGGCGAAAGCTCCTGTATTAATTTTTTCAAGGTAATCCTGGAAGACTTTTGCAGGGGTTACTTCCATGTCTATCCTTATGGATTTTCCATGATAATACGTCGCGCGCGGAAAAATGTCGTCTTTAATATCCAACGGCACTGAAATATTATTCGCCAACTGTTGAATCGGGCTGTTCCGATTGTAACCCTGCTCATAATAGGTCCTTTTCGCCATTTCAAAACTGAAATTAATTTCATTCAGTTCGTTCCAGATACGTTCTGCGTCACTTTCATCAGCGGGTCCAATTGCCATGTTGCCCTGAAGATTTTCTTCCGTTTCATCCGGCATCAGTAAAATCGCCCTGTTGAAGCCAAGACCTTCCTTAATCGTCAGACCCGTGAGAAACATATATAATATTTCTTCCTCACGAAGCGAATGCTGAAGGGTGTCCGTAAAGTTGAGCAGGGTCCGCCAGCGCTCTTCAGTTAATTGAATTTTTTCCATAAGGAGGGCTTTTTCCAGGGCAATAGCAGCCTGTGATGCAATATCCTGGAGAAGGGCTTCATCCTGAGGTTCGAAACCGTCTGCCGTCAATTCACCGTTCTCGTCATGCTTGTCCATAACTTTAATGGCGCCGATAACATCGCCTCTGGTCGAACGGAGAGAAATACCCATAAAATGGTGGTAATTCAGGCGCGGAGCATATCTGGGATGAACATGTTCTGTTTCCGACAAATGATTATTACAATATGAGCCCGGTAATAACGCAAGACGTCCTGTCAATGATTCGCCGAATTGATAAAAAACTTTGCCTTCCAGAGCGCTTAATGATTCATCAGTAGTCGCTCGGAGAAGGAAAGTAGGTTCTTTAATTTTTTCCAGAGGAAAAATTTTCTGCCTCGCCAGGTTATAGAGGTCCTCGTGGTCAGCAAGAGCAAAAACGCTGCACTCACGTGCTCGAAGCAGGTCTTTAGTCTGTTTTGCTATTAAACGAATGACCTGATCAGAATTGTTTGTTTTATTCAGTTCATCGTTTATGCTGTTCAGCGTTTTGAGCTCCCTGTTTCTTTGCTCAACAATATTGCGAAGTCTTTCCCTGGAAATAGCTGCAGCCAGGCATTCACTCATTTCTAAAAGAAGCGCTTCATCATATCGGGAAAATCGACATTCCCAGTTTGCCGATTGTTTTCGATCTGCAAGCACTAAAGAACCCAATCTCTCATCTCCGAAATTTAACGGGACTCCCAGCATTGTCTTGAAGCCGTCTTGAAGCGGTAGATGGTGACAGGAATATATTTCAGAACTTCCCGAATCAGAAGCTATTCGCTTTGCCATATTTTGAAGCGAATCGGACCGTTTCTTTTCATCAGGCAAACAGATGAAATTATCAGGAGGAATATATATAAGTAAATTTTCTGCTTCAAAAAATTTCATGATGAAGTTTGCCGTCTTCGTTAAATATTCCTGATGATCATAGGAAAACTTGAGTTTATCGTCAAGGTCATTTAACGCTTTTGCTTCCCAGATATCCAAATTGCTTTGGGCAATTATCGCAGCTTGATAAGCAAGAATCTCAAGAAAACGTATTTCATCCTGCTTAAAAATGCGAGGTTTATCATCGCCAATGCTTAGAACGCCCATAATATTGTTTTTGTAGAGCATGGGGATTGCTAACAGCGAACGTGGTTTTTCTTTGTAATGAATCCAGTAGACATGTTTTTTGGAACTTTTCGAATTGTCGATTTCTTCATTTTTGTCCATTCGTCTGTTTGACAGCGCCGGGCATTTTCTTCCGACGATGAAAACATCTTCAGGTTTGCACGGAGTCAAACCATGCGAGTAATACTCAATAGTAACCCTGTCTTTGTCCACAAGATGTGCAGTTCCGTATTTACAACCCGTGTGCTTTATTGCTAACTCAACGAACGTTTTCGTTAATTCTCCACCGGCCATTGGTCGACTGACCTGCTCAGTCAGTTTGCTCAATGCTTTAAGTTGGTCCTCCCGGACTCTATGGATGCTTTCCAGCTCGTTTTTCATGTTTTGATGTTTTATGGCGCGATTCAGATGAGTCCTTATAGTGGCAGGCACTTCTCCTTTTTCGCAATATTCATCGGCTCCCAGATGCATAGCATCTCTGATAGTTAGCAGTTCTTTGCCATATCCGGTCAGAACAAGGACAGCAATCTTGGGCCATTCTCTGCGGATTTCTTTAAGAAAATCAAGCCCGGCCCTGTCCCCTTCCTTTAATCTCAGGTCCAGGACAATTGCATCAAAATGGTCGTTGTTCAACAAACGTCTTGCCTGATCCAAAGTTCCGGCGCCAGAAACTTTATAACCCCAATCCTGAATTAGGGGAATCCACGTTTTTAGAACCTTTTCTTCGTCATCAATCAAAAGGATTTTTTCTTCATTTCTTGCAGAAAATCCAATGCCGTTACCCATATTCATCAATATGTCCTCCGCCTCTACCTGATGACAATGAGAAATCGTCATCCAAATTTAACGGTAATTTAATTATGAACGTTGTTTCTTTATTTATGATTGATTCAAAATCGAGATGCCCTCTCAACTCATCAACGAACAAGCGACATATCCAGAGACCGAGACCTGTCCCCCCCTCTTTTCGTGTAGTAAAACCAGGACGAAATATTTTCGTTTTTAGTCCTTTAGAAATTCCTGGACCATTATCGTTGATTTCAATAATTATTTCTTCGTCAACATCATTTTCCAAAAGAAAAAACAGACATTTCACTTTTGCATTATCTTTATTAGGTCCTATAGAGGCTGCATATATGGCGTTTAATAACAAATTTACGAGTACTTGCCTCAACCTGACAGGTTCAGTCACTATTGTTATGGAGTCATCACCATCGATATCTAAGTTTACTCTTCTGTTTTCCGCCTGGAATCTTACTGCAGACATCGCTTGCTCTATTAACTCGAAAAGCCGAAGTTCCACACGCTGTTCGCCGCATACCTTTAAATAACCGACTAAATTGCTTATCCAGCGATTTATTTGCTCTTCCTGATTCAATGCATCTGCAGCCCAGTTTTTATATTTTTGAAATTGATCTTCGATCTTTAGAATATTTATGATTTCCTCGGGCGATTTTTCCAGTAATTCATTGAAGCCGAACAAAGCCGGATTCATTACATGCAACGCGTTTTTCACTTCATGATGAGCCCCGGCTGAAAGTAAAGCATAATTCAAGCTGGGCGCTATCCGTCGAACTGTATCTTCAAACCTTCGTAAGGGTTCCATAACCGTCAGGAGTCCAGCCACCTGCAACAATTCTCCTAAATGAATATCTGAATATTTATTCGGCTGTTCATGTATGGCCATCAAAGCTAAAGGCATATTTTCAGCACGTAGAATGGGAACGATAATGCATGACTTGAATTCAAGCCAGTTCAACAGGTTCGTAAATACGGGCATGCTTCTTGGACCCTGAGCATTGGCTTCCAGATATGTTTTTCCTTCTCTGATTACATCACCGATCGGGCTTCGTGCAAGTCGATTTCTGAATCTGTGAAAACTTTGGATTGGAAGGTTGTGATGGGCGACTATTTCAACAGTTGATCCGTCATTAGAAAGAGAAAAAGCTCCGCAACCGTCACACGGAATTACGTTTGCAAGCTTTCCTGAAATCTCATCAAAAATACCTTGAGTCGAAGCAAGCTCACTTAACTGTAAAGCCACGCTGCTCATTATTTCATGGAGATGATCGAAACTTTTTCTTTGCTCTTCCGTCCTTCTTTGTCGTTCCTGATTTTCTATCCGGGCAAGATGCATTCCCAATTCTTCTGCCGCTTCAGTAATGTACTCTCTGGATTTTTCATCGAATGCGGAACGACGGGCGGAATCAACTACCAATACACCATACAATCTTCTTCCTCGTTTTACAGGCGCTGCAATGGAAGACAGCACCCCCGTAAAAGGAGCTAAAATATAAGCTTGCGGGTCCTCCTTGCGTATTTTTGAAATGTCTTCAATTATAACAGTCTTTAATTCACTCAATACTCTCCCTGTTATACCTTTACTGGGAACAAACTTTAGTTCGTCAGGGAATCCCTCCAATCCCCGAGACCATTTCTGGCGCACTATCAGCATTTCCTCAGTATTATCAAGTATTCCCACTGCTGTTGCGTTAGGGTTAAGTTTTTCGGTAATCATGTTAATCGTTCTCTCAATAAAAGGAGTCCTGGGATCGGCTTCTCCGTTCTTTCCGAAAGGTATCACTTTATCTGGATCGCTCCTTCTCGGTTCGGGAAACAGAGAATACAGAAGAGTTGAAGTCTCAACCATTATTTCTTTTATGATTTCCAATTCAGGTTTTTTTTCCGATATTTTTCCTGCAAGCATTCCAGCAGCCTGTAATGAAGTTTCACCATTACAACAGCATAACCATATTGGTTCCGATTTTGAATTTTTTTTAATCCTTAGAAGGGTAACCGGTTCGTTTGCTTTCTTCAAAAGTTCCGGCGCTTGATTCCATGGTTGAATAGATTTGGGTAAGGTTGAAGATTGCTTAAAACCCGACTTATCATAATTGTAAAAGCTGTAATCAATTCCTTTCTGTTCCTTTTTGACAACTAAACCTAACTCTTCGAAACCAATTACATCCATCAAAAACCGTGCCGCCATTTTGAAAGCATCTGCCAGGTATTCTGAATTCTGAATATTCCTTTTTAATTGCAGGAATTCTTTGAGCTCTTTCATGTTAAATTTCAGGCAGTTGGGAGCCATCTATTTGTTTTATCAGAATTTAAGCTCACGTCCTGTCTCCTTAAATGTTAGATTTTTGAAGGTAAAATAAATAATGTGCCTCCAAATTCACTCAGAAAAGTATAACTCAAATGAAAATAACAAAAAAAAATTAGAGAGTCAACAATAGAAAATGACTGGTATTCTATGGGTTAGAAACCGTTTAACAATTGATCGACATCACGGGTTGGAGTCCGTATTCAAGATACAACAAGCTAGTGTCTGTGCACAAACTCGATTCTCGATTCAAAATTTAATGCTGGACAGCCACTTGGGTTTTTGATCCATAAACGAGCGAATTTTTCTTAAGGCAATGATTTGCACGGTAGGGGTATTTGCTTATATGTTGACTGAGCAAGTTCACAGCCTGACGAAGCATTGGGGGAAATTCGCCGTTTACGGACAAAAACAAGCTGGTAATGAGGGAATGAAATGAACCGGGCTAATTTAATGACGATTGAGATGTAAGAATCTTCTTAGTTGGAGTTTCCGATTTACCGAAGTGGATTTTCGCGAAGATGGGGAGACTCACCATGAGCATGAAGGGCCAATACAGAATTTGCGTAATTTAGCCCCGATATCTCATCTATCGCGGTGATTTTTAGTGTTGAAGTGGGAGAGACTAAAAACTGTTGAAAACCACTTGCCGGATGAGTCTGTTGGTAAAATGCAGAGAGGAGCAGATTATCACAGAAGAGCCGATTGAATTTGGGATTTTATGTCTGATGAAGGCTCATTGATCGAAACATTCGCCGTTCGGTCGGCACATATCGCTATCCATATCGCATTCTTCCCCGGGATATTCCAGCTCAATAGTGTTGTGTTTAATACCGAGCCGGTTCAGGATTGATCTTATTTCATTTTTTATGGCGATCATTTCATCTTTTTGCTCGTTTTTTTCCAGGAGTATGCGAGCGGAGAAAATGTGATTCAGGCCGTCGAGAGACCAGATGTGCGCATGATGAACTTTGCATACGCCGGGGACTTTTTGAAGGGCATTTTCGATTGAGGTGAGATTGATGCCTTCCGGGACGGCTTGAAGAAATATTTTCAATGTGGATTTGAAATTGCCCATTATTTTAATGAGGACATAGGCGGTAATGAGTATGGAGAGAAGCGGATCGAGAATATAAAAGTCCCGGAACATGAGGACTATGCCGACCAGGAGGATGGCGGCCCAGCCCAGGACGTCTTCCAGGAGATGCCAGAAAACGACTCTGGCGTTAAGACCTTTGCGGTTGCGTAACCGAAGGACAGCCGCTCCATTGATGATAATGCCCAGGACGGCGAAACCCAGCATGACAGGGGCATTGGCCGGTTCTGGATCGAACAGACGGGGAACAGCTCTGGTGAGAACAATAACGGCGCCGGCAGATAAGACTGCTGTGTTTAATACGACTCCCAGTAACGAAAACCGGCGGTATCCGAAAGAAAAACGGTCATCGCCCTTGTGAGCGGAAAAGCGTTCCAGGTACCAGGCTGATCCCAGCGCCAGAGAATCGCCGAGATCATGAACGGCATCCGCAAGGATAGCCGTACTGTTCGACCATAGCGCTCCAATGATCTCTATAACGGTGAACACGAAGTTGAGCAAAAACGCAACGCCTAAACTCTTCGTATCGACCAGGCTGTGACTATGTCCTTCGTGATCTTTCGACATGGCTTTCCATCAACTCCCCGATGAATGAATCATTCATCCTTTAGCCGAGAAGAGTTTACCACATTCACGGAATTTTAAGAAATTCACGATTGAAAAAAGGGTGGACTTTGATGGAAAGTCCTTATCTCAGGGTGTCGAATCTCCGCCTGGAAATTCTAGTCCTGTTCATTGACAAAAAACGAAGGAAGATTAAAGTTAATGCTGGAAGCGCCGATATTATTCGGTTAAGCGGCCTTCGCAGAAATCAGCATTGCAGGTTAATGAACAGATAAAAAAATGTGACGGAAACCGGGAGAGGACATTATGAAAAAGGTCTTCGGCATTGGCTGGGCCAGGACAGGCACGACGACGCTGGGAGAGTGTCTCAAAATTCTGGGATACGATCATCAAAGCAAAGCGCTGCATTTAATAAAAGATGTAGCGAAAAAAGATTTATCCCGTATCATGGCGTTGGCGGAGAAAAAAGACTCGTTTGAAGACTGGCCGTGGATAATCTTATACAGGGAACTCGACCAGGCTTTTCCGCACAGTCGATTTATCCTGACGAAAAGAACCCCTGAAAAGTGGTTTCGCAGTTATAAAAATATGCTGGACAACGAAATTAAAGTTTCCGATGAATTGAACGAAATGCGGCGTATTCTTTACGGGTTGCCCTTTCCCCATGTCGATGAAAAACAACTCATCCAAAGATATGAAAGGCACAACCAGAAAGTGATCAGTTATTTTTCCGACCGCCCTGAAGATTTGCTGATCCACAATTGGGAAGAAGGTGACGGTTGGAGCAAGCTATGCCGTTTTCTCGGCAGAGATATTCCGGACATGCCTTTTCCTCACGCCAACAAGGGATGGTACGTTAAGAATCCGGCAGTGAGGCGCGTGTTTCATTTCGTTAAAAGTATATTGCCGTAGCCAGAGTTTATCCGAATGCTGCGAGGTATCAGCGAGTGAGCCGTACAGTCGACGCTGAACGGCCGGAAAGTGCCGAAAACTGAGATTCCAGAGAGGAATGGAGCCGTAAGGGGAGCACGGAACGCCTGGGGTGGCTTAACTTATTGTAAAACAAGGATAAATCCCGCCTCTTTTTTCGGGCCCTCCCCCACGTCCGGTTTCGGCTCGGACTTTTACTTCATCGGGCAGAATCCTGCTGCTGAAGCATGGGCTTTCAGAGCCTGCCCCCTGCCTTCCATCGGACGTAAGTTTGTCTGCATTCGGGCCGAAGCCGACTCTGAGAAGAGGAGCATTTTTCGTGCCTAAAAATCTGCGAATGATTTTAGAATGGGTTAGGAGCACTCAAGTTCAAATTTTTGATTCCGGGGGTCAAAAAATTTGAATTTTTTTCAAATTTTTTGAATTTGGTAATTTGAAATGATCGGCAAATCTGAATTTGATGCCTGGCTTGACCACTGGTTAACCCTTTTTAATCAATGCATTATAGGATTACCGTTGATTGGAAATCAAATATTTTTTTGCCTGGTCGTCCATTCAAAAATTTTGAATCGGCGTCCCTTCCGGACTCGGTCCTGTCGTTGTATTGCCTTGTCATTCGATAAAAATCGGTGCTCGTGGACGGAGAAAAATGAGAAAAGGGTGGGATGTGAAGAGGAAATGAAAAGCCGATCCGGTCATGTCGATCAGTGGTTATGTCAAGGACAATTCTGTCATTGCACAGAACTTGACATAGTGTTATACTCCGCTGCGCAGAAGTATTTCGGCGAAAAACCGTGCGGTTTTTCAAGAGGGGGAATACTATGAAAGAAACGCTTACTTTTTTAATAGTCGTTGAGATCATTCATTTTTTGACGTTGCCGATAACGTGGTTGATATTTCGCCGGGAGCGGGATGAAGGATATGGGATCGGTAAGATTCTGGGCCCCGTAATTCTTTCTTTTTTGGTGTGGATATTGCCCATTCTTGGTATTCTTCCTTTTACTCGTTGGACCATCGGACTCATCCTGGCGCTTTTAGGGTGTCTTTCATTTTTAATATACCGGAAGAACAGCGAGGACATTAAGGGATTATTCAGTGAAAAGCGGAACCTGATTTATCTGATTGAGGGACTTTTCATCGTTTCTTTTCTGCTGTTTGCGTTCATCCGTTCTTATAATCCCGAGATATCTTATGACGTGAATTTATATGCGGCGGAGAAATTTCCAGACATGGCGTTTTTTCATGCCATATTGCGTACGGACAGTCTGCCTCCTCCTGACGTATGGTTTTCCGGGCCTGAAAATTATATAAATTATTATTATTACGGATATTTTGTGCAGGCTGTGCCGTTGAAGCTGGCGGCGATTATGCCTTGGAAGGCTTACAATCTTGCGTTATGCATGATATTCGCTTCGGCGATCACGGCGGCATTTTCTCTGCTCTACAATTTAACGGGAAAGAGGCTGATCGGCGTAGCGGCGGCTTTGTTTTTGAACGTCATGGGCAATCTTTACGGATTTTTGTACCTGTTGTCCGGGAAGAAATTCGGTCCGCTGGAGTTATGGAAGGGTTCTCGCGTCATAACGAAGCATCAGATAACGGTAGACGGCGAGACTCACATTTACAAGTATTTCGTGGAATTTTTCAAGAAGTTGTTCGGAGGTGAGGGATTAATCAAGGACCGTCCGGCATCCGACATACTGACGTTGACGATTCCGCCGGGAACGCCGGGTTCCAAGGAAGTGGATGCGACAATAAATGAAACGCCTATATTCAGTTACATTCTGGGGGACCTTCATGCTCATCTGCTGGCCGTTCCTCTTTCGCTGCTGGTTTTGCATTTTCTTTTCATGTTTTTTAAAAACGTCCGCGAACCGGTGTGGGAATGGGTAAAAAAGGAAAAAACGAACGGACTTGCGCTTCTGTTTTTCACGATTTCCTTAGGCAGTCTTATCTGCGGCAATTATTGGGACCTTCCGACTTACTTCCTTTTAGCCGGAGTGATGTTCATCGTCGTCGGCATTTTGTCTCCTGAAAGGGTGAAAACGGCAGTCAGTTGGGTTCTGTTTCACTATGATCCTGTTCACGCCACATGGAAGGCACCTGATAGGGTGAAAACGGCAGTCAGTTGGGTTCTGAGTCTTGGAATCATTTTCGTATTGATACGTTTCGTGCTTTTTTTACCGTTTTTCATGCACTATTCGCCGCCTGCAGCGAAGCTTAAGTTTCTGGAACCTCATCATCGTTCCATGGTGGGTCAGTTTCTAACCATACATTTTTTCCTGATTTTTCTGGCGGCTTTTTTCATGGCGGTAATCTGGATATACCGGTCGTCTTTAGTAAAGAAGGGCAAGCTCATCGGTTTGATCGTTTCCGTATTGGCGATGTTGAGCACATGCGTTATTTTCCAGAATTTCACGATAAGTTTATTGTCATTTCTGCTTCTGGCGGCGGCATATCTTCTCTTTTTTCATAAAGGAGAGCGTCACGAGAAACTGAACATGTCGTTAATTCTGGTGGCTTTTTCCGTCCTGCTGGGTTGCGAATTCGTATACATCAAGGACTTTTATGGAGTCAGTGCGGCCCGGATGAATACGGTGTTCAAGTTTTATTATGTAGCCTGGATATTTCTCAGTCTGTCGGGTGCAGCTTCATTTTATTATGTATTCAGCGCCTTTGCAGAGCGCGACAAGAAGGTATGGGCCAACATATTCCGGTTCGGGACGGTTTTTTTATTCGCTGCGTCCATGATTTATCCCATCCAGGCGATAGGAGTAAAGACGGATTATTTTGAGAAGAAGATGGGTCGTCCTACATTGAACGGTTTCGCATACATAAGGGAACGTTTTCCTCAGGATTACAAGGCGATTCAGTGGATGATGGAGAACCTGGAGGATGAGCCGGTAGTGCTGGAGGCGACTGGAGCGCCTTACAGTTATCACGGCCGGGTATCGACTATGACCGGTTTTCCGACGGTGATCGGATGGGGAAATCATGAAGCATTGTGGCGTGATTGGAGCTGGAAGAAATCGGGTGACCGGACAAATGATGTAAGGACTATGTATAAGAGTCTGGACACGAAGGAAGTATATGATTTGTTGAGGAAATATGACGTAAGGTATGTTTTTATCGGTTCTTTGGAGAACAAGGAATTTTATTCGTACGATCAGAACGGACGGGAGAAATTCAAGAATCTGGGTGAACTGGTTTATGACAGGAATGAGGTGAACATATTCGAGATAAATCAGGAAATGGAAAAGAACCAGGTCGCGCCCTATCGTCGTGATCCCAGCCTTATCATACCGAAGGAAAAGGGACGCGTAGTCGTCAACGAGAAGGGTATGACGACGCTGGAGGACAAGAAGGCTTTAAAGATATGGGGAAGGAGCGGTTCAGGAGCGGGAGAATTCAAGGACCCGAAAGATATTGCCGTATCGCCTGACGGACATGTATACGTAGCGGACAGTCAGAATCACCGTATCCAGAAATTTGATTTAAACGGTCAGTTTATAACGGAATGGGGAAAGAGAGGCGAAGGACCGGGAGAATTTCATACACCGGTAGGACTGGGAATCGCCGGGAATGGCGATGTTTATGTCGCCGACACGTGGAATCATCGCATACAGATATTCGATTCAGAAGGCAAATTTAAAACGGAATGGCGCAGTCCTCACAACATGTGGGCGCCGAAAGACGTAGCGGTGAGCGAAAAGGGTGTAATGTACATAGTCGACACGGGATTGCAGAGGGTGCACAAGGTAGAGTCTGATTTAAAGAACAGCAGGTTCTGGGGCGAAAAAGGGGATGAACCGGGCAAGTTATTCGAGCCGGTCGGCATAGAGCTGGGAAATGACGGAAAGGTTTATGTGGCGGATACGGCCAACCAGAGGATTTCCGTTTTTAACGAAGATGGAAAGCATCAGGCGGACTGGTATGTTCTGGGATGGGAAGAGTTTTATTCGGAGCCTTTCCTGGCCATGAGTCCTGACGGTTTGCTTGTTGCGACCGACAGCCGGAATAATCGTCTGCAGATATACAATCTTGAAGGCAACCTGCTGGCGGTATGGGAGAGCGCAGGAGCGGCAAGCGGACAATTCAACTGGCCGATAGGAATAGACTTTGACGCAGAAGGCAACCTTTACGTGACGGACAGTCTGAACGCCCGAATACAGAAATTCTCGCCATTCGGCGAAGAAATAATGGAGAAGGTCAATCAATGATCCGTCGATTTCTGCTGCTGTGGCGATATCGCGAACTCATCGCCGGCTTCGTGATCCGCAATTTGAAACTGAAATACAAGAGTTCTTTCCTGGGATTTCTGTGGTCTTTGCTGACGCCGTTAATGATGATGGTCGTTTACACATTCGTTTTCTCCTTCATAATAAGGATAAAAGTTGACTATCCTTTCGCCTTGTTTCTGCTGTGCGGATTGTTGCCCTGGCTGTTTTTTGCCAATTCCGTCTCCATGTCGGCCAACGGCATAATAGAGAATGCGAACCTGCTGAAGAAGGTCTATTTTCCCCGTGAAATAATACCCATATCGACGACGATATCGAATCTGATCAACCTGCTGCTGTCTCTGATCGTGCTGGGATTGCTGTTTCTGTTTTACCGTCAACCTGTTTCGAGAGTTTTTTATATCCTGCCGCTGGTGATACTGTTTCACCTGCTGTTTTCGTGGGGCGTAGCGTTTATCGTTTCTGCGCTGACCGTGTTTTTCAAAGACATCATTCACATACTGGAAATAATACTGACCATGTGGTTTTATGCCGTTCCCATCATTTATCCGCTCTCTTACGTCGAACGTTTTCTGTCGGAATATTATTTGACCTTTTATCGTTTGAACCCCCTGGTGGATATCACGGAGCTTTACAGGCATGCCTTGCTGTACGGCATTTTTCCGCCCTGGAAATCCTTTGTTTTCGCTGGAGGCATATCATTTCTTGTTTTCGTATTGGGTTACATGATTTTCTGCCGGCTTGAGCCTAAATTCATAAAAGAGATATAAAATGATATTCGAGTGTCGAGATGTTGGCGTTAAATTTCGTATGTACCGGGAGAAGGACCGTTTTCTGCGCTGGGCGCTGATAGATTATTTAAAGGGAAAGCGTCGTTCAAAGATGTTCTGGGCGCTGCAGGACATCAGTTTTAAAGTTAAACCCGGCGAAATGCTGGGTATCATAGGAGAAAACGGCTCAGGAAAATCGACTTTGTTGAAGGTCATAACCGGCATATTGAAACCTGACCGCGGGGAAGTGATCACCCGGGGACGCGTTTCGGCCCTGCTGGAACTCGGCGCGGGATTCCAGCCCGAATTGACCGGGCGCGAGAACATCTATCTGAACGGTTCCATCATGGGATTATCCCGTTCCGACATAGACCGCAACTATAAGAAAATCGTATCCTTTTCAGAACTGGAGCAGTTCCTGGAAACCCCGGTGAAACATTACAGTTCCGGAATGTACATGCGACTGGGATTCGCTATCGCAGTGCACCAGGACCCGGATATCCTGGTCATTGACGAGGTGTTGGCTGTGGGCGATCAGGCTTTCCACAACAAATGCATAGAAAAGATACAGGAATTCAGAAGGGCCGGAAAAACCATCATCCTGGTTTCGCATGATCTGGAAGCCGTTAAAACTCTGTGCGACAGGGCCGTATGGCTGCACAAAGGAAAACTGGCGGCTGAAGGGACCACGGAACGGGTCATTGATTTTTATAAACAGATGGTAACGCAGGAAAAAGCGGAAGAACTGGAAGTGACTCACAAGGAAATACTGCAGGAAATGGAGGAGCGATGGGGATCGAGGGAGGTGGAAATTACCGGCGTTCGTTTTTACGATCATAAGATGCGTGAAAAATACCAGTTCAAGACGGGCGACGTCATACAGGTGAAAATCGACTATTCCGCCAAAAAGAAAATTAAAAAACCCGTCTTCGGATGCGCCATTCATCGAAACGACGGCGTTCACATCAACGGTCCCAATACAAAAATAAACGACTGCGTCATAGACTCCATCGAAGGAGAAGGCTCAGTCCTTCACATTATAGACTCCGTGCCGCTAATGCCTGGAACATATTACTTTTCAACCGTGGTTTACGACCATTCCTGCGAACATCCCTACGATCATCATGAACGTCTCTATCCCTTCACCATCCTGGAAGGCGGCACCAAAGAAAAATACGGTTGCGTATCCATTCCCGTTCGCTGGAAATATGTGTCGAAATAATAGGGAAACAAAGAAACAATATGTGCTGAATTGCCGGATTGAACAGGACCAGGCGGAATTTTCCGGCGCGGTGCACACACTAGTCATAAAAAACAACGGTTCCCAGTTCTGGCTGGACCCCCCTTTTCTCTATGCCCTACAACATTACGGAGATGCCGATTTAAAGGAACAACTGCAGAACAAGTGGGGAGCTGACCCGCAGGAAGCTGAAGAAATACCGGAACTGCTCTGCAGAACGGAATTGATCCTGCTGAAAGACCATTCAGACCAGAGTTGAAGGACTCCAAACATCACATGCATAAAATAGGAATACTAACGGAAAGAATGCTCCTGGGATACGGCGTCGATCTGGTTGCGGACATGCAGGCGCAGCATCTGGCGAAAAAGCGATATGATGTGGGCGTTTACACATGCCGCAAGGATTCTTTGTATGATGCCGTGCCTTACAGGGTCATCGATTTGAGAGGTGAAATAAAATCTGCTGAGCGTCCATTCGGCATGCCGTTCAGAAAAGAGGCGACACAATGGCTGGAGCGGCAGAACAGAGACGTCTGGATAGCGCACAGTCCTCCCTTTAATATGTGGCGAAGAGCGTTGAGCAAACCGGTGATATTCTGGGAACATGGAACGCCGCCCGGAAAATGGTTCGACGAACGGCCGGGTTTCGAGCTGGACTGGCTGACTTATTACCGGACGGCTCATGTTTACGGAAAAAGCGGAGAATACGACCGGACAGTCGCTATTTCCGACTTCATCAGGCAGAGTTTTCCGGAAAAAGTGCAAGGCGAAACCGAGGTCGTTCACAACGGCGCGGATCATTATAAAAGGGTGAGTGAGGAGGAAGCCCGGGATTTAAGAAAGAAATTGGGGATAGCTGAAGACAGGACTGCCGTTCTGTTCGTCGGACGTCTTGAATGGGACCCGGACCCTCAACCTTACAAAGGCTTGAGGCAACTGACGGATGAAATAGCGCCGGCCCTGTCTTCAATGCCGGATATTGAGCTTATTGCGGCGGGAAGAGGGGATGAGACGAAAATGGAGCATTTAAGGAGAAAAAACATCCTTCCGCTGGCGAATGTAGAAAAGGAAGTCATGCCGGTTTTATACAAAGCCGCAGACGTGTTCATCTCTCCAAGCCGTTGGGAAGGTTTTAACCTGCCGCTTCTGGAGGCTCAGCATCAGGGAACTCCCATCATCGCTTACGGAACCGCCGTGCATAGGGAAGTGATTCGAAGCGGCGGAATTCTGGCGGACGATTTTGATTCATTCATTCAGGCGGTGAAAGATTTGAGCCGCGACAGAGGAAAAAGAGAGAATCTTGGCAGAGAGGCTGTGAAAAATTCAGGGCGCTTTTCATGGCAACGTCACGGGGAGAAAATGGAAGATGTGATAAAAAGCTGTTTGGAAGCTTGTGCAGACAAGACCATGCCGGTGATTCCGCCTGAAAGAGAAAAATTGATCTATTACGCGCTTTTTATGCGTTATATTTTGAAACATAAGAAAGGCCGGTATCTGTTGTCGCGGTTGTTCGGTAAGTGAAGAGGGGGCATTGATCAAAAATGCGTCCTTTGAGGTTACAATCTGACAGAATCATCCATCGTGTTTCGATTGCGATTGCGATATCGACCCTGACCCCGATACCGACCCCGACTAGTGAAACAAATTGTCAAAAGTTTCGAAAAAGTGTAACCCCGGTTTGATCGGCGCCGAAGAGGCTAATTGTCTATCACACGAAAAATTAGCCCGTATTTCTTATACAAAACCTGTTGCGAGTGTTCATTGCAGGCCGATTTTTTGCAATTTCTTAACTTTTTTATAGGTCCGCCCAATATAGGATCAGTGCAGTCAGGTCATTCCGGCCCAGAACTGTATTCGAAGGGAAGCTCCGGCCGGCCGGCTTCAGGGTTGCGATCTATAAAATATGAGGGAAACGCCGAAGAAGAGAATCAGGAGGATAATGCCGGTTTTGCCGAAAGTTGGAATGGGTTGGGGTGACGGTTCGGCGGTAATGGTAGGCGTGAGGGTGATGGTTGGAGATGGAGAAGCGGAAGGAGTCAGGGAGGCTGTAAGAGTGGGTGAAACGGTGGGTGAGAAGGTTGGAGAATCTGTAGGCGATAAAGTAGGAGTATGCGTAGGGGGTGAAGTGGGCGAAAGGGTGGGGGAAGGAGTGGAACTGGGTGTGGGAGTTAAGGGTACGAAGCGGTAAACGATGTAGTCATCGTTGTCGGCCAGGTAAATACGATTGTATGGGTCAATGCCTAAACCCAAAGGATTATCGAAGCCGTCTGCGAACAGCGTTATGGTCCGGTCGGGAGTGATTTTATAAACTGTGCCGGCATTGTTGCTCGATGCGTATAAGTTATTTTCGTGATCGAAAGCCAGGCCGCATACGCCGCTGGAAGGCAATGTTATGTAAGTTTCGGATATGCCTGAAGGCGATATTCTGAAAACTGTCCCGCTGGATGAAGCGGCTGTGTAGATGTAATCGAAATTGTCGACAGCCAGGCCGCAGGCTCCGGTGATACCTGTGACGAAGGTGGATATTGAACCGTCGGTGAGAATTTTGGAAATGACGCCGGTACTTGAATTTGCGGCGTATAGGATGTTGTTGGAGTCGAAATCCAGGCCATTGACGTTGTTCAATCCGCCGCCTTGCACGAAAAGTTCCGTCGTGCCGTCGGAGTAAATTTTGAACACCTGACCCTGGCCGCTGCCGGCGTGAAGGAGATAATTGGAATCCATAGCGAGAGAATCGCCGCAGACAATGGAATCGCCGAAAGGCGCCGGCGTGCCCTGAGGATTTATTTTCCAGACCGGGATGGTGACGTAATGACTTCCGCAGTTGGCGACATAAACATTGTCCAAAGGATCGAAATCAATGCCGACCGATGGCGCTTCCACTTCAGAGAAAACCTCAATCGCCCAACCGGCTTCATAAACTGTCTGAGCCTCAACCGATACTGCCGATAATACGACGCACATGAGAATCAAAAAGGATAAACGATTCATTTTACTCACCTTCTAAAGCCGCAAAATGATGTTTGCCGTTGATGAACAATGAAAATTCCGGCTTTAAAAATGCACATTGCATTTTCTGTAAGCCTTACATGTTTTATTACTGAAAAACGTTTAGGAAATCAAAAATCCGTTTTTATGTCAGGAGCATAGTGATGTCCGGATGATGACTGAGCAAATCTGCTGCCTTGTGGAGCATTGAGTAAAATTGGCCGTTTGTGGACGGGCGCTCGCTAGTCGCCTGCCGTCGCACCATAAATCAATATTTTTTCTTCTGATAAATATCTCAGCGCTTCTTCCTGCCAGGGAAAATCCTGCCTTCCGTCCGGCAGAGGATTTATTCTTATGGCTGTAACGGCTTTTACGGCAAAATCCGCATTTTTTTCATATTTCTCGTTATACCGGTATCTCGGATCCACCTTTTCCACGCACTCTTGCGTTGCGTATTCAGAAATATCTGGCGGAGAAAATTTCGATTGAGGCAAAATACATCTAAACGGTCCTTCACCGTTAATTTTTCCCGTTTTCGGATTAAATACTGCATGGGTCAGTTTTTTTCCGTTTTTCTTGAAAGCCAGAATGAATTGCGCAGCTGGCAGGGATTCACCCTCTTTTAAATTCTCTCCCCCGTAACCGACCCATCCGCATTCACCCAAATCCTCTCTTCCAAGTCCGAAAACCGGAGAACCTTGTTTATATACTTGCCTTAACTGCTTCAAAAGGAACGTCTTTCGGTAACCGTCCGCAGCAAAAACGTCTATAGATTCAGCCTTATCTGAAATGCCGGCCGTCTCCAGAATGTCTACCATTCTGAAGCCCTCGTAAGTGTTGTAGGTATCGCCGTCCGCAGATTTATGAACGTTCACGAAAATAGTGTATTTCACCACCGGCATCAGCTTTTTCATTTCCTCAAGCGAAAAAATCACATGCTCCGCGGTAGATTTCTCCTGCGAACTCCACGACGCCCCCGGTAATGTTCTTTCCTTTATCTCAATCGAATTAGCATAACCGTCACCATCCGAATCCTTATCAGCTATCGAAGATAATGCCGCCTCGTTTCGACCCGCTGAATGGTAATCCAATCCATAGGCGTTAAGAGTTAATTCTATCCCTTTACCCTCATCCTTAAAAACTGTATGACAATAGTCACATGAGTTGACGGCGAGAACTTTCTCTTCGTCTGACTTAACTTTGCCGCCTTTGTGGCATACACTGCAATCATCCAGGACCGTTCCTTTCAGGGCAGGATAAACCTTCAAAAAAGCGTTCATGTCACGGTCGTTTTCGTGACCCACGTAGGCTGCAAAGCACAGTGAAGATGCGATTACCACGGCTGAAATTGCTGTTTGCAATATTTTACTTGATTCTACTTTCATCTGACCTTCCTCTTATGACATTGAAATAAAAACTTTCGTTATATCCCAGTGAATATAACGAAAGATGATTACAATGCCCTCCGTCCTTTGTCAACCAATTTCCTTCGTTCAACTTTTCCGTCCTGCATACGGCTCCCACATCCTTTCCTCCTTTTTGGGATTCAACTTGACCGAAAATAATTCAAATCGTATATTGCTGAAGACATGAAATCACATGAAAAAAAACATAAATCAACACCCCATTTCAAACCGCGCGATAAGTATCCCGCTCCTCCGGATGTGAATTTAGATAAGAAGAAAACTTCCATCAAAGCAAGATTATGGATTGAACGTCAAAACGAGACATATCTTTCTTTTGCCAG
This sequence comes from uncultured bacterium, assembly GCA_964619725.1. GTDB lineage: Bacteria > CSSED10-310 > CAZUFC01 > CAZUFC01 > CAZUFC01 > CAZUFC01. The sequence goes on along the minus strand of CAZUFC010000009.1, from coordinate 55,260 downwards.
GATAACGCTTTTGGAACGTATTGAGGAATACGGATCCATCACCGGAGCTGCGCAGTCCATGGGTATTTCCTATCGTCATGCCTGGAAACTTGTGGATTCAATGAACCGGTTGTCTTATGAACCTCTCATTAATGCGAGAACCGGCGGTAAAGGCGGAGGCGGCGCCCGGTTGACGGAACACGGTGAAAAAACCCTCAGAGTATTCCGGGAGTTGCAGGATCGTTTAAAAGATTTCTTAGATGATTCAACTCCCCTCATTCAAAGTCTGACCGGATGATTTAATCAAATCCCAAAATCCGGATTAAATTTTACATGAAAAAGGAGTTGACAGAGAAGATAGAATCCATTATTTTAGGCGGCGATCGTTATGATCCCGCAAACATAACGGTATAAGCTGATGCTGCGTTTTTGTTTGACGGTAATTGGTTTTGCCGGTCGACCGGCATGGAGAAATCGAAAATGATCTTCGTGCGCTGATTGTAATATGGAGTCGTGCAAATTGTTTCTGATCGTTTTATTTTATTGACCTAAGGAGGATTTGATTGATGAAGGGAAGATTTTTCTTGGTTGTTTCCGCTGCAGCGATTTTTTTGGTGTTAGCGGGTATCTGTCCAGTGGCTGCCGAAACCGGAGAGAAGCTCGTTTTTGATCTGGGAGAAATCGTAGTCATATCTGAAGAAGAGGAATCGAAGAGCGCGCGAACGACGGATGCGAAAGATTTGGACCAATTTACTTCAGAGACTGCAGACAATGTTGCTGAGGCTTTGTCGAACATGAAAGGACTGGTAGTAACGACAGGGACGAAAAATGAGGCCCGGGTATTGATCCGGGGTTTTGATTAGGAAAAAGTGGTATTCATGTTGGACGGGATCCCGATATATTCACCATATTACGGAGATTTGGATCTTTCAGAACTTCCCATAAAGAATCTTTCACGTCTTGTTGTGGAGAAGGGAGCAGCATCGGCGTTATACGGCGTCAACAATATGGGCGGGGTGGTTAATCTGATAACGAGGAAACCGACCGAAGGCATTAACCTGGGTATTTCAGCAAAATTCAACTTAGGTTAAGTTCTGTTTACAGATAACGACTTATCCCGGTCAGGATTCTCGATAATCCCCCAATAAACAGTCCTTTTCCAGTTCAAAGAACGATCGCGCCATAAGCGCCGCCTGAATGTAGAAAATCGCGGCCTCGTGCTGCGCCACAGCATTCAAAGCGTATTCGACCCATTCCATGAGAAAATCGATCACAAGCTCCTTCTGCAGAGCATGCCATTTCGATTTTTCCAGAGGACAGACGCTATTCATCTCTTCTTTTATAAAGGAGCGCATGAGGTCAAGATGGAAAGGCAGCGTATCCTCCGGCTCACAATAATCGAGTTTCCTTTTATATGGACTTTTTTTAAGGAATTCCCTAAATCGGACAAGATATTCCCCGAAAAGTTTTCCATGCATGTAATAAGAAGCCGTCAGGGGGGTCCTATTTCCAACGGGTGACCAGAAGAGTCTGACGAATTCATCGCGTATGGCTTCCGTTGCGTTTTTTTTATCTAAATACTGAATCATGTTGTCGGCTGCTCGTCCAATTTCACTATCGGGCAATGCTGATCGTACAATCGAAAGACCCGTGCTCCATGCTGAAATTATATTATCCTCCGGTTCACGGACGAACATAGAAAAGAAAAGATCATAAAAGTAATAACGCGTTTCCAGATTCATTTATTATTGTTCCCTCGTCCAGTCGCTGTAATAGTGGAATGCTTTTTTGGTACGGCAATCAGGGCAGAGACTGAGAAGCTCATTACGAACAGGATCCTTGCCGCGCGCTCTATCCAGTTTTTCTGCCACACGTATCGCTCTTCGGGAGGAAGTAAAAAGTTTCCCGCATTCCGGGCATGGTATTCCTTCAGTTTCAGCCAGGAGCGTCATTGAAAGGAATCCCGGATTAAGATGAAGTCCAGGTTCTGCGGAAAGCGCTTTTTCAGGGCAAATCTTCTCACAAACGCCGCAATTCATGCACTTTATCGGGCTGTGCAAGAGTTTTCGTTTTTGATCTTCAAGAATTAAGGCTTTCGCTTTACATTGATTCACGCATGCGCTGCAGACCAGACATTTTTCTCTGTCGCAAATGATACGTGCGTAATCGGGATTCTCTATGACTTCATCCATCTCAAAATTTTCTGCAGCATCGAACCATATTTCCATGATGTCTCGCAACGTCTCTCTTTTCAGGCTTCTGTGCGTTATGGTACAAGCAGGCGGTCCGCCGCCGGAAATTTTACTCGGAGCGTCGAGGAATTCAAGGGCTCGTTCGACATCATGGAAAAGATGAATGGGGTTGCGACCGAAAAGCGCCTTATAAAGTTTCCCTATCAAACCTGCAGCGCTGCGCCAAGGTCTGATATAGTCTGATTTCGCTTCATTGGATGAATAGAGTACGCCGATATCGGCGCCGGTTATCATCAAGACTTCAGAAAATTCCACCTCAGACCATGCGCCCAGGTTTGGGACAGAAACGATGTTTTCTGAGGTTAAAGAATAATCTTCCATATTTATATTTTGCTGATCGATCAACAATATCTTGCATCCTTCAGCGCGAACCGTTAACGCCGGCGGACTTGATCGATTGAAAACGCGTTCGCTCATAGCTCCTGTAGGACATATGCTGATGCAGTCTCCACATTCTTTGCAGAGGTCGGGTTCTATTTCAATAACAGCATCGCCTTTATGCAGCGCATCGTGAGGACAGAATTCTACGCACTTGGCGCATGCTTCTCTCCGTCGACCGAAGAACTGACAATTCGTGTGGTCGTACGCGAGGATTTTCTGCGCCCAATTCTTTGATTGCATCCGGCGCCTCTCCTTTTATGAATTGAAAAAGCGCCCCGCTTTGCCGAGTCGGCAAAGCGGGGAATAACCGTAAAATTTCCAGAAAGAAAAGCTGTTACGGCATTTTAAATCTTTTCGCTCTGCGACGATCCCATATGTCCTTCAGAACCGTGTTTTCTCCAGCCATCAGGGCTTTTGTAGAACACATGGCCGCACATAACGGCGGTTTACCTTCAGCGATCCTGTTTTGTCCGTAAAGTTGGTATTCTTCCTCCGAAAAGGTTTCCACGTCGGGTCCTCCGGCGCAATAGGTACACTTTTCTTGCGGGCTGAGTTGTCCATCTACTTCCAGAAAAGCTGGTATACCAAACGGACAGGCGTCCAGACAGGCTTTACAGGAAATACACTTTTTCTTGTCGGTTTGAACGATGCCGTCAGGACGCTTGCTGATGGCGTCCACGGGGCATACTTCCATGCAGTAAGGCTCGGCGCAGTGTCGACATGCGACTGATACGCTTATTTCTTCCGACGTGCCTTCATTGATCGTGTATACTTTCCGGCGAGAAACACCGACTGGGATGTCGTGCCCGACCTTACACGCGACGATGCAACTGGAACAGGCTATGCATCTTTCTTTATCGCAAATATGAATCATCTGAGTCATAATTTACCTCCCTATGCCTTCCGGATGCGGCAGAGACCGGTTTTGGTTTCCTGCATCTGAGTAATGATGTCGTATCCATAGTTAGTGACCACATTAGCCGGGGCTCCGACAACATAAGGAGCGGTTCCCTCGGGATAAGCCCTTGTTTGACCTTCCAATTCGCCGCCGAAGTGATAGGGTAAAAAGATGAGTCCCTTGTTGACTCTGTCCGTGATTTTTGTTTTCACGCGACATTTACCGCCGTTGGGGCTTTCGATCCATATCAGATCGCCGTCCTTTATACCGTATTCTTCTGCTGTCAGGATATTAATTTCCGCGTACATATCGGGCTGCAATTCGGCTAAATACTTGTTCGAGCGAGTACGTGAGCCTCCGCCCATATATTCGACCATTCGGCCTGTAGTGATAACGATGGGGTAATCCTTGACCCAGCCCGGTTTCTGTTCGCTCTTGAATCGCGTCGGCAGGCGATAATGATTGGTTATGTCGTCGTATGTGGGCCAGCTTTTGATGAGATCAGGACGCGGCGTATGGAGGGGTTCTCTATGCAGTGGAATCGGATCCGGCCATGTCCATACTATGGCCCTGGCGCGAGCATTTCCGAATGGCGCCAGTCCGTTTTCGATAGCTTTTTTAACGATAGTTCCGCTCAAATCCGTTTTCCAGTTGCGACCCTCGATCAGTTTTTTCTCCTCATCGGTCAATTCGATTCCAAGTTCCTCTAATACCTTTCCGCTCATCTCCGGATAACCGCGCATAACTTTAGAACCCGGATTAGCGGATCCTTCGCCGGCCAACTGAGAGACTCCGTTGTGTTCGAGTCCGAAACGGTTGCGGAACGGTAAGCCGCCCTCGGCCACAGGTTTGGAGATGTCGTAAAGGATCGGAGTGCCAGGATGCTTTTCCGTCCAGCACGGCCAGGGCATACCGTAGTATTCGCCTTTGAACCTACTGCCTTTCTGAGCTTTCAGATCCTCAACATCGAAATCGCCCCATCCCTCCGTATGAGCCTTAATACGTTCAGGAGTCTGACCTGTATATCCGATCGTCCATGTTCCCCTATTGATCTCTCGCGTGACGTCTTCCGGTATTTGCTTGAAATTCTTCGCAAACTCTTCGTAGAAGCCCAAGTGCTTTGCCAGATCGAAACAAATATCATAATCCGGACGCGCTTCATAAACAGGGTCTACGACCTTGAAACGCCATTGTATTGAACGGTTGCTGGCGGTAATGCTGCCGGAAGTTTCAAACTGACTGGCAGCCGGCAACAAGTAGACTCCATCCTTCCGATCGGTTGAGGAAGCTACGGCTGTCGGAAAACAGTCGATAACGACTACCAGGTCGATTTCGTCGAGAGCCTTTTTTACCCGGTGGAACTGGGACAGCGAGTTGCCTGAATGCCCCCAGATTACTACGGCATGCAACTTGGAGGGTTGATTGATTTCCGATTCATCGAACAGAACTCCGTCATACCACCGGGCAACCGTAAAGCCATTCTCACCCATCATTTCCGGAGAATGAAAACGATTTTTCAACCAGTCGAAATCCACATTCCACACCCGGCACCAGTGCTTCCAGGAACCCTCGCTTAATCCGTAATATGCCGGCAGGCTGTGAGACAAGACACACATATCCGTCGCGCCCTGAACGTTATCATGTCCGCGGAATATGTTGCAGCCGCCGCCCGATTTACCCATGTTTCCTAAAACAAGTTGTAAAATGCAATAGGCGCGCGTGTTGCTGCTTCCTATGTGATGCTGAGTCCCGCCCATGCACCAGATTACCGTACCGGGCTTGTTGGTCGCCATCATGCGGGCGACGCGCTCAAGTTGTTCCGGGGAAACTCCTGTGATATCCTGGACAACTTCCGGCGTGTATTTCTTTACTTCTTCGCGAACTTCGTCCAGACCATAAGTTCGCTGCTTAATGAATTCCTTATCCTCCCATCCCTTCCGGAAAATCATGTTCACCAGACCTAAAACAAAAGCGATATCCGTGCCTGACCTGATGCGAACATACTCGTCGCTTTTGGCCGCTGTTCGCGTGAAACGCGGGTCCACGCAGATCAATTTAGCGCCGCGCTCCTTGCCTGTGAGTATGTGCTGCATCGACACGGGATGCGCTTCTGCGGCATTCGACCCGATGAAAAATACCAGCTTGGAGTTCCGGATATCGTTCATATTGTTCGTCATGGCGCCGTAGCCCCATGTATTGGCCACGCCGGCGACGGTGGTCGAATGGCATATGCGGGCCTGGTGATCGATATTGTTGGTACCCCAAAAAGCTGCGAATTTACGCTGCAAATAGGCCATCTCTGTCGATACCTTCGCCGAACCCATCCACATCACGGCATCCGGACCGTACTTTTTCCGGATTTTCAAGAGCTTTTTCGAGATGTCTTCCATGGCCTTGTCCCAGCTTATTCGCTTCCATTTTCCCCGCTTTTTCATCATGGGGAATTTTAGACGTCTCTCGCTCTTGACCGTATCGATTGCGCTAGCGCCCTTACAACAATGCGCTCCCTGTGAAATCGGATGATCGGTCACTGCTCCCTGCCTTACCCAAACACCATTTTGCACCTCAGCTTCTATGCCGCAGCCTACCGAACAATTGTTACAGATCGTGCGAATCTTCTTCGAACCAGGATACGGTCTGCTTTGTGCAGCCCGAACCTTGGTTACGACTCCGCGCGACCCCGTCGCCATTGCGCCCAAACCGGCTATGCCGGCCAGTAACTTTAAAGCGCTTCTTCGATTCATTCCCTTGCGCTCGCTCATAAATTACACTCCTTAATTCTTGATGGTTTTGTAATACGCTTTCCAGTCCCTGGTTTCACGATACAGAATCTGCCGGTCAACCCGGTTTTTCGATCCCGCTTTTCCTCGCGACGTTACTGCTACTACTCCCACAGCTGAAATAATCGCTGCCTGCTTAAGAAATTTCCGACGCGATACTTCTTTTTTTTCCATTCAAATACTCCTCTCACAGTTTGAATGTCGTTACCGGTAAAAATCGAAACCTCTACCGTTCTCTACTGCGACGATCAAAATAATATCTGAAATTTAAATCGCCCCCCTCCCTAATGCAATGAGCCCTCCATCATACTTCATTCGTCGGACTCAATGGTTCTGATTAACTTTATAACAATGTCTTATAATAAAGTCAATTCAGTTTTCTTCGGGTAAGGTCATGTCATAATTTCAATCTCATTAAACGGGATATCAGGATATCGCCGGGCGCGAACAATATCGCGAGGACGCTTTAAAAATATTTAAAAACAATGGAATAAATTCTTAGAGTATGACTGAAAAGGGTATAAGAATTCAATTCAGAGAGCAAAACCAGGGCTTAAAAAGTCATTTTAGTCAAAAAAAAATGATTCAGGGGAATTCTGTTATTGACATGAGTTTGAGATAATGCTAGTTTCAGTGGCTACTTGGGAGGGCTTCTTAGTCTGATAAACGGAGTATGAAGACGGATACGCGCAATTTTATCGATTTCCTGCAGCTAAGAAGAAGATTTGAATCGAACTTTTTTCGGGGCATTTGGCATCAACGAAAATAAAACAAGGAGGAAACTATGTTCCGAACGGTAAAAGCAGTATTGTTGGTGAGCATTCTGACGACGTGTATGCTGCTGCCTGCAGCAAACGCAAACATAACGCTTCTGGAAACAGAGAATCATGAATTTAATTTTTATGGTTTTCTGAAGGCAGACCTGATCTATCAGAGTTGGGAAATGAACAATCTTTATGCGGGTCGGTGGCCCCAGCCTGACATGGAAGAGTACGACAACAGTTACACGACGCTGACGGCCCAGAATTCCCGCTTCGGTTTTCGCTGGAAAGGTCCCCGGATGTTTTCAAATTTTAACATCAACGGAAGGCTCGAGTGGGATCTTTTCGACGGCAGCAACAACAGTTCTATGCGCTTCAGAACTCGACTGGCGTATCTGGAATGGAAAAATTTAGGGAGTTCGATTCTAATGGGTCAGCAATGGGATCTTTTCTCGCCACTCAATCCGACGACCCTGAACACGAACGGCAATTTCTGGAATGTAGGCAATATGGGTCTCCGGCGCGGTCAACTCCGCTATACATATATGGGGAGTCCCGTAGAATTCGCCCTCATGATGGGAGACCCGGGGAGCGTCGGCGGCATGCAAAGTAATCTGCCCGTATTTCAGGGGCGGGTAGGTTTCAAACTCGGTGAAGGGGCCGCTTATAAATTCGGTTTTTCCGGAGTATCCGGCAGCGAGGATTTCGGCGATGATGATGCGGGCATCATGGGATTAGGAGTAGATTTGAACCTGACTTTCGGAGGCGGATTCTGCATCAAGGGAGAATTTGCTACGGGTGAGAACCTGAATGCTTTTGGAAGTCGAGCCGATGTTTATTCAGAAGATGTAGACGATTTTGAAGGACAGGAAGTAACAGCTTCGTGGATCGAATTAGTCTACAGCAATGATAAAATAATGGCTTGGGGCGGATACGGCATGGAAAGTCTGACGGATGATGAACAGATTGCGGATCCTGGGCTCCAGGATACCAGCGCATTTTTTGCCGGCATAGAGTTTAAAATAGGAGCCGGCGCTTCAGTCGGATTAGAATTCACACAGTTCACCGGTGACTTTTTGGATTCAATGGAAACTTATGACAGCGACAGTTCAACAGCTTCTCAATTGTACCTTTCCGGCATTTACCGATTCTAATCCAGCTTTATTTGAAAACAAGGGACGGGAATTTGTCCCGTCCCTTGTTTTCACCATACCGGATTCACCAACCGTTAGGCCTTCTCTATTTCCTTGATTTCAGGAAAAAACTGACGTCCCGGGATCGATTTCACGCTGGAAACTATCGGCCCTGATCAAGTCTTGAAGTGAATTGATATTCTGAAAAAAACCGGAATCTCCTGAAAACGGTACGAATTTCGCGTTCACTCTCCTGAACAGATCATGAAGTCCGAGCCGGTTTCTCTCAACCATGGAATCAATCGTTTCAATGCATCCGGGCCCGTAAATTCCGGGAAGAGGTTCAATCAGATTCTTGTGCGTATAAACTGTAACATCTTCTGATTTACGTTCATTAATCAGCCCTTCGATTAAGGATTCAGATAGAAAAGGCATATCGACGGGCGCTGCAAATACCGCTTCATCCGGTAATTCTTTCAGGCCAGTATAAATACCCCCCAGAGGTCCCAGTCCTGGAACTCGATCAGGCACAACAGGAAGATTCATAAAATCATAATGGTTCATGTCTGAGATTATGAGGATATCATTAAAAAACATCGTCAGACAATTCATGATATGCTGAATCAACGGTCTGCCGTTCCAATCGATCAAGCCTTTAGGCGACCCGAAGCGCCTGTTTTTCCCTCCTGCAAGAATGAGAGCTTTCATTAAAAACAATCCTTTTCAGGGTCATTCCCGCTTTTCTTTTTACATTTTAAAACCGGTTCGGTCAAGTCAGTTTCCCTTCCCGTATTTTTTTTGTTAAGCTGAACAATCCTGCGGGGATCGAAAGGTTGCCCGAGACTGTCCGTTGCACATTCTGTTTAAATGAGGGAGTCGTCCATGATGACGAACGAAAACGCTGGAATGAAAAGTTTAATCGAAACGGTTGAAGTATTCCGCTTCAGGCGAAACCAAACAGAGTGCGTTGATGATGATATCCTGAATGAAATTTCGCTGCGGATCCGTGTCAATAATCAGGATTTAGTTTCGATTTTAACCATACAGCATGAGATGAAAGAATTAACGCTGGGCGTACTGTTTTCCGAAGGAATCGTGAATAGTTACTCTGACATACATTCAATTGAAATTCATCCGGTTCATTACCTGGCTGAAGTGCTAGTGAAAGAGAATGCCGGCCGGCCCGGCGGAGAAAAATTGCTTACGATTACTCCTGGCTGCGGTAAGGGATTAACGTACATTAATCCTTCGAAATCTAATCTTTTCAAAAAACTTTCCGTCGAGGGCAATATCACAGACGCAGAAAGCATCAGTAATCTTGCACGGGAATTATCACAGAGTTCCACGCTTTTCAAAAGGACGGGCTGCGTTCATGTCGCAGGCATTTCCGACGGTAAACGATTTCTGCATATTTCGGAGGATGTCGGACGACATAATTGCCTGGACAAGTTGACAGGCTGGTCAATGTTGAACCGGCCGGCTGCTGAAAAAGCCGTTATGACTTTCAGCTCGGGAAGAATTTCCAGTGAAATAACGCTGAAAACACTCAGAGCCTGTATTCCCATCCTGGTTTCGCGATCTGCGCCGACTTATTCTGCGGTCCGTCTTGCTGAACAATACGGCATAACATTGATAGGATTCGCCAGAGGGAATCGTTTCAATCTGTATTCCTGGCCTGAGAGAATTTCCGGAATAAAATGCCGGAGTCTGTAGAGCGGCGCATTTTTTTCAGAAGAACGCTCGAATTTACAGAATTCAGGTTTATCTTCCTCAATTCTTCTCTCTTACAATTCAATGTTTTTCACAGCGGAAGCCTTGAAAACCAGCCAGATTTCTTCGCCTACCTGTAAGATCAGGTCGCGACAGGATTGCTGCGTAAGCATGATCGAAAACTCATAGCCGGAAACCGCGACTTCAGCGCGTATTCCTGTTCCTTCCTGGATCAGAGCAGTAATTTTTCCTTTCAACTGGTTGCGAGCGGTGGAGATATAGCGCCGTCGAGCCAGTGTGATGGCGGAAGGATCAACATGGAAAGCAGATTCTCCCAAAACCGGTTCCATATGTTGAATGCGCAATCCGTCTCCTGTTTCCAGAATACTTTGTCCCTCGATTCTTCTACTGATGCCTCGAAGTATATTCATCGTTCTGGGTTTTACTCTTTTCCCTGATTCCAGAGCGATGACAATATCAGCCAGAGCATAGCCCCTGGCGAAGTCATGCGTGGCTATAACGGTTGTTGATCGTTTGTGTTCATTCATTCCACGCAGAATATGGAGAAGGGTGGCGGAACATTCCTGATCCAGGTGTGCGAATGGTTCGTCCAGAAGAAGTATTTCCGGTTCCAGAGCCAGTATCCTGGCCAGGACGACTCTCTGCATCTCGCCGCCTGATAGAGTTCGTCTCGTTTTATGCGCCATGCTTTTCATATCGACTTTCGCCAGGGCAGCCAGCGCTCTATGTCTTCTCTCCGATTTACTGATGCCCTGACATCGAAGTCCATATTCAACATTTCTAAGAACTGAGCCTGAGAACAGAAACGTTTTCTGCAATAAAACGCCGATTGAGGGCATCGCCGTGCCTGTGATATCCTTCTTGTTCAATAAAATTTTGCCGTGGGTCGGTTTGATCAATCCAGCCAGGCAAAGAAGGAGAGTAGACTTGCCGGCGCCGTTCGCTCCTATGACAGCGTACGTATTACCGTGTGAAAATTTTATTCCATCCAGATTTAAAACGACTTGATCTCCGTATCTGACTTGCAGATCGCGCGCCTCAAGCATGATTATCCTCAATATCCCTTTGAAACCAATGAAAAATAATATTTATCCCCAGCGAAATAGTCAAAAGCAATACGCCGAGGATCAATACCTGGTTGAATTCTCCTTTATCCAGGTCGAGAGAGATGGCTGTGGTCATCGTCCTGGTAATGCCTGCGATGTTGCCGCCCAGAATCATGGATACGCCCACTTCCGATACCGCCCTCCCGAATGCGGCTATTACCGAAGCCAGTATGCCGAAGCGAGCTTCCCGCAACACCGTGGAATACAGTATGAAAGATCGTGCTCCCAATGATCGGGCCGTCAACAGGAACATCGGATCAAGCTTTTTGACCGAACTGAGGGTAAAAGTTGCAATAATCGGCGCTATCAGTATCGTCTGCCCGATAACGATAGCAGACTTAGTATAAAGCAAGCCGAGTTCGCCGAAAGGTCCCGAACGGCTGAGCAGCAAATATACGAACAATCCGATCACCACCGTGGGAAAAGCCAGCATAGTATACAGAACCGTAATCAGTATGTTTCTACCTTTGAATTGATGCAACCCCAACAATAATCCACATATTACTCCCGGTACGGCTGCGGCTGCAGTTGAACACAAGGATGTCTGCAAGGAGACTTTAACGGCTTCCGATACGACCGAGTGCGATATGGAATTGAAAAATGCGATAACGTTCACTTCGCTGTATCCTGTTTCGAATTGTTAAACAGAATCGCTCGGTCCCCTGCCTGCTGTTCTCCTTGCGATTCTGCACGCCGGCGATTTATCAGCATTGAACAACTCATAACATTCTAATCCCGGCATTCGCTTTTACTTTATCTTTTCTCGGAACAATGACTTCGCGCATCAGGGAAAAACAACGGCTCTCCTTTAACTCTGAAATCAGCAATGATCCTCTGAGCCTTATCGGAAACTATCCATTCAGCATAACGCTTCGCGTTTTCATATTTTACATGTTCATGTTTTTTCGGGTTCACGGGTATAATACTGTAAGGATTATGGAGAAGCTCAGAGTCCTCGCTGATGATAATCAGGTCGTTTTTTTTCCTGAAGGCGAGGTAAGTTCCTCGATCGCTCAACGTATATCCTGCTTTTTCAAAAGTAATCATGATTGTTTTCCCCATTCCCTGTCCTACGCAAAGTCGCCAGTCTCCTTCAGGGGAAACATTAATTAGCTTCCATAAAGACATTTCCTTCATATGTGTGCCTGAGCGATCACAACGAGAAATGAACGTCTCTTTTTTACGGGCGATCGTCTTCATAGCCTCCCGAATTTCCGATCCTTCAGCTCCGGCTGGATCGTTTTTCGGACCGATTAAAATGAAATCGTTATACATGAAGGGATATCGCCTTGTTCCGTACCCGTCGGACACGAATTTTTCTTCCAGGTCCGGGCAATGAACCATAACAATATCCGCATCGCCTTTTTCTGCGAGCTTCAATGAAGCTCCTGTTCCTTTCGCCACGACATGAACGTTGATTCCCGTATCTTTGGTGAATTGTTCGTTCAGAGCCGTCAATATGCCTGAGTTTTCAGTACTGGTAGTCGTCGCTAAAGTTATGAATTCACTCTCTTCTGAGCTTGCAGATGAAGTTAATGCCAGGTAAATCAGCAGGATAAAAGAAATGATTTTCATTGATAACCTCTCAAAAGATTCTTGTATTACAGGTTGAAATATCTGTAAATCGTCACTTCCGTATGACCTTTCCGTATTTCAGCCCTATCGCAGCTTTTACGATTCAATCAGCGGTTCGTCATGCTTCAGTGAGCATCGATTCCATGTATCATTCGACGCATGTGGTCCCAAAGCGGCAATATTTCCGAAAGATACTCCTTGACCGCTTTGACGGAACCGGGGAGATTAATTACGACCATATCGTCTCGAACCGCTGCGACACCCCGACTAAGTAACGCCCCGGACTTGCGTGCCCCGAATTTAACTCTTGCATGCTCCATGATTCCCGGTATCAGTTTGTCGCAGAAATGCGACGTCGCTTCAGGAGCGATATCACGTCGTCCGATCCCTGTACTTCCTGTCGTTATGACGAAATCCTGTTCTTGTTTCAGAGCCTTTTTGAGTTGATTCTCCAGCCTCACAGCATCATCGGGCAGAATTATCCTTTTTATCATCAAGCGGTCCCGTTTCTCCTTGTAGTGACTGGTTACCAGTTTTTCCGCTTCAGGACCGCTTCTGTCTTCATACTGCCCTTTGTAGGCACGATCGCTGAGAGTTATAACCATAACTTTGAGACTTCGGGGGATATGGACGGCCTGCATTCCCGGTTTGAGCAATCCGCCGGAGAGCGTCCTGGAAAACAAACCCTCCCTGGGCATAACGCAGTCTCCGATTTCCTTGTAGATAGCGCAGCCGAAATGACATTTTTTTCCGATCTGCGTAATTTCCAGTTGTACGTCGCCAATAATGACCCTGTCCAATACAGCTACCTTTTTCAAATCTATGCCGCGAGTCGTCAAATTTTCTGCGAATTCACCGGGATTCAACTTTCGATCCTTATAATCGAAAGCTTCAATTTGTTCCATGGCCAGCAAACTGATCTGGCGATGCCAGGGACCGGCATGAGCATCCCCTTGAAGACCATGCCTCTCAACTGCCGTTGCCTTCTCTACAGGGATTTTTATTATCCCTTTTTCTTTGGATATATTCACGGATTCTATGGAGAAGACGGTTTTCAATCTGTTTTCTCCTTTCCAACCAGATGGACATCTTTAATTATCATAGATTTATCTACGGCTTTGCACATATCATAAACCGTCAACAATGCGACGCTCACTGCCGTTAATGCTTCCATCTCAGCGCCCGTACGGCCGTGACAGCGGACCCTGGCGGTCGCGTTAATTCCGGTTTTGTTGGAAGTCGCTTTTACGCTGATGTGATCAGTTATAAGCGGATGACAAAGAGGGATCAATTCTGAAGTCCTTTTAGCGGCTTGAATACCAGCGATTTCAGCAGTCGTGAGAACATCCCCTTTTTTGATCAATGCCTTATCGATCAAAAGCCTCGCTGTCTTAGACAAGATAATTTCACCCGTTGCGACCGCGGTTCTTAATTGCACGCGTTTTTCTGCTACGTCAACCATGGCGACTTCTCCCTCACCATCGACATGCGTCAATTTTTTCAAGTCATTATCCCCCTATGCTGCTCATTGATGAATTTCTCGTGCCTATTCCCTTTTTCGGTTTCATAACAATCCCGCGACGAATCGCCTCATCAGTCCCCAGCTTCCTTACATCGAACATAATGTCTGAGAGAAGACAGCAGCGAATGTAACCGTTTGAAGTCAGGCGCAATCTATTGCAACATTTACAATTTCCCCTGTCGCTGTTTTCGACTACGCTGAATATGCCTTTGCGAATGTCCATTTTTCGAATGCGTCTTGTGATGAATCCGTTGTCCTGTCCGTATTTTTCCACCATTCGGGCATCGGTATCGCCTTCATCGGGATCAACGACGATATTAAGTTTTATCGGCGTCAATCCTGCCTTAACCGCTGCATCAATTCCCAGCAGCACATCGTTCAGGTTTCCCCCGCGGGTCAATCTATTAAATTTAATCGGATCAAGGGTGTCCAGACTGATGTTGACCCTCTGCAGTCCGGATTGCGCCAGGTCAGAGGCTAAAGGAGCCAGGAGTGATCCGTTCGTCGTCATAGCGAGTTCTTTCAATCCTGCAATCGATGCCAGCATACGAACAAGTTCCGTAATGCCCTTTCTTACCAGAGGCTCGCCTCCCGTCAGTCTGATTTTGTTTATCCCGAATTTAACGCCAACGGAAACAATATCCCGAATCTCCTCAAAACGCAGTATCTCTTCGTGCGGAATGAACTCAACGCCATCCGGCGGCATACAATAAAGGCACCGATAGTTGCATTTATCTGTAACCGAAACCCTGAGCAATTCAATTTTTCTACCGAACGGATCAATCATTCTTAGACCTTCTCATAAGGCGATACATTCAAGGGCCAAAATTGCGCCGGGGAATTTTGAGCGGCGAAATTCGCACCGGGCGCCATAACCAGAAAACCGTCTATGTTCCTCAAAGAAGCATGATGACCGGAACCGTGATATCTCATAGGTTTGATTCTACCGCGATCATCCAGACGCGAAGGGATAAACTCCGTCCGCTCAGCTTTTTTCCTTCTGAAGTCAAGAGCCAGAGGCAAAGACAACAGCCGGGCTGCAATCTCGCGACCCTGCAACCCCATTAAAGTCATCATCCCGTACAAGTGAAACATGACAAATGTGGATACAGGATTACCGGGAAAGCCCAGCGCTATGACGCTGTTTCCCGATGCGAAGGTCATGGGTTTACCGGGTTTGATCCTGACTCTGGAAAAATGAATAGTCAATCCGGATGCTTTCATAGCCTCCGGTACAAAATCAAAATCACCGGCGGATACTCCTCCCGATAGACATATTACATCGGAACAGGATATGGCATGTTTTATTTTTTTTATCGATTCGTTCAAATCGTCAGGTATCCAGTCGCTGACTACGACATCTGCGCCGAAAATCCGAAACAGATTGGTCAGCAACGGACCGTTGGAATCGAATATCTTTCCGGGACGGTAATCCGACATTCTTTTTACCAGCTCGTTGCCTGTGCATAGGACGGAAACCTTCACGCGCCGGCGAACTGTAATTTCTTCTATACCGCAGGATATCAACACCGGCAATGAAGCTATGTCAATCAATTCACCATGTTTCAATATGCGTTCGCCTTCCCGGATATCTTCTCCCCGATGGGCAATATTATGATCTCCAGAGAAACGAATGACCCTCATAAATTTCCCGTTATCTTCCGTGTCCTCCACCTTGATAACGCGCCCCGCTTGTTCGGGAACCGGCGCTCCCGTCATAATTTTCACGCATGTTCCGGGTAAAAGTTCCGATCGTCCGACTGAGCCGGCTTTTATTGTTTCAACGATCCGGTATTCTTCCCTCTCGTCGTTCTGCCGAACGGCAAATCCATCCATAGCTGATCTATTGAAGGGAGGTATGTGCAATCTCGACAACGCCTCCTCTGCTGCGATCCTTCCCAGAGAATCATACAATGAAATTCTTTCCGACGACACAATCCTGCCGGAAATTTCCTCCCGCAATTTTCTAATCGATTCCTGAAAGTCAATCATCACAAATTTCCCCGAGTTTCCAAGTGAAAACCAATATTATTATCAGAAAAATCCGCTTGAATTTCAAATAAAATTTTTCTGCAGCGGAAAATTGCAGAGATTGAACCTGTTGCTTCGATCAATTCCAGGATAATAATTTTATACGTAAGAGCTGACCGATGTACCAAAGATGACGGGCTGGGTATCATTCCAGGTGCGTCCGTAAAGTTTACGGTCCGATTTTTTTTAAGGCAAGGATTTGCGAAGGCTGTGCGCCTGTCGCGCTGAAGCCTTGGCGTAAGCGGATTATTGGTTATACGTTGACTGAACAAATCCGCAGCCTGACGCAGCTTGAGGGAAATTGACCGTTGAGGACAGAAACTGGAGATATCATGCCTGCGGGAGTTCTGAAATTTTTTATCCATAATTGTATTGATCGACGGACTTCAATTAATATATTTTACCAGGGCATCGTTTTTTTATCCAACAGGAGGAAGTGCATGAAAAAGGAGGTAATATCGGCGCCGGCAGTCATTTTTTGTTTTCTTTTGTTTATTCCCAAGGGTTGGGGGTGCACGAATTTACTGGCGACGAGCGGGGCAACGGATGACGGTTCTGTGATGATAACTTATACCTGCGACGGCGAGTTTCATCCTCGGTTGCATTATACGCCGGCTGCGGATTATGAAGAGGGGGAGAAGCTCGAGATAAAGGACTGGTCCGGCGAGGTTCGGGGCGAGATTGACCAGGTTCGTCACACTTATGCGGTGATGGGTTTGATGAATGAGCATCAGGTGGTTATTGGGGAGACTACTTTCGACGGTCGGAAGGAGCTGCAGAATCCTGACGGGCTGCTGCATTACTGGGATTTGATGTCGTTGGCGCTGCAGCGTGCGGCTACGGCGCGGGAAGCGGTTGAGGTAATGACTGGTCTGGTTGAGGAGCATGGTTACCGGTCGACGGGTGAGACTTTTTCCATTGGAGATAAGCATGAAGCCTGGATACTGGAGATGATCGGTCCCGGACCGGGAGGCGCCGGAGCGGTATGGGTCGCGGTGAAGGTCCCTGACGGTTTCATATCGTGTCATGCCAACAAGGCGCGGATCGGCGCTTTTCCGATGGATGATCCTGACAACTGTCTTTACTCGGAAAACGTGATTTCTTTTGCTGTGGAAAAGGGTTATTATGATCCTGAGACGGATGGGACGTTTCGTTTTTGCGAAGCGTATTGCCCGGCGACGCCGAAAAACCGTCGCTATACGGACGGCAGGGTGTGGAGCATCTTCAGACGGGCGGCTCCTTCGTTGAATTTATCGCCGGCCTATTACCGGGGCGAGGAAGATGCGGAGCCTTATCCCTTTTGGATCAGGCCGGATGAAAAGCTGGACTTGAAGAAGGTTTTCGATCTCATGCGGGACCATTTTGAGGGAACTGATTATGATATGAGGAAAGGAATTGATGCAGGGCCATACGGATTACCTTACCGGTGGCGCCCCATGCACTGGACTGCAAACGACGTCGAATACGCCTGGGAACGGCCTGTTTCGACTCAGCAGACAGCCTTCTCATTCGTCTCGCAATCCCGGAGCAGCCTTCCCGATCCCATCGGCGGCGTATATTGGTACGGTCTGGATGACACCTACGTCACCTGTTATATTCCTTTTTATTGTTGCAATAATGAGATACCTTCCTCCTTCGCTGCGGGGAATCTGAGCGAGTTTTCAACCGATTCCGCATGGTGGATATTCAACCTGGCGGCCAATTACGCCAATTTGAAATATTCCATTATGATCAAAGAAATCCAGGCGGTTCAACATAGATTGGAAGGAAAATTTATCGAACTGCAACCGGCAGTGGAAAAAACGGCTGTGCAGTTGTTTGAGACGAATCCTCAATTAATGGTGCAATATCTGACGGATTATTCGGTTTCGCATGCGGAAATAGTTGCTGACGAGTGGAGGGAGCTCTGTAAATTGTTGATAACAAAATATAATGACGGTTATGTCAAGAGTGAGGATGGCGGGATTGAGGATTCAGGATATCCGCAGGACTGGCTGCGGAGGGTTATCAAGGAGCGTTCTGAACAGTTCAGGCTTCAGGAAAAAGCGCCTGGTGTGCCGGAGACCGACCTGACGGATTGAAAAGAGCATATCATATCGAAAGAGCCGGCATTGCCTGCTCGAATCCAAGTCATGAATCTGCCGGCATCTGAAGGCTCTCATTGCGCTTATTCTGAGAAATGAGAGCGATTTCAGATGAAGGGAGTGGAAAAGATTCCATGCGGAAACGGTTCATGCATGGGGCGTTTCGCGTTCATTTGCAGAAAGAAAAGGTATTTTTCGGTCATGCTGTTGACATGAGGAACATTTATTCCTATTATCATAATTGGTAATCCTTTCATTTTATTGAAAAATGATTCTGGTAGATCAAAAAATAGTTTTTCCATCGTTTGGGAGATGAAGACAATTCATGGGGGAGGAGTTCATGAGTTTTTCGATGAGAGTAAATTCGGTGATTTTTTTAATCGTAATTTTCGGCGTTTTGAGTGCGCCGGCAGCGAATGCGGAGACGCATGTATCGGGTACGATCGGTTCTGATGCGACATGGGCGACGGGGGGTTCTCCGTATGTTGTAGATTCGACTGTAACGGTCGATTCTGGTGCCGCATTAACGATTGAGCCTGGAGTAATCGTAAAATTTGAATACGATCACACGGTTTCGAGCGACGGTTATGAAGCGACTGTTGGAATGGTTGTGAACGGCATTTTGGAGGCTCAGGGAACGGATGCGGACATTATATATTTCACGTCGATCCGTGATGATTCTGTTGGGGGAGATACGAACGGAGACGGCGGCGCGACTCTGCCTGCGGACGGTGACTGGGCTTATGTGAAGTTGAACGATTCAGCGAGCGTGTTGAATTATTGTGAATTTCGTTATGGAGGATTGCGTGACGACGACGCGGATTCATCAGAAAGCTGGAGCAATTATACGATATGGTGTCGTCAGAGTTCACCCGTAATAACGAATACGAGCGTGAAGCAGTCCAACAGGACATACGGCGAGAGTCCTTTCATATCTGTATTTTATGACGGGGTGTCTGAGTCTGTAACTTTTACGGGAAATGAGATACAGGAAGGCGGCGACGGTATCTGTTATTCAGAGGGAGACATTTACTGGCCGCCGCTGGTAACGTCGATAAGCGACAATGCGTTTGAGAACGGCGAAGGGTGGGGAATCAAGTGCGATCCTGTTTCAATGTATGGAGGGATCAGCGGGAATACGATCACGGACTGCGCGGGCGGAATATACGTTGACGGATCGATACCGGGGGATTCATATGGGGTCCCTGACATCAGCGAAAATTCGATATCCGGGGCAGATACCGGGATAGAGGTTCATGACGGGGGAACGGCGCTGGTCTATTACAATGACGTAATGAACGGCGAGAAGGGCATGTATTTCGACGACAGCAATTGCCGCGTCATCGGGAATGTCGTCACGGGAAATACGGATTATCCGTTGCATCAAGTGGGCGATTCGTTTCCATATTATCTGGTCAATTCTTTTACAGGCAATGATATACTGGGGATTGCCGTCGAAGGTGATATGACGATAAGTCATGGCGTATGGCAGGGTTTCGATGAACTGGCTTATGTCGTGTTATCAAGTTACGAAGTTCCGGCGGGTTCGACTCTTCAGATCGAACCGGGAGCGGCGATCAAATTCGAATATGATCATGAAGAATATTCAGGAGGATATCAGAATACGGTCGGCATGACGGTGGAAGGCATCCTGGATGCGCAGGGGGTTGAAGACGCTCCCATAATTTTTACATCGATCAGGGACGATTCCATCAGAGGAGACACGAATGCGGACGGAACCGCGACGCAGCCTGAAGAGGGGGACTGGGCGTATATCAAGCTGTCGGATTCAGCCAGCGTTATGGATTACTGTGAATTCAAATACGGCGGTCTTCGCGACGATGATTCAGGCAGCGGCGAAACCTGGCGGAATTATATGGTCTGGTGCTTTCAATCGTCGCCTTCTGTGACGAATTCCGTTTTCACGACTTCGAATACGAGTTACGGAAGCGAGCCGTATTATACGATTTTTTACCACAATGTTGAGGAAAACGTGATTTTTTCCGGTAATACGATCACGGGCGGCGGGTATGGAATATATTACACGGAGCCGTCGGACGAGTGGTTGAGTTTAACGACGGACATAAGCGGCAATCAAATATCCGGCGGGACGGATTGGGGCATTTACTGCAATTTGATTTCTCATTCCGGGCAGGTAAGCGAAAACGTGATAGTCAATCAAGGCGGCGGCATTTACGTGAAGGGCGTTTCCTCTGATCCGGAATACGGCGTTCCGGAGTTAACCGGCAATCATCTGGACGGATGCGGAACGGGAATGAGGATATACAACGGCGGTATGACTCAGATAGCGCAGAATATCGTGGAGGATTGCGGTTACGGCATACATATGACGGAAAGCGCGTGCGAAGTGACGGCCAACAGCATCATCGACAATGACGGTTATGCATTGATGCAGTATGGGAACAGTTATCCCGTTTATTCATCGAACATCATCCGCGGCAACTTGAACCGCGGCATAATAGCCGGCGGCGAAATAATCGACGATGTGAACTGGGCGAACGTGCAGAATATTCCATATTTTGTAACGGACATGCTGACGATTGATGAGGATGCGACATTGACGATAGAGCCGGGAGCAATAGTCAAGCTGGAGTATGATCACGGGACGTATTACGGCGGATATCAGTACACGAGGTGCATAAGGGCGAACGGAATATTGACGGCAGTGGGAACGGAATCTGATCCGATTTACATCACATCTATACGGGACGACGAAATCGGCGGCGATACTAATGCCGATGGAAGTTCGACTCAGCCTGACGGCGGCGACTGGGGATATATTCGATTGTACCGTGAAGAGAGCGAGTTGAGGCATTGCGTGATCCGTTACGGAGGATTGAGGGACGACGATGGAGGCAGCGGCGAGACCTGGCGCAACTGGATGGTATGGTGTCAGGAGATACCGGCGAAAATCAATTATTGTGAGATAACCGATTCCAATATGGATTACGGCGGTTCTGACCGTTACGGGATTTATTTTAATAATGTTTCCGAACCGGTAACATTTACCGGGAACCTGGTAAAGAACAACCTGATCGGCGTATATTACCGCGAGAGTTCATCGCAATGGCCTCCGTTGGAGAGTCTTTTTCAGTATAATAAGTTTTATGAAAACATAACGGGCATTTATCTGTCGCCGTCAGCGATAACGGATATGGATATTACGGAGAATGAATTTTCAGGCAACATAAACTGGTCATTGTATAATTCGACCAACACGTGCATAACGGCGGAAGACAACTGGTGGGGGGACGCCGGCGGCCCGGATGATGATTCCGACATACAGGAACCGTGCGGGTCTCACAACGACAATGATGCCGGCGACAATATCACGGATTATATTGATTACGTGCCGTGGTTGGGCGAGGACCCGTTCACGCCGGTTCCGACCGCTGCGCCGACGGAAGAGCCGACGATCACGATGACGCCGTTGCCGACGGACGTTCCGACGTCGACGGTTACGCCGGAGACCGTAACTTCGACGCCGACGGTATTGGAGACGGCCACGGTCATCCCGACGGAAACGCCTATTGATACGCCGGTTCCGGGAACTCATGTTTCTGGTGAAATATGCGAGGATACGACATGGACGACAGCAGAAAGTCCTTATGTTCTGGACGACGACACGACGATATGCGAGACCGCGACTTTGACGGTGGAGCCGGGGGTAGTCGTAAAATTCGAATATGATCATACGGAACACAGCGGCGGTTACGAAGAGACAGTATGTTTGACGGTTCACGGAACGTTGCTCGCTCAGGGGACTGCTGCGGAACGCATATATTTTACTTCTATCCGCGACGATTCCGCCGGCGGCGATACGAACGGTGACGGTCCGTTGACGACTCCTGAAGAGGGCGATTGGGGTTACATCAGGCTGGAAAAGTCTGAAAGCGTAATGGATTACTGCGAAGTCCGCTATGGGGGACTGCGGGATGACGACAGCGGCGATGACGAAACCTGGCGATGCTATTCCGTCTGGTGTTATGAAAGCTCGCCGGTTATAAGGCATTCGAGCGTGATGGACTCAAACGTCATTTTCGGGGGAGGCGATTTCATATCCGTTTATTACGACACGGTATCAGCGGATGTCGAATTTACGGATAATCACGTGGAAAACGGAGGATACGGATTCCATTACAATGAAGGTGACGTTTACTGGCCGCCTCTGGAAATAAATCTTTCCGGCAACGTATTCAGGAATTTATCGGAATGGGCGATAAACTGCAATCCAGTATCACAGTTGGGCATGATAAGCGCCAACGATATCGATGATTGCGGGAACGGCATTTATGTTGAGCCTTCGTTGCCTGGCGAACCTTACGGAACGCCGGACATAACGGATAATGTGATAAACGGAGCGGAAACGGGAATTGAGATATACGACAGCGGCAAGAGTTACGTAACGGGCAACGAGATAACGAACGGAGAAACGGGGATATATTTCAGCGATTGCCGTTGCCGTTTCTTCGACAATGTAATAACCGGTCATTCGAATTATCCCGTAAGGCAGTATGACGATTCATCTCCGGTATATGAAAACAACACGATTACGGGTAATACGTTGCAGGCGATAGCGGTCAGAGGGACTATCGATCATGATGCTCATTGGTATGGATTGGATGAAGTCGCTTATGCAGTGATATCGACCTTGACGGTAGGATCGGATGCGACGTTGACGATGGAGCCCGGAACGGTTGTGAAACTCGATTACGATCACGGAACGTATTCCGGCGGTTACCAATATACATTAAGAATGATCGCTCACGGCAACCTGGATGCGAGAGGAACTGAAGCGGACCCCATCTACTTCACTTCGATCAGGGATGATGAAGCGATAGGGGATACCAACGGGGACGGCGGACTGACGCATCCTCGCGACGGAGACTGGGGTTATGTCAGGTTGTCCGGGGAGAACAATCAGCTCGAACATTGCATATTCCGTTACGGCGGTTTGAGGGACGACAGCGGAGGTTCCGGCGAAACCTGGCGCGATTACATGGTCTGGATATATGAGGGCGCCGCATCGTTCACGAATTGCATCTTCACGGATTCCAACGTCAGCTATGGCGGATCATCCTTCATTACCGTATTTTTCGACAACGTCACAGACACGTGCCTGTTCACGGACAATGTTATACTCGAAGGCGGATACGGCGTCTATTATCGTGAAAACACCGGCATATGGCCTCCGCCGGAGTCGGATATTTCCAATAACGTCATAATGGGCGGCAATCATTGGGGTATATATTGCGACAGAATTTCCCACACCGGACAGATAGTGAATAATCTCATTCAGGACCAGGGATACGGCTTTTATGTGAATAGCGCTTTGTCGTATGCTCCGTATGGAGCGGCGGCGGTTCAATGGAACGAAATTTATAATGCGGGAGCGGGATTGAAAATAAAAAACGGCGCGGAGAGCATCGTATCCATGAATTTAATAGAGAACTGCGGTTATGGACTGTATCTTGAGGATTCTTCGTCGGTCGTTACTGACAATATAATCATCAACAACGACCAATATGGATTGGGATGGTTCGGAGACGGCGTTCCGACATTCAGCGGCAACATTATTCAGGACAATCAGTATCCTGGAATAGCGACGGGCGGCGAGATAGATGATGAGGTCACATGGTATGACGTTCAGGAGATGAGGCGGCCGTTCGTAATCACGCAAACGTTGACGATCGATTCAAGCGGAACGCTAAACATAGAGCCGGGTGTAGTGATCAAGTTCGATTACAACCATTACGAATATTCCGGAGGATACGATTCGACATTACGCATGTTCGCAAATGGAATACTTAATGCCCAGGGAACGGAAGATCAGCCCATATACTTCACTTCCGTACGAGACGATTCGGTCGCCGGCGACACAAACAGCGACGGCGCATTCACGACTCCAGCAGGCGGTGACTGGGGATATATGCGTTTAAGCGATAACGACTCCGTGCTGGATCATTGCATCATTCGTTACGGCGGATTGCGCGATGATGACGGCGGTTCCGGCGAATCCTGGCGGAATTACATGATATGGTGTTACGGGGCTTCGCCCGCCATATCGAATTGTATTATTTCCCATTCCAATACGGGATACGGCGGATCGACGAGGAAAGGCGTTTATTATGAAAGCGTGTATGAGGACGTGCATTTTGCGAACAACGTTCTGCATGATCATGAGACGGCGCTGGACTATCGCGAGGATGATTCGATATGGCCTCCGCTTGAAAGTGAGATAACGGGAAATTATTTCTCAGACAATTACACGGGCATTTATTTAGAGCCGTTTACAAATACGGAATTGTCGATTACCGGCAACGAATTTTCCGGTCATACGGATTGGGCGTTGAATAACGGCGAGGAGATATGCATAAAGGCGGAGAACAACTGGTGGGGCGATGCCGGCGGTCCGGACGACGATTCGGACGCAGGCGAATGGTGCGGTTCGGTCAACGACAATGATGCCGGGGAAGCAGTAAGCGATTACGTGGATTATGTACCCTGGACGACCGATGAGCCGCCGACGCCGACGCCGGAGAGCACGGCGACGCCGGTCCATACGCCTGCCCCCACGGCCACGACGGAGCCTACGGAGCCGCCGACGGCGACGATGAGTGTAATGACGGCGACCCCGGAACCCACTTCAACGGTAATACCGACGGAGACGCCGATTAATACGCCGGCGCCCGGGACTCATGTTTCCGGAGAGATATGTGAAGACACAACGTGGGACATCGCTGGCAGTCCTTATATCATTGATGATGACGTGACTATATGCGAGACGGCGACATTAACCGTCGATCCCGGGGTAGTAGTAAAATTCGAATATGATCATTCCACATACAGCAGCGGGTATCAGTATACGAAACGTCTGATAGTGAACGGCGTACTTGATGCCCAGGGTACAGAATCAGACAGGATTTATTTCACGTCGATACGCGACGACACGGTTGCGGGCGACACCAACGGCGACGGTCCGGCGACGACGCCTCGCGACGGCGACTGGGCTTACATCAGGTTATTCGATTCCAGCAGCGTTATGGATTATTGCGAAGTCAGGTACGGGGGATTGAGGGACGACGATTCGGGCAGCGGCGAAAGCTGGCGGTGTTATTCGATTTGGTGTTATCAGTCTTCTCCGGCGATCACCAATACAAATATCATCGATTCGAATCGATCCTACGGTTCAGGAAGTTACATCTCGGTTTATTATCATTCCGTAACGGAATCGATTCAGTTCAACGGCAATACTATTGATAACGGAGATTACGGGCTGTATTACACGGAAGGCGACGCGGGTTGGCCTCCGCTGGAGCCCGACATATCCGGCAACGCCATGATGGGGTGCAACAATTGGGCGATTTACTGTCCGTCCATATCCATGATGGGGCAGATAAGCGGTAATGAAATAACGGATTGCGACGACGGAATTTATGTTAAAAGTTCGCCTCCAGGCGATCCTTATTCCGTTCCTGATATAACGTATAACGTCATCAGCGGAACCGGAACGGGAATCGAAGTCCATTACGGCGATTATGCCTGGATATACATGAACGAGATAACGGACGGCGGCAACGGAATATACTGTTATGATTCGCATTGCATCATAGAGGAAAACACGATTGCCGGCAACACCGGTTATCCTCTCGGTCAGTTCGGGAATTCTTTCCCCTATTATTACGATAATAATATCGCCGACAACAGGCATTGGGGTATTGCGACGAGCGGCTCCATAAGCGAAGACGGATTGTGGTACGACGTAGAGGACCTGGGACTGGCGTATGTCGTAACGGGCGATCTGACGATTGAAGAAGGGACGACCTTGGCAATCGTTCCGGGCATGGCCGTCAAATTCAGATATGATCATGGCAGCTATTCCAGCGGATATCAGTATACGCCCCGGATGTTCGTCAGGGGTATACTCGATGCGCAGGCGACATCCGAGCAGCATGTCTATTTTACATCGGAACGCGACGACACGGTTTACGGAGACACTAACGGCGACGGACCTCTTACGACACCCCGCGACGGCGACTGGGGATACATCAGGATTTACAATTCGGACAATTCTTTCGAATATTGCGAATTCCGGTATGGAGGACTGCATGACGATGATCACGGATACGGCGAGACGTGGCGAGATTACATGGTCTGGTGCTATCATTCTTCCCCGGAATTCCGAAATTGTATTTTCATGGACTCTAACAGGAGCTACGGCGGGTCTCCGTTTTACACGGTTTATTACGACAATATTGAAGAACCTGTCATCTTTACGGACAATATCATCATTAACGGCGATTACGGTTTATATTACCATGAATCGAGCGATGCCTGGCCGCCGTTCGCTTCAGACCTGTCGAACAACGTCATTCACGGTGGGAACAACTGGGGCATTTACTGCGAGGACATATCCCATCTGTCGCAGGTTGCGGACAATGTGGTTTACGAGCAGGGCGGAGGAATATACGTCAATTCGACCCTGGCAGGCGAACTCTACGGCGCTCCTCCGATATTGAGGAACGAAATATATGATTCCGCTGCAGGCATACAACTTTATAATGCCGGCGAGAGTCTGATAGCCGATAATATCGTTGAGGGAAGCGATTACGGGATATTTCTGAATGAATCGTCATCGCTGATCACAGGCAATATGTTCGTTTATAACGACGGTTATCCCATATACCGTTACGGCGACGGTAGTCCGACGTTCGAGTATAACGGAATATGGGGCAACTTGTATCCGGCGGTAGCGGTGGGCGGAGAGATCGATTATGAGGTGGAATGGCATGACATACAGGGACTGGGTTATCCCACAGTGGTACTGGATACGGTTACGGTGGATTACGGGGGAGTATTGACCATTCCTGCGGGTACGGTCGTAAAATTCGCTTATGATCACGGCAGTTATTCCGGCGGTTATCAGTACACTTCGAGATTGAGTGCATACGGCATATTGAATGCGGACGGAACTGCGGAAGAGCCGATATATTTCACGTCAATCCGGGACGATTCCATAGCGGGCGATACAAACAACGACGATTCTTTTACGACGCCCAACGGCGGAGACTGGGGATACGTCATGTTGCGGGATTCCGACAGCGTGTTGGACCATTGTATAATACGTTACGGAGGATTACGGGACGATGACGGCGGGTACAACGAATCCTGGCGGAATTACATGGTGTGGTGTTATCAGGCATCGCCGGCGATAACGAACTGCATCATTTCGGATTCCAACACGAATTACGGCGGCGGGAGCCGGTTCGGGGTTTATTTCGAGAACATAACCGAACCGATTGAGTTTACAGGCAACTATCTGTCCAATCATCAAACGGCCATGTATTACCGTGAAGCGGATTCGGTATGGCCGCCGCTGGAGAGCGTGATTCAGGAATGCAAATTTCATAATTCCAACATAGGGCTTTATTTAAGGCCCAGTGAGTATACGGATGTCGTGATAACGGATAATGAATTTGCCGGTAATGCGGAATGGGGGCTGGACAATATAACGGAAGTGTGCGTCATAGCGGAGAACAACTGGTGGGGCGACGTCAGCGGCCCTGACGACGATTCCGACCTGGGCGAGTGGTGCGGTTCGGTTAACGACAACGACGGAGGCGATTCGGTAAGCGATTATGTAGACTATGTTCCGTGGAGATCGATTGAGCCGGCGACGCCGACGCCTTTAGGAACGCAAGCCCCGACAGAGGTACCGACTTCGACTTATACGCCTGAGCCGACGTCGACTCCGGCGCCGACGGAACCTCCGACGATGACGCCGACTTCTGCGGGAAGCATTACGCCGACGGCATTTGCAACGGCTACTGTTGAGCCGACGGAAACGCCCTGGCCTACTCCTGCGGAAGGAACTCATCTTTCCGGCGAAATATGCGAAGATACGACCTGGACGCAGGCCGGCAGTCCCTACGTGATTGATGATGACGTGAGCATCTGCGAAACGGCGACGTTGACCGTAGACCCGGGCGTGGTGGTCAAATTTGAATATGACCATTCGACTTACAGCAGCGGTTATCAGTATACGAAACGACTGATCGTCCATGGAGTTATGATCGCTGAGGGAACGGAAGAAAACCGGATTTACTTCACATCAATCAGGGACGATTCGGTTGGAGGAGACACCAACCGAGACGGGAACGACACGGCGCCGCGGGACGGCGATTGGGGTTACATACGACTCTATAATTCAGATTCCGTGATGGATTATTGTGATGTGAGGTACGGCGGGTTGAGAGACGACAATTCCGGCAGCAGCGAAACGTGGCATGATTACATGGTATGGTGTTATGAGTGTTCGCCTGCAATCACCAACAGCCGATTCATCGACGCGAACAGGTCCTACGGTTCGAGTCCTTATATTGCGGTTTATTATCAGAGGGTTTCAGAACCGGTAATTTTCGAGAACAATGAGATACAAAACGGAGATTACGGTCTGTATTACAATGAAGACGAAGCCTACTGGCCGCCTTTGGAAAGTCGTATTAACAATAACGTAATGCATGGATGCAACCACTGGGCCCTTTATTGCAACGACATCTCCATGGATGCCGAAATAATGAACAATACGATCACCGACTGCGATTACGGCATGTATGTGGATGCTATCCTCTGGTATGCGCCGTACGGCATTCCTGATATAGCATACAATGAAATAACAGGCTGCGGGATCGCCATACAGACGCAGGACGGCGGTGAAGGATACATTTATGAAAATACGATCATGGATTGCGTCAATGGAATTTACTGTTATGATTCCGATTGCGTCCTCATGGGCAATACAGTAGCGGATAATTCAGGGTATCCCTTCGGCCAGTTCGATTCATCCTTCCCGACTTACGTCGGCAACACGATCGAGCGAAACAGATACTCGGGTATTGTTTTGGGCGGAACGATCGAAAAGGACGGCGAATGGACGAAAGTGCAGGGATTGGAATTAGCTTATGTGATCGACGGGACGTTGACTATAGACAACGGCGCAACGGTCGCTCTCGAACCCGGCCTGGCCCTGAAGTTCTTTTACGATCATGAAAATTATTCGGGGGGTTATCAATACACCAGTCGCCTGTTCATCAAGGGTATTCTTGAAACTCAAGGAACGCCGGAGCAGCCCGTATACTTTACGTCCATGCGGGACGACACGGTTATGGGCGACACGAACGGCGACGGTGCGGAGACGACCCCGCGTGACGGAGACTGGGGTTACATCAGGATAGACAACTCTGAAAACAACTTCGAATACTGTGAATTCAGGTACGGCGGACTCAGGGACGACGACGGCGGTTCCGGAGAAAACTGGCGCGACTACATGATCTGGTGTTATCATTCAGCGCCGGACTTCACGAACTGCACATTCCTGGATTCCAACAGAAGTTACGGCGGAGGACCATTCTGCACGGTTTATTACGACAACGCGGATGGAGACGTCGTGTTCTCCGATAATGTCATAATGAACGGGGGATACGGCATTTACTACTGGGAAGAGGAAGATGTCTGGCCTATTCCAACGGTCGAAATCACGGATAATGTTATTTACGGCGGAAGCGACTGGGCGTTTTACGGCGGCAGGACATCTCATCAGGGGAATATATCCGGCAACCTTATTTTCGATCAGGATGGCGGAATTTACGTTAATGCTTTGCGGGCCGGCGAGCCTTACGGCGTTCCTCCCGTAGAATGGAACGAAATGTACGATACGAGGACGGGAATTTATATCGTCGAAGCGGGTTCTGAACCGGTCGGCATGAATACGCTTGACCGCTGCGGGTACGGCATTTATCTTAACGACAGCTCTTGTGAGGTCGTTGATAATCTGATTCTGGACAATGAAAATTATCCTCTGGCCTGGTTCGGGCACGGGAACCCGGTATTTGAAGGCAATGGAATGTGGGGCATGGAGTACAAAGCTATAGCGACAGGAAAAACCATCGGTCAGGAAACGAACTGGTACGATGTCCAGGGACTCGGCTGGCCCTTCGTAGTTACGGAAACCCTCACCATTGAAGACGATGGAATACTCAACATAGAACCGGGAATCGCAGTTAAACTGGAATATGATCATGAAAATTATTCTGGAGGATATCAATACACGATTCGCTTAATTGCAAACGGCATACTGAACGCGCAGGGTACGACAGAGAATCCGATTTATTTTACTTCAGTCCGCGACGATTCCGTAGGCGGCGATACAAATGCAGACGGATCGGCGACGACGCCTGCAGGCGGAGATTGGGGATACATTAGATTGGACGACTCCGGCAGTATTCTTGATCGATGCGTGATCCGTTACGGGGGATTGCGTGATGACGACGGCGGCAGCGGCGAAAGCTGGCGGAACTACATGATATGGTGTTATCAGGCATCTCCGTTGATTTCCAATTGCCGGATCATGCATTCGAACAGGAGCATAGGAGGAGGAACGCATATCGGCGTGTATTTCCAGGATGTATCGGAACCGGTTCTGTTTGAGAATAATCTTCTTGAAGACCATGAAACAGCCCTTTACTTCAGAGAAGCCGATGACCTGTGGCCTCCGCTGGAAACGAGGATAAGGCATGACTATTTCTATAACAACTCGACCGGCCTGTATTTGGACCTCAATCAGGAGCATAATTTCATCGCAACGGGCAACGAATTTTCAGGCAATACGGATTGGGCGATCCACAACGGCGTAGATGTGTGCGTTTATGCCGCGTTGAACTGGTGGGGAGACGTGAACGGTCCGGATGATGATTCGGATGTCGGAGAATGGTGCGGCGGAGTCAACGACAATGATGCCGGGGATGCGGTAAGCGATTACGTCCAATATGATCCCTGGACCGATGTTGTGCCGCCGACGCCCACTCCTACGCCGACGGCTGAACCAACGGAAGTTCCGACCGGCACCTATTCGCCTGGACCGACGCATACTCCTGCGCCGACGGGAACGGCGACGACGGTCCCGACGCCGGGGACGCCGGAGCCGACAGTTGTGCCGACGGTAATGCCGAGTCAGACGCCTGCGGGTACACCGGCCGAAGGAACGATCATCACCGGCGAAATATGCGAAGATACGACGTGGACGGCTGCAAACGGTCCTTACGTTATCGATCACGACGTTTCAATCTGTTCGACTGCGACCTTGACCATCGAACCGGGAACCGTCGTGAAATTCGAATATGATCATTCGACATACAGCGACGGATATCAGTATACGTCAAGGTTGATCGTGCATGGCGTAATGGAGGCGCTGGGAACGGAAAACAACAGGATATACTTTACTTCCATGCGTGACGATACGATCGGAGGAGACACGAACAGAGACGGTCCGTTGACATCGCCGCGGGACGGCGACTGGGGTTACATAATGCTTTATGATTCCGCGAGCGCGATGGATTATTGCGAAGTTCGTTACGGCGGGTTGCGGGATGATGATGCAGGCAGCGGCGAAAGCTGGCGAAATTACATGATATGGTGTTATGAATGTGCGCCTTCCATCACCAATTCGGTCTTTAAAGATTCGAACAGGTCTTACGGTTCAGGATCGCACATCGCCGTATATTATCAGTCGGTCACGCAACCGGTCGTCTTCACGGACAATGAATTGATCAACGGAGATTACGGATTGTATTACAGCGAAAATACATTCGCCTGGCCGCCGCTCCAGACGGTAATAACCGGAAACGATATTACCGGAGCCGAGAATTGGGGCATTTATTGCACGCCTGTATCTCACATGACGGAATTAGCGGAGAATGTGATAACGGACGGAGAGAACGGAATTTACGTTAAAGCGGCCATCAACAACATTGACTACGGCGCTCCGGATGTGGTCGATAATACGATACTCAATTGTTCGGGAACAGGGATTCACATTTATGACAGTTATCCCTGCCTGGTGCAGAATAATCAGATATTGGGCGGGAATAACGGCATTTATTGCACGGACAGCGATGCCGAGATCACAGAAAACGTTATTTCAGATACTGAAGGGTATACGTTCGGTCAATTCGGAGATGCCTTCCCTGTTTATGCGGACAATACTATAATCGACAACAGAAGGTACGCTGTCGCGGTCGGCGGCACGATGACTTCGGATATCACCTGGCATGATATTCAGGGACTGGGATTGACTTACGTGATCGTATCAGACGTCGCAGTCGACTACGATGCGTCGTTGACGATCGATCCGGGAATGATAGTGAAACTCGACTATGATCATTATGAATACTCAGGAGGTTACGACAGGACATTACGCCTGATAACCAACGGAACATTGACGGCCCAGGGAACTGCGGAACAGCCGATATGTTTTACGTCCATCAGGGATGATGAAATCGGCGGAGACACGAATGCGGATTACGGTAATACGACGCCCAGGGACGGTGATTGGGGTTACATCAAATTAAGGAGCTCCGACAGCGTTATGGAATACTGTGAGATCAGGTATGGAGGATTGCGTGACGATGATTCGGGATATTATGAAACCTGGAGAAACTACATGGTCTGGTGCTATCAGTGTGCTCCGAGCATCACGAATTGCCTGTTTAAGGACGCCAACCGGTCTTACGGCGGCGGAACCAAAATAACGGTGTATTTCCAGGAAGCTTCGGAGAAGGTAATTTTCACGGACAACGTGATTGAAAATGGGCACTACGGATTTTACTACACAGAAGATGAAAATGCCTGGCCTCCGTTACTGAGCGAGATCAGAGACAATGAGTTCAGCGGCGGCGGGACGTGGGGAATTTACTGCGGTTCCATATCGCAATTGGCCGTCGTCAAGAACAATGTGCTGACGGAATGCGGCAACGGCATATTCGTTCGTTCGGCCATTCAGGAATACGGCAATCCCGACATAACAGACAATTTCATTGAGGGAGCGGATAACGGGATACGCGTGGAAGATGCAGACCAGGGATTAATATCCGGAAACATGATCACCAGCGGAAAGAACGGCATTTACTGTTATGACGGTCTTTGTAGCATCACACAAAATACGGTTATCGACAATACGGGTTATCCGCTGGGACAGTTCGATGCCTCCTTCCCCGAATATTCCGACAACATAATTGAGAACAACAGGTATGAAGCTGTTGCTGCAGGAGGGACTATAGAGGATGCTTCCGGCGCCTGGATAGATATTCAGGGGTCAGGAATGCCTTATGTCCTGGTTTCGGACATCAGTGTAGCGTCTGATGCAGCCTTAACCATTGATCCGGGCATAATCGTCAAATTCGAATACGATCACGAAAACTATTCCGGAGGGTATCAGTACACACGGCGTTTGACGGTCAACGGCACGTTGCATGCCGACGGAACCTATGAAGAGCCGATTTGCTTTACTTCCATAAGGGATGATTACGCCGGAGGCGATACTAATTATGACGGATTTCTGACGACTCCGGACGGCGGCGACTGGGGTTACATCAGGTTCAACAGCAATGCCGGAGACAGCATACTGGATAACTGCATTATCCGGTACGGCGGGTTGCGTGACGACGATACGGGTTCGGGAGAAACCTGGCGCAATTACATGGTTTGGTGTTATGAATCATCACCGACCATCACCAATTGTCTCATCACGGACAGCAACCAGGGTTACGGAAGCTCGACACGTTACGGCGTTTACTATCAATCGGTCACTTCAGAACCGGTTATAGAAAACAATTATTTCCGCAACCATAAGACTGCCCTGGTTTATGTGGAAAATTCGTCGGCTGAATTGAATACGGTCATAACAGGAAATGTGTTTGACGATAACGACACCGGCTTCCGGGTAGACCCGGCGAGCGCAAGCGTTCTGAGCATCGACGAAAATGAATTTTATTTCAATGAGTCGTGGGCTGCCTATAATGCTTCGGATTACTGTGTGGACGCTCTGGATTGCTGGTGGGGAGATATCGGGGGGCCGCACGACGTTTCGACGGAGGGGAATCCCGATTGCAGTCTGGTTAACGAGAATCCCAACGGGCAACCCGTTTCAGACAACATCAACTACGATCCCTGGGGCGCAACGCCGCCGCCTACGATGACGCCGAGTCCTTCAGCGACGCCCACGCCGCTGTGGTCCTTCACGCCGACCCTGACGCCTACGGTTACGCTCAGCCCCACGGTTACGCTGACGCCCACTTTCTCGTCCACGCCCACCGTGACTCTCAGTCCGACCATGACGCCGACGGCCACTCCCACTTATTCCCCTACAAGCACAGCTACGGCCACCTTCACTTTTTCTCCTACGCATACCCCTTCCTACTCGCCCACCTTAACGCCGACGGTAACGATCTCTCCCACCGCCACAAGCGGTTCTTCATATACTCCCACGCTTACGCCAACGATTACGTCCAGTCCTACCCTGTCGCCGACGGCTACCTCTACCCATACAGAGACGCCTACGCTCACGCCCACGCTCGATTATACCTCCACGCCCACAATCGTTCCCACGCCGGCCCCGGTACCCGCTCTGAACGCTCAAGGTATCTTTTTACTTATGATGATTCTGTCAGCTTTCTTCGTGAAACTGATGACTCTTAAAAAAAATAATCGATAAATTAAGGAGTAAATTTAAGGAATAAAAAAAATATATGGGAAATCGAAAGGACGTATACATTTATGCATTAGCTGTCAATATTGCAAAAAAGATGGGATGCAAAGGGGGAAAATCATGAAAGATTTCATTCGTTCCGATCTCTGGAATTACTTCAAATTACCTGCCTGGTCGCCTATGGCGCTCACCCTTCTTATGTTTTGTATGCTGACGTCGGCAGTATCTTCAGGGCAAACCGGCGGTATAGCGGGAGACATAAACGAGTCAGGCCGTGTCGACGGACATGATCTCTGGGTTTTTTCATTAGCCCGGGATACGCAGGAGGGAGACCCTGATTTTAATCCGGAGGCTGATTTAAACAAGGACGGGTTTGTGAATGAACTGGACCTGGCGATTCTTTCAGCCAATTTCGGCTTCACGGGACGCGGTTTGTTCCTGTGGGTATCGGATACGAACAATGATGAAGTGGTAAAGCTGCTGCTTTCATCCGGAGATGAAAAAGTAAGGATCGATTTATGCGATGGGCCTATTTCCGTCAGCGCCGATAACAAAAGCGGCGCCGTATGGGTTGCGTGCTTCAACTCGCATCAGGTTGTAAAGCTTTCCAGAACGGGAGAAGAGCTCTGCCGTATAAGCGGATTCTATTATCCGCGAGGAGTTGACGTAAAGGAAGACACGGGTGATGCGTGGGTAGCGGACCGCAATCACAATACCGTGGTGAAACTCGATGCAGACGTACCGGACGGATATGACATAAGCAGCGATACGGGTCATCATATCACCATAACGGGTTTCAGTTATCCATTCGACGTTTCAGTGAACCAGTCCAACGGTTTCGTATGGGTTGCGGACAAGAACAGCGGAAGGATTTACAGTCTGTATCCTGATGTTCCCGATCAGTACGACGTCGGCGGAGATTCCGGCTACCATCATGTCAAGGGAGGTTTCTATGATCCAAGCGCAGTATCGGTGAATCCCGGGGATGCCACGTGCTGGGCGGCAGATTCCAACCACGATCAGATAGTAAAAATTGCGCCTTCGGGAACTTTCGAGCTGATAAGGGAAGGCGGCTTCAATTATCCGCGCGACGTTTCCGTCAATCCTATCGACGGTTCGTGCTGGGTGGCCGATTCTGGCAATGACCGGGTGGTAAAGCTGGATACTTCCGGGAACATACTGTTCGAGGTTCCCGGAATCGATAATCCTTATTCCGTTTGCGTCGATCCCCGGGACGGAAGTTGCTGGGTAGCCTCGTACGGAGACAACGATGTTATAAAGATACTGGTTTCAGGCATGGAAGTCATCAGGAATGAAGACTTCAATCGGCCCCACGACGTGGAAATATACTATGCCGAACCCCCTATCGGATCGCCCCAAGCTTTTTCCGACGTCTATCCCGTGAGAGTTCAGATCGGCGATGAGATTATTTTCGACGGCTGGGGCGTCGATGAAGAAAATGAACTCATCCTTTACGAATGGGACTTTGAAGGCGACGGAACCTATGACTGGTCATCAACTGAAAACGGATATACGACTCATTCCTATTCTCAGAACGGCGTTTTTAATCCCGTATTCCGCGTAACCAATGAAAAATATTTAAGCGACATAAGTTTTTCTCAGCATGTACGCGTCGGCGCGCTGCAGGCTTTCGCCGAGGTTGAGCCTTCGACGGGATATGCTCCGTTACAGGTCACATTCAGCGGGAGCTTTTACGATCCGATTGACGGAGAAGCGGAGAGTTACCAGTGGGATTTCGACGGCGACGGTTTTTATGATTCTTTTCAAAGCGCCAATCAGAATCCCAAGACGAAAAATCATACTTACAGCGCTTATGGAGTCTATGAAGCGGTGTTGAAAGTGACCGATACCGGCAACGTGGTGGCGATTGATACGGTAACGGTGGAAGTATTGAAGTCAGAGCCGACGGCGACGGCGAGCGGCAGTCCGTTGAGCGGTCGAATTCCCATAACGGTAAGTTTTACGGGCAGCGGCTCGGATGCGGACGGCTCGATCGTCTTTTATCAATGGGACTTTGAAGATGACGGGGTTTTTGACTGGTTCAGCGTTTCATCAGGCAACATTGACCATTTATACACGGATTACGGTGATATAACGGCGCGTTTCCGCGTGACGGACAATGACGGTCAGACGGCTGACGATACCGTCGAATTATCGTTCAACAGCAGGCGTCCTTTCGCCTATGCCGACGCAGACCCGACGCAGGGAAATGCTCCTCTGTCCGTCCATTTCACCGGTTCCGGAGAAGACCCGGACGGAAACATAATTCTTTACCAGTGGGACTTTGACGGCGACGGGGATTTTGACTGGAGCGGATTCGGCGACGGCAATACGATAAAAGTATATCAGGCGCCGGGCGAATATGATGCTGTTTTCAAAGTTACCGATAATTATTACGATACCGGAACCACCAGCGTCCATATCAGCGTATATCCCGGAGATTATCCTGTACCTGTGGCAGAAGCGGACCCTGAAGAGAGTTTCATTAACGACGACGTAAATTTGATCGGCGAGAATTCGTACGATCCCAACGGAACTATAGAGCTTTATGAATGGGATTTCGACGTCACGCCGGCATTATTCGACGACATGGAATCCGATCAAAGCGATTGGGCGGCTCAAAGCCCCTGGGGCAGGACGAATGAAGATTATCACAGCGCGGAGAATTGCTGGACGGACAGTCCTGAAGGTAATTACGGCAACAATTCAAATACTGCGTTGACTTCCGCATCTTTCGCACTGCCTGAGAATCCGTCAGGCACAGTTTTATCCTTCTGGCACCGTTATGAGACTCAATCCGGCAATGATTACTGTTATGTTGAAATTTCAACCGACGGGGGCCAGAATTGGACGACGGTGACCGATTACAGCGGAACGCAGGTCGCCTGGATAAAAGCGGAATTGGATATAAGCGCTTACGACGATCAGGCTGAAGTGCAGATAAGGTTCAGGTTGAATACCAATTCTTCAACGACTTACGACGGATGGTATATTGACGACGTAAAAATATCGCAGGAATTCAATGCGGATTATACCTCCGTCGATCAGCCCAATACGACGGCGGCGTATGCCGAACCAGGGACGTATCATGCGGCTCTTCGAGTAACGGACGACGACGGCAATATGGTAACGGATACGGCGGCTGTTGAGGTAAATGCGGGCAAGCCTGACGCAACGGCGGAAGCTGATCCGGAATACGGCCTGGCGCCGCTGTCGGTCGATCTTATCGGCGCGAATTCTTCCGATCCGAATGGAACCCTTACATTGTACGAATGGGATTACGAATATTATTTCTTCTTTGACGACGCAGAAAACGGTCCTCACCAATGGAGAGCAGACCCGCCCTGGGGAATCAAGGACTATGATGCGCTTTCCGGAACTCATTCCTGGTCGGAAAGTCCCAGTGGAGATTATTCTGCGGATATGAACGCGTCCTTGACGTCACACAGTTTTTCTTTAGCCGGCGGGACAACGGCTGAACTGAGTTTTTACTACAAGCTGGCGGCGGATGAAGAGGTTGATTTTAATGATACGGCATACGTGGAAATTTCAACTGACGGCGGCGAAGTCTGGACAGAATTGGCTTCCTATGACTATAACGACAATACGGGTGATTTGTGGGTGCAGGAGGCGATAGATATTTCGAGCTATTCAGGGTCAACCGACGTAATATTGCGATTCCGTTTCTATTCTGACGGAACGGGCAATGACGACGGATGGACTATAGACGACGTGATGATCACTGACGGATTTACCCCGGACTACACCTCTCCGGATACGCCTGATACCTCCAACGTTTACGAGAATCCCGGATACAATTATGCCGCTTTACGGGTGACCGACGACGACGGACAAACTGATGTCGATATTGTAAGGATTCACCCTCAATCCAATCCTGTAGCGGAGATAGTTTATCCGAACGACGGAGAGGTCCTTCCGGCAGGCGAGATCGTCATGATGGGCCGGGGTCATGATGAGGACGGTTCAATAATCCTTTACGAATGGGATTTTGACGGGGGCGGCGGTTATGACTGGAGTTCTGAAACGACAGGAACGGTCGTCCATGAATATACTCAAGCAGGATTGGTTAACGCCTGGCTCAGGATAAGAGACGACGACAATTTGATTGACGAGACGAGTGTAACATTTACGCTGAAGAAATATCCTCCCGTAATAGAATCGTTTACGGCAGACCCTGAGGAGGGAGCGGCGCCGCTGGCGGTTCAGTTTGAGGTTGCGGCGCACGATTATGACGGTGAGATCATTCAGTATGAATGGGACTTCGACGGCGACGGTACATACGATGAAACTACGCAGTCGGGAGAAACTTCTTACAATTATGAAACGCCGGTCACGACGAACGTCATTGTTCGCGTAACGGATGACGATGATTTAAAGGATACGGAGCTGACGAAGGTTGTCGTAAAACCCGCGGGTTATCCCACGGCATCGGCTGAAGTGAATCCTCCGCTCGGATATGTAAATCAGGAGTTGGAGTTCAACGGAACGGGAACGGACGTATTGCCTGGCATGATTGTTCTGTATGAGTGGGATTTTGACGGCGATGACGCTTACGATTGGAGTTCGGCGGATACTGGAATGACGACTCATGCTTATACGGAGCCAGGAGCGTACGAACCGAAACTGAGAGTAACCGATGACGACGGTTTTCAGGACACTGATACGGCGTCCGTGCGGGTGGACTATTCCGGACCGGGCGACGGATCGGTCTGGACGGTGAATGAGGGAGCGAACACGGTACATCGATATATCGCGGGTTTGAAGGAATGGGAAGCTTCTGGTTTCAGCAGTCCTCACGGCATATCTGTGAATCCCGGTGATGCTTCTGTCTGGACGGCCGACAGCGGCAATAACCAGGTTGTAAAACTGGATGCCGGCGGCAATGAAGCCTTGCGGCTTGACGGATTCAATCAACCCGAAGATACGGGGACCTATCATGCTGACGGCAGTTGCTGGATTTCTGATGCTGGAAACGGACAGGCGATCCTTATGGACGAAAACGGAACGGAGTTGCAGCGTATCGGCGGATTCAACGTTCCAAAAGGAATTGATGTGGATCAGACAGACGGCAGCGTCTGGATATCGGATTCCGGAAATAATGAAATAGTAAAACTGGCGACCGACGGCTCCGAACTGGCAAGAATTCCCGGATTCGATCAACCCGCTGATGTAAGCGTCAACCAGGCGGACGGGACATGCTGGGTCGCTGATACAGGCGCCGGCGAAGTCGTGCTGCTCTCTGCAGACGGAAGCAGCGAACTGCTTCGCGTTTCCGGATTCGATCAACCTGATCGGGTAGAAGCGGGAGCGGACAGGCGAGTATGGGTATGCGATGAAGCGAGGGGAATGATATTCCAGGTCTTGGCTGACGGAACACTCGTTTCTTCCGTTCCATTAACCGCACCTTCGGGAACGGCCTGGGATGCAGGCTCCATGAGCGTGTGGGCAATCGATTATAACGATGATGTTTTGATCAGGCTGTCCGCAGCGGGCGACCCGGAATTTCAAATAACGGGATTGTCGGCGCCTTGGGATGTCGATGTTCTGCCCGGATTCGGAGCGGAAGATTCGCCTCCCGAAGCGACGGCGACGGCAATTCCGCTGACGGGCAATGCGCCTTTGAACGTAAACTTTACGGGTTCGGGAACCGATGACGGCAGCATTGTCGCTTATCAATGGGATTTCAACGGCGACGGCTTATATGATTATATGTCGATGACCGATGGAGATACATCATACGTTTACGATTCGCCCGGAATTTATAATCCGGTTTTCCGCGTCACCGACGATGACGGACTGCACGGATATGTGACGTCCATAATCATCAGGGTAGGTCCGGTTACGGCCTGGGCAAGCGCTGATCCACTCTCCGGCTATGGAGACCTGGAAGTGTCGTTTGACGGCGGAGGCAGCTCTCCATTCGGCGATGGAACCATTCACCTTTACGAGTGGGATTTCGATTCTGACGGAATTTACGATTGGTCATCGACGACAGGAGCGGAAACGACCCACACATATTCTACCGGAGTCTGGATACCGGTTCTCAGGGTAACGGATTCGATGAACAACCAGGCGACGGCAGTTACTCAACCCATAGAGGTTTCCGCTTATCCTCCCACGGCTGATTTCACCGTCTCTCCCACAAGCGGTTCCAATCCCCTCACCGTATCAATGAATGGCGATTCTGAAAGTTATGATCCTGACGGGACCATCGTGCTGTGGGAATGGGATTACGACGGCAACGGCGCTTACGATTACGTCTCGGAAACCACTTCCGATACCAGCTTCACATACACGAATATAGGCGTATTTCCGTTGACTCTGAGAGTAACCGACAACGACGGACTCACCGATACTCACTCGCAAGACATAACAGTCGGCAATTCGCCTCCGGTCGCCCATGCCCTGGCCGACCCCCAGGAAGGCAATGCGCCGCTGGATGTGATCTTTACCGGCGAAGTGGAAGACCTGGAAAATATGATCGATCTTTACGAATGGGACTTCGGCGACAGCCGGGTATTTTTTGACGATTTTGAAAGCGGTTCATCGCAATGGCAGTTGCAGCCAACCTGGGGATTCATCGTAGGTACGGCCTATTCGCCGACCCATTCGCTTACAGACAGCCCCTGGGGCGATTATTACGATTATACGGACACCAGCGCAATCTCTGTAAACTTCAACATACCTGAAGGGGCTGCCATGTTGCGTTTTCAGCACAGGCATCTGCTGGCAAGCGGCGATCACGGTTATCTGTATATCTCCACCAACGGAGGCAGCAACTGGCATCAACTGGCGGATTACACGGGGAACAGGGCATCCTGGACGCTCACTGAAATCGATATCTCCGGATATTCGGGGCATGCCGATACCAAACTCCGGTTCAGGTTTACCTCCAATTCGTCAGCAACAAGCGACGGGTGGTTCATAGATGATGTGGCCGTAACGGCAGTGACGTGGGATTATTCTTCGACCGAGACAGGCGATACGACGCACACATACAGTCAGCCCGGAGAGTATACGGCCACGTTCAGAGTCACCGATCACGGGGGATTGACCGATACGGATACTGTGAGAATCACCGTCAATTCTTCAGGCGCACCTACTGCTCATGCCGACGCGAATCCCACTTGGGGCGGCGTTCCTTTAATCGTTAATTTCTCAGGAACAGGGACCGATGCAGACGGAGAAATTATTCGGTACGAATGGGACTTTGAAAACGACGGCGTTATGGACTACTTCTCGACTGAAACCGGCGATACTTCCCATACGTATTTGGAAGGAGGTTCGTATGAGGCCGTTTTGAGGGTCACTGACGACGATCTCCTTTCCGATACAGATATGGTGGAAATATCAGTGGGAGCCCCTGTCGCCATGCCCTTCGCCTATCCCGTATCAGGTACGGTTCCGCTTACGGTGCAGTTTGTCTGTAACGGCGAAGACGAAGACGGCACAATTGAACACTTCTACTGGGATTACGACGGCAACGGAAGCAATGATTATCACACCAGGGTCCCCAATGCGCGCAACTATACCTTCAACTCCATCGGCGTTTATGAATCGCGACTCACTGTCGTCGACAACAACGGATTATCCGACTCTGAAACCATCACCATCACTGTGATGCCGAGTTATTCGGAAGAGCCGCTAGCGGAAGCCTATGCTGACCCTGTGGAAGGCGCTCCGCCGCTTGAAGTGGAATTCACCGGCTATGGAACCGACCTTGACGGGACCATTGAACTCTTCGAATGGGATTTCGACGGCGACGGGACTTACGACTGGAGTTCTGAGACTACCGGAATCACGGCACATACGTATGAGAATCTCGGTGATTTCACTGCAACATTCCGCATAACGGATAACGACGGTTTGACGGGAACCGACTCTGTGCTTATAAAAGT
Organism: uncultured bacterium; assembly: GCA_964619725.1. Taxonomy (GTDB): domain Bacteria; phylum CSSED10-310; class CAZUFC01; order CAZUFC01; family CAZUFC01; genus CAZUFC01. The sequence goes on along the minus strand of CAZUFC010000009.1, from coordinate 12,526 downwards.
AAACGTCAGCGGACGTCCTACGGCAATAGCGCAGGCTGACCCGTTATCGGGAGACAGTCCGCTTACGGTCGATTTCATGGGTGAAGGAACGGATATCGACGGCACGATAGAACTTTACGAATGGGATTTCGACGGCGATGGGACTTACGACTGGAGTTCCGAAGATTCCGGTTATACTTCCCATACTTATACTGATCCCGGAAACAACGAGGCTGTGCTGAGAGTCACCGACAATGATGGATTGAGCGACACGGATCGTGTTTCCATCCTGGTGGATATGACCTTGTTCGCCCAGAGAAACAAAGAATCATTCGATCCTACTCTCGATCAGACCGTCGAAATACAATCGACGCTTACCGGAACATGCATCGTCACTCTCCGTATAGTCAACAGAGAAGTCCAGCATGTCAGAACTCTCGTCGATCAGGAATTAAGACAACCCGGATACTACTCAGACGTATGGGACGGCAAAGACGATTTCGGTCAATACGCTCCTTCCGGCGCCTATTTCTTCATTTTCGATTACGTCATCGACGGCACGGAATATCACTTCGACCTTACCGGTAGCGCCGGCTCCCAGATATTCCCATCAGTTAACTATTCCTCAAGTTACAATCCTCTGGAAGATGATTACCTGACGGCGACGTTCCATTTGAGCGCTCCGGCAGAAGTGACGACATACATATCGCCGTTCAGTGGGGGAGCCCAGCAGCGTATTCGCACCATTAATCTGAGAGAACCGGTAAAGAGCGGTCCTAAAGTCGTTGTATGGGACGGAACGACAGATGACGGCACAGTGGCTTCCTTCAACCAGTCATACGTTATGGCAGTCCTCATGTGGGCCTTGTCCGACAACGCGATCATCGTCGCCAGCGATCCCATCGTCGCAGATATCTCCGTCGAACCGAATTTCTACAATCCCAAAAACGCCTACCAGCTTGATCCGAATGCCCCCTGTCGCTTCACCTACTCGCTTTCCAAAACTTCCGATATCCACGTGACGGTCAGAAACGAAGACAACAGACTCGCCAACGAATTCTTCCTCTCAGAAGTCGATCCCGGCGCCAACGTCTTCTACTGGAACGGCGAAAGCTTCAACGGAAGACTCATGAAAGACGGCATTTATCACGTCGGTTTCAGAGCTGAAGACCAGTTCGGCAACCGGTCCGACAGAATCCACGGAATTATGAAAGTGTTCTATTGATCATATAAGGAGAAACGCTAAAAGAACATTTCGCCGAAGACAATAAGAACTTCTGAATAGGCTGCTTACCCTGATGTCATGATCTGCAGCCGGCGTAACTGAAAAACAGAAGAATCGTTCGTACGGCTATACGGCGGCGACGATTTTTGCGCACCTCCATTATGCAACAATCATACAAGAATATCAGGGCTGCCTGGCCCATTACTCTTCAGGAATTGAAGGCGCGGCGGGATGAATGCAAAAAGAAAGAAAATATCCTGTCTCTCATCTGGATTATCCTGTTCTTCCTGATCTTGATCGCCAATATACCCTTCGCCGACTGGGTAACTGAAAAACAAAATGAATATCCCTCCGCAGAAATAATCTACGCCGTCGTCTTCTTTACTTTCCTCATCGGCAATCTCCTGGCGTTAGCCAAATTCCGAAGAAATATTCTTCGCTCTTACGATTTGGCCTGCCCGCATTGCGGAACGTTGCTGACGAGATACCCGATGGGGATAGCCCTATCCTCGGGGCGTTGCGCATATTGTTCGGGCATTTTAGTACGCGACCATGGTGGTTTGCGAAGGGGTCAGAGCCCTTCGTAAGACATTGCTGAGTAAAATTTTCTCTCTATTCCGGCAACGTTGTTGAAAACGGATAAGGACATATATGTTTCATTTGCGGCGCTAACCCGCATTTTTCATACAAAACATGTTACAAGCGTCCAAATCCCCGCACCTTCAATCGTTGCTTCCTGCGGACTCGCTCCCCGTAGCGCTGCTATGTTTCCGCAGTCCTCCAGTCAGTCACGTGTGAATCTGCGGAAATCCGAACGCTCTACTACGATTTTGTATTATAAGTCCGGGCTAATGGCAGCTTCTCTGGGGGGAAGAGCGCATCATACCTATGGCGAAACCGATGTGTCCTCCGTATGTTCCGCCCATGACCGACCCGGTCAGTTCGGCGCCCAACTGGGTATTGAACCCGTCCCGCAGTCCGTAGGTGACGAAATCTCCCACGAATCCGCTCGCTGCTCCAGTTCCGGCGCCGAAGGCTGCGGAGACTCCTACGTGTCCCCAATCCAGGCAGCGATAAGGTATATCGCTGATCCATAACTGATTGCCTATATCTTCTGCTGCGCTTCCGACTGCACCGCCTGCGGCTCCGCCAACCAGAGCGCCTGATATGCTTCCGGCTCCGCCGATAACTCCGATGGCTGCTCCGCCGGCGGCGACTGCAGCGCCGGCTCCTGCCCCCAAAGCGCCGGCTCCGGCGCCTATCAATGCTCCCGTGGCGATATCGCTTGCTGAACCGCCTTGAACAGCCTGGGATGCCCCTCCAAAAACCGCGCCGATAGCGGCGGCTATGGCCAGTGTCGTGATGATGGCGAGTTGACCGTCGCGGTCCACATACATCAGGGGATCGTTGCCGGCATAAGTATAGGGCGCGCGATATGCGGTTACAAAGAGGTAGTCGGGCGTAGGCGCCATGCCGTTTTGAGCAGGGCCGGAATTCCCGTTTTGCAGGAGCCACGGCTTGTACATCTCTGCGGAGTAATAACGTCCCAACTCAGGATCGTAATACCGGTAATGGTTATAATGAAGTCCTGATTCGGAATCGTGCAATTGTCCGGGATACCTTAATTCATTGCTGATCGTTTCCATCTGTATATTTACGCTTCCGAACGGGCGAAATTCTCCCTCCCAGACAACGTTCTCAGACGAATCAGTTAATTTCGTCGGAACGCCCCGATGATCGTTGATCATATAATAAACCTGATCGCCGACTATTTTGGCGACAGGTTGATTATACAGATATACGTAACTCTGCAAGGGGGTTCCGTTCTCATCTGATTCCTCAAGGAGCGTGTTGACGTAGCTGTGGATATAAATCACCTTTTCCGCCGTCGTCTCCTTTATGACTCGACGCCGTCTTCCGTCAACGGTATAACTGCCTTTCAGTTCCTCTCCTTCCATTATTCGGGTCAACTGGTTCGTTCCGTTGTAAGAAAATGTTTTTGAAGAAGTCGCTGTAATATTCCCGTTACCGTCGTAGGCGAAATTTTCCGTTATATCGCCGCTCAGGGAAGTAAGGCGGTTGTCCGTGTAATTATAATTAACAGTATCCGAACCAGGGGAGATCAACGTTCGGTTGCCGGCGTCATCATAAGCGTAAGTGACAGCGCCGTAGGCCCCCGAAGCGGAAGTCAATTGCGACAGAATATCATAATCGAACGTCTGATTTTCGGCTGAATTTAAATTGTCCGTTATTGAAGTTATGTTGTCCATAGCATCGTAAGCGATTGTAATGTCCTGGAAGCCGCCGGCGCTGAGTCCGGTAATGTTTCTTTTTGAATCATAGGAAACCGTGCGGTTCATGCCCGTTCCCAGGCTCATGGAAGCTACGGCGCTGAATGAGTTGTAAGTTATCGAATCGGCTATGGTATGAATGTCTTCATTGACCGATGCCCGTATGCGACTCACCATGTCGGAAGAATCGTAATCGTATAAAATTTCAATGCCGCTCGGATAGGTCGCTTTGGTCAAGTTGTCATTCGGATCGTATTGATACAGGGTGATATAATCATTTCCGTCGATCGTCCGTTGAACATTCGTCACGCGGCTTCGCTGATCATAATTATAGATCGTTGTCCCGGACCTGTCAGTCATCCCGGTCAGCATGCCTTTTCCATTGGTTACGCTCGTTTCGTCGTAGGAATAGGTAACGTTTTCGGCCGGATCAGGATAATCGATAGATGTGACGCGATTTTGAGCGTCATATCCCTTTTGAATGACATCCCCATTGGCATCAAATATCTTCGTCATCATACCCGTCGCATTGTACTCATAAACGAGATGACCGCCTGCGGGAGTCGTTTCTTCCGCTACCCGACCCATATCGTCCGGCGTTAAAGAAACGACATGGGCTTCAGGATCGGTAAAAGCCGTTAAATTGTCCCATTCGTCATACTCATACGTCGTTACCAGGTCGTCCCCGTCCGGAACGATTACCCTTCTTGCGGTTAACCTGTTGAGGGCATCATATTCGAACGCTTTTTCATTGCCCAGCCTGTCGATCACTTTGGTCAGATTGCCCGCCGCATCATACTCTATTTCCGTCGTTGCTGAACCGGGATAAATGACTTTCGTCATGCGCTTCATAGAATCATATTCATAGTCGATGAAAGATTCCAGGACGTCTTCGCTGGTATAAGTCTCCTTTTTAGCGATAAGTCCCCATCCCTCATAATGATTCAGCAACCTCGAACCGTCCGGTTTGATTACTTCAGCAATCATCTCACCCTGCGTATAATTCAGGGATAAACCCGCGCCCAAAGTATTGGAAATTTTAGTCACATTGCCTATCCCGTCGTATTCATATTCGAGAAAGGTCTCGCCGTTAGCCGTAATTTTCGTCAGACGGTTTATCGCATCGTATTCTATCCCGGAAGTATTGCCGTTCGGATCGATGATCAGCCCCGGTTTTCCGAATGCATTGTATTCATTGTATGACCAGGCGCCTTCTTCGGGCAAAGTAAAAGAAGTCAATTGTCCCATACTGTCGTAGGAATAGGTGATGACGTCTGTCGCCTCGGTCCTTGGTCCGTTGATCCTGGTTAGCAGTCCCATATTGTCAAAAGCATAAGTCGTTTCATATGTGAAGGGTTGACTCGGTTTGATATAACCGCTTTTCGTCAGCTTCGTTATATTACCAATCTCGTCATACTCAAAACTCACGGAATAATAGCCGCTCGGATTCCTCACGCTGTTGCGATAATATCCCGTCAAATTTTTCGTGGCGAAATCGTAAGTATAATGAGTGTTCCTGGAAAGTTCCGTTCCGGCAGCCTGCGTTATCCGGGTCACATTGCCCCAACCGTCGTATTCGTATTCCCAGGCCGAACCGTCAGGGGCAGTGCGGCGCGTCGGCCGGACATTCAGGTTGATCTCATCTTCCCTTTCTGTTCCGTCAGGATATACCGTCCGGGTTACATTGCCCGCATCATCGTAATAATACGTATAATTCCCTCGCGGCGTGTTCTTCACCGTATAAGAGGACCCGGGATTATAATCATAGGTCTCCGTATAACCGTAACGCGTGCAAGAACTGACCCTGTCTCGGTTGTCGTATGAAACTTCCAGCGCCGTGTCGTTGTTCGCATCAATCACATTCACCAAGTCATGCTCCTCATCGTAAATATAGACCGTCTGATTGCCCACAGGGTCCGTTACCGAAGAGAGGTTCCCCTCACCGTCATACGTATATATGAATAAGTTTCCCCCAGGGTCCAGAACCCTCGTGATCTTGTTTTCATAATTGTAAAAGAAATGAATCTCACGTCCCACCGCATCTGTCGCCGTCGTCAAATGTCCCTCAATGTCGTAATCAAATTCCAGACGGTTGCCGCTGTTGTCCTCAACCGCCGTCAGTCGCCCCTCCGAATCGAAATGCAATACGTCCCCCAGAAGCCCTATGCAATCGGAACACACATAACTGAATATAAAACTACCGTCAGGATTCTTCGTTAAACTGTGAATCACTCCTCGCGTCTTCGATGTGTACGTCCCGTCCTGGTTCTTTATGAATTCCCAACGGCGACCGGTTCCCCGCCTGATAATTACGTATTCGTCATCCAAATCAGTTACTTCGTATAATTGAATGGAATAATTGAAATGCCAGCCGTATCCGAATGGGCCGTCATAACGGTCCTGGTTCATGTAATGACGCGTCAGCTCCAATTCAGGTCCCACTCCCGATACCTTTATGTCCTCATAATGAAGAAATAATACCCCCCGAGCCACATACACCGGCGATCCACGCGGAGACTGAGGCTGAGGACAATTGGGATTCTCCTCCGGCACATAAGGATTCTCAGGATCGTAATAATACGGAGTCGTTGTATTGTGCCCGCCGTCCCACGGCTGATCGAACGCCATCAGCGGCATGTTCTGAAAAAAAGTGAATATTATAAAAGACACCAGCACGATGAGCTCATCGGCTTCTGACCGGCGAACCTCCTGCAACTCATTTTTCTCCCCCTTCTTGCTCTGATTTTTGCCCTTTTTACATATAATAATTCCGGTCGATGATCCCCCTTACTTTTATTCGCCTGCGAAAAATCAGACCGGAATGCCTTGTCTTTTCAGATTCGTTTTACTTATGAGAATATTTTCCATGAAGAAGATGATTTTTTTTTATTAATGCGTTTTTTGGAAAGAAACCAAAAACGTACTTTATTCATTATACTGAAGTCGGAATCAAAAGTAAAAAATATTCAAACCATAGGGGCTCAATTGCAAATCATTTTTTTTTCAAGTAAATAATAGGAACGTCGATGGGAACCCCGGAGGGATCGAAACGCTTTTCGTTCTTTTCGGGAGGAAGGTTCGCCATTGATATGCAGAGAGCGTATTCTTCGCAGCGGATGCGGCGCTTTCAAAATGGAATGAGAGGAATTATTTATAATGAAAGAAGCTGAGAGAATGGTTTGTGCTGATATATGGACTTCCGACAATGTTTATGAATGCTTTCAATATCTTTGCCTGGAATGTTCGCCTCGTTTTATAGGACAGGAGGGACATGAGCGGGCAGCGGATTATATTTTTGAAAAGTTACGGGAATTCGGACTTGATGACGTGCAGCGCCTGGAAATCGATGTTCCTGTATGGAAGCGGGGTGACGCGCAGCTTCAGATGATTTCTCCCGTTGAAAGAGGATTTCCCTGTATTGCCCTGCCTTTGTCGCCTCCCTGCGATCTGGAGGCGGAAGCTGTCGATGCGGGATTCGGAAGCGATATGGAAATGAAGCAATACAGCGATGATATGAAAGGAAAAATGACGCTGGTTGAATCCGCCAATCCGCCTGATGGATTCCCCTTGCACCGTTTGCAGAAGTATCTATCGGTCCTTGAAAATAATGCAGCGGCTTTTCTGTTTATGAAAAGCGAGCCGGGCGTATCAGAGGAAACCGGAAGCCTGGCTTATGATCCGACGGAAAACTTTACCAGGTCCATACCTGGCATAGGTCTATCGTATGAAGCGGGGCGTGAATTGCGTTATTATATGAATAAAGGGCCGGTCAAGCTGAAATTGCGAATGAATAATGAACTGAAAAGAGGAAAAGCCGCCAACATCATCGGTGAACGGAAAGCGCCGGCTAAACTGGAAAAACCGGCTGTCCTCCTGACGGCTCATTACGACGGACATGATATTTCCCAGGGCGCAGACGACAACGCTTCAGGAACCAGTATCGTCTTGGAAGCCGCTCGAGTCCTGAAACATTTCGCTCCGCTCCTTAAAACAGACGTCGTTTTCGCTCTGGTGACGGCAGAAGAACTGGGCCTGCTGGGCTCTTATGCTTTGCGGGATCACCTCAAGAAAACAGGCAAAAAAATACGCATGGTCCTCAATGCCGACAGCACAGCCGCCTCTCCCAATCTCAGATTATTGCTGCAGGGAATGCCCGATGCACTCCCTGCTTTCAAACGAATGATTGCTCAATTGCCCTCTGACGTCAAAACAGCCGACCATATCGTCCCCTATTCCGATCACTTTCCCTTCTTCCTCGATGGAATACCTTCCGCCTTCATGGCTTCCGTCCAGAAAGGCCGGGGCTGGGGACATACCAGGTTCGATACTTTCGACAAAATCGACAGATTTTCTCTTCAAAACGGCGCCGCAAACCTCGCTAGAATAGCCGGCAGAATAGCCGCTGCCGGGGAATGGAATTTCAAGGGACCGGACCGGAATACAATCAACAGACTGCTGAAAGAAAAGAGAATCAAAAAGCTGCTTGAATTCGAAGAATTGTGATTACAAGTCATCAGTGGTGAAGGGCGAAGTATCCGAGTCCTCCAGCAAGGAAAACGCCTGATTACAGCCGCGTTATTTCGTGTATCTGCGGCTGCTTTTTCAGTCTTTCCATAACTTGTTCCAGCTCCTGCCTGTCGTGCACGTTAATAATGAGCACCGCTGAGCTGTAATCCCCATTTTTGCCGGCTTTTATCCGGGTTTTGCGGATGGAGAGGCCCCTTTCATTTATCAGTCCCGTGAGTTCATGCGTCAATTCCGATTTATTCAGGAATTTAAGTTTTACGGCTGCCGGATAGGATTTATGAGAGTGTGAATCCCAGAATACCTTGATATGTCTCTCCTGGTCTTCATCTTTGCTGATGTTCGGACAATCCTTTCTGTGAACCGTAATTCCCCGTCCTCTTGTAATGTATCCCAGGACGGCATCTCCGGGAACGGGACGGCAACATTCTGCGATATGAGTCATAAGACCGTCCACGCCCTGCACGTAAATGCCCGCTTCCGGTCTCGGCGCTTTTTCCTTCTCTTCGATTTCATCTTCAAAACCGATTTCTCTTTTTTCCTGCTCCTGTAAATGACGGTTGACGGCTCCCTGCACGCGGGTCAGGCCGATATCGCCATATCCCACTGCCGCCCACATGTCTTCCACGGAATTGAAGTTCAGCAGCTTCGATAATTCGTTATTCGATATGGTATGCTTGATCTTCTTCAATTCCCTCTCAATCAGGTCTCGCCCCTTGGCTATGCTCTCCTCGCAGTTCTGTTTTCGAAACCAGCTCCTGATCTTCGTCCGGGCATTCCTGGTCCTGACATATTCCGATTCAGGGTCCAGCCAGCCTAAACTCGGACCGCCCTTGTTCACCGTCCTGATTTTTACCTCATCGCCCGTTTTCAATTTTGTAGTCAAAGGAACCATACGAGAATTGATCTGCGCTCCACGGCATCGATGTCCTATCTCAGAATGAATGGAATATGCGAAATCCACAGGCGTAGAACCCGCCGGCAATTCCTTGATCTCTCCCTGGGGCGTGAAAACATACACTCTGTCGTCATACATACCGGAATGAAGGTTCCCGAACGTTCCGCCCAGTTTCGCCTGCTCCATCTGCCAGTCCAGCAATTGCCTTAAATAGGCTATCTTTGTGTCGAACGCCGTATCCGTCTTCCGCTTCTCCTTGTAACGCCAGTGAGCCGCTACGCCGTATTCCGCAACCCGGTGCATCGCCTTCGTCCGAATCTGTATCTCAAAAGCCTTCCCGTCGCTGTCCCTTAATGCCGTGTGTATCGATTGATACATGTTCTTCTTCGGCTCGGATATGTAATCGTCAAAACTGCCCGGCACCGGCGTCCATTTCCGATGTACCGCCGACAATAATAAATATGTCTCCTCAATCGTGGAAACTATCACACGTAATGCATAAGCATCATATATCTCGTCGAATTTCAGCCCCTTCTGCTGCATCTTTTTCCATATACTGTAAACATGCTTCGAACGTCCGTGAACATCTCCCATTATCTCCTGCTCATCAAGCATCTGCGTCAATCGTGTCCGTATCTGGTCCACATAACGCTCACGCTCCACGCGCCTCTGGTCTATCTCTGACGTTATCCGCGCATACTCATCCGGCTTCAGATAACGAAAAGACAAATCTTCCAACTCCCACTTGATGTTCCATATTCCCAGTCGATTCGCCAACGGCGCAAAAATGTTCAAACTCTCCCACGCTACCTCTGCACGCTTCTCCTCTGGCAATGCCTTGAAATTTCTCAACGTGTTCAATCGCGTCGCCAACTTCACGATCATAATCCGCAAATCATCCAGCATCGACAACATCATCTTGCGTAATGATTCTAAATTCCGCTCAGAATGCTCGCCGACTCCATGCTTTACAAATTCGCCGATCTTCTTTAAATTCGCTGCTCCCTCTATCAGCTTCACTATCTCAGTCCCGAAAACCTCCCCTATCTCTTCCCCGTTATAATCCGATTCATAAGCAGCATGATGCAGCAACGCCGCCGCTATACTCTCAGGGTCCATGTGCAGCTTTACCAAAATGGCGCTTGAACCCAGCAGATGATTGAGCAAAGGATATTCACCGATTAACTTGTCGCCGAACTTCCGCTCAGCATACCGGTAAGCCTCCTCGATCATTCGGCGGTCTCGCAACGTATAACTCGACGGAAATTCTGCGACCAGCCTCTCGAAACTCTCCACTTTTTCCGTTAATTTGCTCTGCATCGTTGCCTCCCCAGCTCAGCAACTCAAATCCCCTTTTACGTTCACATTTTATCAGATTTCCCCACGATATGAAAATTTTTATTGGAGAAAAGCCGGCGGCCCTTCTCCGGTAAAACTTAATGTTCCCTATATGTACACCGTGCCATATTAACCGGGTAATTTTTACACACTTACTCATTTTGACGCACTGCCGCACCAAACACCGTATCGGTTCCATTTGTAAAACCAATTTTTAAAATATTTATTTTATAATAAGTTAAAAAATTTTACAGCCAATTTTAAGTATTGCTAATTTTTGGCACATTTGTTGCTACATTATTTGTCGATTCGATTTGTTATCGAGGAAGCAAACAATGAAAAAAATGAAAAAAAATAAATTCTTCTTCATAAAAAATCCCACCAAAATTTCCCACAAAAACGACACTTCTTGAAAATAGCTCACCATTGGGAGGACGCAAAGTCCTCCCTCCCGCCTTTTTTTTTGTACATTTTTAATGCAAAAAATGCATGATTAAGGCAAAGGCATAGGGTCAGAGTGAGTCCGGAAACTGAACACAGGATAGTATGCGGAGTCGGCATGGAGCCGGATGAAATTTCATTGATTGAACAACCAGTGGTTTCAATTTTTGGGAATCACATTTTTTTATCCGCGATGATTCGTTCTGTCCGTGATTACAGAGATTTTGGAAATGCTTCCTGAAACCAGGGAAATTGACCGTCGCCCAATTTTAATTAGTGTTTATTCTCTGGGTTGTCTTTCGAAGAGGAAGTAGCCGAGAATACCTATCAGCAGCAAGGCGCCGATGATGATGGGGAGTATGACGGCTTCGAAGTTCATGGGATATTTCTCCTTGAGTGGTTTTGATTACGTTCGGCAACTTTATGAAGTCGTTTTTTAAAATCTTCTTTTAAGGGATTGAAGTAACCTATCTGGATATGCGGAAGACGGGACACAAGTTTTTCAATGAATTTTACGAGACCCATACCGGGATTCGACGGATAATCGAGGGCATCCAGGTATAGATGGGGGTCGATATTCAGATTTCTGAACTGTATCATGTGGAAAGGGGCATCATGATGGAGTTTCATAAGGGCATCCAGTTCCTGTTCGGTATCGGTAATGCCGGGCATGACGAGCAGGTTAAGCGAGGTATAGAGACCTGCGTGATGAGCGTTTTTTATGGAATCGAGGACCTGGCGGAAAGAGTAGTTCACGGGTTTGTGGTATTTTTGGTATAGGTGAGGTTGAGCGCTGTTGAGGCTTATTCTGATGCTGTCCAGGCCTGCATCGGCGAGCTTTAGGACGGCCTGTGGAATGGAGCCGTTGGTATTGAGATTGATGGTTCCCCGGCTTACCCTGGAGCGAATTTCCCGAATACTTTTTTCGAGGAGTTCCTCCTGCATCAGGGGTTCGCCTTCGCATCCCTGGCCGAAGCTGGCGACGGGACGGTCGGCGGTTTTGAGATGGGGGCAGGCGATATCGCATATTTCATCGACGGTGGGTATGAAGTTTAGTCTTTCCTGGGAAGAAGGACAACATTGCGAGGGTTGGAGCGAAATGCAACCGACGCATCGTGCGTTGCATGCGGGCGAAGTGGGCAGGGGAAGTTCCCAGCGGACGTTGAAGACGTTTTTAGCGGCGAAGCAGTGGTATTCGAGGGCGCATCGCGCGAGTTGCCGAAGCAGCCTGTTTTGGGGTTCGTTCTGGAGGCGTTCGGTGACTTTTTCAGCCAGAATTTCATCATCGCGATAATATTCGGGTTCGCATCGCGTATCCGGGTCGACACGCAACGCCGGAACGACGAATCGGTTTTTATCCCAGCCTACGAGTGAATAAGCCCAGAGAGGCAGGACCGAAGCATCGTTCTGACGAAACACGCCGGGCAGCAGCAATCGCAACCATCCGGCAGGTATGAAGGCCGCAACAGCCGAAACGCCCGGTTCGTCATACGCCGCAGGTTTGCCGTTCTTATCGAATCCGACAGGATAATGCCCCGGCATCGTGAACAATGAACTACCTTCAGGCAAGGGAATCAGGTTCTCAACGGATGCCCTCACGTAACTCCGGCCGCTCATCCCGGCAGCTTCCCACTCGGGATGATCGTAAATGTTGCCCTCGGCATCGCTGAACAGCATTTTCAAGATGATTTTCCTTTCTGTTCCGTCCCTCCTATTTCTTCCGCGGAAACTAAGTTTAATAACGCTAGCCTTTTTTTGCAACCGAAATGTCGTGATCGAGCTTTTTCCGCTGTGCAGGATTTTGGAGAAAAATTTTTCCAAGTATTCCAA
>CAZUFC010000008.1:0-125940 GCA_964619725.1 uncultured bacterium | reverse complement strand
GTTCACAGGGCGATACGGGGCCGATAGGTCCGACAGGACCCCAGGGCGACACGGGCGCAACAGGAGCCGCAGGTTCACAGGGCGATACGGGGCCGATAGGTCCGACAGGGCCCCAGGGTGACACGGGTGCAGCAGGGGCCGCAGGTTCACAGGGCGATACGGGGCCGATAGGTCCGACAGGGCCCCAGGGAGATGCTGGTCCAGAGGGTCCTGCAGGCGATACGGGATCAAAGGGTCCGACGGGTCCGCAAGGCGACACCGGCCCCGAAGGTCCTTCGGGTCCGACGGGTTCCCAGGGAGGCACAGGTCCGACTGGTCCTACAGGTCCGAGTGGTCCGAGTGGTCCGGACGGATCGACGGGTCCAAGCGGTCCGACAGGTCCGGAAGGCGCTGTTGGTCCAACAGGTCCCAGCGGTCCGACCGGATTGACCGGAGCGACAGGTCCCATAGGTCCGACAGGCCCCAAAGGGGATACGGGAGACACAGGTCCCATGGGTCCGACAGGAGCCGCCGGTCCGACAGGTCCTCAGGGCGATACCGGACCGGAAGGTCCCTCTGCACTGCAGGCTGGTTATGAAGGGGGCAATACGATTGAGTTAAGCGAAGAATACGGAGATATAGATATAGATAACACGACGGTAAATGTGTTGCACATTGATGAAGCCACTGGATATATCGGTGTCGGAACCGACGATCCCCAGCGAACGCTGCACATAGCCGGTTCCGAGGGGATGCATTTGGATGCATCGGCAAAACCGGCATCCGCAGCGACAGGCGATATAGTCGTCGATTCTTCTGAGGGAAACACTCTGACATGGTATGACGGAACGGAATGGAAAAGCGCCGGCGGGGATTACACGGGCGGCGACGGGATCGATATAACCGATGAGGATATATCGGCAGACATTCTAACCAGCGGCGGATTAAAAATTGATACGCAAAAATTAGCCGTAGAACCTGCCGATTTCATAGGAACCGGCCTGGAAGACGACGGCTCGGATAATATCAGGATATCAACGTCTGCGGCCGGCGACGGTTTGAGCGGCGGAAGCGGCGCGCCTCTGGAGGTAGGAGCGGGAACAGCGATAACAGTTAATGAAAACGATGTTCAGGTAACGGATGACAGCATCGGAGGCGAACAACTGGCTGATGCGATTATCCTGGATGCATCTATGGCCGTAACGCAGGGAAGTTACGACATCAATTTTGACTCTGATACCCTGGTTATAGACGGCAGCGTGAATCGAGCGGGAATCAGAACGGGTTCGCCGGCCCGAACGCTGCACATAGCCGGTTCTGACGGCATGCGGTTAGCGGCATCGGTAAAACCGGCATCGGCGGCGACTGGCGATATAGTCGTCGATTCCTCGGACGGCAATACTCTTAAATGGTATGATGGAACCGGATGGAAGGATGCCGGCGGAAACTATACGGCCGGCGACGGAATCGATATAACGGACGAAGAGATATCGGCAGACCTGCTTATTAGCGGCGGTCTGAAGATCGATACGGAGAAAATAGCCGTAGAACCCGGTGATTTCACGGGCCTAGGATTGGAAGACGACGGATCGGATAACATTCGGATAGCGACCTCTGCAGCCGGCGACGGTCTCACCGGCGGAGGCGGCTCTGCACTGGCCGTCGGAGAGGGAACAGGTCTTGAAGTGACGGAGAATGCGGTCGGTATTGCCGCCGGTGGAGTGGGAACGGTAGAACTCAGCGCTGCGGTAGCGGGCAACGGCCTTACAGGCGGAGGCGGCTCCGCTTTGGACGTCGGTCAGGGCACAGGTCTTGAAGTCACCGCAACTGCCGTGGGAATAGCTGATGAAGGAGTGGGAACCGTTCAACTCAGCGCCGCTGTTGCCGGAGCCGGTCTCAGCGGAGGCGGCGGGTCGGCTCTGGACGTCGGTCAGGGCACAGGTCTTGAAGTGACGGAGAATGCCGTGGGGATTGCTGACGGAGGAGTGGGAACCGTTCAACTCAGCGCCGCTGTTGCCGGCGATGGTCTGACTGGCGGCGGTGGCTCGCCGCTGACCGTCGTAGGCGGAACCGCCATTACTGTTAATTCCGGTAAATCGGGTAACGTCCAGGTTACAGATGATGGAATCGACGGCGCTCAACTGAAGGATACGATCACGCTGGATGCGCATCTGAACTTCACGCAAGGTTCGTACGACGTTAATTTTGACAGTAACACCCTTTATATTGACGGTGACCTTAATCGAATCGGTATCGGTATGAGCAATCCGGATGAAAAATTGGAGATAGACGGAAATATTAAATTTCCTGCTGTTTATAACGCTTCCAGAAGCATCAGCGTTGAGGACATGACTTCTGACCTGGACGGAAACGACTTAACAATTAAAGCCGGCAGCACTGCAGCAACAGGATATGGAAGGTATGGGGGCAATCTGATACTCAAGGCAGGAAATCCCTACACCGCAGGCTCCCGCATGGAAGGCGACGTAAAAATTTATGCCGGTGATAATCTGTACAATACCTCCAGTTATAACGGCGACATTATTTTCTATGGGGGAAACGGACAACCCGAAAGAATGAGACTGGTGGGGGATACCGGACGCTTCGGCATCGGTACGACTGCACCGACGGAAAATCTCCATATTTACGCTCCATCAGGAAACGTTTCTGCCGGCATCCAGACATCTGCTACAGATGCAGGAGCTTATTTAAGATTGGCCACAGGCGATTCTCTCTGGTCTCTTGGACCTGACGCGGACAACAGTTTCAAAATAGTTACATACTTTTCGCCCACATTGGTTATTGATAGTTCATCAGGAAATACAGCGATTGGATACAGCACGCCAGGTACAGCAAAATTAGCCGTAGACGGTTCCGCCGGAATAGGTTATTCCAATGCAGGAAACGCGAAACTTGCGGTCAACGGAAATATCGGAATAGGCACTACGACCGTCGACAATGAACTTGAAATTTACGGCAGCGCCCCGAACATCGAAATATCTAACTCTTCAGAGAATGAAGCAGGTATACTGTTTACCGATGCCGACAGTCCGATAACCGAGTACGCAAAAATTCAGTTCAACAGTAATGCTTCGAACACACTAAATTTCTATGTGGAAGATGCAATTCCAGCATTATCGATTTACCAGGACGGCGATATCAGAATATACAACAAGCTGGGAGTCGGCACGGCTAATCCCCTCGGCTCTTTTCAAGTGTTAGGCTCAAATTCTTACTTCGGAAATGCCGACGGGACCTATGGTACAATAGGTTTGTTCGGCGGCGGAACGGGAAATGCGGAAGGCGGCGAAATTGATCTATGGCTTGCGGCCGATTTTGACGGAACTTACGAATTTTACTATATCGATGCCTATCAGGATGATCTGAGAATCGGGCGTGAGGGCAATTCCGACATTTACCTGATCCAAAACGGAAATGTCGGTATAGGAACATCATCACCGTCGGTGAAGCTGGAGGTTAACGGTACTATCAAATCAAACAGCGACGTCATCGTCGAAGGCGATTTAAGCGTCAGAAGCGGCAAATTTCCGAGCGTTGCGACGAATTGCAATTACAATACAGACTCATCTCCTGCCTGGACCAATAAATTAGTAGATGTGGATGATTTTCTCGGCAGCCCCGTCAACCTGGGATTCACATTATCTCTTTTCGGAAATGATTATACTCAATGTTATTTCAGTTCCAATGGATTTCTGGCTTTTGGAACTTGTTCTACTTCAGCCCATACGAACGCGAGTTTACCCAGTTCTTCTTTCGGCTCGACAGCGGCCGCCCTCTGCTTTTTCTGGGATGACCTGTATTGTGAATCGTTTGATTACAGAACTGTGGCCATCTCCCCGAATAGAGTTTTCCAGGCTTACTATGATGGTTTTCCCTACTGGGAAACGTCAGAAGACATTCAAGTACTTATATCAATTTTTGAAGGATCAGGACTGATCTCCATCGAATACATAGCGCTGAGCGATTCGGAACGGTCCCGGGGAAATTCAGCCACTTTCGGTTTGCAGGGTGAAGGAGGTTCTTCAGCGCCGGCAGTCCCCATCAGTTACAATGCTCAGATTCTGGACGACAGCAACACGCCGAATGAATTCATATGTTTCCAGGCGCCGTAAAGATGATGAAAAGAATATTCTTCCTTATGACGGTTATAGCAATCGGGAATGCGATTTCCGCGCAGAATTTCGGAACAGTAGGACCGGAAAAGATCGACAAAGATTTCATCGAAGCGCTTCAGTTCGTTTACCCGGAATTTGCTTTTTCGCCTGATGCGGAGGCATTTTCCAGGAGGATATTCAAGCTATATTCCCTTAACAGGTCTTATGCCGATGAAGCCAGAGAAATGGGGCTGGAAAAGGACCCGGAAACAGAGGCGTTTCTGCGGAAAATAAAGCGGATAATTGAGGATGCTTACCTGGCGGGCTTGTACCAGAACCTGATGCATCAACATGTTACCGTGACTGACGAAGAAGCGGCTGAATACTATGACAAGCATACGGAACTTTTCACAGTACCTGGAGTGTATTCGTTCCTGCAGGCGCGCATTTTTCAGCCTACCCATGAAAACATCGCTTCAGTTAAAGAAAAGCTTACCATGTATGCGCAGATGGGCGAGTCACTGGATGAATTCAAGATGGGAGCGGAAGGCGTTTATGCGATAACCTTTGAGAGGGACAGGACCGTGAGGTCAAATGATGCTCTGTACAAGCGGCTTCATGATGCCGAACCGCTGGAAATCCTGGGACCGTTTAAATCGGACGATACTGCGATCATGCTTGTCGTAATAGGAAAAACCCCGGAGAATGTTCTGCCCTATGAAGAAGTAAGAGAACGTTGCCGGGATGACGTTCATGCGGAAAAAACCGCGGAATTGCGCCGGAAGTCGCTGGAAGAGGCGATGAAAAAATATCCGGTGAAGCTTAATCCATCCTATTTTGAAAAAAACAAATGAGTCAATAAAGATAGAATGGGGAGTTGAATATTTAACAGGGAGGATTTTAATGAAATATGGAATTGTTTTCGCTCTGGCGATGATTTGCGCAGAAGCAGCGCTTCCTGCGTCGAAAGCAGCCGTGTTCAATGTACCGGCTGATTACCTCACGATACAGGAAGCGATCGATGCTGCAGTCGATTTCGATACGGTGCTTATCGCAGACGGGACTTACACAGGAACCGGGAATAAGTATCTCGACTATAATGGTAAAGCCGTCACGGTTATTTCGGAAAACGGGCCGGATCATTGCGTTATTGATTGCGAAGGTTCCAGCAACGGCGTCCGGTTCAGGGATGCAGAACCTGCCGGCGCGGTAATCTCAGGCGTTACCATAATAAATGGGAACGAAGGCATCTACTGCGACGATGATTCCTCGCCGATCATAAACGATTGTATTTTTTTTAACAATTCGATGGGCGCTCTTTACGCAGAATTCGCCTCTCCGACTATTACAAACTGCACGATGTCATACAATTCAGCAACGACCAATTGCGGAGGAATAAGAACCCATTACGGTTCACCCGTCATTACAAATTGCACGATAACATATAATACAGGCATGGTCGGCGGCATCTGGTGCGCCGGCAATATTTCCAACTCTCCGGTCATATCAAATTGCACAATAACGCGCAACACAGGAGAAAACCAGGGAGGCGGAGTCTATTTTCCAAATCAGGTCAGGGTCGACATGTCTGATTGCATCATAACGCATAACAGATCGAAAAGGGGAGCCGGGATTTCGTGCAACGATACATCAGGCATGATTCTCAACTGCGAAATAAGAAACAACATTGCCTCTGCTCCAAATCCTGAAACCGCTTACGGCGGCGGATTGTTTATCGGGGGCAGCCTTACTACGCTCATCGTCGCTTCCTGCACAATTTCCGATAATCTGGGCGAGCAGGGCGGCGGGATTTATATTATAGGTTCTTCCGAAGCAATTATAACGGATTGCATGATATCGGAAAACCAGGGTTATCCTCAAGGCGGCGGAGGGATATACATTACCGGCGGAGACGCCTTGATAACTAATTGTACCTTACAAGCCAATACGGCAGCCGGCGATTACGGCGGCGGCATATATGCCCGCTATGGTTCTCCGCAGATCACGAACTGCGCATTCATGGAGAATTCAGCAAGCGACGGAGGCGGCGCTTACTACTCGTACGAATACGAATCAGCTTCACCTGTGCTGATTAATTGTCTTTTTGCAGCGAATTCAGCCTCGTTCGGCGGCGCTGTTTCCCTGGATAATGCCGCCCCTTTCATAACCAACAGCACTTTTTACAACAACCAGGCATCTTATGTCGGGGGACTGAGGTGCAAATCAGGAGCGCTGATTCCTACCGTCCTCAACAGTATTTTCTGGAACAATGCCGGCGACGAGATCGACTGTCCCGCAGCCGTCGTCACCTACAGCGATATTGAAGGCGGTTTCACGGGAACGGGAAACATTGATCAGGACCCTCTGTTCGTCACGGGTCCGTTAGGCGATTTTTACCTGAGCCAGACAGCTTCTGGACAGGCGAACGACAGTCCCTGCGTCGATACGGGGAATGCGGCCGCTTCAAGCATCTGTTATACGACTTTCGGCGGAACGCTCTGCATGGATGATTTGACTACTCGAACCGACCAGATTCTTGATTCAGGACAGGTCGACATGGGATACCATTACGGGGAATTTATTCCGACGCCGACCAAAACCCCTACGCGCACGCCGACGTTCAGTCCCACGCCTACCGTTACCCTCTCACCTACGTCAACCCCCTCCGAAACGCCGACCCGCTCGCCGACAAATACGCGGACTTGCACGCCGACCCGGACATGCTCGCCTACTGAATCGCCCACATATACGCCGACGGAATCGCCCACTCATTCTCCGACGAAATCCCCCACCATAACGCCTACCCTTTCGCCCTCTTTGACAGCGACGCTTTCTCCCACCGTAACTCAGACGCATACCCCCGCTGATACGGCGACTCCGACTGCAATACCCACATCACCGCCGGTTCCCGTTTTCAACGTCCCGGGATTGATCATTACTCTGCTCCTATCCTCTTTCCTGTTCATTGCAGGAATAAGACAGAAGAATCGGCAGTAATCAGAACAGAAATAAAAGAAGTTTTTGCTTTGCAGATACATTTCAGTATAAAAAGAAATATGTTTATTCGCGGAGAACGGAATAAACATGGGTGGATAGTCGTTTCTTAACAGATGGTTCAATAAGGAGGATTTTTAAAATGATTATGAGTCGATATGCAAGCATCGTTATGGTCTTCGTAGTAATTCTGGCCGGAATATCACGCGTGCAGGCCGTTCCGCACATGATCAACTATCAGGGAATCGTTGAAGTGGATGGAGAGCCTTTCGGCGGGAGCGTTCCTGCGACGGGTTATTTTCGATTTGCGCTGGTGAATGAGCCGGAGAGTCCCTGGGGGACGCTATACTGGTCTAATGATGGCTTGAATCCTCCTTCTCAGAGCGTTCCGGTCGAGGTGCGCGGCGGTCATTATTCTGTTCTGCTGGGAGATACTGCTTTAACCGGAATGACATCCGTTATTTCTCCTTCTGTTTTTGACAACGAGGAAATTTATCTTGCGATATGGTTTAACGACGGAACGCATGGATTTCAGGAAATGTCTCCTTTTGAGAGAATCACCAGTACGGGTTTTTCTGTCCGTGCGGAGACGGCTGTGAACGTCATCAACGACGATGACGAACCCGACGATGATTCCGAAGTCCCCGATTACATCTCGATTAATAACGGAAGGCTATATGCTCCCTACGGACCTGGTAATGTCGGCATAGGGACGACAAGCCCCCTGGCCAGATTGCATATCGAGGAAACTTCTTCCAACGATCCGCTGAGGATCAGAGTTTCAAGTTCGACCAAACTGATCGTGGACAATGACGGAAATGTGGGCATCGGAACTCATAATCCCAATTTCGATCTTGATGTGACCGGTATCATGCAGGTATTGCAGATCGTGGGAAACAGCGGACTCGGCGTCTTGAACCTCAACGCAGACAATCAATCCTCAACGCAACTGTCGATAGATGACGGCGGAGTATTCCTTTTCAACAACGGCAATGTGGGCATAGGAACATCCAGCCCCACAGAAAAATTGCACGTAGCGGGAAATATCGCTCTTACAGGCGATATTCATATCCCCAGCAGCGGAGGCGCATTAATCAACTCTGACGACTGTCGCGTCTTTGAAACCTGGTGGAATTCCGTTTTTGGAGGATATTCAGCCATTCACAGCGGATATGCCTGGGATCAGAACGATGAACCGCTGTCCGTAGTTGCGGGCGCCAACGGTATATTCTTCACCAAAGGAGATGCAGCACACGATCCTTTCGGAGAAACCCTGGCGGATATAGACGCATCCGGCAACATGACGGTCTCCAATGATGCGACGGTGGAAAACGACCTGGAGGTTCACGGAGCTTATCGCGGACAATTAGGCCCCAACGACGGCGCCCCGTTCCCCCGACCGGCCTACAATTCCGGATGGGTCACGCTGCCGGAAGATGAGCACCATGTCTTTACGCATAACCTGGGCGGAAACCCCGATAATTATGTCGTCGACCTCATGGCCTTCGACGGCGGCGGCATTCCCGGAGGACGCAGCAATTACGGAGCAAGGAGAGTCGCAGGCTGGGGAATGTTCTGGCACTACCTTGATGATTCAAACATTACCGTCTACATCGGCGATGTGAACTCAGGTGAAAGGACTGTCAGAGTTCGAATATGGGTCATCAACTGATAAGTGACTGTCCTTGAACTCATTTACTTCGCCTTGAATTTCGCCGGTAAAAACCAGCCAGCCATTCTTGTTTTTTAGTTGCGGCGTCCCTTCTACAGGTTTCAAACGGATTTCACGGTTGTTTTCTTCAATATAAAACGATGAACCTGGTTTGAGTCCCAAAGAATCACGTATTTTTTTGGGAATGACGATTCTGCCGAATTTATCAATCATGGTTTCCATACAGCGCCGCCTTTCCTTAAAAAATTATACGAATTATTTGGCAATTGTTAAAACTATTTGCCGCGAGTTTTTTCGACAATGATCAAAATTATATTTCGTGAATTACTAAAAGCGCTCGCAACTTTTCTTCTCAAATTTTAAAAACTCTGCATTTACTCAAAACGGCATCGAAACCGTCAGGTAACCCATCACAGAACTAAGTTGATCAGGAATCCGAAGGCGATGGAGCCGAAGAAAAAGGAGAGGATCATAGTTACGGTGGCTTTTTTACCTACTACTTTGTACATGAGCGGGATGGAGGAGAGGCAGATTCCTGTTCCGGCGAATGTAAAGGCCAGGGCGTGTCCTAAAGGAATGACTGAATATATGAAAGGGAGGAGGAGGATTACTTCCTGTCCTGCGCAGAGGAAGAGGGGTAGGCTGAGGAAGACTAGTATGAAGAGTCCCAGGATGTCCGAGCTGAAAAGTTGAGTAATGTCGGTTCGGGGGAGTATTTCTCCGGCCAGAGAGCCGATAACGATTCCTATGGCGAAATAAGGCAGGAGAGAGACCATCAGGTCCCAGCTCATGGCGAAAACATTGTTCGTTATATTGATGCCTTGTTTCTGACATCCCTGGCAGACTAAATCTCCTGATTCATCCTGCAGAAAATCGTCATCATCCTTCATTAATACTTTTTCCAGAAGCAGTCCGGTCATTATTGCCAGAACGAAAATGCCCAGGATTCTCAACAAGGCGTACGCCCAGCCAAGCTGGAAACTGAAAACCATCAGATAAGGATTGAGTACGGGAGACACCATGATGAAAACGATCACAGAACGGAGCGGTATTCGGCCAGAACCGAGCATGCCCTGGGCTATGGGAATGGAACCACAGGCGCAGGTCGGCAGAAGCGATGCGAACAGGCCGCTTGAAAGCATTCCGGTGGGCAATTTTCTTTTCATGGCCGGGAAATATTTGAAAATGTAACCGGAAATGACGCAGGCGCAGATAAAAATGGCGCCGATGCTCAACGAGAGACTGAATATCCGGTGGGAAAAAGTGATTCTTTCGCTTAAGGTGAAAAGCCGCTTCTCGCAGATATGATGACAATAGATATATGTCGCCAGAGAGACGAGTCCCGCGACGAACATAAACCAGGTTTTGAACGTTTCATTGATTACGTTTCCTATTTTTCTGAAAAGAGTGATGTCTCTGAACAGATTTACGTTTTTTCCTGATAACTGATTTCCTATCAACAATACATAAAAGATGAGCAGGATTCTGCCGATCCACATATGCAGCGTCGTGTCTTCGCGATCTTTAGTGATTATTTCCAGGGTCAGGGGAATGACAGCCAGGACGACAAAAACCAGTATGACTCGAATGGTCTGACCTGCAGACCATGATGAACCTCTTGAATGATTAGCAGCGCTGATTTTATTCTCCTTTGAAGACGATCCTTAATTTCTTTTTCTGCCGCGCCTGGATTTATCACTGTTACTAGACGCTTTCGAGCCCCCTCTGTTTTGAGCTTCCTCCAGGACAGCATCAACTATTTCCTGCATGACAACCTCTCTTTCTTCGCCTTCAAACTGTTGTCTTTTAGGGCCACAGGTATGAAGCCGCATAATATTGCCTTCTTCGTCGATTCTTGCCTCCAGGCGTCCCGACCCATGCCGTCTGTAACGGAGCTCATAACCGTCCTTAAATTTTCTGACTTCTGTTTCCGCCCTGTTTTCTCTGTTGCGGGTCCTCAAACTCCAAAGCTCACGATCCTGTAATTCATTAATCTGTTTTATTTTAGCCATCAATTCAGAAGGGACTATTCCCAGGTCTTTTTTCTCCTGATTTTTTTGTTCTGCAGGAGCTTTTTCAGTTTTTATACGGCGATTATTTTTTTGAGCTTCATTTCCGGCATTTTTTTCCTGATTTTTTGTTTCCGTTATACTGTCGACTTTTTCAGCGGTATCGGAAACATTTTGATCTTCAATAACATCGTTATGATTGGATTCCGAATGAAGCAATCCGAGGGACCTGTATCCTGAGAAGCCTGCAATAAGAATAGCAGCCAGGATTAAGAAAACTTTTTCTTTTTTGTTCATTTTGTTCTCCTTTTCATTGTTCATCAACGAAAAAAATTATAAAAAACCGAAAGAGATAAAAATTTATTTCCAGTATCAGACTCTTTGATTTTAATGATCGAGCGAAAAATGTCAAAACAGGAAAAGAGGATTGAGTGATTTTCATACTGGTGAATGTCTCAATTGTGTGTTGAGTGAGATGTAGAGAGTATTTTTCAAGATTCATGATTGGAAAAAGTCCCCGAATCGGCCGTCCGGCAGGAGCGGCAGATTCGGGGTTAACGTCTTCGATTAAAAGATATTATGGAATTTATCTCGTATGTTTCGTATTCAATTTCCTCCAGCCCATAATGGAGAAGCCGATAAGCAGCAGGAGCGTGATCGTTCCAAAGCGTCCGAGAGCAGGAATCGGCGGAATAGTGGGAACGGGAGTAAGTGTAGGAGTGGGCGATGTGGGCGTCAAAGTCGGCGTATCGGTGAAGGAGGGGGAAGGGGTCAGTGTAGCGGTCGGCGAGGTTGTGGGCGAATGCGTAACAGTGGGAGATTGAGTAGGCGTGCGTGTCGGTGTTCTTGTGGGAGAGATTGTAACGGTAGGTGAAAGGGTAACGGTGGGTGAGAGCGTAACGGTAGGACTGAGAGTAGCGGTGGGCGACAAGGTTGCAGTAGGCGATTGAGTGGGAGTAGAAGAGAGCGTGGGCGTCGGGGTGATGGTTGGCGTGGAACTGAGCGTCGGAGTGGGGGTGATGGTCGGGGTGGAGGTGACGGTCGGCGTGTTGGTGACTGTGGGAGTAGGCGTTATAGTAGGAGTAAGGAGTTCGAAGTCCTGATTGGTGAGTATGTTTCCTTCGACGACGCAGCCGTAGATGGTTGCGGGCACAAATCCTGCGGCGCCTGCCGTAACGCTGTAGGTACCGTTGGGCAGGTGATGGATTTCGTAGTAACCGTTGGAGTCTGAGCCGTCCGGATCGGAATAACCGCCCTGTGCCGTAACGGAAGCTCCTTCGATAGGATCGAGCGTGCCGGCTTCTCTCACGTAACCCGTGATGCCGCCGCCGACGCTGAAGCCCCAGTTATATCCGGGACAATCGTAACAGTTTTCGTAATTAGCTGTTTCATGCGCTTCAACAGTAAGGTGAACGTTGGAGGAGCCTGAGGGGACGGTCCAATCCCAGGTGTGATAAACGTCGGCATTGTGTTCCAGCGTGGTGACCCAGTCTTCGTCGACCAGGTGGCTGTCGTATTCAGGTTCTGAGGGATTCCCGTCCGTATCGATCTTCAATGAATAGGTCACGTCGTAGCCGTAGAAGGGATGAGGATTCTCCGTCCTCATGCGTATTTTTGCGGTCTCGCCGGGATAGAACACGCTGCAGGGATTCTCATTGACGTCCAGTATGCTCACGGTCTGAATTCTGGGATAGAGATCGAACGTGTAACCTTCGCAGAACTGCGGCAAAGTCGGCGCAATATCGTCGGCATCTTCCTGCGTTTCCGCACAGACGTATAACGTGGTCGATTCCAGAGTCAGAACAGCGAGTGAATTGGTTGACACGACGTAGTGTCCTCCATTGAGGTGAGTCGTATGCATTGAGAAGGTGTTGGAGGCGGTGCCGCCGGGATTCACGTTCAAGTAGGCCGGATCGAAGGCGAAACCGTATGTTCCGCTGGGGATGATATCGTTCAATTCAGCGATCCAGTTGCCGTTGATGTACAAGTCGACGAAGTGGGGTCTGACGCCTGAATGAGGAATGAAAGTAGTGTAGACGACTGCCGTTTCTATATCCTGCATGCCGACGCTGATCTCGAAGGTCATCGAAATGACGGGTCTGTTCGTGCAGAACCAGTTGGCCATGGAGTAACACAGTTCAGGTTCGGCCACCACGACTTCATACACCGATTTCGGCGATTCGCATTCCCAGGTAACCGGCAGAATATCCTGCACTCCCGCAGATTCGCCGACGAGATCGCCCGACAGATACGTGTCGCCCATCTGGAACATCGGTTCGGCATAAAAGTCGATATGCGCTCCCGAATTCAGCTTATAATGGTCGATGCGAGGAATAAAAAGGACCCTGCCGAGCAGTCCGCCTTCTCCCGTAACCGACAGGTCGGTCAAGGCATCGCCGTAGTTGGTCACGCGGCATGTCTTGACCAGGGTGAGCGGGTCTTCGTTCTGTTCGGACACTACGAAATTGATGTCAGGCCACTGCACGCATATGGTCGTCGGAGCGGTGTCCGTTATGGGGTCTTCGCCTTCGTCTGCGGTCAGGTAAAGGACGATATTGTCGTAACAGATTTGTTCGGGTTTGCTGTCGCCTTCATTGCCCACATCCTGGGCATGGATCACCAGTTCGACGTCGCGGGTTTCTCCAGCGGCCAGGGTTATGCTTTCGTCCTCGCTGCCCGGACCGACGAAGTTGACGATCAGATCGTCGTTCGGATTATCGATGTGAAGCTGCACGTCGTGACTGACCACATCCTCATTGTGGACGCCCACCCAGACATGTTGGTCGTAATCGCGTTCCACGGTGAACGAGTAATTATCCTGTGTGAAAACGACGCCGTTTCCAACGGTGAACATCCATATGGGCGAAGTGGTGTTTCCGCAAAGCGAATTGATGTAGATGAACCAGTTGTAAGTAATGTTTCTTTCAAGTCCTTCCAGTTCCGTCGAGTGACTCATAGAGTTAACGGCGACGGGAACTTCGATCCAGCTTCCCGAACCGACGGCCCGGTAATACAACCAGGAATCGGACAGGGCTGATGTCCGCCAACTGAAGGATACGTCGCGACTTCCGGTGGTTGTTCCGTTGCCGGGATTCCTCTGGGTTATCAATACTTCTGACATCACTTCAAGCATACCGTCATCCGTGTAATCCATTCCCAATTCGAAGGAAGTTCCGGTGATCTGGAAGGGATAAGCATCGATCGCGCCGCAATCGTTGGGTACGGTCACCGTAAGGACTGCTTCTCCCACCTGGCCGGCATTGAGGTTAAGCGGGTCGGGTTCAAGCACATACCAGCTTTCGGGCAACGAACCCGTAATTTCCAGATCGAACGTATCCGGACCCAGGTTCCCGTTATCCACGTAAACAGTGAACTCAACCTCGCTGCCGACGTCTGCATCGATGTATTCAGGTTCCACGCTTAAAGTTACCGCATCCGGACAATACTTGATCGGAGCTGTTCGGGCCCCTGAATTGTTGAATTCGTTGGATTCCATCACCTCATCCAGGACGTCCGCTTCAGCCGAAATAACCGTATCGCAAACCGCTGTCCAGGTTTCGGATACCATGTGCGAATCGCCCGGATTCAACGGTCCGACAGCCTGGTCCGAACCGATCTGCACCGGTCCCGAACCGTCATCTGCGTAGAAGCGAACGGTGAAACCGCCGCAGGAAGCGTTGCCGAAATTATGAACCGTGGCGGAAACCGTAACGGTCTCTGTTTCTTCCGGATACTCAGGATTAAACTCGATATCCTGGTTTCTGATAACCAGGTCGGGAGCCGGCGTCGGCGAACTGGTCGGAGTAGGCGAAGGAGTTTTGGTTCCCATTGGCGTGGGGGTCGGAGTGTCGGTAGAAAGCGGCGTGGGCGTTCGCGTGGGGGAATAAGTGGGCGTCACGGTCACTGTAGGAGTAGCCGTATAGTGGGTCGGCGTATAGGTGGGACTTATGGTGACGGTGGGAGACAATGTGGCCGTGGGCGTCAGCGTCGCAGTAGGCGTGTTTGTTATGGTAGGCGATTGCGTCGGTATCGGAGAATCGGTCGGCGAAGGCGTCAACGTTCCTGTCGGCGATACGGTGGGAGTCGAACTCAAAGTCGGCGTAGCGGTAATCGTGGGAGTCGGCGATTGCGTCGGAGTGTCGGTTATGGTAGGCGTCGGCGTCGCTGACGGCGTTACCAGCTCGAAATCCTGGTTCGTCAGTATCTCGCTCGCCACGGTCAATCCCGTCAACGTCGCAGGCACGTATCCCGCCGCTCCGGCCGTCACGTCATACGTTCCGTTCGGTATGCGGTGAATCTCATAGTATCCGTCGGCCGCGCTTCCGCCAGGATCGGAATAACCGCCCGTTGCGGTGACAGAGGCTCCTGGTATCGGCGCCAGCGTTCCGGCTTCACGCACATAACCCGTTATGCCGCCGCCGACATGGAAGGTCCAGTTCCATCCCGGACAATGCCAGCAATTTCCATAATCGGCCGTTTCATGCGCCTCGACCGTCAGTTGAATGTCGGGAGCGCCCGCCGGTACAGTCCAATCCCACGTGTGATAAACGTCAGCGTTATGAGGCAGGCTGGTTATCCAGTCCTCAGCCTCCAGGTGACTGTCGTATTCCGCTGTTCCCGTGTCGCCGTCCGTATCGATCTTGAGCGTATAAGTCGCATCGTAATTGTAGAAGGGATGAGGATTCTCAGCCCTGACTTTTATCTTGGCGGTTTCGCCCGGGTAGAAAACATTGCATGGTTCTTCCGCAGAATTCAGAATACTGACCGACTGCACGCGAGGATTAAGATCGAAGGTATACCCTTCGCAGAATTGAGGCAACGTCGGCGCTATATCGTCCGCCTGTTCCTGGTCGTCCGCACAGACGTAGAGCGTCGTGGAGCCCAGCGTCAGAACCGCCAGTGAATCGGTTGAAACCACATAATGTCCGCCGTTCAGATGCGTGGTGTGGATTGAGAATGTATTGGACGCCGTGCCTCCGGGACTGATGTTCAGATATCCCGGATCGAAAGCGAACCCGTATGTTCCGTCGGGTATGATGTCATTCAGTTCTCCGATAAGGTTGCCGTTGATGTGAAGGTCGACGAAGTGAGGCCGTACTCCTGAATGCGGCACGAAGGTCGTGTAAATTACGGCTGTTTCTATTTCTTCCAGCCCTACCGTCACTTCAAAAGTCATGGATATTACGGGCCGGTTCGTGCAGAACCAGTTAGCCATGGAGTAACAGAGTTCGGGCTCAGCCACGGTCACTTCGTATACGGAACGGGGCGCTTCGCAATCGAACGTCACGGGCAATATATCCTGAACGCCCGCTGCATCTGCCGCCAGGTCGCCTGAAAGCGTCGTATCTCCGGGCTGGAATACCGGTTCCGCATAGAAATCGATATAGTCGCCCGATCCGTCAAGCCTGTAATGATCGATCCGCGGTATGAACAGTACGCGTCCCAGCAGGTCGCCCTGAGACGTCACGGAAAGGTCGGTCAACGGATCGCCGTTGTTAGTTACCCGGCATGTCTTGACCAGGGTAACCGGGTCTGCAGACTCTTCAGTCAAAGCAAAATTGATGTCCGGCCACTGCACGCAAATCGTCGTCGGCGCCGTATCGGTTATCGGCGTTCCTTCCTCATCCGCAGTCAGAGACAGCAGAAGATTATCGAAACATATCTCATCAGGTTTGCCCGAATCAGGTTCGACGTCCTGCGCGTGTATCACCAATTCAACGTTCCGGGTTTCGCCCGGAGCCAGTATTATGGTTTCTTCTTCGCTTCCCGGTCCGACAAAGTTGACGATCAGTTCCTCATTGGGGTTGTCGATGCTGAGTTCAGCCGTGTGACTCACCACGTCTTCATTGTGAACCCCGACCCACACATGCTGATCGTAATCTCTTTCCACGTAGAATGTGTAAGAGTCCTGAGTAAAGACCACGCCGTTTCCGACCGTAAAGGTCCATGTTGAGGAATCTCCGTCGCCGCATAAAGACTCCAGATGCACATACCACTCGTAAGTCTCGTTTCTATCCAGGTCCTCAATTTCCCATTGATGAACCGTCGTTTCGACGGATACAGCGGTTTCGATCCATTCCGTATCCCCCAGTTTCCGGTAATACAGCCATGAATCGGCCGGTACCGATGTCTGCCAACTGAACATTACATCTCGGCTGCCCGTGGTCGTTCCGTCCGCAGGATTCCGCTGAGTCGCCTGAACGTCGCTGACGACTTCCAGCGTCGCATCGTCGCTGTAATCTTCGGTCATCTGTTGCGAGGTCCCCGTAATTTCAAAAGGATACGTTCCTATCACGTAACACTCGCTCGGTACGCTGACCGTCAGCGTCGCCTCGCCGGTTTCGCCGGCGTTCAGCGTCATCGGATTCGGCTCAAGCGTAACCCACGACTGCGGCAGGGCTCCCGACAGTTCCAGGTCGAACGTATCCGGACCCAGATTGCCGTTTTCCACCGTAACCGTAAATTCCGTTTCTCCGCTTACTCCGATGTTCCGGCTGTCCGGAGCGATGCTCAACGATACCTCTTCAGGACAATACAGAATCGGTACCGTTCTGATGCCGGTATTGTTCATTTCATTCAGTTCCATCACCTGGTTCAGTATGTCCGCCTGTGCCGAAATAGTCATATCGCATACTACCGACCAGGTTTCCGTTACTGTCTGCGACTGTCCCGGATTCAACGGTCCCGCCGTCTTGTCGGTGCCGATCTGAACCGGTCCGAAACCGTAATCCGCAAAGAACCTTACCTTAAAAGCGCCGCTTGCGGCATTGCCCACGTTATGCACGGTCGCGCTGATAAGCACGATTTCGCCTTCTTCGGGATAAGTCGGATCGAATCCCACGTCCTGACTGCGTATGATCAGATCAGGTGCAGGTGTGGGAGAACTCGTGGGAGTAGGCGTCGGCGATTTCGTTCCCAGCGGCGTCGGCGTCGCCGTATACGTTGATGCCGGCGTCGGAGTCCGCGTAGGACTCGCCGTCGGACTCAACGTCGCCGTCGGCGAAAGAGTCGGTGTAGGCGTTAGAGTAACCGTCGGGGTCATTGTCGGCGTCGCTGTGGGAAGCAGCGAACACGGGTCGCCCAGGACTCCTTCATAATTGATTCCCATCACATAGGACGCTCCTGAACCTTCCCGTTCATCCAGCCATATGGCCAGTGCGCCGCCCTCATCGTCAACGCAGGCCGCTCCCCGCACGCATGAACCCCAATTTTTGCCGTGGGTGCTCAGAGTAACTCCGTTCATACCCCAGGGCAATCCTCCATCGATAGACACGCGCTGAGCGACGACTTCATAACGGTCTTCGGCTGCATTATCATAGGTATAAAATGCTATGGCTCCGCCGCCTCCGTCCGTAACCGTCTTGTAAAGCGAGTCTGAAACATCCAGAACAGCGCCGTGGTCCGTTATGGGGATGGAACCGCCCCATACATCCTGACCGTTAACGTCGATGCGCCTGGCATACATGTTGGCATCGCCTTCATACATCCAGGTGACGACCGCTCCGCCGTATCCGTCAGGAACAAAGGCATGTCCGTAACTGTCCGTACGATCGTAAAATACGCATACCCCATCTTCAGTCCAGGCTGCCGTCCCGTCAGCCGTTACCCGTTGCATGTAAAGCTTGTCGTAAATGCCTTCTCGATCATCTGTCCAGAGGAACAAACCTCCTCCGGCTTCGTCGTTAATGACTTGAGGACAATATTGCTCGCCTTCTGCCGCACATATGCATATTCCTTCGGCTCCCCAAAGTTTATTACCGTAGGGGTCCAGTTTCTGAGCGTAAATGTCTTCGTCTTCATTCTCGTCATTTTCAACCCAGGTCGTTAAAATTCCGCCTTCACCGTCGCTCCATATCTTGGGCGCCGGCCAATAATGAAATCCGAGCACAACGCCTGAACCCCACAACAATTCACCGGAAGAACTGATTCTCTGACAATAAGCCCCCATATCGTCCGCCTGATAAACGACGTATGCGCCGCCTTCTCCGTCAGGAACAGGCCACGGACAGGAAGCTTCCAACCAGTAAGGCGATATCCTGACGCCTTTGCCGGACCACATCGGATCGCCGTCGGCGTCAAGCCGCTGAGACCATATGTAGGAATATTCGGGATAGCTGTACTCGGTCCAGAAGAAAATGGCCCCTCCCGTGCCGTCTGGAGTCATCCTGAAACTCCAACTCGCCTCATCGCTGTAGCAGAGAGGCGTCCCGTTCGGTCCCCACATGCGGTTGCCGAGTTCGTTGAATTTCTGAGCGTAAACTCCTTTGGGTTGATTGTTGCCGCGGTAATAGAAAGTCGTGATCCAACCTCCCAATCCGTCGGAAATGACTCGTTGGCCGCGGTCCTGATTCAACAGCGTTTTAGCTACGCTTAAATTTTCATCTGGGTCTGTACTCCAGACCGAAGGTATCGTGGCCGTCGGGGTCGGAGAAGGAGTAACCGGCGTAGGCGTTCCGACAGCAGAGCAGGGATCGCCCACAACGCCGTCGAGATTGACGCCCATGACGTAAATCTCATAATAGCCGTCCCGTTGGTCAGGCCAGCAGGCCAGGGCGCCGCCTCCTCCCGTGGAGCAAGATACGCCGCGTGCGCATTCCGGCGAAGCCAAGTCATTGTTGCCCAAAACCACGCCGTTGATGCCCCACGGCATGCTTCCGTCGTCCGTCACACGCTGCGCAGTTACCTCGTAAATTAAATTGACGTCGTCATATACCGTGAAGAAGGTTACAGCGCCGTTCATTCCGTCTGAAACAGTCTGGTGAGGCGACCAGGAGACATTCGATACATTGCCGTGATCGGTTAACTGCACGGATGCAGGCCAGGCATCCACTCCAAGGCTGTCGATACGTTTAGCGTACATATTCTGATCTGCAGTTGAGCGCCACGTGACAAACGCGCCGCCTGTTCCGTCAGAAACGAAGGCATGGTTATTGTTTCCTCCGTCAAATACGCAAATGCCGTCTTCCGTCCAGGCTATGTTGCCGTCCGAAGAAACTTTTTGCATGTAAAGCTTATGAGTCGCTCCGTCTCTAGGATCAGTCCACAGGAACAATGCCCCGCCAGACCCGTCGGCTATCAACCGGGGACAACCCTGGTTATTGTCTGCATCGCATATGAGAAGATCGCTTTCTCCCCAAAGTTTCGTTCCGTCGGACGTCAAGCGCTGCGCGTAAATGTCGGCGTATGTCGTTCCTCTCGTTTCATACCAGGTTACTATAGCGCCTCCCGTTCCGTCCGCAACGATTTTGGCCGATTCTCCCGAAGTATTGAGTTCCAGAGGTTCTGCCCATAGATATTCTCCTGCGCCGTTTATTCTCATACATTGCGTGCCGGAGCCGTCCAGTTGCCATATGACGTAAGCGCCGTCCTGTCCGTCGTGGTCCATGAACTGACAATAGGCTTCAATTCCCTCCTGCGATATGCGTATGCCGTTTTCTCTCCACAAAGGAACTCCATCAGGTCCGATTCTCTGTCCCCAAATTTCGCAATTCGAACTGTTCCTGTAATCCTGCCATGTAATGATGGCTCCTCCGCCTCCGTCAGGACTCACTCTCGGATATATCTGGTGGGCGCCGACCGTGCAAACGGGAACGCCGCTGTCGCCCCACATGCGATTGCCGTACTGGTTGAATCGCTGTGCGTAGATATCGTATCCGGAGCCTCCCGGTTCTTCATACCACACCACGATATATCCGCCGTAACCGTCTTTTATGATCCTGTGACTCCACTGCGGATTCTCGGAATCGGTAACCTGCAGGTTCTCAGTCGTATCCACGCTCCATACGGTCGTCGTCACGATTGTCGGCGTGGGCGTAGGCGTCGGTATTTCAGGCGTCGGAGAGCCGATTTCGCCGCAGGGAGCGCCGAGATTCCCGTTAATGTCTATCCCCATCAGATACAAGACCGGCTCTCCTTCGCGCTCGTCTCTCCATAGAGCCAGGACTCCTCCTGACCCGGATAAACACGCAGCGCCGCGAGGACAGGAGCCCCAATCTTCAGCATGCGTACTCAATACAAGACCGTTCATGCCCCACGGCAAACCGCCGCCTGCAGCGACTCTCTGCGCCGCTATTTCTTCTCTGTCCTCCGTTTCATTATAGTAGGTGAACAGCGTTATAGCGCCGCCGGCATTATCGGGTACCGTTTGATAAGGAGACCAGGTGGGGTCCAGGCATTGACCGTGGTCAGTCAATGATATGGGACCGCCCCAGACGTCCCAGCCGTATTCATCTATCCGCCTCGCATACATGTTGCCGTCATCTGCGGATTTCCAGGTCACTATCACGCCGTCCTCTGCATCAGGAACCAGCAGATAACCCATATCCACGTTGCTCATCGGAGTTACTCGTATTCCGTCCAATCCCCAGGCGAAACTACCGTCGCTCAGGACTTTCTGCATGTAAAGAACTTCATATCCAGAGTGCCGATTATCCTTCCACAATATGATCGCTTCGCCGATACCATCCCTGATGATTCGCGGACAACGTTGTTCTCCGGCCGCTATGCATACCGGGATGCCGTTTTCTCCCCAAAGCCTGTTTCCGTTCGCATCGATCCGTTGAGCATAAATGTCGCTGGAACCGTTGTCCCAGGTTAGAATGACGCCGCCAGAACCGTCCGGGACAGGTTTAGTTCCGCCCCATTCATCGCCGCCGATTTCTACTGGATACGGCCATACTGTCTCTCCGTCCGAGTTTACTCTCTGGCAGTAATTCAGGCCATCGTCTTCCTGAAGGACCACATAGACGCCCCCCTCTTCATCTCTCACGCACCAGGGACAATATACTTCCATCCAGGAAGGAGAAATCTGCACGCCGTTTTCAGCCCATTGAATCTCACCGTTAACGTTTATGTGCTGTCCCCGGATTTGATAGGTTTGAAGCTGCACGTAATGCCGCATATCACACCAGAAGAAAAAGGCGCCGCCTGATCCGTCCGCGCATAATCTGAAACTCCAGTTCATCGTTGGTTCCGTGCAAACGGGTATTCCGTTGGGACCCCACATTCTGTTGCCCAGTTCATTGAATCTTTGAGCGTACAATCCTTCGTCGTCCATGCCGCCGTCATAATTCCAGAATACTATGTATCCTCCGAGGCCGTCAGACACAATTCTCTGCGAATAATTATGATTCATCTGCGTCTTGCATACCGGCAAATTGACGTCGGGGTCCGTGCTCCATACTGAGGGAACCGTGACTGTGGGAGTCGGCGACGGAGTTACAGGCGTGGGAGTGCCCAGCGCCGAACAAGGATCGCCCAGATCCCCGTTATGGTTAATCCCCATCAGGTAAATAGCCATATCCCCGTCTCTAGTGTCATTCCAGCAGCCCAATGCGCCGCCGCCTCCGGTTGAACATGAAATGCCGCGGGCGCATTCTCTCGATCCCTCTGCCTGATCGCATAAAGCAATTCCGTTTATACCCCACGGCAGCGTTCCGTCAGGAGTAACGCGCTGAGCGATTATTTCATAACGTAATTCGACGTCGTCATAGACAGTGAAAAAGGTTATGCCGCCGTCCAGTCCATCGGAAACCGTTTGATCGGGCGAATATGAATAACTGTCAACCATTCCGTGATCTGTCAGCATTAAATCTGCAGTCCACACAGCGGCTCCCGTCGAGTCGAATCGCTGTGCGTAAACATTTCCTTCATCCTCGGCAAACCATGTCAATATGAAACCGTCGCTGCCGTCGGAAACGAAGTCATGCCCGGAATAGGCGTTTCCGTTATAAGCGCATATCCCGTCAGCAGCCCAGGAAATCGTGCCGTCGCTTTCTACTTTCTGCATGTAGAGCATATCCGCCAGATTATCTCTTCGATCTATCCAGTGGAAGAAAGCGCCGCCTGCTCCGTCAGTCAGTATGCGGTTGCAGTATTGCGAATTCGGCGCCTGGCAGATACACAGATCGTCGGCGCCCCATAGTTTCGTTCCATCGGGAGCCAGTCTCTGGACATAAATATCGCTTCCAGTGTCTCCTCTGGTTTCAACCCACGTCATTATGGCGCCGCCGAATCCGTCCGGTCGTATTTTAATGCCCCAGTCGCTGATTCCCAGATAAACGGGATTCGTCCAGACCCATTCGCCGGCTCCGTTGATTCGCAGACAGTGACAACCGTCCGTTCCGTCGCCCCATATAACGTAAGCTCCGCCTTGCGTATCCGTCACCGTATAAGGACAATAACATTGACCGGTGGTCGTCGATATTTTGATTCCGTTTTCTTTCCATAATGCCGTACCGTCAGGAGCTATATGCTGTCCCCATATTTCCCAATGATAATCGGCCGTATTGCGGTCGTCCTGCCAGAAACAGAAAGCTCCGCCGGCTCCGTCGGGACTTATCTTGGCGTATACCTGCCTTCTCGAAGCCGAGCAAACGACGACCCCTTCCGGGCCCCACATGCGATTGCCGTCCGCGTTGAATCTCTGCATATAAACATCCTCATTCCAGTTAGGCGTCGTAACCTCTTCATGCCAGGAAACTATATAGCCCCCGTACCCATCAGAAATGATTCTGTGACTTTCCTGTTTAATCGTCGCCTCGGTCAATTTGATATTAACCGAAGGATCAGTCTCCCATGCCGTAGTAGGAACAGGCGTCGGCGTCGGAGTATTCGGCACAGGCGTCTGAGTGCCCACGGCAGAACATGGATCGCCTAATAGGCCGTTAATGTCGATCCCCATGACGTATAAAGCATCCTCGCCGTTACGCCAATCTCTGAACAGACTTAATACTCCGCCCTCGCCATATGAGCAGGTCGCTCCGCGTATGCACGAATCCGAGGTATCCGTCGTGCATAACGCTACACCATTATCTCCCCACGGTAATGCTCCGCCGTTGGTTATCCTTTGAGCTACAGCTTCATTTCGTTCCTCTGTTTCATTATAAGCCTGAAAAAGAACAATAGCCCCGCCCGCATTGTCGCTTAAAGTATGGTAGGGCGAATAAGCCATGTCCGTAACCTGGCTCAGGTTCGTCAACGCGAATCGGCCTCCCCAGGGATCGAATCCTGAACCGTCCAGACGCCGGGCGTACATATTGTTGTCCGTGTCGTCATGCCAGGTTACAACGGCTCCGCCGGTTCCGTCCGGAACCAACGAATGCTTATATCCTGAAAAAGTGTCATAAAAAGTCAATTGCACGCCGTCGGGTTTCCATATTATGGTCCCGTCGCTTAGAACTTTCTGTATGTAAATTTGATACTGGTTGTTATACCTGTAATCGCTCCACAGGAATAATCCGCCGCCTTCTCCGTCGGATATCAGTCGCGGGCACTGCTGCCTGTTGGTCGCCCGGCAAATGCTTATTCCATTCGGTCCCCAGAGTCCCGTTCCCTCCGGCGATATTTTCTGCGCAAATATGTCGTCGTTAGTCGTCTCGTCATAGTCGATCCAAGTCATTAAAGCGCCGCCTTCACCGTCGTTGATGACTTTCAGGCTGCCGTAATTCTTGTTTGTCGTAAATTGAACGGGTTGCGACCATAGCGTGTTTCCTTCTGCATCGATTCTCTGGCCGAATGAACCGTCTCCCTGCCATACGACAAAAGCGCCTCCCGTTCCGTCGGGAGCGCACCACGGACACCATGCGTTGTCATTCCAGTAAGGAGAGATACGTTTTCCGTCAGCGACCCAGGCAGTCGTTCCATCGCTTAAGATGTGCTGTCCCCAAATCTGCTGGATGCCGCTGGTTCTATCGTCCGTCCAGAAGAAGAAGGCTCCGCCTGCTCCATCCGAACACAGCCTGTAACCCCAGTTTTCAGCAGGTTCCGTACAGACCGGTATGCCGTTCGGACCCCACATTCTGTTCCCCAGGCTGTTGAATTTCTGTGCGTAAATACCTTGAGAATACACTGCCCCTTGATAATACCAGGCGATGATGTAACCGCCCTCTCCATCTTCAATGATGCGGTGTCCGTAACTGTGATCGAGCTGCGTCTTGCATACGCTCAGATTCTCAGCCGGGTCCGTGCTCCAGACAGAAGGCAAAGTAGCGGTCGGAGTGGGCGACGGCGGCATGGGCGTAGGCGTACCCGTGCCGATTTGAGTGCACGGATCGCCAGGAATGCCGTCAGGACTGATGCCCATCAGGTGCAAGGCGCTGTTGCCGGTCCGATAGTCCTGCCAGCAGACCAGAGCTCCGCCGGCTCCCGTGGAACAGGAGACGGCCCTGGCGCAGTCCTTGTCGCCTGTCGTATGAGAACTTAACACTATCCCGTTTATTCCCCAGGGAAGAGTTCCGTCCGGCATAATACGCTGCGCCGTCAGTTCTGTAGTTAGTTCAACATCGTCATATACCGTGAAAAAAACTATTCCGCCGTCTAAACCGTCCGGTACGGTCTGATACGGCGAATAGGACATGTTGACTACCGAACCGTGATCAGTCAATTGAACGGCAGAAGGCCACACTTCAACGCCGGTCGAGTCGAACCGCTTGGCATACATGTTGTCCTCGGTTTCATTCATCCAGATAACTAGTGCGCCGTCGGCTCCGTCGGAAACGAATGAATGTCCCCAATAAGCAAAATCAGTGGTTATGCAAACGCCGTCGGTCGTCCAGGATACCGTCCCGTCAGCCTCGATTTTCTGCATGTAAAGGTGGTAAGCCTGTCGTTCCGTGCGGCTGTCCACCCAGTGTACTATGGCTCCGCCGGAACCGTCCGGCAGAATTCGCGGACAGGTCTGATCATTGGCGGCCTGACATATACACAGGTGATTTTCTCCCCACAACTTAGAGCCGTCGGGCGCCAATCTCTGAACGTAAAGGTCTCTGTTGTCGATAACGCCTTCATTCCAGGCCAGGATGACTCCGCCCTGACCGTCCTTCTCCAGTTTATTGCCCCATCCGTTTGAAGCCAGCGAAACAGGATTCGCCCACAGCCAATCGCCTTCACTGTTGATCCTGATGCAATAGGAACCCACATCGTTATCCTGCCAAATGACATACGCGCCGCCCTGTTCGTCCGATACCGCATAAGGACATATGGTCCTTATACCGGGCTGCGATATTCTTATGCCGAGTTCCGGCCAGAGCAATGTGCCGTCTGCTGCAACATGCTGACCCCATATTTCCCAGGCCGTCCAACCTGCAGTACGGGCATCCTGCCAGAAAAAGAATGCTCCCCCGGCTCCGTCGCTGCAGACCTTCGGAAATTCCTGACGGGCTGAATGGGCCGATACGCACAGTCCTTCAGGTCCCCATAGTTTGTTGCCGTCTTGATTGAATTTCTGGGCATACACATCGGATTGAGTCCCCGTGCCCGGATCAACCTGCCATGCGACGATGTATCCGCCGTATTCGTCACTGATTATTCTGTGCGACCACTGGTTCACCTGTGTTTCCGAAACCCTCAGGTTTTCGTCCGTTTCCGTGCTCCAGACCGTCGCTACCGTCGGCGTCGGCGATGGCGTCGGTCCCGGCGTCCCCACCAATGAACAAGGCGCGCCCAGGTTGCCCTCCAGATCGATTCCCTGAACGAAAAGGTAACCTTCATTCTGAGGAGTCCGTATCGTCCAGCACGCCAGAGCGCCGCCCTCACCGCTCGTATCGCATGATGTTCCGCGGACGCAGAAGCCGCTGTTGTTGTCCTGATAGCTTAGGACCACGCCGTTCATTCCCCACGGCAAATATCCCTGGGATGATATTCTCTGAGCATACACATCCTGGGGACCTTTTTCAGGAGCGTTCATGGTGAAGAAAGCGATAGCGCCGCCCGCATTGTCGCTTACCGTCTGAAAAGGAGAATAAGTTACATCAATGACTGTACCCGTGTCCGTCAAAGCCTTTGCATTTCCCCAGACATCATTGCCCGATCCGTCGACTCGCCTGGCATACATGTTATCGTCCGTTTCAGATTTCCAGGTTATTATCGCTCCGCCGTCGCCGTCGGTTACGATCGCATGACCGTGCATGTTCTGCGTACCGAGAGTTATCCTTAATCCGTTATCGTACCAGGCTTCTGTTCCGTCATGGAGAATCCGTTGAGCGTAGACGCAACTATAAGTATTGTTTCTGCGGTCTTCCCAGCAAATATAGCAACCGCCGTCGCCGTCAGGAACGATGCGGGGACAATACTGATTCAAATCCGCATTGCACACGGCTACGCCGTCCTCTCCCCAAAGCGGCGATCCGGAAGCCGTGAACCTCTGAGCGTATATATCATATTGCGTTACGCTGTCTTGTATGACCCAGCTTACAATAACGCCGCCCTGATCGTCACTGGATACTTTAACGCAATTCCAGCTTTCGATGCCGGGAAGACTGTAAGGCGCCGGCCATACCGACTCCCCGTCAGAATCAATTCGATATACATGACTGCCGTCGCCCTGCCATACGAGGAAAGCTCCGCCTTCGCCGTCAGGAACTGCCCACGGACATTCAGCATTCAAGTAAATCGGCGATATGCGTTTTCCGCCCTCGCCCCATTGAGGCTCTCCCCAGGCATCAAGCCGTTGTCCCCAGATTTCGCTCGTTGAATCGGGATACTTCATAAAGAAGAATATCGCTCCGCCGTCGCCGTCCGAACACAATCTGTATCCCCAATTTTCAGCTCCGTCCGTGCAGACGGGTACTCCCGTCGGTCCCCATAATCGCTCGCCGAGCGAACTGAATCGCTGAGCATATAATCCCCAGGGATAATAATTGCCTTCATAATTCCATAAAATGATATATCCACCCGTACCGTCGGGTATGATGCGCTGAGGCTGATAAATGAATTGCTGAGTAGAACTTGGTTTTAAATTTACGTAAGGATCGTCGCTCCATCCCTCAATCGGCGTGGGCGTAAAAGTCGGAACGGGAGTCGCCGGTGTCGGCGTACCTACAAATCCGCATGGATCGCCTAAATTGCCGTTAAGATCGATTCCCATTACTGTCAAATAACTGCCCACGCTGTAGTCAAGCCAGCAGGCAAAGCAACCGCCGCCGCCTAATGAACAGGGAACCGCTCTCGCACACTCGCCCCAGCTCATCTCATTCGTATTCAACGCTATGCCGTTGATGCCCCACGGCAGTGAACCGTCGCTCGTTATTCGTTGAGCCGTCACTTCGTTGATACCGGTTACCGTATTGTAAACTGAAAATACAGCTATGGCGCCGTTTAAACCGTCCTCCACTGCTTGCCGGGGAGGATAGGAAACAACGTCCGTCTCACCATGATCGGTTAACGCAACAGGCATTGCCCACGCCGCAGCGCCGGTCGAATCTATCCGATTAGCATACATATTGTTGTCGGAATTGTCCCGATACGTGACTATGGCTCCCCCTGAATAGTCTCTCACTATTGCGTGGCCCTGACCTATATTGTCGTTTGCGGCCTGGACTCCATCCGTAGCCCAGACCACTGTCCCGTCGCTCGATACCTTCTGAGCATAAAGCGCCGCATTAACGCCGTCCCTGGAATCCTGCCACAGGAATATCCCGGCGCCTGTTCCGTCAGTCGATATCCGCGGACAAGTCTGATGATTTTCTGCCTCACAGATGCATAAGTCCCCGGCGCCCCACAGCTTCGTTCCATCAGGAGCCAGACGCTGAACAAACACATCATCCATCATGTCCAGTCTCGGTTCGCACCATACTAACAGCACTCCGCCCTGGCGGTCCGATAAAATGTGCCTGGAACTTACATTATTAGTCGTATTGTATGATAACTGAATAGGAGACGGCCATAATACCTCTCCGGCTCCGCTGACTCTCTGACACCAAAGTCCTCCACTGTAATCGTAATCCAATAATATGTAAGCGCCTCCCTGGCCGTCCTCTGCAGTTATGGGACACTCCGCATTGACGCCGGGCTCTGAAAACCTTATGCCGGATTCAGGCCATAGTATCTCACCGTCCTCGTTGATGTGCTGGCCAAATACCTCATAAGTTCCGTTTCTGTTATCGGCCCAGAAACATATAGCTCCGCCCGCTCCGTCCGTACATAACTTCGGTATGCATTGCGAACCGGTGTATCTGACCACGAGCGCCCCTTCAGGTCCCCAAACGCGGTTGCCGTATTCATTGAATTTCTGCGCGTAAATATTGTCGTCCGTCCCGTTGTCCTCTTGAGTGTAAACGATAATATATCCGCCCGCTCCGTCTTCGATCATCCTGTGACTCAATTGATCGAAATCCGAATCAGTTACCCGCATGTTGACATCGGAGTCAGAACTCCACGTCATCACAGGCTCCGGACTCCCCGTCGGCTCAGGCGTCATCGTATAAACAGGCGTCGGGGTTCCCGGTTCCGAGCATGGCGCTCCCAATACGCCGTTGACGTCGATCCCCATTAAATATATATCATAAGTCCCTGTCCGGCTGTCGTTCCATATCGCCAGCATTCCGCCTTCACCCTCTCTGCAGCCGACTGCTCGCGGACAGCCCTTATTGCCCGGCGTCGCATCGCTCAATACTATCCCGTTCATTCCCCACGGCAGAGTTCCCGCGCCCGTGATCCTCTGCGCGACTATTTCATGACGGGTTTCCTCGGAAATATAAATGTTGAATACAGTGATGACGCCGCCAGTTCCATCCTGGACAGTCTGATAGGGAGAATCTGATACGTCGTTCAACAATCCATGATCCGTTAAGGCTCTGGCTTCTCCCCATACGTCATAACCGGATGAATCGATCCGCCTGGCATACATGTTCCCGTCGTTGCCGGAATACCACGTTACTATCGCTCCGCCCGCTCCGTCCGATGCGAAAGCATGTCCGTAACTCTGAGAATTTCCGTAAAATACGCCCAGTCCATCGTCTGACCAGGCAACCGTTCCATCCGCCAATACCTTCTGAATATATATCCGGTAGTTCGATCCGTCTCTGCGATCCCGCCAGATGAATAATCCTCCGCCGGCTCCGTCCGAAATTATTCGCGAACAATATTGATTGTCTTCTTCATTGCATACGCATAGACCTTCGCTTCCCCATAACTTCGCTCCGCTGCCGTCCAGCCTTTGAACATACACGTCGTCCTGGGTCACAGAGTCCGCATACGACCACGACAGTATGACTCCGCCGGCGCCGTCCTGTTCAAGCTTTATTCCCCAGTTGTTCGAGTCACCATCCAGAAGCGTGGTCCATAATACGTTCCCGCTTGAACTGACCCTTTGACAATATACGCCCTGCGATCCGTAAAAGGCCGAATAAGCGCCGCCCGCTCCGTCTGAAACGATAAATGGACAATCAGCATCAACGTTGTAAGGACTTATCAGATTACCGTCTTCGCCCCATGAAAGGTTCCCTGATGCATCGATCCGCTGAATCCAGGTCTGATCATATGTACCCTGATTATCCCACCAAAGGCAAATAGCGCCGCCCGCTCCATCTGTGCATATCTTCGGACCCCAAGGATTCACAGCATTCGGACATACCTCGATCCCATCAGGTCCCCACATCCGCGCTCCGGTCGCATCAAATCGCTGTCCGTATATTCCCTGCTCTTCTCCGGATTCATACCAGACCACGATATAGCCGCCAAGATCGTCCGGGATCATTCGGTAACTGCTGCGGCCCGCATCGCTCGCAGCAACCTTTAAGTTTTCCCC
The DNA here is from genome assembly GCA_964619725.1 of uncultured bacterium. Lineage (GTDB taxonomy): Bacteria > CSSED10-310 > CAZUFC01 > CAZUFC01 > CAZUFC01 > CAZUFC01. The sequence continues at coordinate 95,646 of CAZUFC010000008.1, read as the reverse complement.
CCTGTCCGTGCTCCAGGTCGTCGGCATAGTTGCCGTGCATGTCGGCGTCAACGTCGGAACCTGCGTCGGAACCTCGGTCGCAATCTGAGTCGATGCTTCCGTGGGTTCACCTGTCGGCACAACCGTCGCTGATGGCGTCGGCGATCCTGATGCAAAATTGCCGTATGCTCCCGCCGCAAATAATAAAATAATCGTCAAAAATAATTTCGAAAATTCCCCCTTGCTCCTACTCATTCCTAGCCTCCTGAAATTTAAAGCAGTTAAAATTTCTATTCTTTAATTTTTTATGATGAATTTTTTGGAATTTTTATTGCAGCAGGATCAATAACTTCCTTCGTTAATTTATAATGATAAAATTTGTGAAGTCAACATTCTTAGCGCTTTTTTCTGGATATATCCTCCCGCAAGCCGAAGCTTATCGCTCGAAAAGGAATGTTTTCGGTTTTTCTTTGGTTTTTTTGAACAAACTTCTGAGCGGCGTTTCAGCTCAAAGCCGTTTTTAACTCGGCACGCCGCTGCAGAAAGGCTCTTTGAGTTTTGAATACATGCCTGGGCGGCATGACAACTGTCGGCACAGATCAAACAGGGGTTATAATTTTTACGGGACTGATCAAAGAGGGGTTAAACTTCTTTCAGAACATTTGACGGTTTGTTTCAGTAATCGGGGTCAGTATCGGGATCGAAATGGAAAATATTATCGGGAAAACGGAGATGGATCATGCGGAGTCTTCGAATTGATATTTTCTTTCGATAAGGTCTTTGAATGCCAATTTCTGATGCGCTTTCAGGTAGGCGTCTTCTGGAGTGACCAGGTCCTGATCGAGCAACCTGACAAGCGCCTGGTCAATGGTCTGCATGCCTGTTTTTTCATAATCTGCAGATTGGATAAGCGATTCTATCTGGAAAGTTTTTCCTTCTCTGACGAGGTTCGACAGAGCTACTGAGCCGACAAGAATTTCGACTGCGGCTATTCGCCCTTTTCCGTCTTTTCTTTTAAGCAGTTGTTGCGCAACAACTCCTTTTAAACTGAGTGATATCTGTGTTCTGACCTGAGCCTGTGCCTCTTTAGGGAAGACATCTATCATACGGTCGACGGTTTTAGCTGCTGAGATGGTATGAAGAGTGCCGAAAACCAGGCATCCTGTTTCAGCGCACGTAAGCGCCAGTGAGATCGTTTCAAGGTCGCGCATCTCACCGACCAGGATGACGTCGGCAGCTTCCCGGTAAGCGGACCTTAAAGCGCTGGCGAAAGTTGCTGTGTCTGTCCCGACTTCTCTTTGTGTAATAAGGGATTTCTTTGGAGGATGAACGAATTCGACGGGGTCTTCAATAGTGATGATATGACATTTTCTTTCGGAATTAATAACATCAATGATAGCGGCGAGAGTAGTCGATTTTCCGCTTCCCGTAGGTCCCGTCACCAGCACTATGCCTTTGTTCATGAAAGCGAACTGTCTTAAGGCGGGAGGCAGATTCAAATCCTCGATAGACATGATCTTCTCCGGTATCAACCGAAAGACGGCGCTGATGCCGTTTTTCTGGTTGAATATATTGACGCGGAAACGCGCCAGACCCGGTATGGCGTAGGCGAAATCATGCTCTTTATTTTCCTTGTATGCCTCTTTCTGTTCGGGCGTCATGATTTCTTCCATCAGGTACCATGTGTAATTTGAAGTAAGAGTTCGGAAACGAATGGGTTTAATGGTGCCGTTATGTCTGATCATGGGCTGCGATCCGGAAATAAGGTGAAGATCGGACGCCTCCTGGTCCGCTACCATTTCCAGAAAAGCATCAATTTTCGCCATTCTGGTTCTCCTCCATTAACAATTGGGCAAGTTCATCCGCTTGCCCTTTGAAGTTTTCCATGTTTTGACCCTCTTCCTTGAGGTAATCTTCGAATTCTTTTTTCGAGACGGCATGGCTGTAGGCTTCGGCAATAGTGATGATTCCCTTTTTGTATAATTTCATCAAAGCCTGGTCCATACTCTGCATACCCGCATCCTGACCTGTAATCATAACGGTAGGAATCTGGAAAGTTTTTCCGTCCCGGATCATTTTACGTAAAGCGGCCGAAGTCATGAGAATTTCCATGGCAGCGATCATGCCGCCTTCCTTTTGCCTTACAAGCTGCTGACTGATGACGCCAACAAGCGATTCGGACAGCATTGTCCTGATGAGATCAGTCTGCGAGGATGGAAAAACATCAATGATTCGATCAACGCTTTTCGCCGCATCAGTCGTATGAAGCGTTCCGAATACGAGATGCCCCGTCTCTGCAGCCGTGATAGCCATCGATATCGTCTCCAGATCACGCAACTCTCCCACCAGTATGATGTCAGGGTCCTCCCTCAATGCCGATCTCAAAGCATTCGAAAAAGATAAGGTATCCTGTCCCAGCTCTCTCTGGTTTATGATGCAGTTCTTCGGCGTATGTATATATTCTATGGGGTCTTCGATGGTTATGATATGCTCGAAACGCGTTTCATTTATTTCATTCACCAAAGCCGCCAGCGTGGTCGATTTCCCGCAACCCGTCGGCCCGGTCACCAACACCAGCCCCTGATGTAATTTCGTGAAGTGATACACCGATTGGGGAAATTTCAGCTCTTCGATGGTCGGCGGTTTTTCCGGCGTCACGCGGAAAAAACCGGCGATACCGTTTCTCTGCTGACATATGTTGACCCGAAATCGCCCCTCGCCCGGTATCTCGTATGAAAAATCAGTATCACGTATACGGCCGAAATCCTCTTTTACTTCCGGGGGACATATATTCAACAACATGCTTCTGGTGTTTTCCGGCTTTATTATTTCATTAGAAAGAACGATCATATCGCCGTGCTTCTTCATCATAGGTCTTCGATCAGGAGATACGCAGAGGTCTGAAGCCTCTGTTTTTTTGACTTCCAACAGGTAATTATCCAGTTCCGTGAGATATTTCTTCTTGTATTCCTGTTCGCCTTCGGCGGCTTTTCGATCTATATCCTCAAGCAAATTTCCCAATATTTCCCGTGCTTTCATCCTTATTTCTTTCACCGGATCGCTCAGAAGGTTCATTATTTCGTCCTGCGCCTTTTCCGTCATCTTGATTTTTTCCAAAGCCTTCAGAGCTTCCAGGCGTATTTCTTCTCTTTCGTCTGATAGAAACTTCTCCAGAGGTTCAAAAGCTTCAGGACTTCCTATTTCACCCAGCGCATGGATGGTCACCCAATTCAAGTCCCTGAATTTCAAGATTCTGATAAGGATAGGCGTTACTTTTTTTTCTTTAATCGTACCCAAAGCTTCAATCGCCCGTTCACGAATCCACCAGTCGGCATCCGTAAGAGATTCGAGCAATGGTTTTATCGCTCGCTTGTCCGGCAAACTGTTCAGAATTTCGACCGCATAACGCCGGACTTTCGTGCTGGGGTCTTTCAAAAGTTCTATAACCGGTTCTATGATGCGGTGATCTTTTAATTCACAAAATAAATTGGCGACTCTTTCGCGTACCCACCAATCTTCATCCTTGATATGCTGAAACAATTCCCACATCACGCCCTCGGCGCCCAGACTGCTGATGACTTCCACAGCGCAACGCCTTACGTTGACGTCAGGGTCCATCATGATATCCACCAGCATTTTACAGGTATTGACGCTCTGAGACCTGCCCAGATGAACCAGTGTCTCCATTGTGCTGTGCCTGACCGAAAAATCCCGTGAACGGAGTTTCTCCACCAGCGGTTCAATCGCTGAATCGTCGCCTACATGCTTCAAAGCATCAATCGATCTCGATACAAGCCTGTTGTCGTCATTTTCGAGAAGCTCAACCAGACACTGTATAGATTCCTTGCCTTTCTGCTTTTCCAACCCCTCAACCGCTGCCATCGCCACACTCACGTTCTCATCCCCTGTTAATCGAATCAGTTCTTCCGTCAGTTCGGGTTCGTTTATCTCTACCAGCGCCTGCGTCCCCCATAACCGTATGCGAGCGCTCTCATTCCTCGACGCTTCTATAATTACCTTCTTGGCCTGACGGTTCCTTATCTTCGACAGCTTTTCTATCGCGAAACGTACCTCAGCCTTGTTCCCCTCAGCTATTATCTCTGAAAAAACAGGTATCGATTCGGTCGGGTCCAAATAATATAAAACATCTATCGCTTCCCGCTTCGAAGCCCATCCCCCGTTGTCCAGACAACTCGACTTCAATAACTCAAACGTCGAACGCCTGCCGATATGCTTTAAAATCACGTTCGCCGCATCACGCACAGGCCGGCTCTTGTCCCGAAGCATCGATACAAGCCGCTTATCCAGACGGGAATCTCCCAGCTCACACGTTATCCTGATTATCGCATCACGCGTCTCTCGGTCGATTACCGTCTTCAACACATTCAAAAGCGCATCGCAGGCCTTGACGTTCTGCGTCCTTATTAAAATCTCCTCAATCGCACTGATACGGTCCGATTTCTTCTTGACGTTCGTTTCCATGTACCCTTTGTTCAATAATTCAACGAATCCCTTGGTCGAATAACGTCCCGTATTGATCGCTTCGTCTATGACGATCTGCAGATCGTCATAGTTGCTCCAATCGCCGGTCTCGAGTATCGAATTTACGTTTTTTCTCCCCATGTCAAATTTCCGTCTTCCCACAATTGAACTCCCCAATATTATTTAAATTCTCTTTTGTTCATTTATTTTTATAATATTTTTCCTTTATTGTCAAGCGACTACGAAAATTATCTTATCCGGCAAAGCAAGACCTTTCTCATTCGGCCCTGCCCTGACTTTCCGCTTGATGTCGATATACCCCCGGCTGCAATTTCTCTTATGAATTTAAGACGACTCATGCTCTCAGCGAAATCAACGAAAACGATCAGGGACTGAAAGTCCTCAATGTGTCGATCATGACTCTTTCCGGAGGGCTGTAACTTTCCAGAATATGACCTTTGTCTCCCTCAATGGCATCCAGATTCGATGCGATGTGCGGCTGTCGGGGATTAATTTTCAATGATTCAGTCCACAATTTTTCTGCAGTCCGGGCATCCCCGGTATTCATTTTCAACAGAGCCAAATTATTGAGCGCCTCATAATCACGCATGTTTTCTGACAGAAGCGAGTTAAAAATCTCTTCGGCTTTTTTATAATCACCTATTCTTGCGGCAATAATTCCGAGATTAAGCTGCGGTTCGCGGAAACCCGGTTCGATTCTCAGAGCCTGCCGGAAAGTTTTAATGGCTATATCGTGTTGTTCCTGCGCCATGTAGACGCTGCCCAGGTTATTATAAATTTTCGGATCATTGAAATTAATCCTCAAGGCTCTTTTAAAAATCACTTCAGCTCTATCGAATTGTCTTGAATAACTGTAGGCGAGTCCCAGGTTGTTCATAATTTCAAGGGTATTGGGATGAGCGAGATTAGCCTTTTCCAGGAGATCGACGGCCTTGTCGTATTCGCCGTTTTTAAGGAATATTTCGCCGATGGTCTGGTAGGATAATCTTTTATATCCTGTCGATTCGAGTTCTTTCCATAAACGGAGAGCCTCCAGCTCGCGGCCTGATTTTTGAAGAATGGAGGCCAGGTTGAATTTGGCCGTTATGAAATCCGGATTGTTTTTCAAAGCCTGTCTGCACATTAACTCCGCCTTCTGATACTCTTTTTCTCTCAGATAAAGGCAAGCCAGGAAGTTCCACAGATACTGGTTGCCCAGGCTGAGTCTTTCCGCTTCGCGAAACGCCACCCTGGCTTCCTCGCGACGGTCTTCCAGCAACAAGCGCTCGCCCCACATAATGTAATGCATGGCCGTCAGAGCCCTGTTGTGGAAGTCCTTGTAAACGGCATCACTGTAAAGACCTCTTATGCGGAAATGTCTCCATAAGCCTATCGCTTCTTCCTTATTGAAGGGATAATGAGTTCCCACATGGTAAACGAAACCGAAGGGTTTCTGAGGTTCCTTCAAAGCCTGAATGGGCAGCGGTATATCAGTGTATATCGGCGGCAGCACGGGAACCCTGAGCAATTTTTCCAGGTAATTGCCGTGATTATCGATCAGAATATCCAGGTCCGGCCTGTAATCAAGGACCTCCTGGTTATAGAAAAAAACAAAGGGAAAGCTCCATCCCTGAGTAAGCAGAAGCGCTTTTGTGGGTAAGGAATTAAGGATATTGACGGAATAATCGTGTATGATGAAGTTGTCTTCCTTGTTGTTCTGATAATAATTTTTCGTCAACGGAACGACTAGCAGAATCAATCCTGCGATGGGAATCAGGGCTTTCCTGAATCTGTTTTTCACCTCCGGCGATTTCGCTTCTCCTGGAGAAACCCGCGATGTCATCAAGGGCTGAAATATTTTTTTCCAGCCGGGCACAGAGAAAAAAGCCAGCATTACGAAACCCTGCAGGAAGAATACCTCTATGTCTTTAACCTGATAATTCAAGGCAAAAATCAGGTCTGTGACGTAGATAAGGAAGAGATAGATGAACAGCATGAGGTTTTTGCGAATAAGGCGATAAACGCCTATAATGACGGGAATGACGAGCACGGCGGAAAATTGTGAAAAGAAATTTTGAATGTACATGCTAATCCGGCCCAAAAGGAAGTCCTGGTTGACGCTGGATGCCAGATGATGGAACCTGCGGCCCAGAATATGCCTTATGAACATGGGATACCTGGACAGATCGCCCCATTGCACCATCTTGGTTTTGTCGTATCTCATGGCGATATAAATGACCATGGAATAACCCAGAATAAAAAAGAAGATCAGCAACAGAGGATTGATCGTTTTAAGCAGTCTGTAACCTTTCTTTTGAATGAAGCGGAAAAGCAGGGCCGGACCGATAAGCAGCGTCAGCATATGATGCCCTACTGCGAGCGAAAGCAGGAATGCCAGAAAATACCAGTGTCTGCGGTCTTTCGTTTTCAAGGCGTATTCGAATCTGTCGATGACCAGCAGCATCAAAAATATATGAAGAGAATAAACTTCTCCGACTGTAGCCTGGTCCCAATATATCTGCGCCAGGGCAGCCATAAATGCGCCTGCTGCGGCAGCCGCCGTCGAACCGAAAAAATCCCTCATCAATTTAAACATCAACAGAACGCTCATTGATGCAAAAAAAGCAGACATGATTGCCAGGCGCGAGGGAATGGCTGCAAAGGGTAAGAAAAAAAAGAGCCTCCCCAGAATATTGTAGGCCGTGTATCCAGTGGGATGAGGAGCGCCGAGATTGAAGGCCGTCGAAACCAATTCTCCGTTATCGGCAGTATAAACGACCATTACGGAAGTTTTAAGGTACAACGCCCAGGGAATAAGAAACAAGGCCGCAGCAATTAACCGGATCAACCACACATTTTGCTTTTGCTCTTTCATTTCTCCTAAAAACCTATAAAAGCCTTCTTGCCGGCATGTATTTTTAACGCAGGCGAAATATAAACAGCATTCTTGGAATCCATCCCCGGGATCATTCGGAATTCCCTTCTGCCGCTTTTTGCAACGCATTGATACGGCGAACGGCAATCCCGCGAAGTTCATTGTACGTATCAGGTTTGGCGCTTGCAAGAAAATGTCGATAAAAAACCAGCGCTTCGTTACTTCGGTTCATTTTGTCTGCAGCGCGAGCCCGATTGAACAAAGCCGCGGGAGAAGACGGGTCCAGCTTAAGGCAACGATCGAACATTTCCGCAGCCTTCTCTGGCTGGTTAGTCGCCAGATAAAGAGTTCCCAGATTATACAGAGCGCTGTACGACCGCGGATTAATCTTCAGCGCTTCGTTGAACTGATGCTCGGCCTTATTATAGCGGCGCTGATGCAGCAGCAAAAGAGCCAGATTATTTCTTATCGTTTCGTTTTCCGGTTGTTGCTCGATGATGCGATAATAATGCTTTACAGCTTCATCAATATTCCCCGTCGCCTTATAAGCTTCAGCCAGTCCCGCCGAAATCCTCAAATCATCCAATCCGTTTTCCCACGCTCTTTCCAAAAAAGGCAACGCCTCTTCAGGTTTACCCAAGGCCAGTAGTCTCGTTCCCTCTATTCGATATTGTTCCGGGGAATCCTCCTCGATAGTATCGATCGGAACGTCCCTGAATCCATGAAGCTCTTTCAGACTCATACCGCCTTTCTGCAATATTTCCAGACATTTTTTCCTGTATCCGCTTTCCCAAAGCAATTCTGCAGTTTTAATACGCAGGTAATCATTGTAAACTTCCCTATTCTGTTCCTGCTTTAGATTCAACTGCAACCGGCTCAGCACTTCGGGCAGTTCCAGGCTGCATTCGACGGACAGTCCCTGGGGAACCTTCGGCAAATCCAATATCCCATACTTTTCGGCCAGATAGTCTCCCAGGAAAAGCGATGAAAAACACCATCTTTCTCTTTCATTCTCATTATCCCAGAAGAAATTCTCTTTCAATCCCGCTCCCACCATGAAGGATTTTTCCAGATAATGCAGCAGGTCGTCCTTGTTCTGGGCATCCTGTTGCGAAACGAATGCCGCCAGGTCTATGTAAGGATCGCACACTGTACCCAATGGGTCTTTTCGTTCGCGCATCATCAAATACTCGAATCCCTTTTGATCCTCCCGGAGCCGGATCATCAGCCAACCGAGCACTGCATGATCGTTCAAAGTCGAGGGATCACGTTCGACGGCTTTTCTGAAATGATCCAGGGCTTCTTTCGACTGTTTCTCCTCCAGTTTACGTTCTCCCAGCAGCCGCTCGGGCGCAGGATTCCACGGCATGAGCATACTCCAGACTTTCAGCGGCGCATCTTGATCCCAGACCTCTTGCAAGTTGGAAAACAGGCCGTTGACTATGGGAACCAGAACCGCAGTAAAGAAGAAAATAAGGAGAAAAATCTTCTGAAGCCGCCTGGTCATGAGGCGTAAAAACGCCGGCTGTAAGGCTGCCTGATCGAACTCCCCTGCAGCCGAAGCCGCCGCAGTCCAGAAAAGTAGAATAATACAGGGATAATACCAGGTGAAATCGAACAATCCCTGAAACAGAAGACTCAGTAAAGCAGCCTTTCCCATTGTTCGATATATAAAATCTTTGTTATGTATCCCCCGGCGCCCCTTAAACAAAGCATAAAACGTCACAAGCAAAAAAAGAATCAATGCCGGGACGCCCCCTATCAATAGTATCTCCAGAAATACCTGGTGACTGTGACGACCCAGCATGTCCCATCCGATCCAGGTCCCATAAAGTTCCCGGTAACCTAAATCCGGCCATTGAAACCATTGCGACAGCCTGTGGTGATTTCCCATTCCCAGTCCGAACGCAGGTATATCGCCTATCGCCCTTAAGATCGGCTTCCATAAAATTATCCTGTCCCTTATGCCTTCAAACTGCTGACCGGCGCCGCTTTCCAATCGCAAAGAACCCACGGAGTAAACGGAAAAAAAGAGTACCGGAATCAGCAGCGCTATAGTGAAAATGATCTGGAAGGCTCTGGACTTTGGTTTCTTCAGTAACAGCGGCGCAGCGATCAACATTCCCGATAGAGCGATTACTCCGCCGCGGCTCCTTGTCAGAAAAACCAGAAGCAACATGATAAAACCGAGAAGAAAATAGGAGATTATCCTCCATTTTTTCTTAAAATTAAACGTGATGAATGCGCATAAAAAGGGTAACAACGCTATCAGAAAAGAAGCCAGTGCATTGGGATGAACCGCTGCGGTCCATAATTTGATATGCCAGAAATTCCTCAGATGAAGAGCAAACCAGTTATAAAAAAACTTGTTGAAGGAAATCAGCAGTGTAACAATAAAAAGAAAAAACAGACCCCAAAGCCAGGTGTTCCGTTTCCCGTTTTTAGTTCGCCGTAACAGGGGCAAGGCCGCCAGAGGGGCTGCATAATGAGAAAAAACGCGGAACATTCCGCCTGTATCATCCGCGAACAATCCAGAAATAAACAGCCATAAAACAAATAGAAATCCGGCAGAAGCGAAAATTGACGACGAATACCTTCTGTCCTCCTTAATATCTGTAGACATGAGGCGTTCAATAACAAGCGCCGCCGGGACCATAAGCCCGTAAGGAGATTTATCGATGATCTGTGTGTAGAAAGGACCCAGAAAAAAAACAAAAATGACTACGGAAATATCAGTTTTTGAAATGGTCCTTTTTCGCAGGGCAACGGGCAAAACGAAGATCAAGCCAAGATGGATGAGCCAGAAAAAAGCATTTAAATTGGGTTTTGAAATGACGGATTCACCGGGAAACTCAGTCATAACAGCGCTTTGCAGGTAGAAAGCGGAAACGACTGTGACGAAAAACAAGTAAATCATATCAACGGACGAACCGTACTGCCCGCGTGAATATAAATAAACGTTTGCCGCAAGCAAAAAAGCCGTCACAGCAATTACGGACGCTGCTTCGGTAACCGACAAAAACAAAACGACGCTCAGAATCAGTACGGCTCCGATGCAAAATGTTTTATGTAACTTCGAATACATGAAAAGGATGATAAGCAGCAAAAAAGTCTATGTCAACGAAATCCTTGTCTGATACACGTCTGACCTCAATTAAAAATTTTGTCGCCGTCTGAATCCAATCAACGGCTTTCGGAAAATTCCCCCCGGCCGTTGATTGGATTCAGCCGGTCAATTATACACTTGTTGTCGAGATCGTAATCAGCATCGTCGGCGCTCTGCCGGCGGAAGTTATCGTTTACTCGTAACAGAATTCCTTGATCTCCAGATCGTCCAGAAATTCAAATGTGCCCTCCTGAAAGATCGCGCAATAGAAAAAGAGCCCGCTGAAGCTTCCGGCGTTGCTCGGCCAGCTAAAGTCCAGAAGGGGGACATCAGTGGAATCATATGATGGTAAAACCACGGGCATTCCTTCAAACGTCTCCGTCCAGGTCGGGGCCCAGAAATACATTCCGATAACGTCAAGCACGCAATAGAAATCAACCGTGTATGCCGGACAGTCTCCATTAGTGATGGTGGCGAACAAAGAAAACTGATCGCCGGCCGTAAAGCAGTTGGGACTCACTTTGTTCAGTGATAACACGAGGTCCGGCTCGCAAGGTATCGGGGTCGTATCGCCGGTCGGGGTGAAAGTGGGTGTCGAACCGGTAGAAGTCGGCGTCGGCGTCGGCGTGGTTCCTCCGCAATACCCGCATTCGGCGTGTGCCGTCGTATCCAGGTCCTGCTCTTCATTCCTGGGCCTTATCTTGAACTGATCCCAGGAATAATCCAAAATGCCCGACATCGAACAGTATTCGGTTCCTTCCGGCGGGTTGTCCCAATATTGTGAAAACTGAGCCAGGCATGGACCGCTGCCGTCATCGATCTTCATATTCCAGAAATTGCCTTCGTTGGCTTCTTCCGTAACCGTTATGCAACCGGCCCTGACTAGACAGCTTTCATATTTTTCAGCAATCGCACCCGTGAAATTGGCCGTCAAATCATACATCGGTTCGGGTATCGGAAAACATTCCGTCGTTACCGTCGGCCTCTCAGGTTCATCACTGCCTACGTATATCTCCGTCTTTCCGTAATACTCCGATACTTCACCAACCACCGTCACGCACTCACCCTGAAAAGCGATCAGGTCCTGGTCCACTACATATACATACATGCTGCACCAGGGACCGCCGCCCTCTTCAGAAATGATCGTTACGCTCATACCGTAACGACCCGTTTCAGCCGTGCACACTCCCGTTACGCGAACGCGGTCTCCCTCACTCACTCCATTATACTGCTGAATATCGCAAATGCTTACGTCCATGGGATCATCGCCGTAAGCCATATTCGCTGCAGTCAGCGCCAGGACTATGGTCATTAAAATCAACCGCCCTGCTTTTTTCATCATTCGAAGCCTCCTGTTAATAAAATATTTTTGTTGACGTCATTCGCCACTTAAGTTTTAAGTAATCAAAACGCAGTTGTCAAGAAAACATTTTATCCCAATTATATTTTGATCAATTCAGATGTATATTTTCCAAGCGTCATTTCACACTTATATCATTCAACAGACAAGTAAGGCCATAATCGACTTTTCAACCCGTAAACATCTTCAACCTCGATTTGAATTTCATAGTCGGCTTCCGGAACAGAAGCGTCAATTTGGCGATCCAGGCAGTAAATTTGGAAATCTTCGCTTTTGTTGTAAAGGGGATCGAGCGTGACGCCCGTAGGAATGCCGTCATAGAGCAATTCGACTTTTTTGATATTGAAGTTTGATTGGGGGTCTGTAATCCAGGCGGCGAGGCCCAGACGCCCGCCGTCATAATTAATTCTGGTATTGAGAAAGCCGGCGGAGAGTATCTGGGGCCTTGCGGGTATGAAGTCGAAGTCAACGGAAGACGGGGGGTCTTCGACGTTGCCTTTCTGATCTTCGGCTTTGGCGAGGACGGTGATGTTTCCGTAATCGGCCGGAGTAAACCGGTATGACCAGGGATCGAGTCCCTGGGCCGTTTCCCAGGAGAGTCCGTTATCGGGACTGATATGTATTTTTTTCAAACCGGACTGGTCATCCCAGGCGCGACCGAAAATGTCGGCAAATTTGCCTTTGATTAAATCACCCTGGGCGGGATATTCGATGACGGTTTCGGGAGGGACGTCATCGCTCTGTTTATTGAGCATCCGATAGACGGCGAAGGAGTAATAGTCGGCGATATAGACGTATTGACCGTTTATTGCTGTCCCTTCATTGTATCCTGTTGTGTCGTATGATCCGATAATTACGGGATTACGTGGAGTTGAGACGTCCAGGACTATTATTCCCCTGACTCCATTGCTGAGAAAAGCTTTATCGTCCTGAACGAGGATTCTGTTGAATGAGCCTTCCAGTTCGAATTCCCTGACGAGTGCCGGCGCTGCGGGATTTACTATGTCGTAAATGTCTATGCCTCCTGAGCTTTTCAGCGCCAGAGCGGTATTGGCTATTAATTTCAACGTGATGTAGCTTCTGGAATTATCATCGGGGATGCGCGCCAGCCTGGTGGGGTCCAGGGGAGAGGAGACGTCGAATATCATCATTCCGCCGTGCCCCGCTGCAACGTAGAGATAATCGCCTCTTTTAACGAGATCGTAAGGATCGCCTTCATGTGAAGTGAAGTAACTGTTCTGGAGTTCGGGCTTCTCAGGATTCTCCAGCGAAAAAGTATGTATGCCGTAAAGATCAACTGCCGTCAGGGTGTTTCCTTCCAGCCAGGCCTGCCAGGGATGCCCGGTTGTTCTGATTGTGCTGAGCAGCGCCGGGGTTGCCGGGTCCTGGATATCCAGCACATGAATCCTCGAATCAGCCCCAACAACCAATCGATCTTCAAATAGCCTTAAATTCCTGACATATCCCGGCAGACCCACGGAAGATATCTCCTGGGGTTGCGCCGGATCAGCGCTCACATCGTATATCCTCAGGCCGCGAACGCCGTCGGCCAAGTAAACGAGCCCCTGATGGTACAGCACATCCTCTCTTTCCCCCCGGATGAAAGGATTCACATAAGTTATCCGCACAGGATCAGACGGGTCTGAAACATCCACGATTTCAAATCCCGCTTCATCTTCCACAATATACAGCAGATCGCCGACCGCCTGAATGGCCCTGGGATGCGAATGAGTGTAGTAGTAACCGATACGTTCCGGTTCTCCGGGATCAGAAACGTCAAAGATGTCCACGTACGCGCCGTGACCGACATACACGCGGTCGTTTTCCAGCGAAATGGATTCTCCGCTGCCGCTGCCGGTTATTCCGGGAAACCCATATTCAACCGGGTTTTCAGGGTCCGACATATCCAGAACGATCATCCCGTCGATGTAAGCGAGATATACTAAATTCCCCTCCACCTCGACCTCCAATCCGAAAACCGCTGAATAAGAGGAAAGATGAACGGGTTGCGTCGGATCGCTTATGTCGAACGTCTCAAGAGAAAACATGTCGCTGAGGAAAGCCAGGTTTCCGCTGACGGCCACATGCCAACTGTAGGCCGGCGTATCTCCGCTGCCTACCAGCGCCGGCATCGTCGGATCGGAAACATCGAAAACCTGCAATCCTGCATCATAAGCCGCCACATAGGCATAACCGTCTCTTACCCGGACCCTTTCAGGATAGCCATCTCCCACCGCTTTATAATAACCGACGGTCACAGGCGAAGACGGGTCCGAAACGTCAATGATCTGGAATCCGTATACGTCGCCCACATATAGGTAACCATCCTTGTAATGCACGCCGTTGGCCAGCCCCGGCGTATCCACGGTAGAAAGCAAAACCGGCGTCTCCGGCGTCGAAACATCATAAATCCACACTGCCTTTTTCGCAGCCATGTAAAGCAGATCATCTTCCACCCATAAATCATAAATGCTTCCCGAATACAACGAATCCTCAACGAATTCAAAATCAACATCAGCCTCCGCCCCTTCAATCAAAACTCCCGCTCCGATCAAAAAAGCGGCTGCAAAAAACATCAAAGCAAAATTTATCGTTCTGAACTCGCCAGATTTTCTCTCCTGCATGGAACACCTCCATGTTCATTTCATTGCTTTCCCTTGACCATTAACAGATCGTTTAAATTTCCGGCAAAGTGTAACCGGTTGCCCGATACGGCCGATTTCTCATTCCCTATCAAATCGAAATGACCGCCGATTGTCAAATTTCGAGTCTGGTTCAACTGAGTCAGCGGCGACGTAAAAAGTCAATCAGTTATTCTCACTGTTTTCCTCAAATAACGGCGAAACAGCGGGTTCGTTCAGAGCACGCACTCTTTGAGGGTACAATCTGTACACGGACCAACCTTCACGTTCATTTTTCGCTGAAATTTCAATACGGCAAATCGAACTTATATCTTCGATTATACTCTCGTCTTTCGTTTCACGGATAATAAGATAGGTCATCCTGTTCTTTATCTCTGCTTTCAGCTTAGCCGCATTGAAATGCCGCCGCACAGCGATGCCGGTTTCCTGTTTTTTGGCCTCCAATACCGGGGGCAATTTTTCTTCTTTTATTGTTTTCCGTGTCGCACGTGTTATTTTCTCTTTTTTCTTATGGAAAAGCATCCTCAATTCGGCCGAATCGCGAAAATCATAACTCTCGTCAAAGAAATAAGATAAAACAGTCAAAGTGTTGGTATCCGAGTAGAGCAGGGAATTTTTCTGCACGTTCGATTCGACCCATTCTATCAGATCGTTTGCGGAACGCTTGTTATACTCCGTTATGGATTCATGAAAACCTCTGAAAGCGATGGCCGGATAGAGAAAAATCAAAAGCGCGCCGGTCCAGCCCAGTGAAATCTTTAATTTTTTGCATACGGTGAAAATAAAATAAACGCTCAACAAAGCTACGCCGGGAAGAACCGGCATCAGGAAACGGGAATAAACGGAATAACTGGGCGTCTTCCAGTAGTAGCACGAATACAATAACAGAAGAGGAAGAATCCAAACGGTATAAAAGATTGCATACCGACTGTTTTTGAATGCCAGAATCAGTATGGCCGGCGCGGCGAAAAGCGAAATATAGGGGATACCCTGAACGAAAACCGTTTTCAGCACAAACAAAATGCGACGGTGGAACAAGCTGAGCAAGAAAGCTGATTGTTCCTGAGTATAAAAATAGCCTGTCCTGAAAGGGTCTCCCCAGACTTCGCAATTGAATAAAAGAAAAAACGCCGAAACAAGACCGAAGCCTGCCGCAAAAAATACCGCACCCTTTATTCGTTCTTTCATTGAGGTCTTCGGTTGAATCAGTATGAGCGCCAGACCTGCTGAAGCAGGTATGATATCGCTATATCTGACGAATATAACCGAACCGGCCAGAAGACCGGACAGAAATAAATATATTTTATGGCGTTCAGAGCCTTTTAATGCTGCAAACAAAGCAGCCGCCGTCAGCGCTGTTGAAAGCGTATGGG
The DNA here is from genome assembly GCA_964619725.1 of uncultured bacterium. Taxonomy (GTDB): domain Bacteria; phylum CSSED10-310; class CAZUFC01; order CAZUFC01; family CAZUFC01; genus CAZUFC01. Next base: position 79,829 of record CAZUFC010000008.1, on the reverse strand, counting down.
ACATATAAGTCTGATCGAAAAACATCGCCGTCGGACCGAAACTGTAAACGACGGCGCCCAGGAATCCCGTATAAGAATCGAATATGTTCCTGCCCAGTAAAAAAATCATTACTATCGTAAAAAGCGAGGCCGTCAAATTCAGCAGGCCTGTCCAGGAATGCCCGCCTATTCGATAAAATAGGGAAAGCAAAAAGGGATATCCCGGAGGATACTTGGAGATCATTATGTTTCCCAGATCGACGTAGGAAGAGCCTATGTTCATGTGATAGGCGTTTCTGTATTTCGGCACGCTGAGTTTATTTTCCCTCGCCAGACTCCTGGCTGTCTGCAGATAAGCGGCTTCATCGGAAATAGCAAATGAATCCTTATGATATAAGGCCGATACGCCTATTTTAATGATAACTATGGCGATCAAACCGAAGCGGACTGCCATTCTCATTAGCGCTCTCTTTTTCTTTTAGAGCTTATAACAAACAGGCGGTTCATCTTCTTCTGCTGCCTCAACAGACTGCTGCCTTCACCCATTGATTCATGCCCGGACGCTTCCCGGTTTCCCCTGAAAATACTTTCGCAATTTTCCGAAGCCCGTCATTCGAATCGGAAACGAAAAATCCATGGACTGCCCCGCCGTCACCATTCTTCCTCTTCCGTATCCCCGCACCATAAGTCCATCAGTTCTTCCGTTATTTCTTCTTTTTTTTGAACCGTCAACTTCCGGGCCTCGGCCTCCTCCTGGCTCCTTTTGGACGCCGGAAGAAGTTCGTTGAAGAATAAAGCGGCTTTCACAGCCCTGGCTTTATGAACTTGAACACGATCGGAAAGCTCCTGGTCGTCCGTTACCACAGTTATTCTGGCGTTTCCGGCTCGCTTTTCAAGCTGCCTGAGTATCCAGTCGTCCGCAGTCTCGTATCCCGAATATATAACGCGGATATTACTTGATTTGCTGGTCGCTTTCGGCCCGCCCCTTTCATCCCCGTCAAACACTATGAAAATATTCCCTGTCATCATTAATTCCGCACGATGCTTTTTAACGTAAGCCAGGAAATCTTTCCGACCTCGACGGAATTTTACGCCCGTCAATTGAGGCAGATTCTTCATCACATTGAAGCCGTCAATGTAGATAAGTCTTTCTTTTAACTGAGCTATCATAGTCCCGGATTTGCTTTTCGTTCATTCGTGCCGGAAGGACGTTCAAAGTGACGGTTATGCTCCGGTCAATCTCCGACCGCCCTCATACCCGAATAATAGATACCGGATGCCGGAAGCTTTTGTCAAATGCCTTCCGGCATCCGGTAATCAATCATCAGCCTGCGGAAGCAGGCGATACAAGTTTTCTAATCATCATCCGCTGAATTTGAAAGGATATCCCTTCTTTTCTATGGCGATGCCTGCTATCTCATCCTTGAGAGCCAGCACGTCTACCGGCGTATGGCGGGTGAATCGCTTCAAAGCGGAAAGATTGATTCTGAGCATATCGCCCGATTCAAGGGAAGCAATAATTTTTCTGCCCAGCATCTCAACTCTTCCCACGGTTTCATAAAGAAACGCCCGGGTCAGTTTTTCCGCTATGTCCGCATTGGGATGATTCTTTTCTTTCAGTTTAAGTACCCGCAGCAACGCGCTTTCCGCTGCAAAGCTTTCCATAATGATGTCAGCTCCGGCCGACATGACCATCTGATGCTTCAGAATGTCTTTGCCGAATTTCTGCCCGGCCTGGCCGGCAGTCATAAGCGCGACTTTCTTCATGTTGTTGACCATCTTTTTCTCGGTCGCCATAAACTCATCTTCTTCGCCCGAACTCAAAGGCGGAAGCTCCGTCAATTCTTTCACGATTTTTTGAGCTGCCGGGAGCAGGGGCACGAGCCCTTTGGTGGCGCGCCGGAGCAGTTGCCCCGTGATGACCAGGCGGTTAATTTCATTCGTGCCTTCATATATTCTGTTGATTCTCGAATCCCTGTACATTTTTTCAGCAGGATATTCTTCTATATATCCGTAGCCGCCGTGAATCTGCAACGTTTCGTCAACAACAAAATCCAGAATCTCGCTTCCGTAAACTTTCAGAATCGAACATTCCACCTGGTATTCTTCGATGCCTTTGATTTTCTGCTTTTCAGCATCGGCCGCGTCCGGGTCTATCGTGGACAGCAGTTTATCGATTAATCCCGCAGTTCTATACGCCATGCTTTCGCCCACAAACGACTTGATGGTCATATCCGCAATTTTTTCCCTGATCATTCCGAATTCGGCGATAGGCTTCTTGAACTGAACTCGCTCCATTGCGTAATTCACCGCTGTTTTCAAGGCATCCTTGGACCCGCCTATGGCGCCGGCGCCAAGCTTCAACCGGCCTATGTTCAAAATATTAAAGGCTATGATGTGACCCTTGCCTTTTTCTCCCAGAAGGTTATCAACAGGAATTTTCAGGTCCTGCATTATGATCGTGCGGGTCGACGAACCCTTAATTCCCATTTTCTTTTCTTCAGCGCCGAGTGAAAAACCTTCAAAGTCCTTTTCAATGATAAAAGCTGAAAAATACTCACGGTCTATCTTCGCAAAAACGATAAAGAGGTCCGCAAAGCCGGCGTTGGTTATGAAACTTTTTTCGCCGTTGAGTATCCAATGCTTGCCGTCCTCGGACAAAACTGCATGCGCTTTTCCTGAAAGAGCATCCGAACCCGCGTTGGCCTCGGTCAGAGTATATGATCCGATCCATTCGCCGCTCATCAGTTTGTCCAGGTATTTCTTTTTTTGCTCCTCGGTTCCGAAATACACTATGGGAAGCATTCCAATGCCGGAATGGGCGCCCCAGGCCGGAACAAAAGAGCCTGCAGGCGCAATCTTTTCATTGACCAGCATGGCCGTCGTTTTTTCCAGATCAAGCCCGTCGTATTTTTCCGGGACTTCAATGGACAGGAGACCAAGCTCTCCCCCTTCCTGTATCAGCGACCTCGTTACTTCGAATTCCTTGGCTTCGACTTGATCAATTTTCGGCAACACGGATTTTTCAATAAAATCTTCCGTGGTTTTTGCCATCATAAGCTGCTCTTCGGTAAAATCTTCCGGTATAAAAGGGTCATCTTCCCAGTTGTCCGGCAGCAGAAAACTGCCTCCTTTTATATATTCTTCATTGCTCATCAATACATCCCCTTTCGACAAAAGACGAATAAGCTTCAGACGAATATTTTCAGCCGGCCTTCGAATCCCGGCGGTCTCTCCGCCAGAATTCTTCAGCCGGCATTGCTTTTAAACTTTTCGCCAAAATGCTGCGACGATCCCTACGGACATCCTCCATTGATTATGAACGGTCTGCCGCCCTTCCGGGACAGCGCTTCGCCGATAAATCAACCTGGAGGAACTTCCGTATTAAATCATCTCGAAAATTCCGGCAGCGCCCATGCCGCCGCCTATGCACATGGTGACCAGACCGTATTTTCCTCCGCGCCTTTTCAGCTCCTGCAGAATAGTGGCGGTTATTTTTGCGCCCGTGCACCCCAGAGGATGTCCGAGAGCTACGGCTCCTCCATTGACGTTGATTCTGTCCTCAGGTAATTTCAATTCCCTGATGACGGATATCGATTGGGCTGCGAAAGCCTCGTTCAATTCGATAACGTCCATCTGATCGATGCTTAATCCCGTTAATTTCATCACCTTGGGCACCGCCTCCACGGGACCGATTCCCATTATTTCCGGAGGCACTCCCGCTACTGTGTAAGCCAACAGCCTGGCCACGGGTTTTACTCCCAATTCCTTCACTTTTTCGCCCGACATCAAAACCAATATAGCCGCTCCGTCGCTCATCTGTGAAGAATTTCCCGCCGTAACGGTACCGCCCATCTTGAATGCCGGCTTCAATTTCGCCAGTCCTTCTACGCTGGTATCCCGGCGAGGTCCCTCGTCTACTTTGAAAATCACCTTTTCCTGGTAGGGCCTGCCTCTCTTTCCGAAATGAGTTACAGGAACCTCAAGAGGAATGATCTCCTCTTCAAACAAGCCGTCGTCGATAGCCTTTATCGCCTTTCGGTGACTGTGGTATGCAAATTCGTCCTGTTCTTCCCGGCTTATATCGTATTTTTCAACCAGTCGCTCTGCAGTCAGTCCCATACCCAGGTACGTTTCCGGATGATTCTCCGCCAGAAAAGGATTAGGAGAAACTCCCTTGCCGCCCATGGGTATTAAAGACATTGTCTCCGTGCCGCCTGCCAGAACCACGTCAGCCCAACCGCACATGATCTTTTGAATCCCTATGGATACTGTCTCCAATCCCGATGAACAAAATCGATTGACCGTCATGGCCGGTACGCTGTCCGGCATGCCTGCCGCCAAAGCGCTTATCCGGCCCACATTCATGCCCTGCTCTCCCTCAGGCATAGCACATCCCAATATCACATCGTCGACTTGTTCCGGCTTTAATCCCTCTACCTTTTCCAGCGCTCCCTTTATGACCGTCGCCGCCATATCATCAGGCCGGTAGTCCTTTAAGGTCCCCTTCTTCGCTTTTCCAACCGCTGTCCTTACCGCAGCGACTACGTAAGCATCACGCATCTTTATCTCCTCCTGAAATTGATTTCTTTATTGGTTCAGTTTGTTTATTACCAAAAAAAACTTTTTTTAGAATTATCAGTTGCGCAACGGTTTGCCCTTTTCGAGCATATGTTTCATTCTTTCCTGGGTCTTCCTCTGTCCGCATAAACTGAGGAATACCTCTCTTTCCAGTTCCAGAAGATACTGTTCGCTGACCCTGGTTCCCGCAGCTACGTCGCCGCCGCATATCACCTTCGCCAGCATGTTGCCCAGGTGAACGTCATAGGCTGAAGCCCAGTTGCCGTCCTGAAACCCGAACAGAAAAACCTTTATCGCTGCTATCCCTTTACTCCCCAAAACAGGAATGTCTTCAGCCGGCCGGGGTTCCCTGTATCCCTCGCGCACCATCGATAAAACCATCTGCTTGGCATCATGTATCAGAAAATCTTTGTTCATGGTTATGCCGTCCCGGTCCGTGAAAAAACCGAATTCTCGCGCTTCTTCGCCGCTTGTCGCTACCTTCGCCATGCCGATCGCCTCGAATCCGCGGCGAATGAAAGGGAAAATGTCGGCATCCGCCAGATTGTCAGGCACCATCGCAGCATGCCGCCGGACCATCTCCTTGGTGCCGCCGCCGGCAGGTATCACTCCAACACCCAACTCAACCATCCCGATATATGTCTCTGCAGCCGCACGCACCGCGTCAGCCCCCAAAGTCACCTCGCAACCGCCTCCCAACGTCAGACCGAATGGCGCTGCGATAACAGGCTTCGAAGAATAACGCAACCTCATGTTCGCTTCCTGAAAACTCTTCACGACCCACTCCAGCTCATCCCATTCCTCATTCATAATGGTCATTAATATCAACTGAAGGTTCGCTCCGACTGAAAAATTCGACGACTGATTGCTTATGACCATGCCTTCCCAGTTATTCTCTACTTCCTCTACGCTCTCCTTCATCATGTTGATGATATCAGGGCCGATCGCATTCATCTTTGTGTGAAATTCCAGACACGCCACACCGTCGCCTATGTCGATCAAACTCGCCCCAGCATTCTCCTTTATCGTGCGACCCTGCTCCTTTAAGGCGCTCAGATCAATATACTGCGGCGGATAATCGATCTTTTCGTAAGCCTTCTTGCCTATATCAAAGAAATATTCGACTCCCTTCTCCCTTTCATAAAACGTCTTCTTGCCGGAATCCAGCAATGACTTCACAAGCGACGGCAACTCATTGCCCTCCGCCGTCCACTTCTCGGCCCATTGCTCCACTCCTACCGCATCAAACGTTTCAAAAGGCCCCAGCTTCCAGTTGAATCCCCACTTCATCGCATTGTCAACGTTCACTATGTCGTCGGATATCTCGGGAACGCAATACGCCGCATAATTCAACATCGGCGCCGTCGTCTTCCACGTGAATTCGCCTCCCTTGTCCTCTGCAAACATCATAGCCTTTATTCGCTCGCCCGCATCGCTCATGCCTTTCGTCTGAGATACCGAACCGAATGAGGCCTTACCCTGCTCCGTATATTCCATCGTGTTGTAATCCAGACTCAAAATGATCGATTTGCCCTCGGGACTCTTTATCTTCTTGTAAAAGCCCTTGCCGGCTTTTCCTCCGAGCAGCCCCTTCTCTACCATCTCCTTCAAAAATTGCGGCGCCTTGAATACTTCCCGGTAAGGATCGTCAACTAGTCCCTCGTATACGTTATTCGCTACGTGCAACAACGTGTCGAGGCCTACAAGGTCGGCTGTCCTGAACGATGCCGTCTTCGGATGACCGATCGGCCGTCCCGTCAATGCATCCACTTCCTCAACCGTCATTCCCATCTCTGCCATCTTATGAATCACAAGCATTAAGGCATATACACCGATCCGGTTCGCTATGAAATTCGGCGTGTCCTTCGCATGCACTATACCCTTTCCCAATTCATACTCCCCGAACTTCACCAATGTCGATAATACCTCGGAATCCGTATCCTCACCCGGTATGACTTCCAATAATTTCATGTAACGCGGAGGATTGAAAAAATGCGTCCCGCAGAAACGGCCCCGTAACTCCTCAGGCAACGTCTTCGCCAGATCGTTTATCGATAATCCCGATGTGTTCGACGTCAAGATGCACGTCGGTGATAAATTGGGCGCCAGATTCGTAAACAACTTCTTCTTGATCTCCATGTTCTCGATTATCGCTTCTACCACTAAATCAGCATCCTTCAACCGGGACAGATCATCCTCAAAATTCCCCGTCTCGATCATATCAAGCTTGCTCTTCGTAAATATCGGCGATGGCTTCGCCTTCTTCATTCCCTGCTTGCCCTGCTCTGCCAGCCTGTTCCTGAACTTCGGGCTCTCCTTCGTTAATCCCGCCTTCTCATCCTCCGGTGTCAGCCGGGGAGGCACAATGTCAAGCAATATGCATGGATAACCGGCATTCGCAAAATGCCCCGCTATCGATGCGCCCATTACTCCAGCTCCTAATACCGCTGTTTTCTTGATCTTATAAGGCATTATTCCATGTCCTCCATTCTGGTTGTCCGTTTCCGTTTACGACGATTTTACCGTATAATCACCGCCGCTAAGTTGCGGTAATTAAAGCGATGAGCTTATAATATCCTTTTTGAAGCAGTGCGTCAAGATTATCCGTTGTGTAAAATCGCGTTTTTTTGAAAAACAAATGAAAGCAGCGGTACAAGTAATTGACTTTAAATGGTTTATCATAACTTTTCTCCGCTTCGCTCGTTTATGGATCAAAAAGTCGCAGCGCATGTCCAACAGTAAAATTTGAATCGAAAATCGAGTTTCTTGACAGGCGCTTGCCGGCGAAATAAAAAATTCGACGTTTTGTTTTCACTCTTTATTCTCGAAAACAAAATTTCAGTAAGCCCAATATGCCGTAGAAGGTAAAAATTCCTCCGGCAATTTGCTTTGCCTGGATTTTTATATTATGATCCTAATCGTATTTACCTTGATTCTTCGGCTTTTAATCACGGAAATCAAATGAAAGGAGAAAAAATATGATCACGTGTCACGAAATGAAAAAAGGCGATATTTACGTATGCCCGGAATGCGGACTCGAGCTTGAGGTAGTTAAGGAATGCAAAGATTATGGAACGCCGTCTGCGGACTGTGCCTGCCATGAAGAGGGTAAGGCTGATCCCTGCACTTTTTCCTGCTGCGGTGAGACTCTGGTCAAAAAATAAGAAAAGGTGAAAAAATGAAGGTTTTCAAAGGCACAAAAGCGCCGGCGTTGGCTTTACTTTTGGCGGCTATGCTTTTTGCGGTATCTTGTGCGCCAGGCGGCGGACGTTACGGTCCGGAACGTGAAGCCGGATTCTTTTCAGGCATCTGGCACGGCTGGATAGCGCCCGTATGCCTGATATGGGGAATCTTCAACGACGACATCAGAATATATGAGCCGAACAATTCCGGATGGTGGTATGATTTCGGTTTCTACATGGCTGTAATCAGCGGTTTCGGAGGACTTTCTCTGCTCAGGAAAAAACAGAAGGATTAACCGGCGGCGCTTCATCAACGTATAATCAGCGTCGGGATGAAATTTTTAATGTGTCGGGGGTGGTTCAAGCATGCCCTTGATGATTTCGTCGTATTTTTGCGCTATGACGTTCCAATCGTAATGACGGATGGCGCGTTTTCTTGCCGGATTGCCTATTTTAGAGAAAGAACTTTCATCTTTTAGAGTTTCAATGATCGCTGCGGCGATGTCTTCAGAGCTTTTCTGTCTCACCAGAAGACCGTTTTTACCCTGATCGATCAGGTCCCTGTTACCCTCCAGGTCCGTCGCTATTACTACGCACCCGGAGGACATAGCTTCCATAAGAGTAACCGGCAGGCCTTCTTTATCACCGCCTTCCGCTTCGATGGAAGGCGCGATGAAAATGTCGGCCGATGCGTATAATTCAGGAAGTTTCTGATTAGGGAGAGAACCCGCGAAAACAACGTTTTCGTCTAAATCATGGTGGTCGACGAGGGCTTTCAACTCTTGCTCCAACGTCCCGGAACCTACGATCAGAAGTTTAACTTCCGGAATAATACTTATAACCGCCGGCATGGCATCAATCAGGTAACGTATGCCCTTCTTTTCGGCCAGTCGACCCACGAAAAGGAGAAACGGTCCTTTTATGCCGTAACGGTTTCTGATTGATTCATTACGTTTGCCGGGATTAAAAAATTCCGTGTCCACTCCCATGGAAATGACGTCCGTCGTCAAATTTTCATCGATATTTTCAATTATTTCCTGGCGTAATGCGTTGCTGACTACGGTAGCCTTTCGGGCATTCCTTAATGCCAATTTTTTAAATTTCTTCCAGAATCGGCCGCGCAAACCGTAAATATCTCCGCCGTGCGCGGTTACCATATACGGATGCCCTTTAATTTTTTTCAGCGCCGCGCACACCAGTCCCTGGGGAACGGTCCAGTGAGCGTGAATAATGTCAGGTTTAATTTGTTCAGCCAGTCGCACCAGCGCCCGGTACTCGAATACAAAGAAAAAAGGAACCGCCAGATACAGCAGTCTGTTTTTTTTCAAAGCCGGGAGTATGCCGCCGCTGCCTGCGAGAATCTGGTATTTCTCAGGAAAGTACTTGAAACGATGCACTTCCAACCCTTCCATCACTTCTCGTCGCTTTGAACCCGGATAATGGGGAGTAAGCACGTGAATTTCATATTTTTCCGCCAATCTCTTAGCCAGTTCATATACGAAGGGCGGGAGCGAATCGTCCTTCCAGCGGGGAAACGTTGAAGCGACGACCAGCATTTTTTTGCCGCTATGAGCTTTCATCTTGATTCCTTTTTCGATCACAATGCTGTTTCTTCTCTTATCTTTTTGAACAATCCGTTGAAATACTTTGATTTCCAGTCAGGATAACCGACCGGGGTCTTTTTCTTCTCACAGGCTTCCCTGATCAATTTTTTTATTGAATCCGGAGCATCGGCATGATAGATGAAATCAAGTCCTTCAAACCACTCGATCCCCTTTTTTATCTTGTGGTCCGCCGTATTCAGAACTATGCAGGGAGTCTGAGTCACGACTGAAAATATCAATCCGTGCAGGCGGTCCGTCACCACCGCTTCATGCCTCATGAATAATCTCAGGGCGCGATATGTTTCCTGCTCCTGTTCCGATATCTCGACATCGTGATCGACGACAGTATCGAAAATTTCGTATTCCTTCCCGATTTCTTCCATTATTTCCCGTATGCGACTGAGACCGCCGGGTCCGATTTGAGATTCCCGGTCGTTGCGAATACACAGCAATATTCCCCTTCTCTCCCGCTCTTTTGGAGGTTTCGGCAGATACAACACGACATCGGGACAGGCCGTCGTTTGGCTCGAAGGGAAATACTCCCGGGCCAGCCGCAGGCTTGTCGAATCACGAGCGACAATCGTCAGATTCGGATGCTGATTGTAAATCCGACGGCTTATCGACAGCTCCTCTCTTCCCGGACCGGTTTCCTCAAAATATATCGTCTGGGGAAGAGAAATGATTCTATTTGACTTGAAATGCCGGATAATCAATCGCCGGCCGTTTTCCGACCAGGGCGAACGGCTGTTTAAATTGCCGCCGCTCTGAAGGAATATTATATCCTCACGCCCCAGAATCTTTTTTATTGCCCATAGGCTCAGATAAACCTCATTCTTGTCCAGCTCAACGACGGCATAATCCCCGAAAAAGTCCCTGAATATCCCGCGAATGGCGACTGCCTGAGCATGATCGCCCAGGTTGCGCAGTCCCGGCGGAGGCGTCAACGCCCAGATGATTTTCTTCTTTCCCTTATACCGCCTCAGCTTCCTGTAATAAAAATGACTGAAGATGCGGCCGATGATTTGATGAATCAACTGAACGATGACCGCAAACGTTGATTTTACGGAATGAGATGCACTCGGCCTGTAATTGATCAATGACAGAGTCCTGTCCCCGATCCGTTTTTCGATTTTTCTGATAAAAGCTGTCTGCGAAGCCCGCTTAAACAATGAAATGCCCCGTTTCCCGGAATATCTGCCGCCTGCCGTTCCACACCATAACCATTCCCTCGCGGCAGACATTATCTTTATTCAACATGAGAAATGAAAAGTCAAGACAGCCTGCTTTGCTTTTTTCACAGCCAATAGCCAATGCGTAAAACCGATTTCTGTAACCGGCGCCTGGCCGCCCCGGGATGAACAGAAACGAGTCAGCGCCTTTCCGCAAACTCGAATCTCGATTCAAAATTTAATGCCGGACAGGCGCTGCGAGCTAAAAGCGACTGTGTGGACAGACCCTGACCGTTAAGCTATCATAAAAACGACAGCAGGAATCGCCGAAACAGGACAGGCCCAGGATAAAAATGAAAAGCTCTTTAAATCCCTGATTTTATCTGGAATAATTAAATATCGCCAGGGAAAAATTATTAATTCAATCGGTCATAACGGGGAGGATCGTTGAAATGTTTGAAAAATTCACGGAAAGAGCAAAAAAAGTAATAGCCTTTGCCAAAACTGCAGCGGAGCATTACCGGCACGAATCTTTAGATACAGAGCATTTATTGTTCGGCATATTGAAAGAGGGAACCGGGCGGGGCGTAAAGATTCTGGAGAAAATGGAAATCGATACAGAGGGAATGAAAAGACACATCGAAAATAATTACTTCGCAAAAGAGCATTCCAAATCCGAGATATCCGCCGGCATACCCTTCAGTGATATGTCCAAAAAAGTATTAGCGACGGCAATCTTCGAATCGAAAAACAGAAAACACAATCATGTCGGTACTGAGCATTTTCTTCTGGCCTTGATCAGGGAGACCGAAGGCCGAGCCGCTGTAATTCTGCAGGATTTCGACGTTAAATATTCATCCGCAAAAAAGATGCTTCCTTTGGACTGATCGAATACCTTTTACAATCGGCCCCTGCAACAAATCGTCCGTTTTAATTCCCGTAAAATGCTCAGTATTGGACATACGTAACGCAGACATGCGGGTTTTCCTCCATTAAAACAGAAAAGCCCGTTTTAACCGCGAAAATCGATTAATGTCTACGCATGGATCAGATTACCGGAAGCGACGATGGTCCGTCAGCGATTGTTTTCGCTTAAATTTTTGTTTTTCCTGAATTTTTCATGTAAAAAAGAAAACAGAATCAGAGCTATACTTATTTGAACGAAGATAAGTATCAACGGAAACAAAGAAGGATTTGGAAATGAGATTCAGCGTATTGTTTTTTTCGGCAAATCTTCTAATCACGTTAGTCGGCGCCGGCCCGTCGAAGGCTTCGGACACATTGTGGGCAATCAATACAGTGAACGAAATCATGGAAATCGATCCGGACACGGGAGGCGAATTAGGCTGGCTCGATCCGCCTTTTGATATGTGGCAGGCGCGCGGACTAACGTTCGGCGGGGGTTATCTCTGGGCGGTCGATGCCGTGAACGCCATTTTGAAGATAGACCCGGACACAGGAGCGGGAATGGGATGGATATATCCGCCGATAGGCACATATACTGCCCAGGGCCTGGCTTACGGCGAGGGGCATCTGTGGGCGATCACATCAACAAACGAGATATTGAAGATAGACCCGGACACAGGAAACAGCCTGGGATGGCTCTATCCGCCCATGCATTCTTATAGCGCCAGGGGACTGACGCACGGCGACGGTTATTTGTGGGCGATTGATTCGTCAAACGACATACTGAAAATAAACCCCTCCACAGGCGCGGGAATGGGTTGGCTCTACCCTCCGATCGGGACATATGCCGCACAGGGATTAGCTTACGGCGACGACCATTTATGGGCGATCAACACGCTCAACGACATATTAAAAATAAATCCTGCGACCGGCGCCGAAGTAGACTGGTTATACCCACCCATGTCCACCTGGCAGGCGAGAGGACTGACTTACGGCAATCCTGATCCGCCGACGCGTACCCCGACTGTTACGCCGACGCGTACTCCAACTAAGACGCCGACGAAAACTCCAACCAGGACGCAGACGGATACTCCCACCAGGACAGCGACGATAAATCTTTCCCCTACCGTCACTTTAACGCTGACGCCCACGAAATCCCCCACTTCCACACCCACGGTCAGTCCGACCGTCACATTGACCGTCACCTATACGCCGACGTTATCGCCCACATTAACGCCTTCCGGAACACCGACTCAAAGTCCGACATCAACGCCCACGCTGACCCCGACGCGCTCTCCGACAACTACACCCACTCTAACGCCTACCCTGACGCCGACTCCATCGCCGACTCACACACTCTCTCCCACGCAGTCGCCAACGAACACCCCAACCAGGACCCCGACGCTCTCCCCGACATTTACGATTTCGCCAACACATAGCCCCACGGCAACCCCAACAGTAACTTCCACATCAACCGCAACGTCCACTCCGGGAACAACCCCCATATTCACTCAAACGCCGGCTGTCACCCCCACAGCAACGCCGGCGCCTACAGAACCGTCCGTTCCCGCTACGTCCGATTACGGCAAGGTTCTGTTAGCGCTGCTTCTCGGCATTTTTCCGGCTGTTTCAAGTAAAAAATATGCGGCCTGATTAATCGCCAGTTTAAATTCGGGGACTGATCAAACAGAGGTTACGCTTGACTCGATTCAAAAATATTAAACACAAACATGCAAGGTCGGCGTTTCAGCAGGACGCCGGCCTTAAGGAGTAATCGCTGAATAGAGTCTATTTCGTCGGAACGCTCCTTTACGTTGAATGCTTTTTACGACCGACAAGCCAGAGGATCAAGCCAAGGCTGAGGATTAACGCGCTTGTGCCGGTAACGGTAACGCTCGGCACGACTGGAGGAGTCGGCGTCAAAGTAACAGTCGGCGAATATTCGGGAGTAGCGGTGAAATGCGGCGTAGGCGAAAACGTCGGTGTATCGGTTGGTGAAGCCGTAGGCGTGTCGGTCGGCGAGGCCGTAGGCGTGTCAGTCGGCGTACCGGTGGGAACGGGGGTATTGGTTACAGTCGGAAAGACGGTAGCTGTTGGAGTATATTCGACATACGTAAACGTTCCTTCGGCAGTGGTCCACCCGGCGATATCGTCTTCCAGTCCGGACAAGGGCATGATGCAGTCATCGCCCGGAACGCATTCTCCGCATGTAACCGTGAAGAACAGTTTAACTATTGATCCCTGGCTGCCCGTCCCGATGGACGTTTCTCCGAATCCTCCGACGCGCAGCCGGCCAGTCTCTATTTCGCTGCACAGCAGATAGGGCCAGTCCGCAGTCAATTCTCCCTTCTGACAGTTTTCGTATTCCAGCATATCAGGACAAAAGTCCAGATCGAATCCCAGGGCATCTGGAGCAGTGCACGGGTTAGCAATCATAACCGGTATTTCGATCACTTCGCCGGCTGTCCCGGAAGCATCGCTCACCCACACGTTATCCGTGACTAATGTAAAAGTTCCGTCCTCGGCTGTCCAACGTGCAATATCGTCCACCAGGCCGTCCAGGTATAAGAGGCATTCGTCTCCTTCTTCACAGCTTTCGCAATTAACCGTAAAATTCAAGATCAATATGTTTCCCATATTGCCTGCGGGTATGCCGGCATCGTCGAAACCGCCCGCACGAACGATTCCCGGACCTGTTTCATTGCACTGGATATAGGTCCATTCGGAACAGAGTTCTCCTTTCTCGCAGGAGACGAAAGAGAGCATATCCGGGGCGTAATTGAGGTTGAAGCCGAATGCATTCAGGGGAGAATCGGGATTCTCGATTGAAATGGCGATCTGTATCGACTCATCCCTGCAGCCGGAAGCGTCCTGAATCCATAAATAGTCGGTTGTCGGCGTGCCTGTATGAGTGGGTGTGGATGTCGGTTCAGGCGTAGGACTCGAAGTGACTGTCGGGCTAGCTGTCGGCGTGGCGGAATTGGTCGGGGTGGGAGAGCATGTGGGAGTCGGAGAACTTGTGGGAGTGGGAGTCGGCGGACAATAGTAAGTGAATGTCCCATCCTGAGTCGGCCAGGCAAAGAGATCATCGACCAGGTTATCCAGGTATATTTCGCACTGATCTCCTTCAATGCAGCCGTCGCAGGTTACCGTAAAAGATAAAACCGCAATGCTGCCGCTGCTGTCCTGCACTATGCCCTGGTCCGCAAATCCGCCGATGCGGACTGTGCCCGGCTCCGTTTCATGGCATTCCAGGTAAGGCCAGGCTAAAGTCAGAATGCCCGGCGCACATGAATCATATTCCAGCATATCCGGACAATAGTGCAGATCGCAACCGAAAGCTTCGACCGTGGAGTCCGGATTCGCCAGGAAAACCGCCAGTTGGATCGACTCGCCGGCGCATCCCGAACAATCGCCCGCCCAGATGAGATTATCCGTCGGCGTAAAAGTCGCTGTGGGCGTATAAGTGAATAGTGGCGTTCTCGTCGGGGTCAAAGTCGGCGTGCCGGTGGGCGAAAGAGTGGGCGTACCTGTCGCTGTTACGGTATATGTGGGCGTCGGCGGACAATAATAAGTGAACAGACCGTTCTGCGTCGTCCAACCGTCCATATCATCAATCAGACCGGTCAAACTCAGCGTGCATTGATCATTCAGTTCGCAGTAGTAACATGTAACCCTGAAAGAAATAACGACGAGCGTCCCGGCGCTGCCTGCCGGGATGGGATCATCAGAGAAACCCCCGATGCGTATTCGCCCCAGTCCGTCCTCATGGCACTGAAAGTAATTCCATTCCGAAGTTAAATCACCCTTGATGCATGACTCATAGTCCAGCATATGAATATTGAAATTAAAATCGAAACCGAACGCTTCCACTGCCGTATCGGGATTATTGATTGAAACGGCTATATCAATGATTTCGCCGGTGCATCCCGAAACCTCTTCAACCCATATTTCGTCGTCCGTCGGCGTAGACGTCGCCGCCTGAGTCGGAACGACCGTCGGTTCAGGGGAAGGCGTGGAACTGGGAACAATCGTAGGACTCGGCGTGGGTTCGCAATGATAAGTAAATGTTCCAGACTGTGCCGACCATCCCTCGAAATCGTCGACCAAATCCGTCAGAGATATCTCACATTCGTCCTCTGGGTTGCAGGCGCCGCAAGTTACCGTAAAGGTCAAGACCGCAATGCTGCCCGAACTGCCCGCCGGTATCGGCATGGGACTGAATCCGCCTACGCGTACAATCCCCGGTTCAGCCGGGTTGCAGTTCAAATACGGCCAGGCCAGAGTCAGCTCTCCATATTCGCACGAAACATACTCCAGCATATCCGTACAATAATGAAGATCAAATCCGAACGCCTCGACCGGCGTTTCTCCGTTGGACATTGAAACGGCAATCTGTATCGCTTCTCCTGTACAGCCGGTACTATCGGCGACCCATACCAGGTCGCTTTTAGATGCGGGATTATATCCCAAACACAACGCTACGCTGCTGAACAGGATGAGGCAGCTCGCTGATAATCCGAGAAATATTTTTCGCTTCATTATGCTGCTCCCTGTTATTGGTGAAAATTGCCGTTTTTATTGCAGCGCTTCTGAATCGTTTAAGCTCTCATCCAACCAATATGTAGTCGTTTCATATTCGCCTATGTCGTCCGCCAGGCCGTGAATATCAATCCCGAAATCAAACCTTTCGCTGATTCCCCTGACTTCAAAGACAAACAACGCTAATACGCCCTCCGATCCCGGCTTTATGCCTGAAAAAGCATCAAAGGCGCCGACCGTCAGGTTGCCCTCGCTGTAATTCGATCCCATGAATGCCCAATCCTCAATCATTTCGCCGAACAGGTATTCCTTGTAATTTAAAACGCTTTCATCGAATGACACCTGGAATCCGAAGGCTTGCACGAGCTCTGCGTCGTTCCTCATCCTGATGCTGACCAGGAGTAAATCCGTCGTATAATTATAATCCAGTTCAGCGTAAAGAAACCCGTCCGGAACCTTCTGTATCCCAGCCTCGGAGACCGCATCCAACCTTTCGCCGTCGCTCCGTTCCTGAATCTCATACGCTTCATCATGTCCGCTCAGTAAACCTCTGCGTTGATTCAGAGCAGCATAGTCATCGCCGAATCCCTTTCCGACAGGATCAGCGCAATCGCATTCCATTCCCAGGTAATGCTCGAAGATGCATTGAGCATCGGCCGGCGTAACATTGCCTTCTCCCAGACAGTCAGCGGAACAGAATTCATCGAATGTGGGATCGGGTATCACCCCCAGGTAAATACGGAATGACATCAAGGCATCCAGGGGCGTTAATACTCCGCTGTCGTCCACATCGCCGTCGTTCCAGCATACGGGCGTGGCCGTAGGCGGTACCAGGGTCGGCGTTATAGTCCAGGAAGGCATGGTGGGCGATATGGTGGGAGTCAATGTCGGAGGCGCCGGCGTCGCCGTAGGCGCTACTGTGGGAGTCAACGTCGGAAGCGGGCCGCTCTGCCAGCCGCTGTAATTCACCAGTCCCCGCGAAGGCGAATCCCAGTTGTCGTATATCCTCGATATATCGTGAGGAAATCCGTAATCATTCATCTCCTGGGTCGCTGCATCGCCCCACCAGCAGCACATGGCCGATACATCGTAAGAAGAATCGTTGTACATTTCATAGGTGTTGTTGAGATAAAGATTGTTGTAATCGAAATCCGTCACGTCGCTTGTATTGTTTAGCCTGATGCCGTATCCGCCGTTCCAGTTGATATCATTGTAATGAAAAACCCCGAGGCCGGCGCTGAATTCTATCCCGTGACTTATGTTGTGGTCTGCAGCGTTGTTTGAAAATACCGCATCGCCGTTTTCTACGTGAAGTCCCATTCCCCCGTTATCGAATATCTGGTTGTCAAAAATTTGGGATACATTCTCTCCGCCTAGTTTCATCCATAGTCCGTCGCCGTCATTGTCGCCGATCGTATTGTGACTCACGATCGCTTCCTCCGTTTTTTCAAACCGGCATCCCGCTTCTCCATTGTCATGCACATAGCAATCCGAACAGGTTAGCGTGGAAACAAAACAACTGTTCGCAAACATTTTAATGCCGTTCTCATCATTTTCATAAGACTCACACCCGTATAATTCCAGATTGACGGGTTCGTTGTTGCGTTTGAATTCCAGGTACATTCCGTCGCCGGTGTTCGCCCTGCAGGTTACGTTATCCAGAATTACTTGCGTATCAGTCGAATAGTCGGAGAATCTGAAGTTAAGTCCGTCGCCGTAATTGTTGTAATAATATTCGTTCTGGAAGAATGCATCTGAATTATTGGTGTTGTTCCCCGTCCATATCCTTACGCCGTGGCCGTCGTTATCGTGGACCGTATTGTTCATGAGTATGTAATGGATGTCAGACAGTCCGTTGCTTTTGCTGAAGTGAATTCCAGAGCTGAAATTGTCATGCACGTGATTGCCGTTCAACGTTATCCTGATTTCTTCGCCGCAATCGAGTATAATGCCGTAACCGTCGTTGTCCATGCCGTTTTCGAATATTTCGCTGTCGGATATGGTGATGTCGTTGTCCGAGGTACTGCCTGATATCCCCTGATAATAGCAGTTGGAAATCGAGCAATGGCTGATCTCAGGGGAAGAATTATCCAGCATGACGCCCGTGTAGGCCCATTGAATATTGCAATGATCCAGCACGCATTCGGCATCGTTTGATTCCACGAATCTGATGCCGTACCAGTCCATTCTTTCGGGAACGACCGAATTGACCGTAAATGTAATTTCGTCAGCCGCATCTCCATCAGCAATCAACGATCCCTCCACAATCAATTCGCACCTCGACTCATCCACTCCGCTCATGGTGTCGTCCCGTTCCGCAGCAAATATAACGTCAGTTCCGGGAAGGATCGTCAGCGCATTGCCTGCAGGGATGGTTATGTCGCCCGTTATCACCATGCTGCCGCTCCAGGTTTCATCCTCATAAAGCGTTCCCCACGTATGAGGCGCATCCGTATCCACGTCTACGGTGATGCCGGGCCCGACGGGCGATTCCAGGTTTAAATCCGTATCAACGGCTCTTGAACGTATATTATATGTTCCGTCGACGCCCGCAAACCACGGAAAAATCCAGTGTTCCTCGCCGAGAACCTCATCCCAGTCGTTCCCGCCGTCAGTACTTACGTCCACATGATCGATGCCTACTGTTGAAACCGCTATCCCGTATATGTCCACCGGACCCTTCGGCAATACCATGCCGTCCATCGGCTCTATGATATGAGATGCCGGGTCCTTGTCGACATTAACCGCCATCCCTATCCAGCCTCGATAATCAACCTGACCCAGAGTAAAATCATCATGAATGTCATAGATTTTCGCAATATCCACCGAATAACCCTGTGCATCCATCTGGGCCGTCGTTACGTCCCCCCACCAGTTAAGCCGGGCATCCACTGGCCTTGCCGAATCGTTGTACATCTCATATGTCTCGTTTCTGAACAGGTTGTTGAAATGAAATTTGCAAATGTCCCCGCTCTCCTTAAGCATGACCCCATATCCGGCGTTCAGGTAAATGTTATTATGTGTGAAAGTTCCTGTCCCGTATTCAAACTCAATACCGTATATGCCGTTCTTTCGTATCTCGTTGTACTTCATCTCAATATTGCCGTACTCGCAATGAATGCCGTCTTCACCGTTGCTGTAAATATCATTCCAATAAACCTGACTCACGGGATCGGATACTCTCAACCAAAGCCCGTCAGACAAGTTCTCGCTGATAGAGTTGTTCGAAAAATCAAGCTGTTCGACAGACCTTATGTAACAACCTATTCCCGCATTTTCATAAACAGAGGTATCCTGTACCGTCACATCATCCACTCCGCCCCAAATTTCTATACCAAAGTCAATGTTTTCATATACTTCGCATGAGTAGATTTCAACGTATCTCGGTGCATTATCCCGGTCAAATGCTGTCTTGATTCCCTCATCATCATTATCATAAGAGGTTACGCCGTTAAATGTCGCTCCCAAATTGGTTCCATAAGGGTCAAAATCGACAAAAACCCCATGGTCGTTATTGCTGAAAAAGATGTCGTTCTGAAAATTCACCTCGACGTTCTGCGAACTTGAAGGGACTCTCATGTAAACGCCGGTGTCTCCATTATTGTTGACCACATTGTTCATGAAGTTATGTTCGATTATGTTGACCGCCTGGAATCCTACGCAGTAAACGCCGTTGTTGAAATTCTCGTAAATATGATTGTCGTCGAACGTCAGCGAACATCTGTAACTCAGGTAAACGCCGTAACCGTCGCCGTCGGAGCCGTTCAAAAATATGTCGTTGCCCTGCAACAGCATGTCTTCTTCCGAAGTCTCGCCCGTGATACCCCGATACAGGCAATGAGAAACAGAACTGTTCATAATGGTCGGCGAAGCATCTTCAAGGATAATGCCTGCATGCGCCCATTGAATATCGCAATGGTCCAGGATGCAGAAAGCATCCACAGGATTCACGAAACGGATGCCGTGCCAATCCTTCAGAGATTCATAGTCGCTTGTGAAGACGATCTCATCTCCCGATGTTCCTGTCGCATTAAGAATGCCTTTAACGATCAGCTCGCAGCGCGACGTATCCATTCCTCCGATCATATCGTCCCGGTTTGCGGCAAAAGTCACCGTCGTTCCCGGAAGAATCGTCAAAGTTACTCCGTTGGGAACAGTGACGTCGCCGGTAACGAATACGTCGCCGCTCCAGGTTTCGTCCAGAAACAGATCGCCCAGCGTATGAATCTTATCTGAATCGACTTCCACAAAAATTCCGGCTCCGGGAGTTTCCATCACCGAATCATCGTCGTAAGCGCGGGAATTAAGATTATATATTCCCGATGCGCTGGCATACCACGGAAATGACCAATCCTCCTTGCCGTCAGCTTCCAGCCAGAACATGCCTCCATCTCTCGTCACCTCAACGATATCTATACCCGACGTCGCACAGGCCACTCCCTCTATGTCAAGCACGCCTCGTGAAACCGTAATGCCGTCCAGCGGATCAATTATGTAAGATACAGGGTCCACGGAAGTGTCCAGGGCAGTCGATTTCCATCCGCGGTAATCGATCATTCCCAGCGAAATATCATCGTGGATATCGTGAAGAGCCGACAGATTCGCGGAATATCCCATCGTATTCATCTCATTAGTCGTCGAAACGCCCCAGTAATTGCACCGCGCATCAACAGCGTGTCCGGTGTTATTGTAAATCTCAGCGTCCGTATTGTCGTAAATGTTGTTCCCGTTGATTGCCTGTGTGTCGTTTACATTGTTGAAATATACGCCGTACGTCCCGTTCATGTAGATGTCGTTCTGAACGAATGTCGCTATCTCGTCCTGATACCATACGCCTCCTCCCAAATTTTCATGTATTTCGTTGTAAATAAATAGAGGAGAAGACCCATTGCAATACACGCCATAAGATGCGTTATTATAAATGTCGTTATGCTGGAATTCGACTGCGGCGTTCGACGACGGCCTTACATGTAAGCCGTTGTCCAGATTATCATAAACGGCATTGCCTTCCGCTAAAAAATTCTTGAATGCCCTGAAATAACAGCCTTCATCTTCGTTTCCATAAACAGCGCACATCGAAAACAGGGCTGACGAAGGATCGCCGCTTCCCCAGGCGTATATGCCTTTTTGAGCGTTTTCATATAAATTACAATCCCTTAATTCAACATTCGTCGGATCGCTGATACGGTCGAAATACAGATGAACGCCGTTGCCGTCATTATCATATGAGTCGACGCTTTGAAAAAAGGCATCCATATTAGAGCCGTAAGCATAGGATCTCACTTGTATGCCGTCGCCTCCATTGCTGCTTGCCGTTTCATCCTGGAAATGAAAGTTAACGTTATTGGAGGAATTGCCGGCGTAAACGTAAATGCCCCCTCTCGCATTATTCTCAGTAAGGTTTCCCGTGAAATAATAATTAATGTTTGATAACCCGTTGCCGTTATAACAGTAAATGCCCCGTCCGTAATTATCATGAGAATGATTATTGTTTAAATAGATATCCATATCGGTAAAGCAATCGATGTAGATGCCGTGACCGTCGTTGTTGACTCCGACATTAAAAATTTCGTTACCTTCGATAATCAGGTCCACTTCCGAGGAGCTGCCGCTGATTCCCTGGAAATAGCAGTCTGAAATAACATTATTGGTAACCGCAGGAGAAGCCGTATTGAGTTCAACGCCGATATAAGCCCAGGCTATTTGACAATAATCGAGCACGCAGAGCTCATCTGCCGGGTCCAGGAACCGGATGCCGTAATAATCCCTGGGTTCAGGAGTATCCGCGTCGCTGGTGAAGATGATCTCATTCGCCGCTTCCCCGTCCGCTTCCAGGATTCCCTCAATAATCAACTCACACCTGGAATTATCAGCTCCGCTGCTCATATCGTCAGAAACCGCCGTGAATTCAACCAGCGTACCTGCTTGAATCGTTAGACTCAATCCATCCGGCACCGTTACATCCCCTGTAACCAATACCCTGCCGTCCCAGGTTTCGTCCACAGCAAGAATGCCCGAAGCCAGGGTCGGCGCCGGCGTAGGCGATACCGTAGCCGTAGCCCCCGGAGAAGGCGTTGTGGTTTGAGCAAACGCGGATACGCACGGCAGAAACATAACAAGCGCCGCAACGACAAACAATTGCCTTTTAAAAGACAGGTTTTTCATATTGACTCCCTCCTGGTTATTCATTGAAAATCATATCGTTAACGTAAATTTCGTAATCTTCTATATCATCCACTAGATCAACGACTCTTATTTCTATTCCGGCCGTCTCGCCGATTCCCTTTATCATGAATTCGACATCCGCTATCATGCTCTGAGAATCCGCAGGCAAAGCCTTTTCCGTATCAAAAGCGCCGAAAATTATACTGCCCGGTTCATGATTCGCGGCAACAGCCCTCCAATCGGCAATTTTTTCGCCGAACTGCATGTTGACCGGCGTAAGCAGGTTCTGCGGGAAATTCAATCGAAACCCAAAAGCATCCGCTTCATTACGATAATTTTCCATACTGATGCGTAGGGTTAAATATCCCGACTGTGCGTCCCGTTTCCGCTCGATGATGATGACGCCGGTTTTTTCCCGGTCCACAGCGGCCGGCGCCCGGTCAGATTTCGACAAGTGTGAACGAGCATTATTCTGAGCATGTCGGGGGATATGCCTTTCAAGCGGACATTTTTGCTTGCCGGTGTTCTGTTTTCGGTTCGGATATGGCGGCATCGCTATAGGGTCTGCGCAATCGCAGCCCATATCCAGATAATGCTGTAAAATGCATTGAGCATCGTCAGGAGTGACTTCGCCCTCACCGAGACAATCAGCGGAGCATAATTCTATGTAAGTGGGATCGATAACACCCAGATAAATAAAGAAAGCAAACTGAGCATCCTGGGGAGTCAGTTTGCCGTTCTGGTCGACGTCTCCGTCGTTAAGGCAAAGCGGCGTTACAGTGGGAGTAAAGGGCGGAGTTGGAGAAAACACCGGCGGCGTGGGCGATGGTCCTGCAGTCGGAGTATAAGTCGGGGGACCGGGCGTAAAGGTCGGTCCCGGCGTCGGCGTTACAGTGGGCACGTGTCCGTCGAGCCAGTTATCGTAAATGACTTCTCCCAGGGAAGAATTTTCGTGTACGTCGTATATCCGGGTTATATCCGCGGGATACCCCAGTTCATTCATTTCACCGGTGACCGTGTTTCCCCACCAGCAGTACTGGGCGGAAACATCTTCGTTCGAGTTATTATAAAATTCATAATCGCCGTTAGTGTAGATGTTATTGTGATCGAAATTAGAACCGGCTCCCGAATCAGTAAACCTGACGCCGTATCCTTCATTCCAGTTTATATCGTTGTAATGGAAGACAGCGCTTCCGTTCTGCAATTGAAAGCCGTCTCCGCCGTTGAACGTCATCACATTGCAGAAACCCTGAACAGCGCCGCCTTGACAATGGATGCCCGTTCCGCTGTTGTTCGATACATCGTTTTCGGTTAACTCCGCATTGCCGCCCCTTATCCACAGTCCTTCGCCGTTATTGTCATAAATGTTCATGCCGCTGATCGAAGCCTGAATCGACATTCCCGGGGAACAACCCCCTCCTTCGTTTTCATGAATCACACAATCGGCAATACCCAGGCTGGAGATGCTTCCGGTTACATTCGACCGGATGCCCATGCCTCCGTTGCCATGCGCATCGCAATCAACGCATTCGACAACTGACGGACCGTCAAGATCATTGGAACGTATCTCTACGCCGTCGCCTTCATTATCGTAAGTAACGACGTTATCCAGGATGACTTCCGTATCCGCAGCTCCTCCCGAATACTCGACATGAATGCCGTCCTGCGCATTGCCATAGCAAGTCTCATTCTGAAATGTCGAGGAAATATGCATTGATTCGACGCCCGCTTTTACGCTGAAGCCGCTTGCTCCGTTGCCGTAAGCTAGATTATTAACGAACAGGTAATCAATGTTCGACGTTTCGGAACCGCTCCAGCAGTGAATTCCGCAGTTGAAATTGTCGAAAAATTCATTCTCGCTTACAGTCAGAGAGTTGAATGAACCGCATCTTATATTAACGCCGTCGCCTTCGTCGTCATGACCGTTGTCGAATATTCGACAGTCCTGAAGCGACATTCCCGTTCCATAAGTCGCTCCGGTTATTCCCCGATAAAAAGATTCGGAAATACTGCAGTTCGTTATGTCGATAGAAGCCGATTCCAGGGATATGCCCGCATGGGCCCATTGGATGCTGCAATGGTCCATGACGCAGAATGAAGCGTCAGGATTAACGAAACGTATTCCATACCAGTCCTTGCTGACGGGAACCAGCGAATCGACGGTGAAGAGTATCTCATTTTCAGAATCGCCGTCAGCATTTAAAGCCCCCTGCACAATAAGTTCGCAACGGGAATCATCAAAGCCGCTCATCGTGTCGTCCCGCTCTGCTGCAAAAACCACCGTCGTTCCGGGCATTACAGTCAGCGTTACCCCGGCCGGAACCACGACGTCCCCCATTATCACAATGCTCTCACTCCATGTCTCATCCTCGTAAATGGTTCCCCACGTATGAAGCAAACCTGGCTCAACATCGACGAATATCCCCTCATCGATTGGAAATTCCGCATTCAACTCAGCGTCATACGCACACGAACGAATATTATACGTGCCTTCAGTATCAGCATTCCACGGATAATGCCAATGTGCCGTTCCTGTTCCCGGGTTCCAGACGTTCCCGCCGTCCGTGCTGACATCCACATGGTCCAGACCCGCTGACGAAACCGCCGTTCCCACAATATTTATCGGACCGGCAGGTATCGTCATGCCGTCCATGGGATCGGTTATATGAGAACCCGGGTCCTTTGAAATGTCTGACGGACGGACGAACCAACCACGGTAATCCACCATGCCCAGAGTGAAATCATCATGAATATCGTAAATCACTTCGATATCCACGGAATATCCCTGCGAGTCCATCTGGGCGGTCGCTACGTCGCCCCACCAGTTTAGCCTGGCGTCCGCAGCACGCGGCGAATTATTGTAAATTTCATACGTGGCGTTTCTGAATATATTGTTGTAATGTATCTCGTTAATGGATGCGCAGTCGCTTAACAGTAATCCGCAGCTCTGATTCATGTATATGTTGTTCTGCAAAAATGTGCCGAATCCCCGCTCGAACTCTATCCCATAAGAACCGTTTTTCCTGACGGTGTTATACTTGAACATCGCATTTCCATCTTCACAATGTATTCCCCTTCCCGCATTCTCACGGATGTAATTATCGTCTATAACGCTTCCCGTATCCGTTATTCTCACCCATAACCCGTCGCCGCCGTTATCCCTGATCTCGTTGTTCCTCACCGTTAAAATATCCGTCTTTCCTATGCTGCAACCCGCTCCGCCGTTTTCATACGATAAACATTCATGAACCAAAGCTTCATCAAGCTCTCCCGACACTCGTATCCAAATGCCGCTCCCTTCGTTTCGATAAACTTCGCAATCGGCCATCTCAATCCCCGAATATGTTTCCAATTCGTTGAAAAACACCTCTATTCCGTCGCCGTCGTTGTCGTAAACATCGACGTTCTCAAAACTTACCGCCGTACCGGACGATTGAGAATTAATCCTTATGTTGAAGCCGTCCTCGACATTATTATAATGAACCTCATTTTGAACTTGAATATCAATGTTTGTCGAACGTGAACCCGCGATGATGCTCAGGCCGTGCTCGCCGTTGTCATGAATATTATTGTCCATAACCGTATAATCAATATTCGTTGTTTCCGCTTCATTGTAAAAATGTATTCCGGTCGCGAAAGCGCCGTGAATTTCTGTATTCTCCAGCAATACCGAAATGGATGATTTACATTTGATGTTTACCCCGTCGCCCTCGCTGCTTGTACCGTTGTTGAGAATCTCGTTGTTCCGGAGGATTATATCCCCTCCCGATGATTCGCCGGTAATGCCGCGATACCAGCATTCAGCGACAAGACAGTTAGTAATCGGCACGGAAGCGCTTTCCAGGCTGATCCCTGCATGCGCATACTTGATCTCGCAATGATCAAGCACGCAAAGCTCATCATTCGCATCGTCGAACCTTATTCCATACCAGTCGCGCTTGTAAACCTCCTCACTCGTAAACCTGATAATGCTTTCCGGGTCTCCGTCAGCTATTAAAACGCCTCTTACGATCAACTCAGAACGCGACGTATCCAAACCGCTGAGCGTATCGTCCCGGTTACGGAGGAAATTCACCGTTGATCCCGGAAGCACGGTCAACGTGATGCCTTCAGGCACTATGACGTCTCCGGTAACATATACGTCGCCGCTCCAGGTTTCATCCGCGTAAAGTTCTCCCCTGGCGTGATTCATGGAAACATCCACGTCCACGTTGATTCCCGGACCAGGCGTCTCCACGTTGGAATCACTATCCTCGGCCCTGGAGTTAACCGTAGCAGGACCTGATACGCCCGCAAACCAATCTATGGTCCAGTCGACCGTCCCTGAGGCTTCCTCCCAGCCACCGTCTTTATAAGCTTCCACCAGGGCTATGCCGGCCGAAGCGCACGCTACTCCCTCAATCGTAAAATTGCCCCGGGGCAACGTCATGCCTTCCAGGGGAACTACAATATAAGAAACCGGATCAGTCGAAGTATCCAGTAAATCCCCATTCCAACCCCGGTAGTCTACCATGCCGAGAAGCAAATCGTCATGGATGTCATATACAGTTTCCAGGTCGGCAGTATACCCCTGAGTGTTCATCGCTTCCGTCGTCGCTGTTCCCCAATAATTGTTCCTGGCATCGACAGCATAAAGCGTATTGTTGTAAATCTCATATTCCAAATTATCATATATATTATTACCATTAACGACCTGCACGCCGTCACCGGCGTTGAACCTCACTCCGCAGAAGCCGTTCGTGAAAATATCGTTCTGAATGAAATGCCCTGTCCTGTCATTAAAATTGATCCCGCTGCTCCCGTTTTCATGCACGCTGTTGTAAATAAACAGAGCGTCAGAGTTCTCACAGTAAATGCCGTCCTCCGCGTTGCCGTACGACTCATTGCCCCGTATTTCTACAGAAGCCCCGGCAGTCGGTTTTATGCTGATGCCGTGATTCAAATTGTCATGCGCTGAGTTGTCCAGAAATAATATTTCTGCCGGCGTGAAAATTCGACATCCGTCATTTCCGTTCGCATAAAATGTGCAGCTCGAAAAAACCGAAGAAGAAATTATTCCATCTCCGTAAACATATAATCCTCTTCCCGTGTTTCCGTAAAAATCACATGATTCTATTTCCAGGGCCGCCGCCGTCTGACTGTTGTCATAATGAATTTCCGCACCCGCTCCCGCATTGTCATAAGACGCAACGTTCTGTAAAACCATAGACGTAATTGATGAATAAGAGCTGAATCGAACGTTGATGCCGTCCGCAACATTGCCCTCTACAATCTCATTTTGCATCAGTACGGATATTTCCTCCGAACTGTCGCCCGTGCGAACGTAAACGCCTCCGCTTTGATTGTCGTTCACCATATTGCCCGTGAAATTATATTGTATCTCCTCGTATGAATTGCCGTTGGAACAATTATTTCGCTTCCATTTCGATCCCGATACCGACCCCGAACCCGATTACTGAAACAAACCGTCGAAAATTTTGAAAGAAGTGTAACCCCCTTTGATCAGTCCCCCTTTTTTGGCGGCGTTGAACCAACCCTTTCCCGTACTAACATTTTATTCTACACGAAGACCGGTTTTAGGAAAAGAGAACTGATGAAAGCAGTTAAAAAGGTATATCAACCTTTCAGCTTAATATTGCGATTAAATATTCACAAAGAATTTTACCAAACATAACGAATCCGTAAATCGTCGTTCCAGTGATGCTTAAGGTATCCCTCGTGCTGCAGGCGGCCCACGATAATGCCCGGAGCGATTCCAATATCTGCTGCGAACTTTTCTATCGTTGTCTTCCCGAACGATTTCCTTCGGATAAATACGAACCAATTATCAGGCGGAACAAGCGCATCAGCGGCAAAATCGTTCGCATCATCTTCCATCTTTATCGCTTTCCAGGTTTCCTTCTTCGCATTCGACTATTACGGCCCGGCGGTCATGCAAAACAACATGCTCAGGCTCACGAAATAAACTGAACCAGAAAATGTCAGCCCATTTCCCTCTTAAAGTCATCATTATTACTATCCTGTTTCGGCCCAATCGAAATACCGCTCCGTTCACGTAAGTTTTCGGAAAATGAGGACATAATGTGAAAGCTATTCCGCAATCAGCGAGAAGCGAAGTCAAACCGGGTAAAAAATCTTACGGAGATTGAACGGTCATTTGTCTGATTTCTTCCAACGAAGCTATTATCCGCTTCTTACTGAAATCCCTGCAATTAATCACCCTGGCTTTCAATTCCCCCAGTTGAAGCCATGCAGCCACAGCTTCCGGCGATCTTTCCTTTTTACTCTTTCCGCATCGGAATGCAGCAGCATACCTTTACACCTTTTTAACATTATAAAGCGATGCAACTCCGAAAAATTTTTGCAGCGCTTGACATTTGTATATGATCATAGTATACTGATTTGTCGAGTGGTCTGATGGATTTATTAAAAAATTGCAAAGGATTTGAATGGGATGCGGGTAATGCGACAAAAAATTGGGAAAAGCATCAGGTGTCCCGAACTGAATCGGAGCAGGTTTTTTTCAATCAGCCCATGATAGTGGCCCATGATATTTCCCATTCCGTCACGGAAAAGAGATATTACTTATTAGGAGAGACGGACTTGGGGAGAAGATTATTTATTGTATTCACTGTCAGAAATGATTTTATTCGGATCATCTCTGCCAGAGACATGAGCAATAAAGAACGAAAGGTTTTTGAAAATGAACAAAAAGAGAATCCCTGAATTTAAAGATGAAAATGAAGAAAATGAATTCTGGGCAACCCATGATTCAACTGAATATATTGATTGGAAAAAAGCTGACTCTTTGACCCTGGCGAAATTGAAACCGTCGACCAAAACGATATCCATCCGTTTGCCTGAAAGCGTTATTGAGCATTTGAAGCTTCTGGCGAATAAACGGGATGTTCCTTATCAGTCTTTGCTGAAAATATATATCGCCGAGCGTATTCAGAAGGAACTAAATGAATTTAAAAGAGGTGATGCCGCGTAAGCAGAACTAAAATCTGATACTAATTGTATTTGAAGTGTAAAGTGAAAATCATTCCTCTATTGTGTCAAGCGTGTATAAAAGTGAGCTTACCAAAGGGGGGACCGATACGCTTATGCTGAGACAAGACGAAGTCGAAGGCTCAGCATTAGCGAATCGGGGGGTTGTTTTTCTTATAGTCACAACGCAAACATCACTATTCTTAGGTCCATTATAAATGTTGGGGTATCCTGAAGAATTGTAACCTCAAAAGACGCATTTTTGATCAATGCCCATTAAACTTTCGACTTCTTCTTGCGTTTGTCCGGCAGCAACGCATCCATCCAAATCCGTACAGAACGCTGAATAACCTTTTTCTGTTTTTTCAACCACAATCAAATATTTCTTCTTTTCAATCACGCTTGTTTCAAAATACTGTTCAGTGTTCCCGGCGCCAGGTCTTCACCTGATTTCCCCGCTAATCAGACCTTTTTTATCGGGATGCTTGACTGTCGATGGCTTCCTTTCATCCGTACTAAAAACCATTCGGTTGGATTCGGAAAATAGGATCAATCATAAGGACCATCTCATCTTTTTACAATAACGCAAGCGCCCCAACTTTGCAAAAAATGTAAACTTATTCAATGACTGGGTTAGCCCCTTCATGAAATCCCCAGCATGCAAGCTTTTGCTGGTAAACCAACATCCAGGAAACAGCCGGCCCGCTTCGCCTATCGCTATAACATAAAAGCCTGGTTTTTCGGAAATGTTCTACGGTTGCAATATTATTCATCAGGCAAAATTAATCGGTTGTGTGAAAATTCTTCATCCGAAAATGTTCTTTACTTACTTTTCTTAAGCTCCGAAGGATCGAAGTACGAAAGCCCAGGGTTAAGCGAAGCGAAGCGGAGCGCAACCCTGGGTCAGGATCATAAAAATTAAAGCTCTGAAGGAGCGCCGTAAAACAAAGAACCGAACGATGAAGCGCCCTTCAAAACGGTTAAACGAAATGCGGGCATTGATCAAAAATGCATCTTTTGAGGTTAATTCGACAGAATACCCCATCATTTCGATTGCGATTGCGATACCGATTACTGGAACAAACCGTCAAAAGTTTTGCAAGGTGCAAGTCCGGTTTGATCAGTCCCGAAATTCCGTTTCTTTTTTAAGACGGTTAATTTTCAGATGCAGGTCTTTACTTCTAAAAATGATTCAATATTCCATTAGTCCCTTACGTCCTTTAGGTCCCTTGGGTCCCTTACGTCCCTTGGTCCCTTGGTCCCTTTTGTAATAAAACCCATACCCAATGCAATCCCACCATAATCGTCCATGATCTTAATCATCCTGTAGCGATCCGGCCTGTAAGTTCCATTTTTCAACCGGCGACGGATTCTTTCAATGTTATGTTCAGCATTAAATTCGAATAATGCAGCAGGATGCGTGCGTCTTTTTCTCCTCCTGGCCTTCCTCCAGGCGTTCCATATATTTTCAAAAGCGACGATTTTTTCAAAAATGTTATTGAACGTCTTCACTTGTTACAATAATGGAAAAGCCTGTCCGGACGTTCGGATATTTCCTACCGGAACGGACAGGCTGTAATGCTTTAACCGGACAATAACCCGGCCAGGACGCAGCCTGCACGGAAAATCGATTAACGTTTCAATCATCGTTTTGCGTGTTGGGCGGGGACGGATACGCAGCAAAGACGAAAACCGTTGTTGTCGTTACGATTTACGGCGACGTTCCTGTTACGGTTACGCACCTCAACGTTGTCGGCGTCGTTCCAATACGAGCCGCCCCGCAACGGCCGGTAAGAACCGCCGACAGACTTGTAGCCACTTTCTGACAATGTGTCGACACACCATTCCCAGACGTTTCCCGACATATCGAATAATTCTCCTTTTTCGCCCCATTTGGAGGTTCCGGTCGGAAACAGACCGACAGGCGACGGATGGCCTATACCGGCGCCGTCATAGTTCGCCCTGGCCTGATCGCCCTCACCCGGAGGATCGTCCCCCCAGGGATAACGGCCCCGGCCTTTCTTTCCCATCGCCGCTTTTTCCCATTGTTTTTCGTCAGGAAGAGTGTATTTCCATCCGTCCTTCTGTTTTTCCGTAAACCACCGACAATAAGCCATGGCTTCAAACCAGGTAATATCAACAACGGGGCGGTTGTAATAAAGCAGTTGTTTTTCCCAATCATGGGGCTTTTGTCTTTGAAAATCGTCATCCTTTATCCATGAATATCTTTCTCTCAGTTTTTCATACGCCAGAAATTGATCAAAGGCCTTTTTCCATTCCGGCAGCCATTTTTTCCCGAATCCGTCCGGATCGTAACCGCCGTCTTCCACGAATGCTTCATATTCCTGCACCGTGACCGGGTATTTCGCCATCCAGAACCCTCCTTCTTCGATCTCAACCCAGTTATCTTCCTTGAGTCTCGGATCGCCGGTCTGACCGAGGGCTTCAGCAGCTTCAACCCTTGTTTTTAATGGGATGCCGGCGGCTTCGACGGTAAAAATTTGCATAACATCCTGTTTCAATCCTTCAATGTCGAGTTTCGCATCGGGTTTGAAACCGTAGGGTTTGACGTCCTCGATCACCGCTCCGGCCAATCCGTATTCCCGGGCTTTATCAGCGAGTTTTCCACTTTTTGGGGTCTGGAGGATATGTCTCAGCAATTCGTTTGTTCTGGGTCCCCCTTTCATCAGACCGCCCAGGAGTAGAACGACTTCGCGCTGTTCCCTTTCGAATAGACGTTTTTGGTTTAATATTTCTTTCCACATTTTATCAGGAGCTTCGCACAGATAATCCGCAGCCAGAAATTCCTGGAACGACAGGTGCCAGAACGATATCCGCTTATCGCCTCTCATGGTGACTATGCCTGTATTGATGACCTCTGCTTCAAGAAAACGGCATGCTTTGAAACGCTTAATCTCATCGTTATCACCTTTGAAACATTCAGCGATTTTCTCAGCAGCTTCAACCAGGTCTATTTCACGTATTCTGCCGCCGGGATGCATCTGCATGGCTATCGCCAGCAGTTGATACGCTCGTCGCGCTTCATGTTCGCTCAACTGCGGCATTCCGGCCTCTATGGGTCTGCGGGCACGCAACAACCAGGCGATGACGGCATCGAACAGCTCAGCCCGTTGCTGCGGCAGACGCCGTTCATTCCAGTGTATGACGGCCAGGCAGGTCAGCATCAGCGGATTCCGCAGCATTCGCCGGATGGCGACGTCGGCTTTTTTAGCCGCTCCCATGAGGTCCTCCGTGTATTCTTCGGGGGTCGTGAAACGTCCGGCTTCATCCAGCGTAACTTTGGAACCCCAGCATTTCAAAAATTCCTCTATGGCGCGGTCGCTCAACCCGTCAAGTTTCCTTGATGCGAGCGGCAGATCGAGATCATATTCATTCATCGGACGGCTGGCGATGCATACGCGGCATTTTCCATATTTATTTTCCGACAGGGCCGATTTCAGCGCTGCTGCCGCCTTTTGTCTTTCTACAGAGCCGGGTATCTCATCCAGTCCGTCCAGCAGAAGGAGAACGCCGCCCTCTTCCATTTTTTTCCTGAAAGCTTCCCAGGCTATTCCCGAACCGAATTGCTCATGCCATTGACGTAAATATTCCTCCAACCATCCGGGGCTTCCGGGAACGGCGATTCCCTGATTATCCCGCATGAAGGTAACGAATTCGGAAAGGCGAAGGTAAAGCGGCAGCGGGAGCTTGTCGTTATCGCCGCTTAAGATTTTTACTGCGGGGTGTTCCTCTGCGCCTGTTTTTTTCATTAAGGCACGGGCGATCACTGCGGCCGTCAGGCGTAAAAAGGTGCTCTTGCCGGAATCCGGATCGCCGATGAGCAACAATCCCTGGCGTTTCGTATCATTATCATCATCGTCTCCGCCTTCATCTTCAATTGGTTCCGCCGTCCGCATCAATTCAGTCCGGCCCTTGTGTTCTCTCACGTCATCTTTCACACCCGCTATGAGCCGCCACATCTGTTCATCCGTGCCGCCGCCTTCTATCCGCAAAGGAGCATAAATATCCTGGATAGGTATTTCCAGCGCCTCACGCGATTTTCCCGCGGCCATGATTCCCCGGAGGGTTATGGTTCCGCATTCGCGCAGGATGATTTTCAGGTATGGTTCGAGGTCGTAATCGTCCAGACGCGCAACCGCGGCAGGCTGCGCCTCTTCCGGCAGGTCGTTCGCCAGACGTTCAATTCTTCCCTCTCGAAGCAGGGCGTTATCGCCTCTGATGCGGTCCAGGTATTGTCCCAGGTTTTCCCGCGCTTTTTTATAATCGTCGAACGAATCGTCACCCGTGAAGTACTGAAGGTAAACCGCACGGTCATCCGCGGTGACTTCAATATGCTGGTCGATCAGCGTCAGGTCACGTTTATCCCGCACCAGTCTGAAATGCGGCCGGTCCCATTCCTGCAGTCCGTCCGAGAGGCCCAGCAGGTAAGCCAGAGCCGTGCCGGGACGATCGTTTTTTTCCGTCAGGCGGATTTTATATTTATTCAGGGTCAGCCCCACGGTCGCAGCAGTATTCGGTTCAGGCAAACCCGGATGGATATTGTGCAGCGCTATCGCTCCAGCGGCAGCCCTCACTGTTTTGACGGCGCTGTTTGTCGCCTGCAGTATCCCTTCTGCTTCCTTCTTTTGATTTTCGTCGCTCAGCTCCGGTTCCTCCATCAGGAATTCATGAAGAGCCTTAACATAATGCTGCATGAATTCATGGATACGCAGAAGCGTCAAAGCGCCGGCTATTCCGTGATCGATGAACCCGGGTCGCATTCCGGCCGTTTTACTGAAGGACTTATTTCGACACATCTCAAAATAAACCTTTAATCCGCCTGACGGATCGGCATCTCCGACCAGGCATGCCCCGGAACCTTCCCGTTTAAATTTGGACCAAAGTTTACGATGACGACCCGAAACCAGCGCATCGAAGTTGCTCAAATATTTCCAGGATGGGAATCCATATTCAGCCTGGTTTTGAATCTCCCTTTCCAGTTCCAGCGAAATTCCGCATGAATTTCCGGCCGTCAGCTCTGATATGGGTGCAGAATAAGTATTATTAAGCGCATTGAGACTCTTTTTAATCAATTCTGCAGCTTCTCCGGAATTCTGCACTTCAAATACATACCCGATATCATGCCATAAAGCTGCAATCTTCCATCGCCGCAGCATTTCCGAATTTAACTGTAGTTTGGTCAGGGCTTCACCCCTGTTCAAATCCTCTTTTATCTCTTTCAGAAGAGCCCAGCGAATAACGTCCACCCGGTGCAGAAGATACAATCCCAGCAGCCAGACGCGGACCTGATGAGCCAGATGCTCCCGGTATTTATAATAATAAACGCCGTCACGTTCATAATCGCCCAACAACTCAAGCAAAGGATAAGGACCCAATCCCCGGTCAGCCCTCCACAAATCGGCTATCAATTCCCGGCTGTAAAGGACCCGGGTCTCTGCGTCCGGATGACCGATACTCAAAAGCAGTCTGTTCTCACCATCCTTCACGCCGTCTAAAGCTTCAGACAAAGCGGATTCATACGACCCGGAATCGAATGCCCCGGCGCTTTTCATATATCGCCAGTGTTCAGCCGGACCGCCGTATAATGAACATTCAACCAGTTTGCCTCGTTCGGCGGGGATGCGGATTCGGTATGCTTTTATTGGTTCCATCGGATTATTGCCCGGAAATGTTTGTTTGCAATCCATCTTTTCATCTCCTGACGACTGCTGGTTTTTCGTTGTCGTATTTTAGCATCGTTTATTTTTTTTTGCAGGAAAAAATGTCTTATTGCAAAAATATCCCTCATCAGTAATCGGGGTCGGGGTCGCAATCGCAATCGGTATCGGGGTCGGGGTCGCAATCGCAATCGAAACAAAATGATGGGATATTCTATCGAACTGTAACCTCAAAAGAGCTATTTTGATCATTCCGTAAAGCCTCTTTTTCATATTAGTTATTTCGGCTTCATTGTTAATGAAGCCTTTGGGGACTATCGTTCGTGTAATACAGTATCTTTTCGAAGATGATGAATCTTCTGTCTCCAAGACATCCCGGCAGGCTCTGACCCCATGCGTTACTATACTATGCGAAGGCAGGCTGGAAGCCTGCTTAAGCAAAACTGAACTCTAATGCAAACCATGACTTTCAAAGCCCTGCCGAGGTTCATTATGTTTTTACCGTAAACCCTTGCAGCCGGCTTTACTTTTTTATGCGGCTTTTTCATATTGTCCGAGTTCTGTGGAATTTTGTTGGCCGGTTAAACCTCTATTTCTGAAGCTCCGAAGGAGCGATTTACGAAAGCCCAGGGTTAAGCGAAGCGGAGCGGAGCGCAACCCTGGGTCCGGATCATAAAAACTCCGAGCTCTGAAGGAGCGCAGTAAAACAATAAGCCGGACGATAAAGCGCTATCGAAATCTTTTCAACGAAAATCGTATCCGAAAAATAAATCTTGCAACACACTACTGACAGGTTACATCCTCATGCCCTGACCTTTATACACACATGACACCATGGAGATTAGGGACCTGATTGCATCGGATGCGGATCAATGCGTTTCTTAAGTATGACGAACATTTCAGTCATGGTTTCCAGGCGTTGAATTCCCCTACAAAGCGTTTGCGTTCTCGGGAATCCGTCACTCTTTCTGCCGATGTGACCTCCAAGCCTTCCTAGAATCATAATAGCCTCGAGCAAAGTCGGGGCTTCATCCAGAGGAACAGGAGTTTTATTGACATAACAACATAAAGATTTACATTCATGTTGCTGAGTCATATCCTCGTCATCGGTCATTGAAAGCGCATCGGAAAGCGGCAGGATGCCGCTTCTACTTTCCTATTGGAAGGCGGTTATGGTTCCAATTAAGGCTGTTTTTATGAACCCTCATCAGGATTTAGTTCTTCTAAACAAAATGACGCCGAAACCAAAGATCAGCAGGATAATACCGATACGACCCGCTGCCGGAATCACCGGAGGAAGCGGCGTTTGGGACGAAGTTGCGGTAAGCGGCGTTGTGGGCGTGTAGGTCGATTCGGGCGAATTCGTGGGAGTGGGTTCATCTCCGACGAAAACGGTGACTGACGGAACATCATGCACCGTCACGTTTATGCCTTCACCGCATGTTGCGCTGCACCCCCAGGCATCGATTACCTGACAGAAACAGGGACCGTATTATCAAACAGACTGCTTTTTGCATTTAAGCCTCCAGGCAAAAAAAAATCTGCTTCAAAAATGGACTGATAATTGACTGCGTCAAACTCATCTGATAATTTGACGATCGGAGGAAGATCATATGAAAGATGATCAATTGCTTCAACGCATCACGCTGAATCCGAAACTTATGGCCGGAAAGCCTGTAATACGCGGGACGCGTTTGACAGTCGATTTCATTCTCAACTTAATGGCCCACGGGGCGACAGAGAGTGAAATACTGGAAGAATATAACTCATTAAAATCGGAAGACATCCAGGCTTGTTTGCTCTTTGCCGCAAATTCCATCAGGAATGCCGATTTTATGCCTTTGGCTGTTGAATCAGCGTGATGAGATTCATTGTCGATGAATGCACGGGTCCTGCTGTAGCTGAATGGCTTAAAGAACAATCTTATGAGGTCTTTTCCGTATTCGATGAAGCCCGCGGAATAAACGATGAAGCTATTATCCGAAAGGCGTATGAAGAAAACTGGATTCTGATCACTAATGATAAAGACTTCGGGGATAAGGTTTATAGAGATGGCCGTCCTCACAAAGGCGTTATCCTGCTCCGCCTGGAAGATGAAAGACCGCCCTCGAAAA
The DNA here is from genome assembly GCA_964619725.1 of uncultured bacterium. Lineage (GTDB taxonomy): Bacteria > CSSED10-310 > CAZUFC01 > CAZUFC01 > CAZUFC01 > CAZUFC01. The sequence goes on along the minus strand of CAZUFC010000008.1, from coordinate 42,919 downwards.
TCAGAGCTCTTTCCATTCTTCTGAAAAAATATTCGGATAGATTGAGGGGAACATTCGCTGTAGTTACCGAAAATCAGGTCCGCTTTGCCGGAAAGCAATAATAGCGAATCAACTTTTCCTCCTCCGATAATATTATGTTAGCCGATATTTCTGAAGCTCCGAAGGAGCGAAGTACGAAAGCCCAGGGTTAAGCGAAGCGGAGCGGAGCGCAACCCTGGGTCCGGATCATAAAAACTCCGAGCTCTGAAGGAGCGCAGTAAAACAATAACCCGGACGATTAAGCGCCCTTCAAAAGGATTAAACGAAATGCGGGCATTGATCAAAAATGCATCTTTGTAGGTTAATTCGACAGAATATACCATCAGCGATTGCGATACCGACCCCGATTACTGGAACAAACCGTCAAAAGTTTTGCAAGAAGTGCAAGTCCGGTTTGATCAGTCCCGAAATTCCGTTTCTTTTTTAAGACGGTTAATTTTCAGATGCAGGTCTTTACTTCTAAAAATGATTCAATATTCCATTAGTCCCTTACGTCCTTTAGGTCCCTTGGGTCCCTTACGTCCCTTGGTCCCTTGGTCCCTTTTGTAATAAAACCCATACCCAATGCAACCCCACCATAATCGTCCATGATATCGTTCACTTCTTCATTCAGCATGACGCCAAAGAATTTCAGCCCTTTTTTAAAAGGACGAAATGGAAATTCAAGGATTTAAAACAAAAAAGTTGTGGGTAAATCCTAGCCTGTTTTTGTCCATAAACGGCGAATTTTTCCCAATTCTTCGTCAGTCTTCGGACTTGGTCAGTCAAAATATAAGCGCCGCCCCTGCCTCGCAAATCATTACCATCCTTGACTTAAGAAAAATTCGCTCGTTTATGGATCAAAAACCGCAGTGACTGTCCAGCATTAAATTTTGAATCGACAATCGAGTTTATGGACAGGCAATACCTCGATTTTTTCCTCGCGATAAATTAGAATATGTCTTTGATCCATCCCAATTTTCATATCCCGCTCACGATTGCGATATGCGGCGAATAATCCAGAACTTAACGGCTAACCAAAAGCCTGCCGCACGGTGAGAAAGCTCTACCCCTTAACCCGGCGAAAAACACGCAAAAAATTATTGTACATCACATCCAGAAACTCATTTTCCGGCAATTTTTTTATTTTCTGCAGCATTTTAAATGTTTCGATCACGAAAGCCGGTTCGTTTCTTTTTCCTCTGTATGGAACGGGGGCGAGATACGGCGAATCCGTTTCGGCCAGGATTCTATTCATTGGAATGGTCCGGGCGATATCGCGCAGCCAGTCGAATTTTTTAAATGTAATCATCCCCGAAAAGGAAAAGAAACATCCCATATCCAGGGCTTTTTTTGCGGTTTCCATGGAGGCGGAATAACTGTGCAGTACGACGGGAACGGTATCCTGGGGTTTTTCTTCCCTTAGTATTTTCAGAAGGTCCTGGTCGGATTCCCTGTTATGGATGATCAGCGGCAGCCCCTCATTCATCGCCAGTTGGATTTGTTTTTTAAATACTTCTTTTTGTATTTCCCTGGGCGAATGCATGTAATGATAATCCAATCCTGTTTCGCCTACCGCGGTTACTTTTTCATGGCGGGTCAGTTTTCTGAATTCTTCCGGCATCTCGCCAGAGAATTTACTGGCCGAATGGGGGTCCAGCCCTACAGAGACATAAATTTCTTCCTGTTTTTCGGCTAATTCGATGACTTTCCGGGAGCTTTCCAGGCCTGTGCCTATGGTTATAATTCTGGCGACGCCTTTGTTTACGGCTCTTTTTACGGTTTCATCAACGTCACCGGCAAACTTCGGGGCGTCCAGATGAGCGTGCGAGTCATAATAGGGCATAATGGGGAATCCTTTCCGTTGGAGAAATGACACGAAATCTCTTTTTTCAGTCTATGCCTTCCTGCCGGTTGCGGTCAAGAATGCGGATCGCAGGATATATCTTGCGGGTATTGATTCAAATCCTCTTTTTAGAAGCATACAAAATGTGTTCTGTTGTTTTTTTTGTCCCTTTTTCCTTTTGTCCTTTTAAAAATGGGACTCTGATAAAAGAGGGGTTACAAATTGTGATCTCGATACTCAAAAATAACTTTCGTGCTCAGCGGAGCGGCGATTACTTCTTGATTGAATTCGAGGGCGGGTTTTGTTTATTAAATTATAAATGACTAAGGGACTAAGGGACCAAGGGACCTAAGGGACCTAAGGGACGTAAGGGACGGCTGGTACGTAAAATCATTTTTACAAGTAAAAACCGGCATCTGAAGAATAACCGTCTTTGAAAAGAAACGGAATTTTGGGACTGGCCATGCCGGGGCTGCACTTCTTTCAAAACGTTTTACGGTTTGTTTCGGTAATCGGGATCGATAATCAGGATCGGGATCGGGTTCTGAATGATGGGATATTCTAAAGAATTTTAATCCCCAAAGACGCATTATTGATCATTGTCGAAAAAACTTTAAATATTTTTTCGTTGTCGAATTTCAGTCTTCGTTAAGTCAAAATTTAAAGTCATTTAAATACAATTAGTTGAGCAGCATCTCTAAAATTGGACAACCGAGCAAAAACAAACATTTTAAAACTATTTAAATTCAATACGATAGTCAATGCCGGCGAATTGTCTGATCATCTCTTTTTGGTCTAACTATATGATTTTAATAGGTTTAATAAAATGACCCAACGTCCAAAAAATCCACTGTTTTTTCACCACTTTTTAACGATCTCTGAATTTATACATTATTCTCATTCAGGCGAAATTGCATTTAACAGTAATTTCGCTCGGTATTCCGAACGATTTTGCTGCTTGCATATTCATAAATATGAAATAACGCTTCTCCTGATTCTTATTCCGCAGGCGGGCGGACTTTTCTTTATTAAAATCGTTTGATTCATTCCCGGGTTTCCTTCATCAAACTATTCAGAATTTTGTTTTAAGTTTACAAGGGACTCGTGATTCGATAAATTGGATTCGCCTTTGCGGCGCGTTGGAGTTACAGATGAAAAATAAATTCAAGGAGACTTTCATGAAGGAAACTTTTATCAGACATTTTCTGATTTGTTTATTGGTTATTTTCTTGATGAATGCGTCAGGGGTTTTCGGCGCATCGTTTTTATTCGATGCATCCAAACGTGAAACTGCGGGGGATGCTGACTGGGTTGTGGATACTGATATGCCCGACAGACCTGAACGGTATCCCAGTCCTCCAGGTTGCCTGGCGACACCTTGTACGCATGAGGAATTCTGGACGGGAGCGCTGTCCGCCTGGGGGGTCGCACTGGCCGGGGCCGGGCATCGCGTGGAAACGTTGCCGCTTGGGTGTTCGATAACCTACGGCGACTCTACTAATCCGCAGGACCTGGGATTCTATGACGTTTTTGTAGTGTGTGAACCTCAGATTAAATTTACTGCAGGCCAGGTTCAAGCGGCGCTGGAATTTCTGCAAAACGGCGGGTCTCTGTTCATGATTTCCAATCATGCCGGATCGGACCGTAATAATAACGGAGCGGATTCCGTTGTGGTTTGGAATGAATTCGGAGCGGAGCAGCATTTCGGATTCAGGTTCATGGGCGAGGAAGAGTCGAACAATGACGTCACGAATGAGGAATGCGATAATTTCAGCGACGACCCAGATCATCCCATTCTTCATGGACTGTGGGGCGATGTCGAATCCGTCGGCATTTTCAACGGTACGACTCTTACGATCAATAAAAGCATGAATTCTTCCGTATCCGCATTCATGTGGATGAACGGAAAACCTCAGGGCGACTCATGCGTAGCAGCGGCGGTAAGCGAATACGGAGCGGGACGAGTGGCTGCTTTTATCGACAGTTCGCCCTGTTCCGACGGAACCGGGAATCCCTCCGACAGTTTACGGAGCACCTGGGCGAACACCCGCAACACCAATGACATTTTTTTCATGAACGTTTCGGAGTGGCTGGCCGAAACGGCCGGGGCCAGGCCGACGGTGACGCCGCGGGGAGGCTGTTCGCCGACTCCGACATGCCCTCCGCAATTTTCGCCAACGCCGACGCCTGTTTACCGTCAATCCGTACTGATCTATTCCAACAAATACGTATACAGGGCCGGCGACGATTTTGAGCTCCTTATTCGTCTTGAGAATCCCCTGAGTCCTCTTTACCTGAACCTTTACATCGTTCTGGATGCTTACGGCGAGTATTTCTTTTATCCTTCGTGGGGGAAAATGCTTGATTGCGAGCGAAGATGGCTGTGCGGCGGCTTTGAAGAAACGGAAACTATCCTGGAATTCGTCTGGCCCGAAGGCGCCGGCTGCGGTGAAGTCGGATTCTACGCGGGTCTGGCCAGACCCGTTTCTTACTGCTTCGTCAGCCTGGATACTTATTCCTTCTCGTTCCAGTAAAATCAGAGTTATTTGTCGATGCTTCACAACAACAGACAACTGACATTAAAATTCCTGGAATCAAAAGACGGTTGAGATTAGAAAGAATCAAATTCAAAAAAATGAACTGCAAACGCAATCATTACCCTGGACGACGGTTCACAGTTGAAGTCCCCCTGCTTGCGGGGGGATTCAGGGGGGGCTTTCATAGCATTCATATGATTGATTATAGTCCGTTTTTGCCGGCGTAAAATAACGATTTCCATTAACTTTTTCAATAAATCACGGAGTTTCATGAGCAAACAGGGCGAGATCGATTATCCGTCGAAACAACCTTCGCTGGAGTGGTTGTATTCCAAACCTTTCGGCAATACGCCCGTGATAAGCGGAAAGGAAATAACACGCTTCGGCTGGCTGCTCAGAATCATGCATCCCCGGCCCGGTTCCCGCGTCCTGGACGTGGGCATGGGACCGGGATGGACGTCGCTTTTCCTGGCGCGCATGGGAGCCAGCGTGACCGGCGTCGATCTTTCCGGCAAAATGGTGGAAATAGCTTCAAAAAAAGCCCAAAATGAAGGCGTTGAAGCCGAATTTCTCTGCCTGGATATCGAGGAAACGCTGCCGGAAAACATGCAGGAACAATTCGATCATGTGTTTTTTTATGACAGCCTGCATCACATTGAAAGGACCGACCTGGCGTTCAAACATTGCCGGGATGCCCTCAAGCCTGGCGGCTCAATCCTGCTGAACGAACCTAATCTGCTCCACCGCTTTTCCCGCGAAAGCCGTGAAATTGCTGAAAAATTCGACGTTACCGAACAGGGATTCTCCTGGTGGTTCCTCCGCTCCCAACTGAAAAAAGCAGGCTTTACCCGCATAAGAAGATACTTTAATCCTCCACGACGCCCCATGTCTTTCCGTAATCCCGTCGATCTTCTGGAAGGTCTTTTCTGGGGGTTTCTGGAAGTCCTGTTTCTGAATCATTGGAAAACATCGTTAATCATATCAGCCCGGAAATCTCACACGAAAGAAAAAGCATCGTGAACCTGCTGAAACGAAAAAACGGAGATTTAACCTGGTTCTGCTGGAAAAACCTGGACATCCCGGACCTCAAATACGGCTTCTTCACCAGGGCAGGAGGAAACAGCCGGCCGCCCTACGAATCACTGAACGCGGCCTGGCGCACTGAAGACCCTCATACGGACGAAAACCGCCGAAAAATCTTCCGTTTGATGAACTGGAATGACATACCCAAATTCCTTCTCTCTCCCGATCACAGGGATAATATACTCGACATTGACGATATCTACGACGAACGCTCCGTGAACCTCAGAGTCATCACAGAAACAGATGCCCTTATCGCATCTGAAAGCCCGGTCGTCATGCTCGTCAGCACCGCTGACTGCATCCCCGTTTTTATTTTTGAACCTCAGTCACGCCTGTGCGGCCTCGTTCATGCCGGATGGCGCGGCGTCGCCAATAACATCACGATTAAAACCCTGGAGCGTATGCAAAAGAAGGCGAAAATGCGTCCCAGAGATTTCCTGGTCGGCATCGGTCCCTGTATCGGTCCCGAATGCTATACCATGTCGCATCCCGTTCAAAAAGAGGACCCGAAATGGATGCCCTGGATTAAAAAGATTTCTGCTTCTCATTATTCCGTGGATATTAAAGGTAAATTGCTGAATGATCTGCACGAATTCGGCATCCTGGAAAACCATATTTTCGATGCGGGTATCTGCACAGCCTGCAGGAATGAACTCTTCTTCTCCGCTTCCAAAGAAGGAAGAAAATCCGGCAGGTTCCTCAGTTTCATCGCCAGGCAGGTTTCACCAACATTCGATGAAGGCAGTGAATTCCAAACTCCGGAAAAATCAGGATAAAAAATGGAAAGCAGCAGACAAAGCCCTTCGATGACAGACAATCGCCGCCAATATCCCCTGGTATCCGTCAACGTTCTTTGCACGAACGAAAAGGAGCATTTGAAAATCTGCCTGAAGCATCTGAAGGAGCAAATCTATCCTAATATTGAAATAACGGTGATCGACAATAATTCTCATGACGGCTCTGCAGAATACGTCAGGAGCCGCTTTCCCGAAGTAAAACTCATCGAGAATCCCACCAACTATTATTACTGTAAAAGTCATAATATCGGCATAGAGCAGTCCCGTGGGGATTATATCCTGCCGATGAATTCCGATGTTTTTTTGACCCCTTCGTTCATCTCGGAACTGGTCCGCAGCCTGGAAAACGATCCCTCTGCCGGACAGGCCCAGGGAAAGCTGCTGCAGGCCGGCGATCCTCCCGGTTTTATCCCGGACGAGGAGTATATCGACACCACAGGCATTCTTGTGATTCGCAGCCGCAGAAATTTCGATCGCGGCCAGGAGGAGCCGGATATCGGACAATATGACTTTCCCGAATTAATTTTCGGTGCAGACGGCTCGGCTCCCCTCTATCGAAAAAAAATGCTCGATGATATTTCCTCATCCCACGACGGTGAAGTTTTCGTTTCGGATTTCCTGATATACCGCGAGGTGGTCGACGTATCCTGGCGGGCTGCGGGGCGGGGCTGGAAGGCTCTTTATGTTCCCACTGCCAGAGGCTATCACGTTAGAGGTTTTTCACCGAAAACACGGAAAAAACAATCGCGGTTTTTCAAATACCTCTCTTATCGAAACCGCTACGTTATACTATTGAGAAATGATACTTTGAAAGCTCTCCTGCCTGACCTGGGACCCTTCTTATGGTTTGAGATCAGAATGGCGGCCTATGTCCTGTTGAAAGAAAGGCACCTGATTAAAGCCGTAAAGGACATCATAACTCGGCTTCCCCGAACTCTTAAAGAACGCAAAAAAATTCTCAGTACGCGAAAAAGGGATAATAGAAATATAATGCGCTTTTTTGTATAATTACTTATAGCGTCTGATCAAAACCGGATTCTTATCGCTGAATAATTCCGACGACAGGCGCCGGACGGAAATAAAACTTGTTGCATTTGGGATGCATTTGATTTATGATGGGCTAACGGTCGAATCAAGGAGGATAACGATGAGTGCAAAGCTTCTGAAGGGAGCAGAATTAGCTACGATGTTCGATAATTTGATTTACGCCAAAAAGCAGGTCCATGAGTGGGGACTGGATATAACGATTAAAAAGTTGTTCCAGCTCTCTGAAAGCGGCGCTCTGGATTTCGGCGGAACAGAGTGGCATTCTGCCAGAAAAGATATACTCCGGGCCATGAAACGGACTCAAGGAGAGAAGTACGGCTGGTGGGACCTGGGGGAAGGAACATATTTGTTCGAATACAATGAAAAATACGTCGGACAGAAGAATATCGCGGTTTTCGTTCAGCCGCATGAACGATTGAGGGCGCTGGGCGCTTCCCATTCGTCTTTCTATGTATTTGAGGATTTCAACCGGTTGCTGGTGCCTATGCATGTGGGCCGCCAGGGGATTCGGATCAAAGAGAACGCCAGGATATCAAGTATTGTAGTTTTTGAAGACATGTTTTAAGCGTCATGTCTCCCGATCATCGGAAATTTCCAGCGGCGCCGCGATTGGCTGTCGGAGTTCTGGTTTACAAGGAAGATCGGGCGCTTCTTGTCAAGCGAGCGCGGGAACCGGCCAAAGGATTATGGAGCGTTCCGGGCGGAGTTGTCCTTTTGGGGGAAAAGATGGAGGATGCGGTGCATCGGGAGCTCATGGAAGAATGCAATATAAGGGTTGAAACGCCGCGCTTTCTTACGGCCGTCGACAGAATAGTCCGCAACGAAAAAAATGAAATAGTTTTTCATTACGTGATAGTGGACTTTATGGCTGAATATCTAAGCGGTAAGGTTTCGGCAGGTTCCGATGCGGAAAAAGCCGAATGGGTTCCTTTCGACAAGATCAGGGATTGCCGGACGACCGAAGGTTTATACAAGCTGGTTCGTTATGCGGAATATATCCGCAATTTGCCGACCCCGGTTCTTTAACTTTACGGCCTCGTCATGACGTATTCCATTTATTGAACGCTTCACCTGAAGCTTTATTATTTGATTATATTTCAATAAATAAATGGAAAATCAATGGATTGTTCGGTGACCGGAACATTGAATTGCCGGTTGTTTCTTTTCCGCCGGCATTAATATTATTTGATTTCGATTCAGAATATGGTAAAAAGAGATGACGGCCTTCAAGGTCGAAGATGAAGAACAGGAGTAAATCTATGACGACAGTCCTTGGTATAAATATGAGTCATTATTCGTCGGCCTGCCTGATCCGTGACGGGCGCATCGTCGCATTAATCGGCGAAGAGCGTCTGAACAGAATAAAATACAGCGCCGATTTTCCGGAACAAAGCATAAAAAAAGTGATGGAGATCGGCGGAGTGGAGGGAAAAGATATCGATCTGGTCGCAGTAGGGACCAGATGCGAAATTTTCGACTCCAATAAAGCTCAGAAAAATGAATATCGCTTCACGACGCGAGCGGTATCGACAGCCTCACGCCTGCTGCCGATATCTTTGAACGAATCCGATTTCCTGAGGAATTCGTACGTCTTTTTACTGAGCCGCTACAGAAAGTCCCATTTTTTCAGGAATTACCTCCCATTTTTTGAATCGATGGGAATAGGCAAAGAAAAGATCAAGTATTACGATCATCACACGTGTCATACGGCCACGGGTCATTATCTGAATCCGTGGAAAGACGAGCCGGTATTGATTTTCACGTGCGACGGCAACGGAGACGGCATTTGCGCCAGCGTATCGGTCGGCCAGGGGGATGAGTTCGAGCGGAAAATACTGATTCCTTCCATTCATTCGATAGGTGGACTTTACGCCAGGGCCACCAAGTTTTTAGGGATGTCGCCGTGGCAGGATGAATATAAAGTAATGGGAATGGCTCCCTGGGGAGACAAAGCCAAGTCCAAACCGGTCCTGGAAAAGCTCCGCAAGTTATGGACGGTAGAAGGTTTGCGCTTTAAAAACAGGTGCGGATACGCGGGGGATGCCCTGGTGGATCATCTTAACAGGGAATTCAAGAACACGCGTTTCGATTATTTCTGTTACGCATTGCAGACTTTACTTGAAGAAATTATGACCGAGTGGATACGGAACAACATCAGGTATTTCGGGCCGCGTAAAATTGCGGGTTCGGGCGGAAGTTTTCTGAATGTAAAAGCCAACAACAGGATAACCGAGCTGGACGAAGTTGAAGATTTTTTCATCTTTCCGGCTGCAGGCGACGATTCCATATCGGTCGGCGCCGCCATCCTGGGATACGTCGATATGAAGAAGGACAGAGGCGAATCCTATTCTTTCGAACCTCTCAACACGATGTATTTCGGTGAACCGATTGACGAACATGTGGAACGGTTCGTGGAAAATATGGACAAAGATGCGTTCATAGTAACGAAACCGGAAAATATAAACGAGGAGATAGCGAATCTCCTGGCGCAAAATGAGATGGTAGCGCGCTGCTCAGGAAGAATGGAGTATGGACCGCGAGCCCTCGGCAACAGGAGCATCCTGGCCAATCCGTCCGATTTTCATAACGTTCAGAGGCTCAATTTCATGATAAAATGCCGTGATTTCTGGATGCCCTTTGCAGGGACTGTTCTGGATAAATACGCGCATCGGTATCTGATCAATCCCAAGAACATCAAGGGACATTACATGGTCATAGCCTTTCCGACAGTACCGGACAACCGTGAACAAATCCAGGCAGCCATTCATCAGTCCGACTTCAGTATGCGACCTCAGATTCTGGAACGGGAATACAATCCGGACTATTACGACATCATTGAAAAGTTCGAGGAAAAAACGGGAATAGGAGCTGTCCTGAACACATCGCTTAATCTGCACGGCGACGCTATGGTCAACCTGCCTGAAGAAGCCTTTCACGTCCTGACGCATTCAGGCTTGACATACCTTGCGCTCAACGATTACCTCATAGCAAAGAGAAACCCCGACAAGGCCGAACCGTACAAAGAATACGGCGACGCCCAATACGTCAGAGAATCGGCCCCTGAGCCAGTACCGTCCTGATCGAAAGATGGGTTATAAAAAGAAAACCTGGCGAGAGAAACTCGCCGATAAAGATAACTTCCCGAAAATACTGCAGTTGGAAAAAACTTCCCCTTTTACAATGCCGTTCATAAAATGGGCGCTGAAACAGGCGATCAAATTATCCTGGTGAATCCAAGTGAAATAGTACCATTAATGCAGAAAGTTCCGGAGGGTCGCGTTACGACTATAGCAGAAATATGTAAAAGCATAGCTCGTAACCATAATGTGAAGGGATGCTGCACACTGACCACTGGAATATTCATCATGACTGCAGCCAACGCGGTTGAAGAAGCGAAGCAGGAAAACAGTGATATGAATGTACCTTACTGGAGGACGCTGAAATCGGACGGTTTTCTGAATGAAAAATATCCGGGCGGAGCGGAAGCGCATGGAAAATTACTGGAAAATGAGGGCTTACAGGTATCCCGGAAAGGCAAGAGGTTCTTTGTCGAAAATTACCGGGATTTTCTGTTCGATGATTTTTGAAGGGCAATAAACAAAACTGATCCGCAAAAAAAAACTCTTTACGTAAATATTTAATCCGCTGATCTCTTCAATCTTCTCTTCCATTCTCTTCTCTTTTCGCGCAGGTTCGCGTAATTCAGCGGACAAAATTTCCCAGAAAACGCTTCAATCACTTGCCGATGCAGTATGGCTTCATTTCGTTCTTCGGCTACATGCGAAACTTCACGAATTCACGCGAAAAAAGGGTTCGTCGGAAATGTCTCTGTCGGTGACAAACGTCGCTGTCGTATTTGAGGGATGAGCCTAAAAAATTATTTGTCGTCCGTGCCAACGTCTTGGCAATCACTTGCGGCGCGAAGCGTCGGCAGGTGCATTGCCTTGTTGGGCGGCAACCGGCCGGAGCAGGCGATCGCGATGGTGTTCCTGGATCGCGATGTAGTGCTTGATAAGCCTTTCCGGATCATTATTAAACTTTTCCGAGATTGCCTTACGCACATCGCGCACGGCTCGGATGCCTTCATCCTCTTTCTTCATGGTCGTCTCCTAGTAACTCTAACGGCGTCACAAGCGCTGGAACGAAGAGTCCCAACATCGTGTTGACTCGTCTGATATGATCGAACTTGTTTGCATTCGCAAGATGGCGACAGTTCCATGTGACCAGGAAGTCACATCGATGGTACGATGCCAGAGCCAAGTGCAGTGCATCACCGACTGGAGATCGCTGCATAACCTGACGCGTGATATAGGTTTGAACAATCTCTGATATTGCGGACTCGATCGGTACTAAAGGTATGTGTTCAATGAAACCCAAGCGCTCTTCGCGACTGGGGAAGTCGCCGAGTGAAAGCTCCTCGATCACCGCCTCGCTCGTGACCAACTCGTAACGAGCGCCGGCATCGCCCCACCAGCGGCGTGTCCACTCGCGACGGGCCGCCATCTCCGGTTCGGAGCGTATCTCGAAATAAAAGCTCGGGATCGTTGTTTCTATGTAAGTCCGCTTTCTCATGGCCAAAATCCTTTCCGAATCACACCCCCCTTAATTCTACCTGAGAGACGCCCCCTAAGCAAGAATCGCATAGCGCTCGACACGATATCGTCAAAGTAATTAGCATTTTTGGGGACTGATCAAGCCGGGAATTCTTTCAAAACTTTTGACAATTTGTGTCGACATCGCAATCGGTTCCGGGATAGGAGTCGGGGTCGGTATCGTAATCGGTATAGGCATCGGTATCGCAATCGTGATCGAAATCGAAACAAAATGACAGACGATTCTGTCGCATTGCAACAAAATTTCGGAGATGTGAATTTTTAATTCTGCTTGACGGTCATTCCGATCAGGGGGGCAGTTTTTTTCAATTTATCGGCGAAGAGATTGAACCTTTTCATCTTGTCTTCTTTCAATTTGAGTTTGGTGTATCTGTTTTTTTCGGATATGAAACGTGCCGTATTGATCAATAATTCCACGCCGGAATTGATGTCATAGATACCGATTATTTCAGGAGCGGGTGCAACAGGACCTTCGTTGTGATAATTCAGCAGCGGCAGGGCTACGGCTGTCGTTTCGTATCCGTGTGCGTGATATATCGTCGATTCACATGTGCCGCCGGTCATGCGCGCCTTTTGTATTTTGAAGCCGGCGCTTTCAGCGATTTCCTTGCCCTTGGTCAGATAAGCCTCAACATTTCTGTCGAACCAGCAGATTTTATCGCCTTCTCTGATCACTATTCCCTGGTTCATTTTGACGCCTTTCATCTGTTTGCTGGCTTCGATGGAGACGATAAGGGCATCTTTACGGATGATGCCTGTTTCAGCCAGGGCGCAAGCGCCGAGGAAACCTGTTTCTTCGGCGCGATGAAAGACGGCATAGGCGTTTATGTTCAAGTGTTCTTCCACGATTTTCTCGAACACTGCCGCCTGAATCGCACATCCCGCCAGATCATCCATGGCTCTTCCTTCTATCGTTTCTTCCTTGAGTGCGAAATCAGGAAAATCGGGAACCGCCATACCGTGCAGCGCCGGTTTCTGCTTATCATTTTGCAGCGTTATAAACGCTTTCCTGTTGTCCCGTCCTTTTCCAATAAGAACGGAATCCACGACGCCCGGTATCCATTCCCCGGCATGAGATTCAACCTGAACGGGCATTCCGGGAAGCTTCTTCAGGGGTAAGCCTCCTATAATTCTCGCTTCAGCCTTGCCCTCTCCCACATGAGTAATCTCCATTCCGGGATGATCCATATGAGCCATAAAAGCTATCGCCGGCAATTTATCTTCCGTATTTCCGTTATACTCATAAATCATATTGCCGTACTCGTCGTCGTAAAAATTCACGGAATCAAAGGCGCTTATCGATTTCAGCGTTTCCGTTATTCTCTCCGCTACGATTCCTTCATGAAATGGCGCTGTCGGACCGGCTATTCGCTTTAAAATGTTTATGACGCGAGTATCTCTGTCAAATGACATAAATTCAAACTCCTCATCTGCTTCGGATCAACACATCGTTAATAAACCTTTCTCCTGCTATCCGGCGGAGTGATCCGTTCTTCCCGCCGGAATAGGAACTAATGATATTAACTTTTTGAAATTGAAATGTAAATTATCGTCCGGCCGTAAACCCGATTCTCGATTCTAATTTCAACGCCGGGCAGGCGCTGCGGTTACCGGACAGAAACAAATCAGCGGGCGGTAACGCATGCGGGTTTCTCAGCGCAGTTTAAGAGTGCTGAGACTGATGAGCGCAAAGATGACGGCCAGTATCCAGTATCTTACCACTACTTTTGGTTCGGCCCATCCTTTATATTTTAAGGAATCGTGCAGAGGGGCCCTGAAAAACAGTCTTTTTCCCAGGAATTTTACGAATACGTATTTCTGCAATAAAACGGAAAAAGCTTCGATGACGAAAATTCCGCCGGCGATCATCAGGACGAATTCCTGTTTTATCATGACCGCGATGGAGCCGAGGATACCGCCGAGCGCCAGGGAGCCGATGTCTCCCATAAATAATTGAGCGGGATAGGAATTGAACCAGAGGAAACCGATGCCGGCGCCGGCCAGTGCGGAACAGAAAACGGTCAATTCGCCGGCGCCCATGATGTACTGATAATGCAGGTATTCCGTGAATTTCACATTACCGATTATGTACGCGAAAACCCCCAGTATGACCGACACCAGGATAACCGGCACGATGGCCAGACCGTCGAGACCGTCCGTAAGGTTGACCGCGTTGGTCGATGAAACTATGACGATGATGACGAAAATAAAGTAGAAGAACCCGAGGTCAAGCAACGGCGACTTCAGGAAGGGAACGAACATCAGCGACCCGAGACCGTTTTCATAAGGAGTCAGATGCGATGAAAAAAGAACCGTTCCAAACAGAATGCCGAAAGCGATCTGACCCAGGTATTTGTATTTTTCCGCCAACCCTTTTTTCCCTTTGGTTAACTTAAGATAATCGTCCAATCCTCCCAATAAACCGAACCATATGCTTGTGGCGAAAGCCATCTGAATAAAACGGTTCGACAGGTTACACCACAAAAATGCCGGGATGAGAAGCGAGACAATGATCAACAATCCGCCCATGGTCGGAGTTCCGCTTTTATGAGCGACGCCGGGCAAGCCGAACTGCGTGTAAGACGTGTCCCTTATATCCTGTCGTTTCAACAATCTGATTATGGCGGGTCCCATGAGAAGAGCCGTCAGAAAAGCTGTTATAGCGGAAAAAATGGTCCGAAAACTCAAATATTTAAACAGGCGAAAAATGGAAAATACGTTGTCGGGATCGTAAAAATATTCAAAAAGAAAATAAAACATCTCTTATTTCTCCTTAATCGATGAAGCCGACTGACGGAGCTCCTCTATCACCTTTCCGTAACTCTCCTTCAACGGAAACAACGGCTGGATACCCTCGCACGACAGATCGACCGTATTCAAAAGAGAAATGATTTTTTCCGGCGGTATAATTCCCCGCCTGTGCATCTGAAATAATCCCTCCAGCGACGCTTTTCTGACCTGCCAATTCGAATCCTTGATTAAAAAGGTCAATAACTGAAAGGCATTGGGCGTACAACCGATTCGCCCCAGCGCTTCCGCAATTTTCAATCTTACTTCAAAGTTCTTTTCCTTCGGTTTAAAAGAAGCGTTCTCCGCCGAAGGATTGCCGGACGAACCGAATAAAGCCGTGCTGAACGCCTTCTCGATCCTTTCATCGGCATCCCCCAATACTCCCAGCGCTTCAGCGGCATGAGAGCGAATTTCCCAATATGGATCGGCGAGAGATGCCAGAAGTGCATCAATGATTTTGGGCGATTTTTCTTTCAATCTGACAAGAGCCGTTATTGAATTGCGTTTTAAAAACGGTTTTTCCTCTTCCTTCAATAATATCCCGACAAGGAGGTCCTTATAATTCTTCAAACCGCACAATCCCGTCAGTTTTATCGCTTCATTCCGCACTTCCCAGAAAGGCGAGTTTATAAAATTCTCCACTTGAGATAAAACTTCCTCCCGCTTGATTTTTCCCTGGCGAGATTTCCGCAGAAGTTGTAAAACTCTTGAAAATTGCTTTTTCTTGTTCGATATGCTTGAAAACCAACGTAATTCCATAGATACAACTCAAATTTGGCGAACACGATATTACTCCATTTCCGCTGTAATATCAACAGATGTTTTTTTTTTCGTTCTCCTGATGTAAAATCTCCGACGGCAGGTTTTCCAATATCTCTGAATGCTCTGCCTAATCCTCAACGTTTTCAAAGGCGGAAAGAAATAAGCATCAATGCGTCGGTTTCATAAAACATTTATCGGTTTCTTGGCTCTCTGCATCCTGTTCCTTCTCTCTTTTGGACGCTATTTTTTCTCCCGTGAATTGAAAACAGTATCTCAGAACGTTCATTACGGACCCGCGGGGGAAATATTGCCGGACCGGTCTGTCGGTCAGACTTTTTTTTGTCCCCGGAAAAATCTCTCTGCAGTTGAGATATTACTTGCAACTTACAGACGCAGGAACGATTGTTCTCTGGAATTCACCCTTTATCAGATCAGCGATCCCCGGCAGCCGATATCCGATAACCAGCCGGCGGAGAGCGAAATGGAAGACAAGCGCAATATAAGAGAAGTCGCATTGAATGCTTCACATATCAAAGATAATGAGTATTTCCGTTTTCGTTTTCAGCCCGTTCATGACTCCGCAGCAAACTGGTTTTTATTCCGTCTGGCTTCCCAAAATGCAACTCCCGGTAATGCCGTCACGGTTTATCATTCCGGTAACGACGCGCTTGAAAAAGGCTTCGCCGTCCTGAACGGAAAAGCGACGGACAAAGACCTGGTTTTCAATGCCTTCGTCAGGGTTTCCTCCGCGGAATACGTCAAAAAGTTAATCAGCCGCATAATCCATAACAAGCCGTTTCCTTTCTCCATCCCCCTTTTGTTTTACTGCACGCTTTCCGTTTTTTTCATCATGAGCGTAATTCTGTCGTTAGCATTAGTTCATTGGGGGTATGAGCGGAATCACCACGACGACCGGGGATTGAAAAAATGAGTTTCCTGCGTTCCCGGAAAAGCCTTCTGATCCCATTGACGATCATCGCTTTATCAGTTTTCGCAGCATTCGCTGATCCTTCCTTTTGGACTAATCGGAATGATGCGTTCTCAAATTTCATGAAAAAAATAATTTTTTCGATTAAATTCACAGCGGCAACCTTTCAGGAAGCAACAGGACAAACGGACGCTGCAGTGAAAAATTACGAGGAGCTGCTTGTTTTCACGGATGTCGACCGGAAGAAGGTTTTGACGAATGCATTGTCTTCAATCAGGGGAAGCCGGGCGTTGAAACAGTTTCTTCTGGGAAACTATGAAAAAAGCCTCTGTTTATTCAGAGAAATCGAAAAACATGGCGATTTGAATTTATTCTACAAAATATTAACCGGTATCGCTCTTCAAAAGCTACAAAAAGATGAGGAAGCAGAAAATGAATTTAATGAGGCGATAGAGCGTTTTTCAGAAAAATACGATCCATATGTTGCGACGGCCAATTTTCATTTCGTGAGGGGAGATGTCGAAAGGGCCCTGGAATTATACCATACGGCTTTAGAGAAGGAACCCGACAATCCCTACATTTATATCAATATGGGCGATGCCTTTCTGGATGCCGGCGAAATAGACGAAGCTTACCGTTACTATCAAAAAGCAGCCGAAGCGGAATTCCAGACCGCAGCGGCATTGCTTAGGCTCGCCCGGTTCTACCTTTACGTTCGGCCGGATGCTCAAAAAGTCCGGGAATTGATACAGAGAACCAGGCGAATCAAACCGGATCATCCTGACCTGGATTTTTATTCCGAGCAATCCGACAGACTCAGTAAAAACCTTACGCCTTATTCTTTAGAAGATTATAAAGCCGATAAAAATGTTGAACTGTCCGATAAGAACTTTTTACTTTTGCGAGAAAGAATTTTATATGAATTGCAAAGACAACCGCCGGCGAAGTCATAAGGTTTCATTTTTCTCATTCGCCGGCATTCTTGTCGTTCTCGGCATGTACTGGACGATCAAAACATGCGTATATGTGGTTTTTATTCCGCCCTGGCAAGCCCCGGACGAACCGACGCATTTCGAATATGTTTCAGTCGCCGCTCAATCCGATATCTTCTTCTCACAGAAAAAACCTGACTTTGAACTCCAAAAAGCAGTCATTCAAAGCATGGACGATTTCGATTTCTGGAAACTGACCGGGAGACGAAAGCCGGATAATCTGCCTGAGACGTTCTACCAAACGCCATTGATTCATGAACGCCCCACTCAGTTTACCAAGCCGCCTCTATATTACATGATCAGCGGACTCCTTGTGCGTTTTTTTTCCTCTCTATCGATGCTCAATAAAATGTACCTGCTAAGAACTCAATCCCTTATTTTCGGATTGATCAGCCTTGTTTTCATGTTTATGACCTTCCGGAAAATATTCCCTGATGAAAGGACGAACCTCCTTCCCCTTATATCTCTGCCCCTTTTCCTTCCTCAATTTTCCTTCATCTCCGCATCAGTAAGCAATGATTCCCTTCTTGTCATGCTGAGCAGTTGCTTCTTCCTGTTCCTGACCTGCGTGATCAAAGGCGAAAAAAAACCGCTTTTTTCAGTCCTGCTCGTTTTATCTTTTTTATCCATCATCCTGGTCAAACGTTCCGGGTTCGTTTTTCTTCCCGTTCTAGCGGCTGCGGCAGCCTTCGGCGCAGTAAAAATCCGTTCGCTCACCCAAAGCAAATATGCTTACCTTATCATCGGAATGACGCTCATGCTCTGTTTCATTCTATGGACCCTCCTGGGGTGGTTTTTCCCTTCGGTTTTCAGGAAAGCGATAATGGAAATTTCTCTTCAGTTGAAAAACCTTTTTGCGGCGACAAGTTCCGGGCCCTCAAGACATGCGTTCAGCAATATTCTTTTTTTCCGCGTGTTATTCGAAAGTTTTTTCCTTAAATTCGGCTGGATGTATTACAGCGCTCCAGATTACTGGTATGGAACCTGGTATTGCGTTTACATCGTCGGAGCGTCGCTTTCATTCGTTTATTTACTGAAGAAGGACATCAACGTCCTTAAAAATAATATTCCTGTTTTCATTCTTTTTGCCTTCAGTTTTCTTCTGTTCATTGCAGCCATATTTCTGATGTACGGATGCAACAGCATACTGGCGCAAGGGCGATACATCTTTCCTGTTTTAACGCCGGTGAGCATTCTGGCGGGCAGCGGCGCGGTGGTTCTCTGTCGACGGCGCAGCGGCCGAATTACCGTGATATTATGCGTGGCGATCCTGTTTTTGCTGGACGTATCGTCCGTGTGGCGGATATTGATTCCGGCGTTTTACGGCTCGCCTTGAGCTAAACAGCTTCGGTTGCTTTTCATGAGAGCATGTGAAAGCAAAGAAAGGCAGTAAGAAGTAAAATAATACCGGAAATGAGCATCAGGAGATTCCATTTCAGCAAGCTGCCGTCTGATTCTATTTTTTCATCATAAGTCTGTGGCTGCGATTCATTGGTTTGCGTCTGTTCAGGGCGGCATATCGTGACGCTTGTGACGGGCCTTTCAAGCGAGGCGGCAGGACGAACTCCGCTGACGACGACGTTTATCCTGTTCTGAGGGATCGGCCTGGACGCTTTATGAACAGGAGATGTTGCATCCTTGCCGTAATCCTTTAGAAACAAAGCGTTGACAAGCTCTCCCAGCTCTCCGGCAACATTCAGCCATTGATTTTTTATTGCAAGTTCGCTCAATTCATCTCGAAGAATACGAGCGCTCTGAAGCCTGTTGTTCGTGTTTCGCTGCAATGTTCGGCGGATGAGGGAGGATAATTCAGCAGGAACGGCGGGATCGATTGTATCTGGATCGGGGACAGCGGCATGCCGCAAATTTTCGAGGGTATGTGCATCGGATTTTGAATAGAAAAGGCGTTGCCCGGTGACGATTTCAAAAAAAACCGCGCCGAGGGAAAAGATGTCGGACTGATGATTGAGTTCTTTCCCCAGCGATTGTTCAGGCGACATATAAGCTATTTTACCTTTCAGCTTATCAGGAGATTCATCGCCGGATGATTTCCCGGTTCGCATAAGCGCGACGCCGAAATCCGTCAGTTTAACTTCTCCTGAATAGGAAACAAGAATGTTCTGAGGACTGACATCGCGGTGCACTATACCTGTAAGGTTATCTTCGTGGTTTCTGAAGCGATGCGCATAATCCAGGGCGGCAGCAGTTTTTTGCATCAGATAACAGCAGTGGGGAACAGACAGGAGTCGTTTCCTTCTGAGCAACTCTCTGATGATTTTTCTCAGGTCCTTTCCGTCGATGTATTCCATAACGATGTAATAGCATTCACCGTCATAACCGAAATCGATCACCTGAACGATATTGGGATGATTCAGCCGCGCCGCCAGCTTGGCTTCCCGTATGAACATCTCTTCAAATTCAGGATTCCGGGCCAGAAAAGTATGAATCCTCTTAACCGCAAAACGCTTCTCGAAACCTGATATTCCCTCAAAACGCGTCAGAAATATCTCAGCCATGCCGCCCGAAGCGATCTTGTAATCGACCTGATAGGGTCCGATTTTTTCAGGCCAGTCCCGGATGTCCTTTATCATTTTTAATTTATCGCTGTTTGAAAAGTTGAGAAAATTACCGTTGAAGGCTGAAATTCCCTGAATGCGTCAGCAGGAACAGCCGTCCACAGTCTATGGAAAAACAGCAGAATAAACAAGGGCCTGTCCATGAACCCGGAGCGCCTGTCCTATTGTCCGTTGAACGATTTTGCAGACACGCGGCGAATATGTTTTTTTAACCGGATAAAGTTGTTTGCAGGAGCCTATCAAGAAGGGATGGTTTAGGATTGCAAAGAAATCGAATTCAGATTATTATACGAAGGGAAGCAATTTTTTTCTGCTTTCAGCGGTTTTCTGCTTTCAGCGGTTTGTTTCCCGGATAAAGTAATAAAGCAAAGATTATTACGGAGGCTAAAAATGCGAAAATTACTGATCATTCTCTTGTTGGCCCTATTCACGGCAGGCGGAACGGTTTCAGCGGATGCAGGCGACATGCTGGACCAATTGGAAAAAGCTCCGCCGGAAGAAGTTTCCGGCATTTTGGAGGAGATAAAATCCAGGTATGGCGAAGACGCCTTGTCCGACGTAAAAAAATTCGTTCTGCGCAGGAAGAACCCTTACAGAGCGGAAATTACGGAATGGCTGGCGAATTTCAGCAGCGATGAAGCCTTTCCGATATTAAAAAAATTGATAGAGGACAAAGATGATGATGTTCAGATAGCGGCTGCGAAGTCATTGGGGAAAATCGGCGGAAACCGTGCAGCCAAATTAGTTCGCAGAAGAATAGATGACGTTGAAGGGGAAGTGCAGAAGCAGTTTATTTTAGCCATGGCCGGATTCAAAGGCGATGAACTAGTCTTGAATCTGCTGATGGACATACTCAAGACCGAAAATCATCCCAACAGGGCCGCGGCAGCTCTGGCCCTGGGAAAAATGCAGGAAGAATCGGCCATACCTGAACTGATATTTGCGCTCAGAAGCGGAACGGATGAAGTTAAGATGGCGGCAGCCATCGCCATGTCCGAATGCAAGGACCCTTCAACAGCGCACGATCTTGCCGAAGCTATGGTTGATGACAATTCAGAGGTCCGCCGTTGCGCAATCGATGCCTTAAAAGAGCTCGGAGACGACGGCGCGCAAATCCTGGCCGGAATCTTGAGGATTCCGGGTAAATCTGAGGAATTAAAAATACAGGCGGCTAAAGTCCTGGGCGAAATGTCTTCCACCAAAGGAATCGATGCCTTAACGGATGCATTGAACGACAAAAGCGACAAGGTTCAACTCGCCGCCTTGAATGCCCTTCACGAACTGGGCGTCAGAAAGGCGCTGCCTCGGGTCACTGCCCTGGCGGGTTCCCGGAATGAAGCAATACGCAAAGCCGCCTATGAGATGCTCTATGACATGGGCGGAAGCAGTTCCTTCTCGATCTTTATCGGAAGACTGAACGAAGAGCCGTCCCCTGAGCTGAAAATCCGACTGATCGACTATATCAACGAGCAGAGGGGAGCCTCTTCCATTTACTATCTTCGCGATATAATGGCGGACGAGAATGAGGAAGTGGCGGCCAAAGCGGCTGAACTCATCAAGTCATACGGCGATGAGGCGGTCCCGGAACTGGTGAATGCTCTAAAATCACCCAGCACGGAAATCCAGATAAAATCACTGGAGCTTCTGACGGAGATGGAAGCGGCGCAGGCGGAAGAGGAAGTCATCAAGAAACTTAAATCTGATGAATCGGAAGTCAGAACAGCAGCTATAAAATACTTGGAAAAGCTGGGAACATCGAAGGGGATGTCGGCCCTGAAGACCAGGTATTACAGGATAAAATCCGACGAAGCGGAAATGGCCGAAGCAGCGGAAAAAACGATTAAGGAACGTTTAAAGTAAAAACAGAGGTTGTAAGGGTGACGGAAAAACGTTTTTTTTTGTCCCGCGTTATGCCGCGTCAGCCTGTTCAAAGTCGGAATCAAAATTCACATCGAACTAATAGAAGAGATTAAATAAGCAATTTGAATTATGCTCAATCTCTTGACATGAATTTTTCATGCTTGATAGTTTTTCATCGTATGGATACGGAGGGGATTTTTGGAGTCTGTCAGAATAACGAAGGTTGAACCTAACGCGGCATTGCCCACAAGTATTATCCGTATTCGCTGCAAGGGGGCGGCTCCTGAAGATGCGGCAAAATTCAGTCTTATAATTGGAGAAAAGCGAGCCCGGATTCACATGGCCCGGCATGATTTAATCATGGTTCGCATACCTGAAAAGGCTCGCAACGGAAATATAATTTTAAGGTTGGATAAAAAGCCGTGTGATCGATATTCGATCAAGTTCGGACGGGAGATCGCCGCCAGATTATTTGCTCTGAGCAATCCTGCAGTGGACAAAAAGGGAAACGTATATTCAACTTTTCTGAAAAAGGGAAGTCAGTCCTCCGATGCTTCGATATCCAGGATAAGTCCTTCGGGCGTTACGCAAACATTCGCTCCTGACGTTTCAGACCCCACCGGATTGCTGTTCAAAGATGATTTTCTTTACGTAACGAGCCGGAGATCGGGCCGGTTGCTGCGACTGGATGCCAAAGGCAAAAAGGAAGTAATAGCGAATGACCTGGGAATAGCGACGGGCATAGCGATGGATGAATATAAAAACATTTTTGTAGGAGACAGAACCGGTAAGATTCTCAGAATAGACGCTTCAGGAAATATATCTCAGTTCGCTCAATTGTCTGCTTCCATGAGCTCCTATCATCTGGCTGTTCATCCGGACGGTACGCTGTTCGTCACATCCCCGTCAATGAGCAATCGCGATCCTGTTTACCGGATCGATAAGAACGGCAGAATTTCGGTATTTTTAGAGGTTTTCGACAGGGCCAGGGGAATTCTCTTTGATCAAGCCGGTAATTTATACGTATGCGGAATATTGAAGGGCGAGGGCGGCATTTACAAGGTATCGGCCAAAAAAAACATAAGACACATCGTAGCAGGCACCGATCTGACAGGCCTGGCTTTCGCACCTGCGGGAGCCTTCGTCATTGCAGGCGAAAACAGTTTATATAAATTGCCTTTTAACCTCTCAAAAAGATTATTACCCTGAAAGGGGTCGATATCGTGAAAAAAGAGCGTGAAGTTAAAGTCGGAATATTAGGATTTGATCAGCAATCGAATTCGGGCATCATCACCCTGATCGATCCTCATTCCGACAAGGTTATTCCCATGGTTGCCGGCGCATGGGAAACCATTGCGGTTTTTCATCAACTCAATCATCAGAATTTCCTGCGTCCGCATACTTTTGATCTGATTAAATCCGTATTGGACGGTTTTGATGCTGAAGTGATAAAAATACTGGTTGACGATTTTAAAAACGACAGTTATTTCGCCAAGATATTTCTTAAATCCAAGAGCAGGAAAATTACTCTGGATGCTCTCCCAAGCAACGCCATAGCAATAGCCGTAAGAACGGGAGCGCCCATATTCGTCAACGAAGCCGTATTCGAGCGATTAGCGGTTAAAATGGACTGGAGCAAGAAAGAAAAAAGAAAGAGCGACGCTTATTCACAGAAAATCGAAGATTGGTTGGATAAAATCAAACCGGCTGATTTCGAATCCTGAATTCTTCGAAATATCCTGTAAAACGACTTTAACAACAAAGGTCTCAATCCTGAGGAGACCAAGTAACACTCATACATTGAAATTGAATAATCAATCGACAAAATGGCGCTATGTTTTTCTTTCACTCCTGAATTGTCTTTTCACTGTTTCGCCATTCTCTTTAAACTCATATAGAATTGAATTGTATTCCTCAGTACCGTTACAGTAGGGCAAGCGCAAGCAATGCGGAAACAATTCGGTCTATTAAACCCGCAGGCTTTTCAAGCCGGCATGTTCCTTGCTCTTCAAACGGAAGCGCCTCGCCTTTCGGGGTCGTTTCCGTTAAGCAGGACTGACGAAAATGCTTCTGAGGCGTTGATCATCGAAAATGTTTTCCATTGAATTATATTTTTTTGCAGGCAATGAGGAGCGAAACTAAAATGCATATAAACCGTGGCGGAATAAAGAAAGCGATAATGTCGATCATGGCGATCATTCCGGCGCTGTTGTATTTCAGCGGTATAGCGGATGGCTTTCCGGCGGAGGAAGGCGGCAATAAGCTGATCATTACGGGAAAAACATTCATAGCGGATACGGAATACAGTTTAGCGGGAGCTCAAATCAAAGTAAACGGAAAGAAATTCGCTGCTGACAAGACTGGTTATTTCAAGGTTGTTTTGAAAGAAGCGACATTTCCGGTTTGGATTGAAGCGAGAAAAGAGGGATTCAAGACATATCGTACTGTCTGGAATGACTTTTCAGAAGTGCGTTCTCCATTTGAGATTCGTCTCTACCCGATTGAACATATGACGGAGGAAGTGGTAACGCTGGGTAATAGAGCGTTAGAGGCGGCGACGGTGAAGGAAATCGAACCTGAGGAGGTGAAGAAGATTCCTGGGGCCGGCGAGGATGCGTTAAGCAGTCTTCAGTATTTGCCGGGAGTATTTTCGACGAATGATTTTACGTCGCGATTATACGTCAGGGGAGGCCGTCCCGATCAGAACGGCATATACCTGGACGGCATACCGATTTATGATCCATACAGGCTTTTCGGTTTGACGACTCTTTTTAATCCGGAGTTGCTGGATTCGATCATGCTTTATCCCGGCGGTTTCGACGCACAATACGGAGATCGCCTGTCAGCGGTAATTGATGTCGAAAACCGTCATGGAGTTACGGATAAGCTTCTTGCAGGCAGTGCGAACCTGAGTTTGACCAACACCAATCTTGTAACGGAAGGAGCGATACCCTTGAAATTTCCGGCCAGTTGGCTTTTTTCCTTCAGAAGAACATATTATGATCTGCTTCTCGAACAACTCGAAGAATCCGGCTCAAATTCCTATCCCTCTTTCAGCGACATCCAGGCGCGTCTTTACTTTGAGCCTTCCGGAAATCACCGGTTCACTTCAACGATTATCGGATGCCGGGAAAAAACAGACGGGGAATGGGATGATGAGGAGAACAACGACCAATTCGATCTGAACGATGCGCAGCGAGACACTGTTTACGGCATTCAGGGAGAAAGCGTAATTTCGGAAGACGTTATAATAGAGTATGTCCTGTCCCGGACTCACAACAGTCAGACCAGCAGCGTGGATTATCTGGAAGGCGAGACGGATTATGAGACCAATTTGTCTCAGAATCTGATCAGTACGGTTTATACGGCGAGTTCCAAGTTGCATTATCAGTTAGGCGGTCATACCTTCATGACGGGCCTGTCCTATGCGTTAAGCCGGAACGACGTGCAGTTCAAGCTTCTGTCGGAGGACCCGAGATTCCGCATACCGGAGTTCCTGGAAAATTTCGGTATGGAGCAGAACTTCAGAAAGATGGGAGCGTTCGTCCAGGATGCCTTTGATATCGGCGAAAAATTCACTGTGAGAAGCGGTTTACGATGGGATCATTCGGATTTGTCGGGCATGAGCGCCTGGAGTCCCCGATTGGGCTTATCCTATAAGCCTGACGACCGTCTTGTTTTCAGGGCGGCCTGGGGAATATATAAACAATTTCCCAGTTATGAAACTCTGCAGGGTGACGGTTATTTCCTGGACCTGAGCGGTATTAAAGAACTGAAACTGAAACCGGAAAAAGCCGTCCATTATTTGCTGGGCGCTTCGTTTGACTCGCTCAACGGCTGGAAAATCGCGGTGGACGGGTATTACAAAAAATTGGACGATATGCTCCAATCCGGCCGGGAACAGGAAACGATACTCATTTTAACGCCTGAAGACGAGACGGAATATTTCACCCGTGAAAGGTATACGTTCATTCCGGAAAATACGGTTGAAGGCAGGGCGCTGGGGGCGGAAACAACTTTTACTCTTATGGAGGGAAACGACAGGCCTTACTGGGGAATGGCCGGTTTAGGCTTATCCAGGACGGAACAGCGATCAGTCTTTTACGATTACCGGCCGGCACGATACCAGCAACGCTATTCTGTCACACTCATGGGAGGATACCGGTTCTCTGAACATTGGAATATCTCCTTCAAATGGCGTCTGAATGACGGATTTCCATATACTCCGGTTTCCAAAGTGATCAGAGTCGTCGAGGACCTGGACGAAGACGGCCGTTTTGAACCGGAGGAAGGCGAATGGTTTACCTATCAGCGCGAAGACCCGGAACATCTCAGATACTCCGAACATTATCCGGCCTATCACCGCCTGGATATGCGGGTCAACTATGAAGTCGAATCCGCCCGGGTCAAATGGCTGTTTTATGTGGATATAATTAATCTGTACAATCGCGATAACGTTTTCAGTTACGATTATAACGAAGATTATACGGAAAAAGAGGAAATGTACGGACTGCCGCTTCTGCCTTCATTCGGCATGCATGCTTATTTTTAAATGCTGATGATCTTGCATTCGCCGCAGTTAATGCCCTTTATCGCATTCCTCGTATCTATGATCAATCGAGAATTTTTCACGATCATTTCATAATCGTAACTTGAATGGTCCGTGGTTATGACCAGGGCGTCCAGACCGCGCAACAGCGCAGGTTTGAGTTCCTGCGATTCGAGAACTATGCCGGCTTCGTCCAATTCGCTAACATAGGGATCGTTATAAAGGACTTCGGCGCCTCTGTTCATCAGCAAACTGATAATATCCAGGGCGGGCGATTCCCTTATGTCGTTAACGTCTTTTTTATATGTCAGACCCAGTACGAGAATTTTTGAACCGTTGATGCTTTTTTTATAGAGATTCAACCCGTCGTTGATTTTGCTGAGCACATGTCCGGGCATTTGCGCATTAATCGCCTGGGCCATTTCGATGAAGCGGGAGTGATAGTCAAGGGTCCTTAGTTTCCAGGAGAGGTAATAGGGGTCTATCGGCAGACAATGACCTCCCAACCCCGGTCCGGGATAAAACGGCATATACCCGAACGGCTTGGACGAAGCCCCTATCAATACCTCCCAGACGTCTAGGTCCAACTTGTCGCACATTAAGGCTGCTTCGTTGGCCAGAGCAATGTTGACCGCCCGGAAAGTATTTTCGAGCAATTTGACCATTTCCGCCGTACGAGCGGACGAAACCGGAACGACCTCATCGATAAATTGCTCGTAAAACGCCTTCGCCACGTCCGTGCACTCGTTTGTAATGCCGCCGATAACCTTGGGCGTATTCTTTATGCCGTACGTCATGTTCCCGGGATCGACTCTTTCCGGTGAAAACGCCAGAAAAAAATCATGACCTACTCTTAATCCGTTCTTCTTCAATTTTTCCAGAACGATCTCCTCTGTCGTCCCCGGATACGTAGTGCTTTCAAGAACGATGAGCTTGGAATCGACCGAATATCTTATGATACGATCAACGGCATCCACTATGTAAGAAATGTCAGGGTCTTTCGTTTTTCGTAAAGGCGTCGGCACGCATATGCTGATAGCCTTAGCTCGCTCTATGACCCCAAAATCGCTCACGGCATGAAAACGGTTCGTTTTCAGCAATTCCTTTATATCCTCTTCCCTGACGTCAAGAATATAGCTCTTACCGGCGTTAATCCGCTTCACTTTGCTTTCATCAACATCCACCCCGGCGACTGTGAAGCCTGCCTTGCACATCTCAACAGCTAACGGCAATCCCACATATCCAATGCCTATAACCACTGCGGTCGCTTCACGCTTTTTAAAGTCTTCTATGAGTCTTCGCGCCTTACCCGATAAATTCTTTTCTGTTGACATGGAATCGCTCTCCATCTTTTTCTAACTCTCCTTAATTCGTATAATTCCCAAAAAAAACATGCTTATTATTATTTTCAAAGTATTTAATCGCCCGAGAGGAGAAATTGAAACGAGCTTCCCGATATCCCTTTTTCCGTTTATGAGATGATAAACGAGGAGTTCGCCCTGAGTGAGATTCAATTCTTTGAACCGGCTTTGTTTTTCTTTTTTTATTTCCGCAATGACGGTATCTTTCTTGAAAAACTCCGTCAAATATTCTTCAGGCAAACCGTATCGGACGATCTCCAGAATGACGTCGAAAGAATCCATATTGATGCTTATGAATCCGGCATCGTTCGGATCGCACGGCAGAAAATACACATCGCCCTCTTTTTGAACAGCCAACCGGTAAATTATCTGAAGCGTACGGCAACGTTGAACGTTTATCAGTTCCTTGGCGGTCAGAACATTTTGTTTTATCAGCTTTCGGCTCAGATCAAAATTATGCTTTATTCGCTTCTCCAAAGAAATTTTATCCGGTCCGCCCTCAAGCTCTTCGCTGTCGTTCCCTTTTTTTCCCAATTTTATGAGAATTCCCGATATGCTGTCTTCCGGTGAATTCGTATCAGCAAAAATAGTGCGTCCTTTTTTAAACCATATGTTCGCTTCAAACGCCTCCGTCCTCATGTTCAAATGTCCCGAAGCGCCGTAATCAGCGATCATCCCCATTACCTCAAGAAATGCTATGTCTTCCAGCCTGCCCTGAAATTTTAAATTTGAATTCATCATGTTCGATCTCATTATCCTGTATTCGTCGAAACCGCATCTTCGTAAACAATTGCATATAATTTCATTGATGAATTTCCGGTCTCAACGATCCTGGTTATCCAGCGGTTCCTGCCGAACGAGACCCGCATCGCCGGGTGCGCTTCTGCTCCCGTTTGCCGGATTTTGTCCGTTTCGGTCCGTATCTTCCGAAAAATAATGT
This sequence comes from uncultured bacterium, assembly GCA_964619725.1. Taxonomy (GTDB): domain Bacteria; phylum CSSED10-310; class CAZUFC01; order CAZUFC01; family CAZUFC01; genus CAZUFC01. Next base: position 14,220 of record CAZUFC010000008.1, on the reverse strand, counting down.
ATCACTATCACCGTTATGTTGTCGTCGCCTCCTTTATTATTAGCCATTTCAATAAGCTTATCCGTTCCCTGTTCCAGATCGCCGCCGGCGGAGAGAATAATGTTTTTTATTTCTTCATCATCCGACTCCGCTGTCAGACCGTCGGTACAGAGCAAAATAATGTCTCCGTCGTTCAAAGGTTCAATGACCAGATCAACATCCACATCATTTTTCGTGCCTAAAGCCCTCGTAATGATGTTTCTTAACGGATGATGCCTCGCTTCCTCCTCGCTCAGACGGCCTAACTTGATCTGAACGTTCACCCACGAATGATCTGTCGTCAATAAACTTATGCTTTCATCTCGAATCAGATAGGCGCGGCTGTCGCCTACATTAGCGATATAAATGAAATCATTTTGAATGAACCCGGCTACGATGGTCGTTCCCATTCCGCCCAAACTTTCCTTCTCCTGCGACAACTCATATATCTTCTGATTGGCGAGAAGAATGGCCGTTTTCAATTTTCCGGCCGGTTCGGGAAGCCTTTCATGAAATTCGTAAGGCCAGGTTATTTCATCGTCGTCTCTGGTTCTGTCAATGAAAGCAGCTATCGTATCAACGGCTATTTTACTGGCGATTTCACCCCCGGAATGCCCACCCATGCCGTCTGCAATCAAAAACAATCGTCCATCGTCGCTTATACGATATTTATCCTCGTTTCTTTTCCGTTTTTTGCCGATATCCGATTTAGCGTAATGCCTGATAATCATCGTGCGACTCTTTTCACAACAGCATTTTCCCTAAAATAACAGTTTCTCCTTGAAAAAACTGTCAAAAAAAATTTTCTTTCTTTCTTTTGTGTTCATAATTCATTATTTTTATCAAGATTGCCGTAATCTTTCAAATCTTTTCCTGATTTTCTCAAATTCCTTTGGTAGATTGAAAGCGCGGCTATTCCCACCAGGACGGCGAACCATAATGTGCAAATCCTGATGATGATGGTAGCGGATGCCGCCGGAGACTTTGCTGCTCCATATTGCCGCAAAAGTCCCGTCATGCCTATTTCAGTTAATCCAATGCCGCCCGGAAGCATGGTCAGGGCGCCCGCAATCGTTGAAATGGAATAAATGAAGGTCGCCTGATACAAGCTGATATCAGTAATGTTCAATCCCACCAGCACCAGATAAAAACCCAGACATTCGCAAAACCAGGCAAGAACGCTGACCGCCGTGGCTATCGTCAGCGGCGCAGGCCTGACCATTAAATACATGCTTTCATACGCGGTCTCCAGCCGATCTCCAAACCGGTCTATCAACGGCACTTTACGCATCAACTTAACTATGACCGATGCCAGACGCCGGTTGCCCACGCATACCAGTATAAAAACAACAATGCTTATTCCCAGTATGAAAACCGGCGCTCCATACCTGAACGAAACGACGCCGAACATGGCCAGTATCAAAAGAGAAATGAAATCAGTAAATCGCTCTGCAGCCACCACAGGAGCGGATACGCTTATCGGAGTTCCATCGGACTTCTTCAGCAGGTAAGATTTCAACACTTCCCCGAATTTCCCCGGAGATATCGACATGATGAGTCCTGAGAAAAATATTTTCAGACTGACCATTTTGGGAATACCGATATTCAGGAGTCGAATATAATAATGCCATTTGAAAAATCTGACGATGTAATTCATGAAAGCCAAAAAAAGCACCGGTATCAACATGCTCCATTGAAAGTAATCCGCGCACTCAAGGATGTCTTTCCAATCGCCGTAAACGGCCAACCCCAGGAAAACGACGGCACCCAGTATTATCGCCGTCAGAAACTTGTTTTTCAGCTTTGATGGGATCACGATTTCTTGCTCCTCCTGTCGCGTCGCACGAAGTATAACCAGAAGCGGGGAGAAAAACAAAGGATTATTCCGGTTTCCCCGAAATATACCCTTGTCCGGTCGTAAAAGCAGCATTACGGGTTATATCCAAAGGCGGAACGATGTTCTCCGGCGCATGGATTCCAACGGACGCGAATAAAGCTTTGTTTTTCTGGAAATTAATAATATAATAATAAAAAATCATCGGAGGAAAACGATGAAAGAACAATCTCCAGAACTCCAAGAGCATTTTATAAAAGAAATTGATGAGCTGATGAGGGACATTGATGCAGGGATCAAGTATTATGAAATTTATCCTCTTACGCATCCTCTCGTGACTCAGATTACGAATAAGGCTTATTTTACATTGGTTAAGCTTATGGAGAACTATGATTTTCTCAACGGATTCGTAAATCTGACGCGAGTCGACGGACGTTTGTTCGCCAATGAAAAACCTCTGCCGCCGACTTTTCGTTCGCAGCTTTACAAGAAGTTCAACGAAACGATGTCGAGAAACGATGTAGATAACATCACGTTCATCAACGGTTTAGCAAAAGAAGAAGCGGCGGGATTCTTCGAGGTGCTGTCGCAGGACCCGGAAGACAGGGACCTGAGAGGAGGACTTTATAAGCTTCTGGAATCCAGGAAGGTATTGAGGATAAGGATCAATACGTTGCATTTAAGCTCTTTGGCGGGACATAACGACGACGGATTTATTTTCCATTTTTTTGCAGGGGATTTAAACCAGCAGGAACGGGACGACATCCGGCCTACGATAAGGGAGCTTTTAAGGGTATCAACGGAGCGGTGCATGAATATTCTTGTATCGGAAGTTCTGATTTCAGCCAGTAATGAAGAGCATAACAATGTTTCAAAATTCTGGGATACGACGGCGAGAGAAGTTTCGATTCGCGTGGCGGCCATAATAGAAGAACTATATAAGGAGAGGTCCTGGGAGAAGGATGCGGCCATTATTTCCCATTTGATAAAGGGGTTTCCGGAGGAGACGCTGAATCGTTTCAATCAGTTGCCTGTTTCGGTAGAAGGAAATCTGAAACGTTTCAACTGGCGTGAATTAAATGACGTCAATCTTGTTTCAGAAATATTGCTCCGATACGACTGCATAGCGACGTGCAGCAGTCTGGACACGGAATTGACGGAAAGCATGAATTACCTTACGAACATGATCCAGGCGAATCCTAATGAGATCGGTTCTGCGAGTTTTAATGAATCGATATCCTCGTTTAGAAATTTGATCACGGATTTGGGCGATCAGTTTTCATGTTTCCGTCACGAAATCGAAAACGTCACGGAACTGATTATCCAGAACGGCGAAATAGAGAAAGGCGTTTCGATCATGATCGCTCTTTTGAACCTTCTGGAGAGTTCATTGTCTGATCAGAATCTGAGGCTCGAAATAACCGAAACCCTGGACCGTCTTATCGAACATCTTTATCAGTATGAAGACAGGGACGCCTGGTGGGAATTTTTTAATGCCGTGATCGCTTTCCTTCAGAAAGAAGACCTTCCGCAGAAAATACATAAGCCTTTACGGTCGAGAGTAATAGAAGGCAACAAGCTTCTTCTTTATAAAGCCGAGTTGGACGATATATTGAGCGTGCAATATCATCTTTTGAATCTGCTTGAATCGAGTCCGAAAACGACGCCCTCGACATATTTAATTATCGATTTGCTGATCGACCTGGGAAAGCAGTTAACGGCCAAGGCGGAGTGGGAGAATCTGAAAAAATTCTATGATAAACTCGGAGAATTGATCAATTCGGATAAAACGCCGTTGCTGCTGAAAGACAGCATGCAGAACGCCCGTGTGGAAATGATCCAGGGTAAAGGCCTGGATGATCTGTTTAATGAGATCGTCAATCCCGTGCGGAAGGAAAGAGTCGCAACCATACATAAAATCGAAAAACTGGGCGATATGTTTATTCCGCATATATTGAAGAATCTCGATCACCCTAATTGGCATTATCGAAGAAACCTCCTCATTATCCTTCAGAAAATAGGCTCCCTGGAAATAATCGAAAAAATCATACCCCTGCTGACCGATATGGTCTGGCAAGTCAGAAAAGAGGCCGTCAGGACCATCGGCCTGCTCTGTGAAAACAAATGGGAAGAACTCAAACCGAACGTCCAGGAAGACCTGGCCGGCGAATTGATCAACTCCGTCATCGATGATCATGAACAGGTCAGATTCGAAACCTTCAAAGTCATTAACCTGCTCAAACCTTCAGGGAGCACGGAAAAATTGGCGGAGGTCTATCGTGACCATCAGCAAATATCGGATAAAGACCCGGATTTCTCTGCCAGAATGATCGAAACCATCGGAAGAATCAGCGTTGCAAACAGAAAAGATACGGTTTTCGCCATGAAATTCTTCCGGGAAATCCTGAATAAAAAAGAAACGCTCTTTTCCAAAGCCAAAACCATCGAACAGAAAAAACTGGTCATACAGGCTTTAGGCAATATGAACATCAAGGCCAGCCTGAATGAACTGGAGGACCAGAAGAAAAAGACCAGGAACCCCGAACTGAAATCCATGATCAACGAAAGCTTGAAAAAGATCAATGCTTAATATAAAGATTCTCCTCGTCTTTCCGACGGAGCATAATAAACTTTCGCCGGCGCCGCCGTAAAAAGCCTTTTTTCAGAAAAACCACAGAACCGGGAACAAGACTGCTGTCACAGCCGTGAATTATACTATGCAAACCCTGTTTCTGCCGTTTTTCTTTGCCTGGTAAAGCGCCTGGTCCGCTCGTTTCAACAGGCTTTCGAAATCATCCGAATGTTGCAGTTCCGCTATTCCAAAACTGGAAGTGACGCTCATTTCAGGATCAATTCTTGAAAAATCGTAAGACTCCAGAGCACACCTGATCCGTTCAATGATCGTATGCGCGGAGCCTGAAGTGCAGTCGGGCAAAATGATCAAAAATTCCTCGCCTCCGTAACGTATCGGAATGTCGTTTGTCCTCAGATTTTCCCGAAGCAATTTTCCCATGACCTTAAGAACGTCGTCTCCTGCAGGATGTCCGAAACGATCATTGACGCTTTTAAAATGGTCCAGGTCAGTCATGCATATGCATAACGCGCTGAGCGAGCCTTTGTATTTCGTTATTATTTTGCCTGTAATTTGTTTTAAATATTTTCGTGAATACAGCCCCGTAACTTCATCTTTGTCCGCTTCCGAAATTTTTCGAGCCAGATTCTGCCGATATTTCAAATCAATGGGATCATAAAGGTCGAATTGCAGCAAAACATCGCCTAAATTGATCTTATCGCCGGGAAGCAAAGGAGCGCGAATGACGTTTCGGCCGTTTAAATATGTGCCGTTTGTGCTGTTAAGGTCTTCCAGTTCAAAACATTCCTGATTTTTACGCTTAAGGCGGGTGAACCTGGCATGGGAGCGGGATACGGTATCGTCCGAGATAACGAAGTCCGCTTGAATACGGCCGATGATTATGCGTTTTTTCGCGGCGGGAAACTGAAAAATCGTTCCAGCTCGAGGTCCCTCCAGTATAGTGAGGGCAGGAATGCATTTAGTTTTTTTTCGAAGGTTGAGGAGCTGTTCTCCCCTTATAATAGTGGTATGTTGTTCGCCTTCCGTATTATAATCCGATTCCTCTGCAGCGTTTTTTGATTGAGAAACATCCTCATTTTCCGGAAATTCTTCTGGTTTTTTTTCCGGTTTTTTCTTCATCGTCAATTTTCCTTAAATGATTTTCTCAGACGACACAAGTACGATGCAAGCAGCAATTTTCCCCAACGACTCATTTTAAAAAAGCAAGCGAGTTCGGCTCAACGACGCCAACAGCCGATACCCGTACCTGTTACACTTTAATTATGAACGACGCGGGATTAAATTTCAAGAGAAAGTAAAAATGTTGATTGAGAAGCTCTGTAGTTACGGAACAAAATGGTCATGCGGGTCTGAGTTTTCCTGGAAAGTGGGACTATTTTTCGGATAGAAGGAAGATAAAGGCAGGCCATCGATTGTCCGAAATTTGTGCATCAATCTAATAATCGCCCCAAAGTTCTCTTATCGAACAGCGGCCAGGGAGGTCCTCGCCGTCCCGAAACATCCTCGGCCTGGATGCTGAACTGCCATGTTCCGCTCAAATCGATGCCGCGTGGAATGAGGAAGCGGAAGCCGAAAATGGCGTCATTTGGGGAATAGTCCATTGAGCGACCATCGTCGTGCATTGAAATATCCAGCGATTTTCCGTTCATCATCAGATCAACGTTCATAATTTGCTTTTCAGCCAGGATGACAGCGTTAACAACGAACGGACCGCCGGTTTCACTCATGACATTGGAAAGCATAAACCCAGCCGCCAGAACGACGGGGCCGTCGATGTTCCAGGGGGGATACTCTTCCGGGTCGATCGCAAGGTTCTCCGGGCATTCGCGGGTATCACTGCTGGAGCAAAGGGCTGCCGGGTCGTGGAGAATGCCGTTATAAATGGGCTGTTGATGTATCGTGAAGTAAGGCCAGAGAGATGAGCTCCGCTTTCGGGCATCAGAAGCGGTCAATGTGAAAGAGAAGACGTCGGGCAAATCGTGCGGAAGCGGAGCTGTAAAAAGCCGGTCATCATTATGAGGATGAAAGGCGACGGATTCAGAATCACCGAATTTACCGCAGACGCCGGTTATGTCATCATCAGGATCGGCAATCCAGGCGGCGGCGATCCAATCGTCGGCTAGAGTTGGAATAACTCCGGCCATCAGGATTTTTGGGGCGCCGGAAAGGGGGCGGTATAAACCGGTCCTGGAACCGTTTTTTTGGTATGTAAGCCAATCGTTTTCAGAGGGTATGCCCGGAGTGTCGATAACGGATATTCTTCGATTCAGATCAACGATAATGACTTCCAGATCGCCGTCCCGGTCGAGATCATCAATGGTGGGGGATGCTACGATAAGTCCGTTTCCTCTGACGGGCCAGCCGTCCGCAACGTTTCCTTCCACGTTAAAAGCGTAAATGTTTCTTCCTGCAGCGATGATAATATCCTGCTGCGCATCTCCGTCAATATCGGCGATAACCGGTGAAGCCGTTATTCTTGCCTCTGCATTAACGCTAAACTGCCGGACAATACGTCGATGATTGAAAATATGAATATTTCCAGCAGAATCGACGACCACGGCTTCCGGTTCGCCGTCACGGTCAAGGTCTGCAATTGCCGGGGATGATACTGCCGACGCTTCGGTTGCCGTGAGTGGGAGATATGATGCCGAGGCTTCATGGTGAAGCAGGAACAGTTCGCCGTCGTAGGAATGGGCCAGCGCCTCCAGATCGCCGTCTCCATCGAAATCGACCAGGGCCGGAGCTGCGATGAATCCTGAATTTGCTTCAAAAGGCCATCCGGGCAAAAGTTCTCCGTTGTTATCCAGAGCATAAATGCGACCGTCTTTGGAAGCGCAGACTATTTCGAGTTCTCCGTCATAGTCCAGGTCGCCAAAAGCCGGAGATGTATTGTTCCCGTCATCCGTTATGAATGGCCAGTTCTTCAATAGTCTCCCCTCCCTGGAATAAACAGAAACGCTGCCGTTCCAGGCCGCGTCTGCAATCTCCAGCAAACCGTCTCCATTTAAATCACCGGCTGCAGGAGAAGTAGGGGCGCCGTGACCGCCGTTTTCAACAGGCCATCCGGACAAAATTTCTCCCCTGCCGTTAAACAAATACAATTTATTGCCGACATCGCCTATCACTATTTCTTCTCTTGCGTCACCGTCGACGTCTGCAGTTGCGGGGCTGCCGATGATTTTGGCCTGGACTTCCGCAGGGAATCCGGACACCGGTTTTCCGTCATAATGAAAAGCATATATTTCTCCGGATTCGCAACCGAAAACCAATTCCAGGTAACCGTCACCGTCCAGATCGCATGTTGCCGGACAGGAGGAAACCGCATCATCAACAAATTGCGGCCAACCCTTCTGCGGTCCGACGGCGGAATTGACTTCAACAAGCAATCTCGCCGAATCAATAATCGTCTCATGCTGCTTTAACTCAAGCCACAGACTCAGTAAATGATTTCGAGGGCATTCTTCACCGAGTTGCATCAGGAATCCCGGTTCATCCGTAATCGCTGTTTCTTCCGGATAGATGTCCCCGATGGCTATCTCGTCCGTAATTATCCTGCAGAAAGTATCCTCAGTCGACAAAAAGCCCTTTGTGTCTGCAGCGCAGCTCCACGTATTACGAATCTCGACCATTAATCCGGCCTTTTCGCCTGCCTGAAGCTTCGCATCATGATTTCCGAATAGCGCATCGTTGAACCATACTTCTTTGACGAGCAATCGGGGACTCTCTTTTTCGGTCAATGCTGCATAAACATCGATGCAACCGCTTCCCATTTTCAACCGATAATCGAAATTGCTTTCGTTTATATCGAATGCAGCGCTTATTAGACGAGACCGGAGGCTTGCCGAAGATTCAAGAGGGCGATAAGTTTTGAGAAGAACGGCCAGACCGGAAACGAAGGGCGCGGCCATGGAAGTTCCTCCTTTTTCAGCGTATGAATCGTCCCAGAAGGTTGAAAATACAGACCAGCCTGGTGCGCATACATCGACCCACCTGCCGAAGTTGGAAGCCCTTTCCGTGTTCCAGCGAGCCTTGTGCATCCAATCATCCACAGCGCCGACCGAGATCACGTCAGGATAAGCCGCCGGATAATGCTTCAACTCAGTGTCATCATTGCCGGCTGCAGCGACGATTAATACATCATTGCTGACGGCAAAATCCATAACGTCTCTGATGAGTTCGTAATCATTGTAGCTTCCCCAACTGCAATTTATAATGTCCGCGCCGTTCAGAACAGCATAGATAATACCGCCGGCTGCGCTTGTATTCCAGAATCCGTAGACGCTGCCGATTTTTACCGCCATTAATCGACATTTCGGCGCAATTCCGCATACCCCTGTCCAGTTGTTCCCCTCGGCGCCGATTATCCCCGCTACATGCGTGCCGTGACCGTAATCATCCATCGGGTTCAGATCATCGTTTTCAAAATCCCATCCGATTATATCGTCCGTAAAACCGTTGCCGTCGTCATCGATGCCGTTGTAATGCTCCTGAGAATTAAACCACATATTATTCATCAGATCAGGATGATCATAGTCTATGCCGGTATCTACAACAGCCGTTACAGCTCCCCTGTTCCCGCGCCATACATCCCAGCCGCTCTCAGCATTCACGTCAGCTCCCGGTATGCCGCCGTATTCTCCGTGATTCGACAATCCCCACTGCCTTTCAAAATAAGGATCATCCGGTCGCCACTGAAAATAATTCAATTCGTCGGCTTCCGTATATTCGAATAATTCCGTAGCGTCCAACCGCTTAATGATCCTCTGAATCCCCGTTCCCGCATTAAAACGTAAAATATGTACCCGGTTTAAACCCGTCGTATCAAAGTTACCAGGCAGAGCAACCGGATATAATCCTGCGCTTCCCAGAAATCCGGGAACAGACTCCACAACATCTGTCATTCGTGAGCGACTCACTGCAGCTTTCAACTTTACGATGATTCGCTCTTCGCCTTCCCATCGAATCAGCCTTTCGCCGAAACAGCATTCCAGACCCCACAGGCAAAATACAACATTGAAGCAAATAACCGTCAGAATGCTCCTGTCAAACATTGGTCTGATCAGATACCTCAAAGGCTTTTCCCTTATTTTTGTTTGCTTTTTGAACGAATGTTCCTGCAGAATGATGACTTGTTCGATGATTCAGTTCATGGAAAGGCGCGTGCTAATACTTGTAACTGCTCCCGCCGATGAATTCCCGCAAAAGAGAATCGCCCGGAATGCAGGATGTATCAGATACGGCCTTGAATTGCTCCAGCATCCTGTTTATCCTGCTCGCCCGCTTAAATGCATCCCTTTTATCCTTCCGCAAACGATACTTTTCAGCGAATTGTCGGAAAGTCTTGCCCAATCTCGCCTTGAAAACAGGCAACTCGTATTCCAGGAATCCATTGGCAATGTAATCCACGGAATGAATAAAAGGTATAATGTGACGCATCTCGCTTTTGCGAACATAATGCCAGTGCTCCAGCGTCTTGACATAAGGATGGTTTCTATGTTCCGCGTCCCGGGACATTCGGCGAAGCATCCTAGTGTCAGACCATCGTATGTAATGGCCCGCGTCGTCTTTGATCTGGGCCAGCGTCTCAATGTAAAACTTGAATTTCACCTCTTTCGGGACGCTTCCCGTCAAACTTTCATATAAACCGTGCAAACAATCGATGAGAATGATGTCTCCTTCATTCAGCCGAAAGGGTGTTTTACCGTCGCGCCTGACGCCTGACTTGAAATCATAACGGGGAGCATAAATGGTTTTTCCTTCCAGGAGCATCCCCAGATGCTCATCGATTAAAGGTATATCAAGCGCTTGCGGGGTTTCGAAATCATAATCGCCGTATTCGTCTTTTGGATGCAGCTCCAGGTCATAGAAATAATTGTCCAGATTCATTTCCACCAGGTTCAATCCGCTGCGCTTCAGACGTCGAGCCAGCTTCAGCGTGGTCGTGGTCTTGCCGGATGAAGAGGGGCCGGCGATGATGACAAGCCTCACGTTCTCTCTCCTGTTTAGAATGCTTTCGGCTGCCTTCTCAATGTCCCATTCGTAACGCTCATCGCTTTCCTTCACGATATCGCAAAATTCACCCTTTTCAACGCGCCTGTTTATTCCCTCAATGGTACTGAGCCCGTGAGCCACGCTCCAATCGAGCGTTTCCCAGATTTTCCGGTAGGGAATGAAATCAGAGGTTACGGTTTTTTCGCCCCGCTCTCTGGCTTTCCTTTCCCTGGTTCTCTCGTTCCTGTATATAATGAAAGCCTTGGCTGTCCTTGCGTGTCCGTTCTCTATCAGAATCTTTTCGACCGCATCCTGTATCTGCTCCACAGAGGGCGGGTTCTTCTCATCGAAATGGTTCTCCAAATAATTAACAACCTGGTCCGAAAGGTCTTCGGCCCGTTTTCGATCATGACCGCCTTCAGCATAAGCTGCCTTGTAAATGGCATTAGTTATTTTTTGCTTATTGAACGGAACGGCTTTTCCGTTTCTTTTAATTATACTATATATTTTTGATCCGCCCATTTGATGTTATTTCTCCTTTCGCAAGCGGCCGGCGCCGCTTATACCTCAGAAAAAACTAGGCAAATCTCAACATTCTGTCAAGAAAGAGTCGAAAACCGTATCCTTTTTCAACCGCCTCCTTAAGGCGACTGCAGCAGAAATTCAGGTGCGATCCACCCGTATTTTTTCATGTCAATACGGTTTTTCTCGTTAAAAGTTATCCCTTCAGATTCAAGAAGCGCCTTCTGATCAGCGTCTCCCGTTCCGCCGAACCGTTTGCTTATTTCACCTCGGCTGTTGATGACCCTGTGCCACGGAACGCCGCTTTCAGGAGTAACTGCCGCCATGGCGTACCCTACAATGCGGGGAGCGCTTCCTTCAACCATCAGAGCTATCTGCCCGTAGGAAGCGACTTTCCCGTAAGGTATCTGACGGACAATGCTGTATATGCGCTCATATAATCCAGAAGTTTCGCTGCTCAATCCACTATCCCCTTCCGTTTTGCTTTTTAAAAATACTCCTGTAAACCTTCTGTGATGTATTCCATCTCATTCGTCCGATACAAAAACCGATTATCTTCGAATCCTCTCAAAACTATCTTGTACGGACGATCCTCAACAAGCGGACGATGCATTTTACGGTCTTCAGCCGCCATATTCCTCAACAGGTCTGCGGTAATATCCGAACCGGCTTCCGCTTCCACGTCCGTTACGGCAGGTACTTTTTCAACGATGAGCTCCCGCCTGGCGTTCAACGCTAATTTTTTGAAACGATGACGATAAGAAACAAAAGACCTGATCACAGGCATATAATAAGATACATAAATGGGCTTTCCCGCGTCCCCCGCATATCGAAACGCTTCTTCGTTAAAAATCAGAACGCCTGCTGTTTCATCCAGCTTCACGTTGTCGCCGGCGATGCCGGCGCCGCTCCATTTTTCCATAAGTCCTTTCAGTTCATCGGCCTGACCTTTGATTTTAAAATGTCTGATGAATCCTGTTTCCGTTATATCCTCGTAGTCTTCCGAAATATAAGATGCGCAAAGCTTTCTCGCAGCCATGCCCTGATACTGCCTGCGGTAAACGTTGGAACAATAATGAACACCCAGTCCCGTTCCCTCTGCCGCTGCATATTCAAGAAGCCGCAATGCCGTCAATTCCGACTCCAGTACCGTGACCGCAGGACCGTGCAGAAATGTATATCCCCTTTTGACAAGTTTAGATGAATTATACTGAGTGCAGCGCAACTGATGAACATTAAGACGATTAGCTCCTATCGCCTCTAATTCCAAAATCGTCTTCTTCAGAACCTCGTAATCTTCTGGAATCGCCGGTATTTCCACCGTTACCGTCCCGACGTTTCCAACCGCCGCTTTCACCTTGTCCAGATTGTAATTGACCGCGCATATATTAAAACGCATCTCATCCAACCCCGCATCGGACAACCTCTTTATCTTCTCCCGCGTCGCTTCCATTCCATTCGTATACAACCAGATATAAAATTCTTCCCCCATCGATCTTCGTATCTTCCGAATGAAACTCATACTCCTTTCGAAACTTAAAAACGGCTCCCCGCCGCTTATCGCCGCTCCCTTGAAATCGAATCTTTTCAAATAATCAGTGTAATCCTTCACTTTCGAGAACTCTATTCCGTTCGTGATCGGCGCATCCATGCTTTTTTGAGCCGAGGGACAGAAAAAACAGGCAGCGTTGCATTTGCCGTTGATGAAAAGACAGGACCACTTGCCTGCCGCACATATGCGACACCCTTTTGAAATACTCCCGTGATATAATTTAGTTCCTTTGCAAATTACTTTTATTTCTCCTTCCATTGATTTCAGAATCGATTCCCTTTCCCGTTCGGCGCGACCCTTCTGTTTTTCCGTCAACCAGCTCCCGGCCGGTATTTTTTCTTTAAAATATTCGGCGTTTCTCTGGATAATGGAATCACGATTTATCTTCATAAGCTTTTACTCTTCGTAATGTGTTTTTTAAGAATTTTCATGCCGGATGGGTCAGCGAGTATCCGCACGGTCTTTTTTTATCCGTCATAAGAGGGCGGACAGGGGCTGCCGGTATCCGATCAATGGACGATTATGGAGGGCACACTTTAACGGAGCAATGAAGAATAGGTCCATTATTTTCCAATTCCTCCCAGGCAGCGTGAAAGTTTGAAAAGCGTGAACTCTTCCTGAATTTTCGGGAAGGTTCTTTTAAAGACAGAAAGATCATAGGCGTGAGGTTCAAAAAAGTCAAAATTTCCATTAAACTTTTCCGGACTTGCCGCATCAATAAAAGAGGGCTAAAGATTCATTCATGATGACAGGTTATTGGACATGAAACAAAGAAGAATACAGAAGTTGAGCATTTTAATTTTACTTTTTAATAATGTTTTTGGTTGTTCGAATGAAGCCCCATCGGGACCGTCAGACGCGTCGATTGCGTTATATGACGGCAGAGGTGTCTGGGAGGAAGGACTGCAAACGATCGAAAGTGTTTTGAGCGCTGAAGGATATAACTGTTCCAGGTTAAGTTCGGATGATATTTGTAGAGGGAATCTGGACCGGACATATGCGTTATTGATCATACCCGGCGGTAAGTCAGGCTTCTACAATTCCGATCTATTCGGAAAGGGTATAGAAGAAATACGGAATTTTACGCTTGAGGGCGGCGGATTCATCGGGATATGTGCCGGAGCTTTTTTTGCCATGGATCGAATCGTCTGGTATGAGAGGGAATATGATTATCTTCTGGACCTGGTTGACGGATGCGGAACAGGTCCTTTGGATGAGCTTGCGAATCCGGGAGAACCGGAATGGGTTGAATTGAGAATCGGGGAGGGTCATCCTGCTTGCGGACTCGACAGCGGCCTGGTTCCGGGATATTATTTCGACGGTCCCGCATTCGATGCTCCCGGTTCTGAAATATTCGCCTGGTATAAAAAAATAGATGCGCCTGCGGCATTGACGGCTTCGTATGGAGAGGGACGCATAGCTCTTACGGGTTTTCACCCGGAGATGAGCGTTGAAACGGAGGACTTACTTTTGAGCATGGCGGCCTGGACTGCCGGGACGTCTGCGAGCCGGAAAGTCAATATTCCGTATAGAAAAAGACAGGAAATAATTTCTAGGGAAGTTGGGGATAATTGATTAGTTTTTGTCCATAAACGGCGAACTTCCCCCAATGCTCCGGCATGCCAGGTAAAAATGAGTTTACGAACAGGCGCTAATTAGTTTTTGTCCATAAACGGCGAATTTTTCCCAATACTGCGTCAATCTTCGGAT
>CAZUFC010000007.1:0-128663 GCA_964619725.1 uncultured bacterium | reverse complement strand
TTGGAATACTTGGAAAAATTTTTCTCCAAAATCCTGCACAGCGGAAAAAGCTCCGCTTGAAAACGGCCGGCGCATTCATTAATATCAATTATGGGTTGAAAATCCGGTCATCTTGGCGGATATTAAATTATGCAGCATACTCCTGGGTGGATTTTCAAAAATCAGTTTTCGTTTATAAAAAGAAAAGAAGGTTGAGAAGATTACTAAAGTTATAATAATAAAAGGAAAAGCAGGACCTTTTCCAGTCTTTAGAAGGAGCTTTGACGGTGAAGAAAAATATTGGACGATTTTTCGTTATGATTGTTGTTTTTGTATTGATTCAAGGGTTTTCAGGCATTACTTACGCCGAAAACTGGTGGCGCGTCGTTTTCTCCAGGGGAAATGATGTTTTTCTGCCGAGTTGCGACGTGGAGACGTATCTTGCGGAGTTCATTTCCACGGCGGAGAATGACATCAAGATAGCGGGGTACACGTGGGGCAGCGGCAATAATGAGCCGGTGACGGAGGGATTGAATCCTGCTGCTGACGGCGGCATGCCGGTGAAGGCGGTCGGTGAGGAGCAAAACGGATTCGATCCGAATTTTTCGGCGAACATTCAGAAGCTGCTGGACGGGACTGCCGGATATCCTCTGATGCATAATAAATTCGTAGTTTTGGACGGCGAATCGACGGGCTCGCGTGTGATGACGGGATCGATGAACTGGACGTCGGGCGGATATTCCTGTCAGCCTAATGCGATGGTGATTTTTTACGATGACGGCATAGCATCCGCCTATAGCAATGAATTTGATGAGATGTGGGGCGGAGTATTCGGCGGCGGCAGTTCTGATACGAATAATTACCTGGTGGAGGGGAATCTGGTCCAGGTCTATTTTTCGCCTGAGGATGATCCGGTATCGGACGAGCTTTCTCCTGAAGTTCAGAGCGCCCAGGAAAGCGTGTTTTATATGTCCAACATCTTTGAACATGACGAACTCCGTGATGCGGTCATCAACAACAATACTGCGCTTGTCGAGGGACTTTATTACGACAGCGGATTTGCTTCGATGCTTTACCAGGACCATGATGCCCGTGATGCCGATGCGGTGTTTTCCAATATCATGCATCACAAGGTTTTCATTATCGATCAGGAGTTGACGATATTCGGTTCAGCCAATCATACCGATTCGGCCTCGGATACGAATGATGAGAACATGGTCTTCGTGCATGATTTCCGTATGGCGAGACGGTTTTGCGCTGAATATAGAAGATTGATGGGTTTAATGAGTTCCCAGGGTTATCACAATACGTTTGAGACGACCCCGCCTTATTCGCCGTCCGGATTCACGGTTTCGGACGTACCCGGAGTCGGTCATCAGTTGCTTCTGGAATGGACGCCGGCACCTGATCCTGGTGATTTTTCTCATTATTACATATTCGTTGAGGAGCATGTATTGGATTCTCATTATGATTTAGGCGACGGAATCGACAACGACGGAGACGTTTTGTTTGACGAAGACCCGGTAGGCGATATTGATGGTTTCGGCGGTTATGACGACGATTCGGACGGTTCAGCGGACGAGGACCCGTGGTTGAGGCCGGAATTGAAAATTTCGAACAGGTTGACCGGGCAGATAGTTCTGAATACTTATCATGAAGGAGAAATCCTTCCCGATAACGTCAATCTCTGGACAGCCATCGTGGCCGTCGATACTCACGGCAACGAATCCGTTCCTCTGTTTTACGGGCCGGTCCAGTCAATGCCGGGTTCTGCGGCCACATTGACGCCGACTTCGACTCCCACGGCCACTCCGATTTTTTCATCCACGCCGACGCCCACTCCGACGACCTCTTATACGCCTTCGGAGCATCTTTTGATCAGTGAAGTCTTTTACGACGATGACGGTCCTGATGATGCCGAATTCGTGGAGATATACAATCCCTCGCAGCTTACTGTTTCTTTGAACGGTTATAAAGTCGGCGATGAGGAAGAAGAAGGGCAGGGCGAAGGGATGTATTTTTTCCCAGAAGATTCGGTCATAGAAGGATGCGGCGTTATCGTCCTGGCCGTGGACGGACAGGCTTTCCAAACCAGGTTCGGTTTCGCTCCTCATTACGAGTTCACTGATTCCGATGCCGGCATTCCCGATATGATAAAGTATTCCCAATGGGCATCAGGGAGTATCGGACTAAGCAATACAGGCGACGAAGCGATCCTGCTCGATGCGAACGATGAAGCCGTCGATGTCGTGGTTTATGAAGGAGGGGCCTGGCCGGACGTGATCCCTCATCCCGGCGTGGCAGGCAACTCAGGCGATTCGCTGGAAAGATATCTCGCGCATATTGATACCGACGACTGTTCAGCGGACTTCAGAGTTCAAAACAACCCCGGCGTCACTGCAGGAGACGTTGATCCTCCGTGTGTTATCGCAACAAAAACGCCCACGCGCACTTCCACGCCGACTGAAACTTCTACGGTCAATCCAACATCCACACCCACAGAAACGCCTACCGTTGTTCCAACGTCCACGCCGACCCGAACATTCACAGGGCCTGCCGTTCCTGCCTGCGGTACATGTTCCCTGGGGCTCGTCGTCCTGCTCTTCGGATTGGCGCTTTTGAGGGGGCAACGGTGATTCGGAATGCTTGATGCCTGATGCCTGATCCTGCATGAAATATTTTAAATCGCTCCAGGATAACCGGCGCCGACGTATCGTTTTTTGTGCCTGAAAAACTGTTTTCCCCGTCTTATGAAAACTGTTAAATACGTTTTCAAGAAATTTTCACCGACAGGCATATATTTTGCCCTAAGCGAAGATATGAAATGCCAGGTCTATAAACAAAGAAATCCGAGGAACACTCCCTTTTCAATCCTCTTAACATCAGTTAAAAAGGGAGAGGAGGTCAGGGATGAGTTGAAATCTCCATCGCCATCCCCCACTTCACCTCACCGATTTTGGGACTTTCAGCGGTTCTCACGTCCATTTTCTGTTCGGTAAATCAGCGGATTTCCTTGAAGCTTGGTGATTTTTTTTGCAAAAATTTTAAGATTTTTTCGACTTGCCGTTTAACGATGTCTGAAAATCGATGTCACCGGAATTGCGGCTGAATTTCCACAAACTATATACGAATTTTGAAATAACAATTATAAATAATATTGTAATAATATACAATTGAATAGTAATTGTGTTTTCTTCGAATATTTCAGCCGTAAACCATCCGAACAAAAGAGAAGCTATCATTAATGTCGTTATAGTTATTGAAAAATACCATGGCTTTTTCATGCCTTTATGCTCTCGATAAGCGCCATATACCCAAGAGAGTAATATCGGCAAGATCGCAGGAATAACCACTACAAACACGTACAGATTTGCTTTTAATCTTTCAAAATTAAACATATCCCATTTCTCCCTTTTGCTCTACTTTCGTGCATGAGCCTCACCGGTGAAGCGTTCGCGCAGCCGGAACAGCGCTCTAGCGCTTGTTGTCAATTCGATCATAATTCCTTTTTTCCAATGTATGCGCCGAGGAACAGCCCAAGTGTTGCTCCGCCGACACCGCATCCGAGTATTTTGATTCGCATGTCGTTCAACCCGACTGCGTAACTCACGAAATTGTCCAGAAGACCTGATTTCGTCGAAAATATTTCCCCAATGCTGACATAGTTGCCGTTAATTTGACCAAATATCCCGTAGCCGACTACTAGACCGACAATCCCAAACGCTAGTGAGATTCCGATTGCCTTCGCTGTGTTGGGTGGTAGGAAATGCAAATTCATTCCTGACTTCCTCTCTCTTTTTAAATGATCTTAAGAATGTTGAAAGGGTGTTTAATTCCATTTCTCCTCATCGACAAGTTAAGAATTCTTCACTTGTCGATGAGGAGAAATATGACAAAAAAAGAAAAATAAGTCAATGTGAAAGAATTAGCGGAAAAAAACGCTTATATCCACTTCGAGCGCAATCCGCCATTCGTTCAAGTTGCCCGACGTATCGTGTCTAGCGGCAGAGAATATGCGGTGGACATCGATCTGTCGAAATTCTTTAATCTAGTCAATCAAGACAGGCTTATGCACAGACTGAAGAATTACATGGAAGACAAAAACATCTTGCGAATCATCGAAAACATTTTTAGAAGCGGGGTTATGGAAGACGGACTAATAGAATTCACGACCGAAGGAACGATCCAGGGCAGCTCCCAGAGTCCATTAATCAGCAATGAAATAAAGTTTATCCTTATATTTATTTCAGCAAAGAACCGGTGCAGAAAAAGCTGCTGTGCAACACACTTTAAACTCCCAATTGGTCGGATATGGAATTTCCAGAAAGTCGCGCCAGAGCACGACGTCGAAAAAAACTTCCATCTTGCGGGGAATATTTTCCTGACATACTATGGCGGCTTATTTCTCCCATTTTTGCCTAATATCCGACGCAGGGGTCCCGACGCACAAGCCGGACATTTTGATGATATGAAACCCTTTTATTTATAAAACCTGTTTTCTTTGCTATTTCAGGTTAGTCGCCGGGTCCGCTTCCGTTAAAAGTTGCAATACTCCCCGGCATTATGCTTTCATAGGAGAACCATGAAACCCGGAAACAAAACGAAAGTCAACGAGAGGTCAAAATATGAAAAAGATATGGGAATCGTTATCGATGTCTGTCAGCCTGGTTTTGACGGTCTGTTTTCTCTGTTCCCAGGCATTCTGCGAAGTAGACGACGGTCCTGAGCAGGAATGGAAGCTTTGGTGGAAAAAGGCGCGCTTGAAGTTTGAATCCGAACTTGCCGAACAGGGAAGGACGCCTTTGGATATCGAGGCGCCCAAGTGGTATGAAGTTCCTTACAGCACGATCGGACGTATGCCGCTGATCGATACCGGATTGCGGCAGCCCCTGGATTTGCCGGAAATAGCCGTATGGGCAGATGAAAGGATACAGGAAGCCGGCGGTGAATTGCTTGCCTTGTTCAATGCTGCATACGGAATTTCGGAAGAGACGAATGAGATTCCCGATTTTTCAGTTGCATTCGAAGAAGAGTTTCCTGAACTTGCAACGATTGAGCTTGAAATGAAAGGGGCAGGTTTGCCAGAGGAATTGACCGGCATAATGAGCGAATTGCTGAAAGCGATGATGCATACGTCCGCGCTGCGGGATGCGGCTTTTTCCGGTCTCAGCCTGGATGAAAGGAAAAGGACAGCCGAACTTCTGCCGGGGTATTTCGTGCGGCAGACGGAGCATGGCGAATCGATTCGAGGTTATACCGACGATACGGAGGAGTGTTTTGAACTTATTAAACTTCTGGCCAAGGTTAATTTCGAGGAATTGACGGTTGCGGGCAAGGTGACGGCAGAAGCAGAGGATGAGTCGCGTCGTAAATTAGAAGAATTTCTGATAAATGATCTGTCGGAATTCGACGAGGATTTCGTTTTTGAAATGGATACACGTTTAGGAAGGATCGTAGTAGGGGGAACAGGGGATAACACTTACGTGCATGATTACGCATTGATTCTGGACCTGGGAGGCGACGACCGGTATTTGAACCATACGGCGGCTACGTCTCTCAACGGGTACGGTGTGGCGGTTCATATAGACCTGGGCGGCAATGATACTTACCGAAGCGACGGTTTCGCCCAGGGATGCGCTGTAGCGGGCGTTTCGCTTTTCATGGACCTGTCGGGCGACGACGTTTACATTTCAGGGCATTATTCACAGGGAGCGGCATTATGCGGGACGTCGCTTTTCTATGAAGGCGGCGGCGATGATACTTATATCGGGGACCTGGGCGTTCAATGTTTCGCCATTTTCGGGTACAGCATTTTTTCGGAAAGAAACGGACGCGATTCTTATCGATGTGCGTCAATGGGCCAGGGATGCGCTTCCACACTTGGTACTGCCGTTATGGCTGAATCGGACGGAGACGATATGTACCGTGCCGGCGGGAAATACGGGTTTTATTCCAATTATGATGCATCATGTTCGCAGGGAGCGGCCAGCGGCATGAGACCCTGGCCTCCTTCGGGCAAGGTTACCGTTTACGGCGGAATTGGCGTGTTGAGTGAAGCCGGCGGCAACGACACATACAAAGCGTACATCATCGGGCAGGGAAGCAGTTATATATTCGCTCTGGGCATGCTGATCGATTCTGAAGGAAACGACACCTACAATTGCGACCGTTATTGCCGGGGAGTGGGCGTGCATCTGAGCGCCGGCGTTGCTGTCGACATATCGGGCGATGATATGCATAACGGCATTTACGGCAACAACGGATACAGTCTGGACAGATGTTCCGGCGTCTTCGTCGATTTTTACGGAGACGATATTTACAGAACTACAGGCGGCATTGGATTCGGTCATAAACCCAAGGGATGCGGCATCTTTTACGATGCTGAAGGTGATGATTTCTATGCCGGAACCAAAAACAACTACGGAAAAGCCGACTATTCATTCGGCGATGAAGCTTATTCCACAGGTTTCTTCCTCGATTCTCTCGGCAACGATATCTACCCCCAGGAAAAATATTCCAACAACTCCATATGGCGAGAAGGTACCTACGGTTATGGGCAGGATGCCGATTGGGAAAAGGCTGAACCGCATTATTGTCAATGGTGGACGCCCGAAACCGACAGCGAGGAAAAAGAGCGCCTGATTTCCTCCGGGGACCCTGAAATTCAAAAGATCATTGAAATATTGAACTTTCCGTCGCCGTTGTTTCGAGTATCGGCCCTGGACCCCGATAAAGCGCACAAGGAGAATCTGTTCACCGCCATGAATATTACGGCGCAATCAGGAACCCGGACGATGAGAAGACATCTCGTCGACCTGGTTCAAATTATGCTGATAGAGGAAACCCTGAATGAAAAAAACATATCGGAATTAAGCCCCTTCCTGGAAGCAGAAGATTATGATATGCGGTTGCTGCTGTTGCAGGCTATGAAGAGGTTGGAAGCGGACAATAAGGCGCTTCTGAAGAAAGCGGAGAATCTGGCGCTGGATGATCCTTCAGAGGAAGTCCGGGGTATGGCCTGCCTGGCTTTAGGCTCGTCGCAACGGAAGAAAACGGCCGGTACGCTGGTTGAAGCGCTGAAGGATGAGGAATGGCGCGTGCGAAGACGCGCTGCGATAGGATTGGCCGATCTGGAAAGTAAAAAGACCTATACGCCGCTTCTGAATGCACTGAAAAATGATGAGGCGTTTCAGGTCAGGGCATACGCTGCCAGGGCATTAGGCAAGCTGGAACTGAAGAAGGCGATTGATCCGCTGAGGGAAGCTTTGAAGGATGAATCGGAATTCGTGCGTTGTCTGGCGGCCAGGGCGCTCCTTTTAGAGCACGACAGGAAATCGGCCATAACCGTGCTTTTCGATTTGCTGGATTGGCCCAACGACAGGTTAAGGAATCAATGGGTGACGGAGTTTCTGAAAGACTATACAGGGAAAGGCGATATCAGCGGCAAGGAAGAATGGTATGAATGGTGGGCTGAAAGCAAAAATACCTTTAATGCTTCGACTCATGCTGAGATATATGAAAAGTTACAGGATGCCGAAGAAAAGAGCGCCGAAGGTAAAGATAATGACGCATTAAAAATTTACCGGAAAATTCACAAAAAATTGCCGGATCACCAGGGGGCGGCTGAAGCCCTGGCCGATATTCTCAACAGTATGGCCTGGAAAAAGGCGGTAAGCGGAGAAGAGTTAAAAACGGCGCTGGAATGGGCGGAAGAATCGGTGGAAGCCAGGCCTGATTACATGAATATAGATACGCTGGCGGTTCTGCAGTATTTGCTGGGTGAAAAGGAAAAAGCTGCGGAAACATTGAAAAACGCGATGGAAGATGCGGATGAAAACGCCATCAAGCAATATGAATCCAGGCTTGAGGAGTTTGAAAAAGGACGGGTGTCGCTTTAGATTCAAGGAAAGAATTGAAAGGTGTATCTGTTTTACAGGAATAATCGATTATCATATTATTTGTGGTGAAAGAAGGAGAACAAAGGAGCCGGGCAGGAGAAACAGAAAAATGAAAATCAAATATAATTCTCCGGTCATATTGAGTTTTACTCTTACAGCATCCCTGATTTTCTTCCTGGATATGATTTCAGGAAAAAGGATCATCGCTCAGTTCTTTACATCATCACCCGCATTACAATGGGGTTCTCCCGTATCATGGTTCAGAACTTTTTCTCATGTTCTGGGTCATGGGTCTCTTGCTCATCTGACGGGTAATCTGACGTTTATACTTCTGATCGGTCCTATGCTGGAAGAGAAATACGGCAGCGCAGTGATCCTGGAGATGATAGCGATAACGGCAGCAGCTACCGGCGTGCTGAACGCCGTAATTTTCAATTCCATTATTCTCGGCGCCAGCGGCATCGTTTTTATGCTGATACTTTTGAGTTCTTTTACCAACATAAAATCGGGGGAAATACCCCTGACTTTCATCCTGGTTGCGGTTTTGTTTCTGACCAGAGAATTCATCGACATGGCGCGCAGCGATCAGATTTCGCAATTCGCTCACATACTCGGCGGATTGTGCGGAGCGGCTTTCGGATTCTTTTTTACCCGGAGCAGAAAAGCTTAATTTCTCGTTATTGTTTACAGGGTCCGGTGCAAGGATGGGCACGATAGGCTGTTTTTGGACTGGTCAGATGGAATCAAAAATTGATGTCGTTGTATAACGCCCATTATTTTCGTTCATGTGTTCGTAATGGAAATATCCGATTCTCCAACGCTTTTTTGGGCATTGATCAAAAAAGCGT
This sequence comes from uncultured bacterium, assembly GCA_964619725.1. Lineage (GTDB taxonomy): Bacteria > CSSED10-310 > CAZUFC01 > CAZUFC01 > CAZUFC01 > CAZUFC01. Next base: position 119,938 of record CAZUFC010000007.1, on the reverse strand, counting down.
CTTTTGAGGTTTTAATTCGACAGAATCTCCTATCATTTTGTTTCGATTGCGATCCCGATACCGACCCCGACCCCGATTTCTGAAACAAACTGTCAAAAGTTTTGACAGAAGCGTAACCCCGGTTTGATCACTCCCCGAAAAGCGGATGCTTGATCAACGCCGATCCTCTTATTTTATCTATTACGGGCAGCATCTCTGACGACCCGGATAACCATTTCGACGTCTTCATCGGGCATGTCGGCATAGAGCGGCAGAGATAGCGTGCGTTCTCCTATCATTTCAGCGTTGGGAAAGTCCCCTTTTTTATAACCCCATTTCTGGCGATAGTATGTCATGAGGTGAAGAGGTTTAAAATTTACGGCATAGCCTATTCCTGCTTTTTTAAGGGCTTTTATGTAATGATCGCGGGAGCCCTCCGGCAGCCAGACGGCAAAAATGTGCCTGGAATGAACCGAATTTTCCGGCGTTTTCTGAAATTCAAAACCCTCCAGGTCCTCAAAAGCCTCCTGATAAAGCCTGCAGATCGATTCCCGTTTATCTCTTTTCCGGTCGATTCTTTTCAGTTGAGGGATCAGGATGGAAGCCAGTATATTGCTTAAATTGTATTTCCACCCGACGCTTAGAACGTCGTATGAATGTCCTCCGCCCTTGTATCTTTCGGCCGCGCCGTCGGTTATTCCGTGCAGGGTTAGTTTTCGTATTTTTTCGTATAACCGGGCATCCTGCACTCCGATAGCCCCGCCTTCGCCGCAAGTGATGCTTTTCGTAGCATAAAAACTGAAAGCTGCCGTATCGCCCAGGCTGCCGCTTCGATACCCGTTTCTGGCGGATTCGAGGGAATGAGCGGCATCTTCGACGACAGCGAGTCGATATTGGTCCGCAACAGCTTTTATGGCATCCATATCGCAAAGTAGACCATACAGATGTACCGGACATATTGCAGCGGTTCGCGATGTTACGGCTGCTCGTGCATTTTCCGGCGAGAGGTTTCCTGTTTCAGGATCGACGTCCGTAAAAACGGGTTTGGCTCCTGCATTTATGATCGCTTCAGCGGTAGCCGTAAAAGTTAAAGGCGTCGTAATGACTTCATCTCCCGGACCTATGCCCAGAGCCAGGAAAGACAGATGAAGCGCAGCGGTACCGCTCATCACGGCCACAGAGTGATTTAATTCCAATTTTTCGGCTAAACGCTTTTCGAAATCGTAGGTGACCTTGCCGGTCGTCAAAAACAATTGAGAAAATACTCCGCCTACCGCATCAAGCTCTTCCTTCCCTAAATCGTGCCGGAAAAACTCAACGCGACGATTGTGTTCCTTCGACATATCATCTCCTTGAATAATTCAAAATTTCTGATCCCTTTTACCCCATAGGGTCCTGTCCGGAATAAGCGGAGTTAACGCCGGGCAAGACCCCGATAAATAAGCATAAATAATTTCAACGGATCGATCAAGCATCATTCTTTCCGGCGCTCCGGAATGAAAAGTCCGGCGACGCAATTTTCCCTGTTCAGCTTTTGAATGAATGTTTTTCTGTTTACAGGAACTGCACATGAAAAGAGCTCTTTCCAGTTTCCGGTAATTTTCGGCATAAGCTGCCAGAGTCATTATTTTTAAATATTTATCGATATTTATGTTTTGACTGCAGTAAGTTGAATCAGACGGCATGTTTATTGCTCCTCTTTTTCAGGGGAGTATCCTGGAAAAGACAATGAATCGACGTTCGTATATTTTTAATAAGAAGAAGAGGAAAAACTGCAAAAAGGAGACCCCGCGATTTTCGGCCGTCACGGACATAGAGGTCAGCATAATCGAAAAAGGATTTGATAACGCTCATCATAACGCAAAAGAGGACTTGAAAACGAAAAGGGTTATAGATGCTGTAGCTGAAGAAGTGAAGCTCATCGATTCGGATGCGGAAAAAGGAATAAAGGACCTCGCCGGACTGACGACATTATATCCGACCGGCCTTTCAGAGTTGTGCGGCAGCGGAAAAAAGCGTAAACATATCCGTCATGCCGCGGAAATGTCTGTTCGATGTTATTATAACGGGGGAGAGTATTCGGCATCGCTGCAGAATATTTCCAGAAAAGGGGCGTTGCTGGCGTGTGACGGTGCATTTCAGGTTTACAGGGTAATAAAGTTAAAAATCGATTTTCAAAAGGGTTCATTGCAGAATGTCATTGAGATGAGCGGTATAATAAGATGGATCGGTGAAAAGGAGCCCGGTGAAGAGCGGAAAATAGGAATTGAATTTTTGGAACCGCTGTCATTATTCAATTTAAAATATTAACGGAATGATTTACAGGTTTTCGAGCGAGTTGAGGGATTTAAGCAGTTTTTCGATGGACAATATTTCTTCCACCTGGTAGGCGGGTTCGCCGTTATACATCACCAATTTACCTCTCGATACGGGAGTTTTATTTATCAGCAGCTCAACGGAGTCTCCGAGGGCCTGGTCGAATTCGATCCTGTTGTCGGCGTTTAAGTTTGACGCATCTTTAAGGGGCAGGACCTTGGAGCCGATGCGAAGAGTAATGGGAAATTTAACGTTTAAAAGGACTTTTATGTTTTTATCTCGCATTTTTGTTCCTTCTGATCAAATGGATACTGGAATTCAGCGACCATTTTGCCGGTGATCAGTTCTCCGGCGCGGACAACACGACGTGGACAGGCGCCGATAACTTCGAAGAATCTTTCGGCCGGGAATCCGGAAGCCGGTCTCAAACAAATGAGCATATTTTCATTAATTTGTTGACCGGGCAAGATATCGGTTTTGGCATAGATGCTCCGCCGGCTTACTCTTTTGTTTTCCATTTCGCATGCTGAAGGGGCTTTTTTCCCTGAGCCGAGAGACTTACGGACTTTCTGAGCGCTGGTGATCAGTTGTTCAAGCTGAACAGGGTCTGCGGAGTGGGCGGCGTCCGGACCCTGGGCGCAAGAATCGAGTATGAAGTGTTTTTCGATAATAGAAGCGCCTAGAGCTACAGAGGAGAGGCAGGCGGAGATACCGCATGAGTGATCGGAGTAACCGACAGGCAGCGGGAAATGTTCGGTCAGGGTTCGAATGACGCTAAGATTTAATTCTTCATTTGGGGCCGGGTAACTGGTTATGCAATGGAGAAGTATCAATGGAGAGTTGTTTTTTTGAATAAGATTGACGGCTTTTTCTATTTCTTCCATGGTAGCCATGCCTGTTGACAGAATGATCGGCTTTCCCGTTTCTGCCAGAAAATTCAGGAGTTTCAAATGAGTGAGGTCGCCGGAAGCTACTTTAAAAGCGGGAACTCCCAGCTTGAGAAGCCATTCGGCGCCTTGTTCGTCAAAAGGAGTGGAAAGAAAAATTATTCCGGAATCATCGGCTTTTTCTTTCAATTGTTTCCATTGATTAAAATCGAACTGGAAAGATTTGAAAAAAGCTGAAAGATCAATATCACCCCCCACGTGACTCAAGCGGCATTCATTTTCAGAAATCAACTTTTCCGCCTGAAAGGTTTGGAATTTCACGGCGTCGGCGCCGGCTGCAGCCGCAGCCTCGATCATTTTGCAAGCCTGATCGAGATTCCCGTCATGGTTGATGCCGATCTCGGCTATAACGAATACAGGTTCGCCGGGACCTATTTTACGGTCGCCCAATAAAACTTTCTGTGAATGGGTTGATTTTTTCATGGCGCTTTACTCTCGATTTGTATTGAAGATTGACTGAAAAAGCAAATATATGAAGTTTTTCATCGATTCATACGGCCTTAAGACATATCGCATCATCCCACGAAGTATCCTCCCAGTCAGAACGATTCTGCGATAACGATTTTTGAAACACGGCATCAGACCAGCTCAGCATGTACAAATCATCCTCAAATTCTCCAATTTGCGAAGGCACGTCGTGACCGAGCCACATGTTAAGTATCCAGAAGGGAAAGTCTGCACCTGCTTCGATGGTCAAGGCTATGCCGCCGGAGAATCTCGGATTCACTTCGAAGAAAAGCGGCTTATCGTCGGCCATTCTGCATTGGATATTTGCCGGGCCTTGAATTTTCAAAGTTTCAGCGATTTTCAGGGCTGATTGAATTAACCTGTCATTTTTTTCAGTACGGCCTTTGTCCATAACGCCGCTGCGGACTTCCAGGCGTCGTCGGGGGACGGCGGATATCGCATTGCCCTGGAAATCCATCAGGACATCGACAGTATATTCCGGTCCGTCGATATAATCCTGAAGGACGGGATGGTCGACAGTATCCATGAAATAAAGATAATCGCGGGGATTATTCAACTTGTGAGCTCCCTGGCTGCCTTTTCCCCTCCTGGGTTTCAAAAATATGGGAAATTCCAGGGAGTCCTTCGGCCGCTCATCAGGAAGCCAGGTGCGGACGAAAGGCAGATCATGTTTCCTCAGAAGCTGGAAAGTCTCGTATTTGTCCCTGCAGACAGAAGCTGTAGCTTCATCCGAGCAGACTATTCTCACTCTGTTTTCCAGAAATTCATTCTTCAATTTACCGAAAAGCGTCAATTCTTCATCCAGGGTGGGGATTAAGAGATCGATTTTGTTTTTGATGCAGAGTTCGAGCATGAATTGCCCGTAATTATTGTCGTCGACGGGAGGAACGATATGAAACCCGTCGCTGAAGTAGAGCGCTGATGAGTAATTATGAATATCAGCAGTAATAACGTTTCCGACAAGACCGATTTTTTCCAAGGCGTTTTTGAACGCTTTTACGAGGATGACTCTTCGAGAAGCCGCAGTGATTAGAATATTGCATTTACGAATCATATTACAGCCAACTCCTTTTCTTCCGGAACGAACGTCCATTGATCAATTCCGGCGTTAATGGAAGAGAGATCGGGATGGTTATCCATGAGATCGATAACGGATTTAAGGGACATTTTTTCAGACGTCCCGTTCATGATCTTAAAAATCTGGTTGAGCAGGTAAAAATCTTCTTCGGTATCGACGGTCAATCTGATGTCCGGGCGCCGAAGGTATTCGGGGGGCATGAGGACGCCCACTTTGTATAGTTGTCTATGCTCTTTGAAATGAAGAGTAACGTGTTCGCGATAGGCGGTGTGGTCAGCCAGGCGATAGCTCTTGAGAAGGGCTTTCAGAGTAAACGCTTCTCCGCACGTTCCGATGGGCAGGAGGTCTTCGACAGCGTAATCCAGGTCATAAGATTTTAAATGGTTGACTACTCTCGATACGCTGCCGGGATCGGTCAACGGATTGTCTCCGGTGATGCGGACTATGACCTGGGCTCCACATTCCATTCCTGCCTTGATGTACCGTGCCGTAACGTCATGTTCTTCGCCGCGTATGCATTTTACGCCCATTTCCCGGCATGCGCGCATTATTTCATCGTTTTCCCCTCCATACGGAGCGGCCAGAACGACATCGTCCAGCTCAGGAACCGTTCTCATGCGATTGATGATGCGTTCAAGCAGGTTCTTGCCGGCCAGTTTTTTCATCACTTTGCCGGGCAACCGGCAAGAACCCATGCGGGCTTGAATGACGCCGATCGTTTTTGTCGGATAATTAATTATTCGTTTCATGTTTATGTCTCAACAGTTGTAAGGTTGAATTAACCACTCTTTCAGCGCCCCGCAAGTCGACCATTTTTGAACCGATATGTGCGGATCGCATTCGTTTTGAAGCATCGCCGAGCCATGATTTGAAGTGTTTTGCAGCAGAAAAGGCATCGGTGGAATCGATAGCCCCCGGATTGAGGCAGGCCCCGTTCCGAAAAAAAATATCAGCGGTTTCATTTTGCCGTTCATCCATAGGCAGGGTGAACGCCGGCACGCCTAATGCCAGCGCCTCATACAAGGTTATCCCAGCGGCCACGATTGCGAAATCGGCGCGTATTCCTTCTTCCCACGGTTCGTTTTCCGGTTCGCAAAAACGCACTTCAATCCCCTTCGCACTCCAGATATCTTCAACGGCTTCTCTTGAGCAATGGAAACCCGGGGCAACTATTATTTCACATTCAAAGTTAGCGGTTTCGAACATTACTGATGCAAATTCATGACATCGAATCTGATCGCCTCCTCCGAAACTCATAAAGCAGACAGGTTTGCGCCTCTTCCTGGCGGGAGCGGGCCGCTTGAGCGCTGAAAGCGAACTTCTCAGGATCATGTATTCGGGACCTAAAAAGTAAAATTTGCCCTGGGTTTTGGAATATATTCCAGGAGCTTTTACGCTGCCGTCCACGACAATATCTGAGTCCATCCTGTTCAACCCCAGATCGTGAACGCTCATATGCAGAATTCTCCCCGATATCCCGGAAGCTTCATATAATTTTTTAAGATTTTCCGAACGAAAATCACTTGCGATCAGTTCATAACCTTCCGCTGCAAAGGCTTTCTCCGATTCGAAGATAATTCGGAGCGGCTTCATTCCCTCACTTAGCGATGGATGCAGATTGAAATCTCCGCTGATGAAAATATCAACTTCACAGCCCCTGCGGTGGAACTCTTTACCCAGCGCCAGGCTGCGAATTAAATGTCCGTAACCGGTCTCACCGCCGGCTTCTGTTCGTATTAGAACATGTTCTCTTTTTCTATTTTCAGCGAAGCTTTTCATATCTTCTCAATCCTGTTCGGGATGCTGAACATCAACGCGATGTTCCTGTCTAAATAATCGACTCGCCTTAAGGAAACTTTAGAATTAAATTCCCTCACTGAGTGAATGAACATCACACCAGTTCTTTCCAAAAAAGAAGCAAAATTTATACCTGTGATCGTCATTAAGGAAATGGCATTGATCAAAAATGCTTCTATTGAGGTTGCAGTTCTTCCGAATATCCTATCATTTTGTTTCGATTACGATACCGATTACGATACCGATACCGACCCCGATTACTGAAACAAACTGTCAAACGTTTTGAAAAAAGTGTAATCCCGGTTTGATCAATCCCCAGGTAAAGAAAAAAATCGGGACTGTTCAAACGGGGGGTTACACTTTTTCATAAAACGTTTGAACGATTGAAATCCCCGGTTTGATCAATCCCATTCTTTTTGAATAGACAAATTGCTGCTCTTGATGATCAGAACGGTATTTTTGCTTTATTCCATGATGACCAGGCGTACTTTTTTGCCCATCAGTTTATTCAGGTCCGGCTGGTTTTCCACAAGAAGGGTTATTATCTTGGAATGCGGGGAATCAGTGTTTCGCCCAGAGCGCACTCCCACTATCGAGCCTTCGATCCTTCTCGGGGCTGATTCTTTCTTTTTGTCGTGCGGCTGGGGTTTCAGTCTGTTGATTCCGTATACTCTTGAAAAATCAATTGATAAATTTTCCATGGTTCCTCTCTCCTGAAAGCGTCCATTTATATTTATCGTCAGAAGAGATCACTAACTTAAGTTTTTTTTTCGATCCCGCCCCAGCCCTTGCCGGTTCTCATAACATAAAGTCAATGCTTGAAGGCGTTCATCCGATTTTTATTCCTCATCTTTCGTCTCTTCTACCGTTTTATCTTCCCGCTCCTCCTCCGTTTCAGCTTCCCGGGTTTGCCGTTCAGCCGACTTCGCCTGTTTCTGCATTTCTTCTTCTTCTTCTTCTTCTTCTGCTGCTGCCTGGTCAGAGTCGTGGGATTTTTTTACCTGTTCGTCCTTATCAGGCGACGACTCCGAGTCAGAGTCATCCTCTTCCGCATTTTCGTCTGAATGATCACTCCCGGGAGCATCCTCTGCATCAAAGCCGGAAACTTCCGCATTATCCTTTTCTTCTGCAGTGTGCTCCAGTTCAGCTTCAGGGGCTTCCGTTTCCTGGGTTTTCCGGCCGATCATTTCTTCAGATTCATCCGATTCGTCAGGCTCATCATCTGCAGCCGCTTCAGACTCTTGCTCCTCTTCCTCCTCTTCCTGTTCGTCGTGGTTTATATCCGCTTCCGGTTGGACGTGAATGATGTTTCCTGATTCGGTCAATGCTGCGAGACGCTGTTCCGGTTCGAGAGTTTCGAGCACGTTAAAGTAGTAGTTCATGGATTCAATGTACATTTCGCCTGTACCGAATTTAGTGTCATGAACATAGACATCGACCGGATCATCGACATTCTGATTCAGTGGTATGACCTGTCTGGGCTGAATATTTAAAATTTCTCTTAAAGAAAGTTTCTGATTGCCGATTTTAATAGTAAGCGGAATTTTCAGGCTTAATAAGCTTTGAAATCTTTTGCTGTTAATTAAAACTTTATCATCATCATCTTTTGAATTTTTCATATAAGCTTATCCTTTTCAATCAGATTACAAATTATCACGGGACAAATTCGGGGCCGATATATTTTCCGTGGTTATGAAATTTGAAAGATGTGCCTTCACTTTTTCTTCAATCGGCATCGACGGGTTTATGAATTTTAAAACCCTTGTTTTTATTTATTTTAACAAGGTCACCTATAAATTTGGGCGAATCTTCGACAAGAAGGGCCTTTGATTCGGCAGCATTTTTAAGGACAATAACATCGTTAATTTCCAGGTCCAGGAAATCCTGCAGGGTCATGCTGAAACCCAGTATATGGCCTTCGACTTTTACCGGGATGTCGGCGACTCTATGGCTCAATTCATTCAGGAAGCTTTTATCGAGGGCGCTTATTTGATTGACTTTATTCTGATCGCTCATTGAAGCGGAGAGGAATTCAATCATTCTTGTGGGCAGAGCGAAGTTGATGTGCCCGGTCATTTTTTCAAAGGTGGTTTCACATTCGGCGAATACGATCATTTCGCTGTGAGCTGCAGCGGGAAAGAGGAATATGTTCGTGATGATTGAGTCGACGATAAACTGCAAGTTGTCATGTCCGGAGATTGGTTTTAGCACTCTGGCGAGGTTTTTCAGAACAGAAGCGCAGAAATTCATGGTCAGCTCCTGTTCAATTTCCGTCAATTCTCTGTCAGGTTCTTCTATGGAACCCGGACCGCCCAGGAATTTATCGAGTATGGAGAAAACGAGATTTGCAGAAATTTCCATGTACATAGCTTCCTGGGTATCGGGGATTCGGGCCAGGACGAGGCATGTGGGGACGCCGACGGAATTATAAAATTCCTGAAACGGCACATGTTCGAAAAATTTCAAATCGATTTCCACCAGACTGCGCAATTGTGCGGAAAGAGTATTGGAAAGGCGGCTGGCGAATGTTTTGAAAACATTATGGAAAACCTGCAGTTGGTCCTTGGGTATGAAATCGCTCTGATGCAACGAGTAGGTGAAAAATTTCCTGCTCGAATTATAATCTTTGGATTTACGTTCTTTTTTTTCTTTGGATTTTGCGACGGACAACAGTTCCTGCATCTCTTTAGGAGAAATTATTTCGCTCATGATTTCGCTCCCGCCCTTTAATTGAACAACTTTTTCAATCTGCGTTTCAGTCGAAAGAGAAGCGCTCCATGTACCTGACAAACTCTCGATTCCGTGATCTTCAGGACGGCCGCTATTTCTTTCATGGTTAATTCTTCATAATAATAAAAAGAAATGATTAATTTTTCTTTTTCCGACAGAGACTTAATTTCCTGGGCCAGCGCTTCTATCAGTTGATTTCTCATGAACTGCTGATCTGCAGGTTCTTCGTACGAAAGGCGGATTTCAGACTTATCGATCTGATTTTCGGTATAGCGTTCACCCCATTTCTGGATCAGGTCGTCCAGGTGAAAAACGTCGTATCTTGCGCCTTCACTGATCAGATTATAGAATTCGTTTTTATTCATTTCGAGGTGGTTTATCAGTTCTTCGTCGGTAATCTGTCGTTTCAGGGTCTGTTCGAGTTTATCCGCTTCATTCTGTATTTTTTTCAAGGTTGAGCGAAGGTTTCGGGGCATGGGGTCCATTTTACGGAGATAGTCCAGCACAGCGCCTTTGATTCTTTTCTGGGCGAACGTTGAAAATTTAACTCTGTATTTTTCATCGTAACTTCTGGCCGCTTCAAGCAGTCCTACTATGCCTGACTGAAAAAGGTCCTCTTCATCGAGATGTGCGGGCAATTTCCATTTTATCCTGGAAATTATCCGGTGGACCAGCGGCGCGTATTCGAGAACCCATTCGTAGTTCATTGAATCCGTCGGCGAAATGGGCAAACCCGCGCAGCTTTCAGTTGGTTGGTTGAGATATTTATTCAACGGCTTCAATTGTCAACCTCCTATCTTTATATTGTTTCACGATTTTATTCAAAAAATCAGCCCAAAAATTGGATTCAGGCATATTGTCATTGTTGTTATTTTTATCGGAGAACAGTTGTCGGGTGATGCGCATGAAGCTTTTACCCGATTTTGAACCTGGGAAGGCCTGAACGACCGATTTTTGATCTTTGATGGCTCTGGGGATGAAATGGTCATAGGGAATGCAGCCGAGATATTCGACTGAGACATTGAGAAACTTGATAACGATCTTGTTGAATTGTTGATGGACTGCGAGTCCGTTTTTATCCGATTCGGTCTTATTGACGATGAGTTTAATCGGGTTGCGGTAACCGGCGCCGGTGAGGACTTTAATGAGGGCGTAAGAATCGACGAGAGCGGTAGGTTCGGGTTCTGTGACCACAATGACAGATTTGCAAGCTTTAAGTATGTTGGTGACGTTTTTGTGGATTCCTGCTGATGTATCGACGAGCAGAAGGTCAGCGGATTGTGTAACGCGTGTCAGTTCATTAATGAGAGTATGGAATTCGCTAACGGACAATTCGGTCATGGACTGAATGCCTGATGCGGCGGGCAGTATTTTAATGCCTCCTGGACCGGGGAAAAGAATGTCCGAAAAGGTGATATTTCCTTTAATAGCGTTGTAAAGGCTCCAGGAGGGATTTAAACCGAGCATGACGTCAACGTTGGCCAGCCCGAAATCGGCATCCAGCACGATCACTTTTTTTCCGATGGCGGCAGCAGCGACTGCCAGGTTCACCACGACATTCGTTTTGCCGACTCCGCCCTTGCCGCCCGTAACTCCGACAGCTTGAGCTCCGTTGAAATGGGGAATGCTTTGACTTTCAGCTCTCCTGCAGGAAGCTTCTGTTTGTTGGGTTAATCGTCGCAGTCCTTCTGCCTGATCCTTGATATTCATAATATTATTCCGTAAGACTTTGAGTTTGATTAATGACTTTCCTGGGATTAAAAATCAGATTGACGAGATGTTCCGGCGAAGCGGTAAGTATATGGTCCGGAACTTCCTGACCGTTGGTGATGAAACTGACTTTTTTGTCGTATTTCATGCATTTGGTCAGGACATGACCGAAGGAAACGGTTTCATCTATTTTCGTGAGGACGATGGAATCATAAGGAAGGGATTGAAATGAAAGCATAATGTTTTCCATATCGGCGGGTCGCGTGACAGCGCTGAGACACAGTTGGATGTTGATGGATTCGGTCGAATCGAAGTCAAAGAGGTTTTTCAATTCTTCCATATTTTTCTGGTTATGCTGACTTCTGCCTGAAGTGTCGATGAGAATGAGATCGGCGTCATTGAATTTTTCAATGGCGTTTTTCAATTCAAAACGGTCTGAGACGACGCGTATGTCGGTTTGCAGGATATCGGCGTATGTTTTTAGCTGATCGACGGCAGAGATGCGATAGGTATCGACGGTAATCAAGGCCGTCTTTTTTTTGTGTTTCAGTTTTTCGATTGCGGTCAGCTTGGCAATGGTAGTTGTCTTTCCCACGCCTGTGGGACCGACCAGGGCGACAATACGGGAATCATTGAAGGGATAGGAGCATTTCCAGACATCGCTAATTTTCTTTTTAATCAGTTTTTCAATGCTGAGTTCGGAGTCGCCGGGTTTTTTGGAATTTGAGAGATCGAGATTGTTGACGATGGAGGCGGCGACGGACGGGCATATTTCAGCTTGCATCATTTTTCCGAACCATTTGTTTTGTTCGCTGTTCCAGAAGTTCTGATTAGGAACGTATTGCCGAAATTCGGAGAAGAGATTGCGGATTTCTCTGAGTTGTTGAAGAATTTCGGGTTCAAAAGATGCGACGAAGGCAGTATCAATCGTGCGATCTTTTTCCAGAGACTTAATATCGTCCAATTTCAAATTTCCTTTAGTTTTTTTTCCGGCGGACCGGTCAGTTTCGCCGGCAGCGATTATTTCCACGTATTTTTTTTTGCTGAAGGGTTTAGAAAAGTTATCCGGGCAATTTCTGGTAGTGAGAATGAGGGCTTCTTCTCCGAAGTTTTTCTTTACTTCGGCGATAGTGCTGCTAAGATTATCTCCAATGAATCGTTTAATTTTCACCAGTTTACGACTCCTATATTATTGATGTTGGTTTCCGGTGGAATTTCATCGTGCGAGAGAACGACGAGACTCGGAATGAACCGTTCGGTAAAGCGTTTAAGGTGCATTCTTATAATGGGTGAGACGATGACGATAGGTTGCGACTGAATGAGATTTTGTTTGATGAAATCAGAGATGCTTTGAATAATTTTTTGTGCTGTTTGAGGATTGAGAGCGAGGTTTGAAGAGGTTTCGTGCTGTTCGACGGCATCAGCGATGGTCTGTTCCATTTCCGGGTTGAGAATGAAGACGGGCAGGTGGTCGTCGCTGTCCAGGTATTGGGAGACGATAGATCGCCCGATTCGTTGTCTGACGTATTCAGTCATGAGTCCGACGTCCTGAGTGATGGAAACGGCGTCTGAGAGGGCTTCGAGGATGCTTCTAAGGTCTCTGATGCTGACTCGTTCTCTGAGCAGGTTCTGGAGCGTTTTTTGCAGCAATCCGTGGGAAACGTATTTAGGAATAAGATCATCGACGATACGTGGGAATTGTTTGGCCAGGTGGTCCACCAGGTCCTGAGTTTCATGTCTTCCCAGGATTTCGTGTGCTTTACCGGCAACGACCTCGCTGAAGTGGGTCATCATGACCGTATGACAATCTACGATTGTGTAGCCGTTTTGTTGCGCCTCATCTTTTTGCGAGGGGTTGATCCACACGGCGGGAAGTTGATAGGTAGGTTCCATAACGTCAATACCCTGAATTTTTGATTGAACTGTTCCCGGATCGATGGCGAGCAGTCTGTCGGGATGAAGCTGATTTTTAGCGACTTCGACACCTTTGATCATGATGGCGTATTCGCGTGATTTCAGCCGAAGGTTGTCTCTGATGTGGACGGGGGGCAGGACGAAGCCGAGGGTCATGGCGATCTGTCTCCTGATGGACTGGATGCGTGAGGGAAGGTCTATGCCGTCGGCGGGATTGACGAGAGGCAGCAACTGGTAGCCGAGTTGCAGTCCGAGGATATCAATTTCGAGTAGTTCTGCAATTTTTTGATCTTCGCTTCGTTCGGCGGCGCCGGCAGCAGGTTTCTTTTTTTCCTCTTCTTCTTCTTTAATTTTTTCTGATTTTCCTTTAAGAATGAAATAAGCGATAGTTCCGAAAAATCCGCCGACAAATATAAAGGAGAACTTGGGCAATCCCGGGACCAGAGCAAAAAGAGATATGACGGAAGCAGCAATGGCGATGACCCTGTGATCGAAGAGAACCTGTTTGGCGACGTCATCACCCAGGTTTGAATCTGAGACGGCGCGAGTGGTGATGATGCCTCCGCCGACAGAGACCAGCAGTGCGGGGATGGCGCTTACGAGGCCGTCGCCGACGGTAAGGATCGTGAAAGTTTGAGCCGCCTGTTTCAAAGGAAGGCCGTATTGAAAAGTTCCGATGACGAGACCGGCGATAATATTGATGAGAGTAATGATGATGGAAGCGATGGCGTCTCTTCCGGTGAAGCGGATAGCCCCGTCCATAGAACCGTAAAAATCGGCTTCTCTCAGGACTTCGCGTCTTCTTTCGCGCGCTGTTTCCTCATCTATGAGTCCGCTGTTCAGGTCGGCATCTATACTCATCTGTTTTCCGGGCAAGGCGTCCAGTTTGAATCTGGCCGTTACTTCCGACGTGCGTACGGAGCCGTGCGTAATAACCACATACTGTATCGTCAGAAGAACTACGAAAATAACCAGGCCGATAACGTAGTTTCCTCCGATCACAAACTGTCCGAAGGCGGAAATGACCTGACCCGCCGCTGTTACGCCTTCGTTTCCGCACAGCAGAATTTGTCGAGTCGTCGCCACATTGAGGGATAGTCGGAACAGGGTTATGATCAGCAATACAGAGGGAAAAGCCGAAAACTGGACAGGTTCTTTTATGTATAGCGCCATGAGCAGGATCAGGAGTGACAGAACGATGTTGAAGGTTATCAGTATATCGAGCAACGGCGCAGGAATGGGTATTATCATGACTGTGACCACAGCCATGACAAACATTGGCATTAGCAGATGCCTGTTGTTTTTTAAAAAAACTTTTTGTCCTTTTAATGCTGCTGCTTCTGCACTCATTGTTCTACGCTCGCTCGCCCCTGTTCTTATAGATATTCTCAGGCATATCGCCTTTCATCCGATACACGGTCGCCAATATTTCCGCCACCGCCTGGAATAATCGCGGCGGTATGGCCTCGCCTATGGGTACAAAACGGAAAAGCATCTGAGCCAACTGCTTATTGCGTATTATGGGGATGCCGTGACGTCTGGCTTCTTCGCGAATCTTTTCCGCTATCTTGAATTTACCTTTGGCCGTTACAACAGGGGCAGGGTCCGTTAAAGGTTCATATCGAATCGCTACCGCTATGCTGGTAGGGTTTACCACCACTACGTCCGCCTCTTTAACCTCCGCTTTCATCCTTTGCAGCATCGTTTGCCGCTGCATGCTGCGCATCCGTGACTTGACGATCGGGTCACCCTCTTCACGTTTGAACTCCTCCTTCACTTCCTGTTTGGACATTTTCAGTTCCTTTTCGTATGAATACTTGGCATGAACTATATCCAGTATCGCAAGGAACAACAGGGCTGCCAGAACCCGTTTAAGTATCGTCGTTACAGTTTCGCCCACGTAGGGAAGACTCTGATCAACCGAGACCCCCATCAACAGAGTGAAAACATCTTTGCGTTCTAATAGAGTCCAGGCTGCAATTGTGCCTATAAAAGCTATCTTGAGTATGCTGCGGAGCAGTTCAACGCCGGCTTTGCTTGGGTCGAAAATCTTGTTTAATCCTTTTACAGGATTTAATTTGTTGATATCAAATTTTAATTTCTGAGTGGATAAAACCAGCCCGCCTATCGAAAACTGACTGACCGTCTTGCCCACAAAAAAAATCGCAAAAAAAGGCAGCATATTGACGAGAGCCTTTTGAAAGGTCGTCGTCATTATTGCAAGCGTTTCTGCATCGCTCAGGCCGCTTTGTACTTTGTTCTGCAAAAGAGAACGGCAGAGAAGCATGAATTTTTGAGTCATGGATGAACCGAAAAGCCACAGGCACAACAGAGCGAGAGCAATGCCGGCAGCGGATGTCAGCTCCTTGCTCCGGGGGACATGACCTCTTCTTTTCGCTTCACGCCGCTTACGCGGTGATGCTGGTTCTGTTTTGTTGTCGCTTGCGGACAAAGGTTAGTTCCTTTCACAAATGCCGTAACGCTAGGACCCCGGCAGGCGGACTTCCCATCGCGAAAGCGGCAGGATTCAGGGCTTGGGTTGAACAATGGTCTTGCAGGTTTCCTGCATCGTGACAGGTGCATGCCAGATTGCGCAGAGCTTTCATGAACAGATCAGGAAGTCCTTCGGCCAGGTGGAGGAACAGTGCGGAAAAGGCTCCCAGGCAGGCTAAAAACAGAAGCAGTCCGACGCCTATTTTAATGGGGAATCCAACCATAAAAATGTTCATTTGAGGCACGGCCCGTGCGGTTAAGCCCAGTACGACTTCAACGCAGAACATGAAACCGACGATGGGTATGCCCATTTTCAGACCCAGAGTGAAGACCTTTGATGTCCATGCAATCAGTTTTGAAACATCGAAATTAATCCAGATATCCGGGGAAAGCGTTAAATGATGGAAACTTTCATGCAGTCCGATAATCAGGAAATGATGCATGTTTGAGGCGAAAAAAAGAAGGAGCGCTGTCATATTCAGGAAAAGGGCCAGTATGGGGGTTTGTTGCGAATACTGGGGATCATAGAGATTGACGATAGCCATTCCCATCTGGTAACCCGCCACTCCGGCAAAGAAGTTAACCGCCATGAACAGCAGATTCATAACGAAACCTAATAATGCTCCGGTAACGATCTCAAAAATGATGCCGAAAAAAAGCGGGTGAGAATCGTTAATCAGTTTATGATTATGAGGGGGTAAAATGGAATACATAAGGAAGGAAAAAATGAGACAGAAGACCACTTTAATTTTGTAACTGATGGAAGAGCTCGAAAGAAGCGGCGATGTGAAAATAAAAGCAGAAATCCTTGACATTACGAGCATAAAAGCCGTTAAAGAAGGAACATCGAAATTCACAACCATAATAGACGTCCGGACTCATTAAGCAGAACATCGGATGATCGCAGTTTTAGAGAATTGATCATAAACCGGCAACCTCATCCGACTGGAAAATTGGTGAAAAGTTTCGTGGTGAATTGGGTCAGTTTGCCCATCATCCAGGGAAGGAGGAGCAGAAGAGTCACAAATATACTCAGAATCTTTGGGATGAAGGAGATAGTCATATCCTGGATGGATGTTACGGCCTGGAAAATGCTGATGAGAACGCCGACGATCAGTCCGACCGCCAGGAGCGGTCCCGCCAGAATAAAAATCATTTCAAATGCCTGTCTGCTGAGAGTTAAAACCATTTCAGGAGTCATAAAATCAATCCTTTTGACGCATCAGAAGAAACTTTTTGTCAGAGAGCCCACGAGAAGGTTCCAACCGTCAACCATAATGAAAAGGAGAATTTTAAAGGGAATGGAGATCATGACGGGAGGAAGCATCATCATGCCCATTGAAAGGAGAATGGAAGCCACAGTAATGTCGATGACGACGAAGGGGATGAAAATGACGAAACCGATTTGAAAAGCTGTTTTCAGTTCACTGATGATGAAAGCGGGTATAATGACGTGGACGGGTACATCTTCAAAATTTTCCGGTTTTTCGATATTGGCCAGACGAACGAAGAGGGCGAGGTCTTTTTCTCTGATCTGGCGTTTCATAAAATCTTTAAGCGGTAGCTGAGCCCGCTGATAAGCTTCTTTTTCATTGATGTTTCCTTGTATTAGAGGCGAAATGGATTGATTTTCCAGTTGTAACCAGACAGGGGCCATGATGAAGAAAGTCAGGAAGAGCGCCAGTCCGACCAGGAGTTGATTGGGGGGCGTTTGTTGAGCGCCCAGAGCCTGGCGTATGAAATGGAACACGATGATGATGCGGACGAAAGAGGTTGTCATAATAATAATGGCCGGGGCCAGGGAGAGGACCGTCATGATCATGAAAATTTTTACCGCCGCGGAGTAGTTCATATCGCTGCCGCTGTCCACTTCAATTTTCAAACCGGGAACCTGAATGCCGCCTGCAGCTTTGCAGTTGGTCATCATAATGGGTATGGCAACGAGCGCGACGAATATGAGAGTTGTAAAAATTCCGATTTTTTTATAAGGGAGTTTCACGAGCATTCGGCTCCTTGCTTGTCGACATCGCGATATTTGAGAAACGTCATTTGCCTTCCTTGTATACGTCAATGACCCTGAATCCCAGTCGATCCTCAACCTTCGCCAGATTACCGACCGCAACAGGATAATCGTTCACCATCAGGGTAAAGAACTCGCCTGGAGACCTTTTCAAATCCAGGTTCGAGCCTTCCGACAAATCCAAAAATTCCTTTAAGGAAATATTTATAGTGCATACTTTTACCGATATGTTCAGCTTGACGTTTAAAAGATGTTCGAAATCTTTAAACTGTTCGCTGTTCTCTTCGATGGGTTGTCCATCGTCTGTTTTGGAATCAGGCGAGCGCAGCGATTTATTGCCTTCGGCTTTCTTTTTAGCTCCATCCGATTCCCGGGCATCGTCGACATTCTTTTTTAACTGATCGGTATTGTGCGTTAAGTTATGTTTTGCTTCTTTAGATGGTTTTTCTTGCTCTTCCATGATTGCATAAACCTATTGCATAACGAATTCAGTAAGATAAACTTTCTTTATTTTGACGGTCGTTAAAATCGAATTAACTCTGGATTTTATTTCGCCGCTTAACTGCACTTTCCCGGTGGGAGCCAGAAGTTCTTCATATTTTTTGGAAGACAAAGTCATGATGACCGTGTGCTGAATTTTGGGCAATGATTTGTTGAATTCATCATTAGCGTCGGGTTTTTCCATTTCAAAAGAAATGGACGTTTTCAGATAACGTTGTTCCTGGACCTCGACTTCAGCGTCCTGAGACAGGTTAACGATCATGGTGGGCAGTTCGTGAAATACGGGAGACTGAAAAAGTGTTTCTTCAGAATGGTCGTCACCTTTTTCTTCTGAAGTTTCGGTCTGTTCCTGATTTTCGGCGTCACCCTGCATTCCGGGAAGCACGATGAACGCAAATATACCCGTAACGCCCAGCAACAGAAAAAGAGCGACGCCTATAATGATGATAAGCTTCAGTTTTGAGCTCATTCTTGAATCCTTTCTGGTTGAGTATGAGATGTTCGGGAATCGGACAGCAATTCTTCGTCCAGATTCCGGCTAAAGAAGAGTACGATTTCGACGCGCCTGTTGATTTGTCTTCCTTCAGGCGTATCATTCGGCATAAGAGGACGATGCTGACCGTATCCGACTGCGGAAAGCAAGGCAGGATCAATGCCGCAATCGTTCTGGAGATATTTAAGAACGTTAACGGCCCTGGCTGTTGAAAGTTCCCAGTTGTTTCGATACCTGCCGCCGCTTTTCAGGGGCACATTATCCGTATGCCCTTCGATCCTTATGGGAGCTTTTATTTTTTTCAGATGTTCGGCTATTTTGGAAAGAACTTTTTCGCCTTCCCCGGAAATTTCGGCGAATCCTGAAGAAAAAAGGCACTTTGATTTCAGGGTTATTACCGACCATTTTTCTTCCTGGACGATATCCGCATCTGCGCCGAGTTCGCCGAGGCGGATGCTTGTTTCCAGATTCTCCACACTTGTATTTGTATTAATCAGAGGCAGCTCAGGCAGAGGATCGAAGAGTATTTCTCCTTTATCATGAGGAATTCCCCGGAAGAATCTTCTTGATCCGCCTTTCGGCTTTTCTTTGTGCATGGGATTAAAGATTTTCTTTTTTGCCTGTGCAGCGGAGCCTGAGAATATGCCGAATTCCATTTTCATCCAGCCGAGCAATTCGTCGATCTTTTCGTTATTGGTGGAGGAATAGGCGAAGAGGGGCGCGAAGAAAACAAGCAGCAGGGTTAAAAGATCAGCAAAAGTCATCATCCATCTGTTTTCCTCGCCGAGAGTTATATGAATGGTTTTGGGCTTTTCTCTTTTCATGCGCTTATTCCATGGATTGTTTCAGGAACCATATTTCGACTCGACGGTTCTGCGACCGCCGCTGGGGAGTATCGTTATCGCTTACGGGCTGGTTTTCCCCGAAACCTGCAGCGGAGATTCTTTCCGGCGTTATCTGATGTTTTTCTACCAGATATTGCAGCACGTTAACTGCTCTTTGTGTTGAGAGCTCCCAATTTGAGGGATATCGGTCGGTATTTATGGGTTGGTTGTCGGTATGCCCTTCGATGGAGACGTCGTACGTCAATTTTTTGATGACGCCCGCCAGTTCATCCAGGAAGAATTCTGCGTCGTCTGACAACGCAGCGGAACCGAGAGGAAATAGGATGGCGTTTGGAATTTTGAGCATGAATCCTGATGCGAATTCTTTAATGAGAATCCGGTCTTTGAACGCGGTTTTTTCAAACATTTCCTTTATTTTCTTTGCGCTTGCCGTCAATTTTCCATCTTTGGACCCAGCGTCGTCCTGTTCTCTGGATATTTCGCCCGGAACAGGAGTCACGTTTTTTTCAGATTTTGTGATCATCCTGCTGTTTTTCTTTTGTATATCTGTTTTTTTTAATTCAGCCGCCAGAGCGCTTTTGTCTTCGGAGAAACGTTTTTTGAATACGGAGGAAAAGCCGAGAAGATCACCGATGACTTCTCCCGGAGTAAAGAACCCGACGTTTTTGCGCATGGAGACGAAAGCTTCTTTGACTTTACGCTGATCGACGGTGGAGAAGGCTATGCAGAAAAGGAAGAAGGCATTAAGTATGAGAAAAAGACTGCAGTATCCCTGAACCCATTTTGGGACGGCTTCATGATAAATTATTTTGTCTTTTCTTTTTTTCTTCATTTGAGATTATTTCGGTAGAGGTCTGATTTGATTCAGCGAATAGTATTTCATATGAAAGAAAGACATCAGGCTGCTTCTTTCGATCCCATGGAATCGAAGGAACTGCCCCGGGTACTGGGAGCCAGGTAAGCGTTAAGTTTATCTTCGATGATTCTGGGATTATCGCCTGCCTGGAGACCCAGTATGCCGCTTATGATTAATTCTTTTCTGAGCGCTTCTTCTGCGGACCTTTTTTTTAATTTAAGTCCGATGGGCAAAAAAATGAGATTAGCGAGAACGGAGCCGTAAAGTGTTGTCAACAGGGCCACGGACATGGCCGGACCGATGCTTGTCGGATCATCCATATTTTGGAGCATCTGGATCAGTCCTATGAGCGTTCCGATCATTCCCAGAGCGGGAGCGAAAGCGCCCATAGTTTCAAAAGTATTGTATCCGTTTTGATGTCTTTCCTTGAGGTTTTCGATATCGCATTGAAGGACCTGATCGACGGTATCGGCATCCAGACCGTCCACCACCATTCGGATGCCTTTGACCAGAAAATCATCATCCTCAGACATATCCACCTTTTCCAGCGCCAGAAGGCCTCCCCGTCGCGCCTCTATAGAAAGTTCGACGATTCTGCTTGAGAGTTCTGATATGGAGGATATTTCATGAAAGAAAGCGTTTTTCACGACCCCTATGACGCGAATAACGTCAGGCAGCGGATAGGCGATGAATGTGGCTCCAAGAGTTCCTCCGACCACGATCAGCAGGGATTGCAGGTTGACGAACAACACCAGACCGCCGCCTATGGCCATGGAGACGATGACGAGTCCGAAACTGGTTAGTATTCCTAATATTGTCGCTAAATCCATTTAATTTCTCCCATAAAGAAAGATCGGTCATTGATAATGACCTGACTTCTTTAAGGCAAGACTTGTGCCGGCAGAAGTAAAATTGCTGTATTAATTTAAACGGCGCCTGCCGCAATATGGGCATTGATCAAAAATGGCCATCTCAGGGTTACAATTTCTCAGTTTCAATCCTTCGTGCTCTTGCTCAGTGCAGCGGTAATCGTAATCGAAACAAACTGAAGGGATATTCTTTAGAATTGCAACCTCAAAAGATGTCTTTTTGATCATTGACGAAAAATTCAATCACCGGGTGATGGAAACCGGCTTGGGCCGACCGGGATACGGGTTTGCGGGAGAATAATCACAACCCCGATCCGTTAGCGTTGAGCCTTCGGCTGTGATACCGATATCTGGCCTGATTGCAAAGAATAGCGGAAAAGAACCGGCGGGATGTCGAATAGTCGACACCCCGCCTGATTTACGTCAATTTTTTGACCTTATTATCGTTTGATGGTCATCAATTCCTGCAGGAATTCGTCAGTGGTTCGAATAATCCGAGAATTGGCCTGGTAACCTCTCTGGAAGAGAATCATTTTCGTGAATTCTTTGGCCAGGTCGACATTGGACATTTCCAGGGCGTTGGGAATGATGGAGCCTCTGCCGCCGGAATCGGGCGTCCCAACGACGACGTCGCCGGAGAAACCGGTTTGCACGTACATAGTATCGCCTTTTCGGCTGAGTCCGTCGGGGTTATTGAAGTTTGCGAGAGCGAGTCTGGCTATTTCAGAAGAGGTGCCGTTGGAAAAGATGCCTGATATTGTTCCGTCTTCTTCGACGACGATTGTTGAGATAATGCCGGCGGAGTAGCCGTTCTGATGGGTATTGGAAGTAGTGGAAGTGGAAGCGTATCCAGTGATGTATCCGTTATCGTCCTCATCGTATAATTCCCAGGTAACGGCTGAGTCGTTGGCGCCGGTATTCCAGTCTGTAATATTGAATTCGACATTGTCTGCCGGCGTTATCAAATTGCCGTCTCCGTCGAATTCCACGGTTACGTTCGCTTCGCCGGGATCAATAGTTCCGTCTTCGCACGCTATTTCGCAGTCCCATTCTCCGGGATTGGCTGTTTTAGTGAATGTGAGGGTGACCAGGTGTTCAGTGCCCAGAGAATCGTACACCGTGATCGAACTGGCGAAAGTGTCGCCCTCCTCTGCGTTAGCATCCAGATTCATATTCATGTTCATAAGGGATGTGGCTTTAGGCGGCACCGTCAAACCCTGTGGAATATTAATATTCCCCAGGTCTCCGTTGGTGTTGATGTTGCCGTCCTCATCCACACTGGTCCATCCCTGTACGAACATTCCGCCGGAATTGATGAGAAACCCTTCCTCGTCAATTTGAAAGTTTCCTGCACGGGTGTACGCTTTGTTGTTTTCGGAGTCGCTCAGGATAAAGAACCCGTTTCCCTGAATGGCCGTATCCGTCGGGTTGTTGGAAGATTGAATGCTGCCCTGGTGGAAAGAGGCGTTTATGCCTGCTATCTTTGACCCCAATCCCAGTTGTATGTTTCCGGTCGCTCCGCTGCCGATAGTGTGGCACATCAGGTCGCTGAAGTTGGGGACTCCCTCCTTGAATCCAATGGTATTTATGTTGGCGATATTGTCGCCGATTACGTTCATGGCCATACCGAAATTGGATAATCCCGATACTCCTGCGTAAAAAGAAGAAAACATGTCTTATCTCCTTTGCTTGTCGCTTCTGTCGTTCCGCGACATTGAGCCTCCCAAATTTTCTCGGGGCCGGCTCTTTACTCACTTTGTTGTTGCGCTTGCAAAAAGAAAAATTGTATTTATCTGGTTCTCACGAAATTAGGAATGATTGACTTTTCGCCATATTGCATCATTCATCACGTATCGTCAGGGTTGACGAATATGGCGCTGTCGATGTTGGTGAATACTTTTTCGTTCATGTCCATGCCTTTCAGGGCCGTTACCACTTTCTTGTTTTTAACGTTCACTATTAACGCCATGTCGCCCATGCAGACCAGAGAATCGCCGTTTCCGTTTAATTTGGCTCTTTCCAGAGCCCGGTTGACCGCTTTCAGGTCATTAATTCCGATCTTTATGTTTCTTTTTTCCAATCTTTGTTTTGCATGAGCCGACAGAGTAAGTTCCGGTTTTTTGTTCAATTTGGATTGCAGTATGTCTCGAAATCCGCTGTCGGTTGCAGGTTTATTCATGCCTGCATGCTGCGCATTTCTGATTTGCTGCTGTTGAATTTTAGACCCGGAGATGAATTTCGGATTCATCAAATCACCTCTGAAAAGCTGATGTTAAAAACCTTCGGACTCCTCTTCATCGCCCCATTGCGGTTCCTCTTCAAAAATTTCGACTACATCCGACAGGGGGATTTTAAGATCATCCATTTTCAGGTAAACAACTCCGTCCTCGAAAGAAACCCCGGAAACCCGCATGCGCACCAGCGTCTGGATTTCCATGGCTTTGCCGGAATCCGTTTCACCTAGAATCTCAACCCTGTATACGCCGTCTTCCACCTGATTGCCTTCTGTATCCTCACCGTCCCACCTGTAGACATGTGATCCTTCTGATACCGTTCCCAGTTCAACAGTCCGGACAAGTTCATCGTCTTCGTCGTAAATATTTACTACGACATCGTGTCCTTCATCATCCATGACGTAGCGGAAGGGGTCTGCATGACCGTCCGAAACGGATATCTCATCGCCGCCGGCTTCCACGTATTTACCTATCAGGTTGACGGCCTGAGAATTGTTGATCGATGCCTCGTACATTTGAAGCACCTGAAGGTTGGCGTTCACATACTGCATTTGTTCGAGGGAGCTGAATTGAGCCAATTGGGCTACAAATTCATGATTGGACAACGGAGAAAGCGGGTCCTGGTATTGCAACTGAGTTATCAGAAGATGCATGAACTGATCGCGACCCATAGGACTCATTGCGCCCGTATTATAATCGTTGCCGTATCCGTCAGCGCCCGATGAACTGTTGTTTTCCCAGGGATCGGAATAATCCTCGGAAGAATTCGAATAGGAATATTTACTGCCGTTTAAGGGAGTTAAATCCATTGCTTTCCTCACCTCCTTTCATTGAAGTATTTATCCACATTCTTGCCTTTTTTCATTTTATTAAGCCTTAACATGTAAATTATCAATTCCGCCTTTGCGGCTCGCGGGATGTGCAGAGCTGAATTTCGAATCGCCTTCGTTTTCATCATTTGCCGTTAAAAATTCATCTTCATCGAATGAACCGGATTCATCTTTTTCGGCTTCCTCACCATCGTCATTGCCGTCACCGTCCATCTCTCCGTAGTATTCATAATTTTCGCCGACATGATCTATTCTTATCTCAGTATTTTTGCTTCGAATATCCAGGGAACCCAGGAGAGAAGGGACCATCTTTTCAAGTTTCTGCTCAGCCTCCTCTGTTTCGACTTTTATGTTTATGGTCATGGAACCTGATTCCCTGTATATCAGGCGCAGGGACATCCGGCCCAATTCGGGGGGATGCAATTGAACGCGGAGATTATGAACATCGCCCTTTTTCAGATAACGAGCATTTTTGAATATCATATTCAACAGATTCTTCAGTTCCGTTTCGCCGTATAGGCTTTTTCCTTCTTTTCCGTATAAAGTCTGAAAACTTTGAGAGGATTCCCTGACTTCAACGCCGGCTGGGGTATCCGGGTGGATCGATTCAGTCCTGGCGGAAGTCTCCATTACGATCTTATTTTCATTCGTGCCGCCACTCGCCGGAATTTCGAAGCTTTTAGAATTCTCAGAGGACTTTTCGACCTTCTTCTCTGTTTCCAATGAAGGAGCGGTTTTCTCATATTTTTCGCCGTGGTTTCGATCTCTCCAGCCGTCATTCAAATGACTGTCGTCGTTTCCCATGCCGTTTCCTTTTCCGGCATTGTCGCCTTCATTCCCTGCAGCCGCAGTTATGTCACGGGCAATCCGTCGTGCGGAAGTTTCAGCTCTCTCAACGACAGGGGAATTTACTTTTTCTTCGCGGCCGTCGGCCTTTTGTTCAGGGACCGTATTACCTTTTCCCGCCGAATCTGCATCTGTTTTTTTCATGCCCGGATATGAATCGCTTTCCTTCTCGCTGCCGGATGCGGGACTGCGCGGTGTTTCCGTGTCTGATACCTGGCTCGAAATATTATGAGAGGTATTCTCGCTAAGGATTTTATTTCTGAATTCAAATTTTTCGCCGGACGCTCCAGGTTTCGGATGTCTTTTAGCTGCTTTAGCATCCGTTTGTTCGGCATGACTGTCGCCTGCAACGTTACGGACTGGATTTTCTTGTTCAGCCTTGAACTTGCTCTTTGGTGGCGAAAACGAAGGCGATTTTTCAGGTTTTGAACTGAATGCAGCGGACTTTTGTTCAGCGTATCCGTAGTCAGACGTTTTGTTTTGATTTGTGAACCTTGAGGTTTGATTGGACGGTGAGTGGATGGATGCGTTATCGGCTCTGCTGACGGTCATCCCCTTTGGATTCCGCTGATCAGAATAAGACGACCGGTCATACAAAATGCGATGAAGGCTTTCGGACCATTCTTTAACAGCGTTACCCGCGCTTTTCGATGAAATTTCAACGGCCGCTTTGAGTCGTCCTGATTCGTCAAGATTCATTTTAATCGTTAGAGGTCCCGTTTCATCAGAATTTATGAATCGCAATGAGCTCCGGGTTTTTCCAGATCGTATTTCGCCTCCTGTTTGTTCTATATCCTGGTTGAGTTTCTCAAGCGCTTCGAAATTCGTTTTTGAATGATCGAAGGAAGATGCCTTAAAATCGGCGGGTACGTTCCTCATGCTTATTGCAGGGGCTCGTTTTGATGTACCCTGAGAGGCCGCACTTCCATTCGGCCGGTCGGTTATCGAGCGCTCATCCAAACCCTGTTCTTCGGTAAAGACGTTTAATTCTCGAAAGTTCAGTTCTTTAGCGAAGCCGGCTTGTTTTTTCGGGTCTGTCTCTTTTCCAAATACATTGCGCCCTTTCATGTTCGTTTCTTGGGGTAAACCGGTCTGTTTTCTCAAATACACTTTGTTTTCCAGTCCTGTTTGCCTTTCGGGCTCTGTTCGTTTTACCGAATGATCCGGTATGTCGCCGTCAGAAAAACTTGTTAAATCCACGGCTGATTTTTCGCTAAAAAGCAAAGAACGGGCTTGCAGCGCTTCATTTTGTCTGGTTTGCTTTGTTACACTTAAACCTGTTTTTTCGTTCGGCGCTTTGTTGTTCCTGTATGAAGCTGAAATATCAAGGCGCTTCATTTTTCCGGATTCATTCCCTGATTTCGCCGGGGATTCAGCAGACCGGCTGAGAAACTCTGATTCTTGCTTGAATTGAACAAGGGAGTCTAATATTTTTACGGGGGCCGGTCTAATATTTATGTTCTGAGGTAATGGAAGAGCTTCATTGATCGATTTCAGGGTCTTGAGATGAGCCGGTAAGTTCCAGCTCCGATGATGGTCTGTTTTCCCCGACGACCCGGAATGGGTGAATAGCCATGTTTTACTTTCTGGTTTTTCCATAGAGATATTTCCAGCCTGAAACAGATTTTTTAATGACTCTGCATTTTCCTGGAGCTGGAAACGCATGCCCGGGTTTTGATTCTTTTGCGATGCTGTTTTGTCGCTTTCAATCGGACAATTTACGATAATCTGTGAAATAACGGTTTCCAGCAGAATTCGTTGAAGAGTTTCCTCATCCTGTATATCTGAAGCCCGAAGTGTGCTGACGTCAAATTCTGAAGTGAGAGTTGACAGCAAGGTCAATAATTGCTGACTGAATCCAGTCCTCTCTTCGTTCTGGAATCTTTCTTCTCTCATATTTCGAATGTATGAGTACAGTTCTTCCAATTTATTCTGAACGAACATGTTTCCATTTGTTTCCGATTTGATCGCTGACCGGTTTGAAATATTCGCCAGGCAGTCAGTAAAAGCATTCAGGAATTTGTGGTCCGTTTTGAACGCATTGCGCGAGGATTTTTGCGATGAGTTAAGGAAGGAGGGAAGATGATTTTTTGCTTTGCTGCCTTTGGCTTCTGCGTTATTGATGCACATTGAATTATTTTTAAACGACATAATTTATTCCTCATTTCCCCAATTCAATTTTTTTGTAAGTTGAGACATTAATTCTGCGGCGAATTGGGGATCAGTTTCACCAATGAAATTCATTATTTCGCCGGACTTTCTGTTCTGCAGGCCGGAAAGAATTTCCAGAGCTGCGATATGGTCCAGCTTGTGGAGTTCGATAAGGGTCTGTGCAGCATTTTCAGAGTTCATACTTTCATAAAATTTGGTTAATCTTTGATAAGAGGCTTTTTTTGATTTGCGTTTATTCAGGAAGTCTTCCAGTTTAAATTTAATATTCTGCAGCGCGTTTTGTTGCTCCGACAATTGGGATTCCAGTTCATTAATCAGCATTTCTTTTGCTTTCAACTGTTGTTCACGTTCATTAAGGTCTTTTTCCATATTTTCAAGGGAACGAAAAACTTCTTTGAATTCTTGTCTGCACAGATCATCGAGTTCCTCAATAACATAATCAGGATCGCCGTGGGCCGGTTTTTTCGGTTCTTCTGCGGGCGTACTCAGGATATGAATTCCGAAAAGGAGATAGAGAAAGGAGAAGAGTGAGAGAGAGAGGAAGCAGCGAAATATTTTTAGGAAAAGTGTGTATTTTTTTATATTTTTATTCGTTTTCATACTCGGTCGATTCAGGATGCAGGGTTTTAGTTGCGGAAAAACTTTTATTATTGAATCTGATAAGGTTGAGGTCATCCAATATTTTTTGTTCTTCTCGATCTGCCAGGTAAAGATGTTCCTTCTTTTTAAGTTCTTTGAGCCTGGCGAACACTTCTTTTTTTCTTTTTGCTTTGAGGAATTCTTTTTGTTTATTTTTCCAGATGATGTTCAATTGTTCCAATTCTTTTCGCCGGCGGAGCAAAGAAGCCTTGAGGGCATTTCTGTAATTCAGGTAGAGCAACCTGTAGGGATGAGATAAGCCCTCCACTTCTTTCTGGTATAGTTCGCGTTCCAGTTGTTTTTGCTGATCCACTATGGAATTGATAAGATTTTTTTTCATAATGAGTTGTCTGTTGACGACGGCGAATTCTTTTCTTTTGATTTTTTCGAAGAGCGAATTGATTCTGAGAATGGTTTCATATTGGAATTTAAACGCTTTCATAGGATGGAATTCAAATGACTTTTTTCAACTCCTGTAGAGCATCATTGAAAGAGACGCTTTCATTGTCTTTTTGTTTAAGGAAGTCATTGATAGGTTTTATTTTTTTAATGGCCTCATCGATTTCCGGATCGCTGCCGGCAGCATATGCGCCGACCCGGATCAGGTCCTCCGCTTCGGAATAGCGTGCGAGGATTCTTTTCATGTTGTTCGACAAGGATACGTGTTCAGCGCATACGACGTCTTTCATGACGCGGCTGACGCTGGCGTTGACGTCGATGGGCGGATAATGATTTCGTTCAGCCAGGCTCCTGGTAAGGACTATATGACCGTCCAGGATGGCTCTGAGAGCATCTCCGAGAGTATCATTCATATCGTCGTTTTCTACGAGGACGGTATAGATGCCGGTAATGCTTCCCTGATTTTTGAAATTGCCGCATCTTTCGAGCAGGCGAGGCATCATGGCGTATACAGAAGGAGTATAACCTTTGCCGGAAGGAGGTTCGCCGACAGCCAGTCCAATTTCTCGCTGGGCCATGGCTACACGCGTCACAGAATCCATGATGAGGATGACGTCTTTGTTTTTTCTGCAGAAATATTCGGCTATGGCGGTAGCCGCATAAGCCGCTCTTATGCGGAGAAGCGCGGCTTCGTCCGAAGTGGCTGTAATGATCACCGATTTCCTTAAACCTTCCTCGCCCAAAACATTATGGATGAACTCGGGCACTTCGCGTCCGCGCTCCCCTATCAACGCGACCACGTTCACGTCAGCCTCAGCGTATTTTGCTATCATCCCCAGCAATGTGCTTTTTCCTACTCCGCTTCCGGCCATGATCCCTATCTTCTGACCGCATCCGATCGTGATCGCTCCGTCAATGGCTCTCACGCCTGTCGGCATCGAACAGCAGATTAATTCTCTATCCATGGGATTCACGGGCGTGGGCTGGATTGCAATACGCTCCTTTATACCCGTCAGCGGTTTGTCGTCTATAGCGCGCCCTAGCGCATTAAGCACACGTCCCAGAAGCTTCTCCCCCGCAGGAAAAG
This sequence comes from uncultured bacterium, assembly GCA_964619725.1. Classification (GTDB taxonomy): domain Bacteria; phylum CSSED10-310; class CAZUFC01; order CAZUFC01; family CAZUFC01; genus CAZUFC01. The sequence continues at coordinate 90,715 of CAZUFC010000007.1, read as the reverse complement.
TCTGTTCAGCCGGCGATTCTTCCACCTTGTCACCAGGTCTTATGCCTTCGGGATCGCCGAATGGCATCACGATTACTGATTTATCCTGAAAACCTACCACCTGCCCGGGAATTTCCTTTCCTCCGCCATGCGCATATATCGTGCAAAGATCGCCTATCGAAGAGTCAGGACCCTGTGATTCTATATACAATCCTACTATTTTCTTAATCGTACCATACCTTTTGTGCGTTTTGACGTTGTTCAGCGCCTTGAATTTCCCTTCGGATAATAAACCTCTGCAAGTTCCCCGCGAACTGCGCGCCTTATCATTTTTCGGCAGCTCGCTTCCCGATGCTTTTTGAACCTGTGCCGGAGTTCCGGCAGCCACAGCATCACGCTGCTTCAGCTTGCGATGTTTCATGAGTTTCACCTTCGTCGGCGGTTTCATGGTTTTCTGCATCCTGTTCCATTTCTATATTCTCGTTATCGAAAATGTCCGCTTGTTTCAACGTCCGTTCAATTTCATTTAATTGAGTTTTTATTTTTGCATCAATGGAACCTATGGACGATTCCAGAATAAAATCTCCCCGATCCAGGCCGCTCTCCTTTGCTATTTTTATTTTAGCTGATGAAGAATCGGAGTTCCTGTGATTATCTATATAATCCTGCAAGACAGCGGCATCAGAGCCGTTCATTTTGACGGTTACCTTTTCTGCTCTCTCGAATTCTTCCAGCAAGGCGCCCAGGGTCTTTTCCAATATTCCGGGATTGATCGTTATTTCCGCATGCAGTATTTTTTCGGCTATTTCGACCGACAAAGGCAGCAATCGTTCATTAAGTTTGTTGTATATTTCAGTCAGTCGTTCGTCCGCATTTCGCAAGGCTTTTTCGAATCGGGAGATTATATCAGCCATTTCCTGGCTTATTCTCTGGTCTATGGAGTTTTCGGCTTTCTCAAGTCCTTGCCGATATGCCGTCTGTTCTATTTCTTCCACTTTGCTTCGTGCTTCCTTGAGCATTTGATCTATTTTCTCTTGCGCTTTTCTTTCAGCAGACTCGGTTATTACATGCACTATTTTTTCTTCGATGCGGTTCATCCATTCGTCAGCAGAAGAATATTTGATTACTGAAGATTCATCATCAGATGAATTTTCAGAAGTCTCGCAGGATTCTTTCCGAACAGCTTGCGTTTTATGTTTTTCATTTTTTTTCTGATTGTCGTCCTGCTCAGCGCTTGCATCAGGAAACGCGTAATTCTGAAGAGAGTCATCTGCTATGCTGCTCTTTTTCAGTATGTCCAGTTCTTTAAAAGACAAGCTCGTTCGCTCCTTCTGAATCGTTCACGGAAATTTCATTCGCTTCTTCAAGTTTTCTTATGACGTTCAGTATTTCCTTCTGAGCATCTTCGACGTCCTTAAGCCTCACGGGCCCCATCAATTCCATTTCTTCTTTAACCAGCGTAGCGGCGCGCTGGGAGATGTTGTTGAAAATTTTTTCCTGAAGTTCCGGAGGTGTTCCTTTGAGCGCTTTGGTCAGAAGTTTTTTATCGACATTTTCCACGATTTTTCTGATGGCGAAATCGCTGAAATTCATGATGTCTTCGAAGACAAGCAATTTTTCTTTTATATTGGTGGCCAGTTGAGAATCGGTTTCTTCGATTTTCTTAAGTATTTTTTTGGAAGTCGCATTGTCGAGGCGGTTGAATAATTGAACGACGGCTTCCAGGCCTCCGGTAGCTTCAGTTTCGACGCTTACGGCGCTGGCTGATTTCTTTTTTAAGGTGCGGGAAATGCCTTCCAGAATTTCCGATGATATGCCTTCGAGATTCGCAATTCTTTGAATGACGTCCGAACGAAGGCCGTCAGGCAGATGGGACAAGGTTTCAGCGGCCGCGTTATGATTCATGTGCGACAGGATAACTGCGATGGTCTGAGGATTCTCATTAACGATGGTGTCGGCTAATTGTTTCGGCGACATTTTTTTCAATATTTCCATACTGAAAAAGCGTTTATATGCGGATTTAACCTGGCTGCTGCCCGATTCCGATCCGGAGGAATCCAGGGACATAAGCAGAACTTTACGGGCGTAGTCCATGCCGCCTTTAATATAAATTTCCTGCGAATGCAGAATTTCCTTGAATTCTTCGAGGACTTTTTCGCCGATTTGCGGAGGAACAGTATCTATCTTGGAAATTTCTTCAGAAATCAGTTCAATCTCTTCTCGTCGAAGGTATTGCAGAACTTTGCTGGATGGTTGTTCACCCAGGATGATCATGAGGATTGCGGCTTTTTGCAGGTTGGTCAGGGAATCATACTCGTTCATTATTCAACCTCCTCCTTGTCCAATTCCTCCATCCAGGCTTTCAAGAGAGTTCCGACGGTTTGCGGATCGGTCTGCACTTTATTCAGAATATCTTTTCTGAAAGTTTGATAACGGGCTACGAGTTCTTTTTGAGGATTAATTTCCTGTTTTTTCTGAAGCATTTCCTTTAATTCCTGTTCGCCGTCCGCAAGTTCGTTTTGCGGCAGACTTTCGTCGGAAGCGAATGCACCTGTTGCCGCGGTATCAGGATCGCTTTCCTGGTGGCTTCCCGGGAGTGCAGCGCTTGAAGGCGGGGCGGGCAAGGAGGCGGCATGGGAATATTTAAGTGAAGAGACTTTCCGCAGGGTTTTAACGATTAAGAGGAGCAAGATCAGGAATACGAAAAAGATGCCTCCCCAAACGATATAGCTGACGATAGATTCGCCTGATTCATCCATCGGCCCCAGTCCTGCGGTCTTTGCTGCGCTCGGAATAGAAATATTTTGAACGATAACCTGGTCTCCTCTTTCTTCATCATATCCGACGGCTTTTTTGATCAATTCCTCTATTTTACTTAATTCTTCAGGTTTTCTGGGCACATGAACCGTTTTACCCTGGTCGTCCACATAATCTGCATCATCTAATAAGGCAGCGACAGACAATTTTGTAATGAGGCCGCCCGGAATCAATTTGTGAATGATAGCTTTAGAAACCTCGTATTCGACGGTTTCATTCTGTTTTTGATTCAAGGTTGCGGCCGCGTTCTGCCCCGGCTGGAGCCCTGGATTTGAAGCAGTGCCGGGAACGCCCCCCGTGTTTGCATCGCCTACGGATTTTTCTTCTGTTTTGGTCGAGCTTCTAACCGCTGTTTTTTCCGGGTCATATTGTTCCAGGGTTCTTTCCTCCTGGTTGAAGTCTATTTCTGCGGAGACCTGGACGAAAGCCCTGCCGTTGCCGACAAGCGGTTCGAGCAAGGAGAGGACTTTTTGCTTGAGGTATTGTTCAAAATTTTGACGGAATTCGAGGCGGGTCATGGAAACATTTGAATTCCAGGAGGACTGATTTTCTGTGGAGAGGATTCGCCCTTGCGTATCGACGATCGTGACGTTTTCCGGCATCAAATCTTTAACAGCGCTGGAAACGAGATAGGTAATGCTTTGAACTTCTTCATTGTTCAGTCTTCTTCCGTTGTTGAGGGTAACGACTACGGACGCTTTGGCCGGCGACTGTTTATCAGCGAACAGGGAATCTTCCGGCAGAACGATATGTATGCGGGCCTGAGCGATTTCCGACATCTGCTGAATAGTCCGGGCGAGTTCGCCTTCCAGCGCTCGTCTGTAGTTCAGCTCCTGGACGAAATCGGACATGAGGTAACTTTGACTGTCGAATAATTCGAAACCGACGGCGCCGCCTTTGGGCAATCCCTGTCCGGCCAGGCTCAATCGAACGGATGCCACCTGATTTTCAGGAACGTAGATTGCCGATCCGGTCGGAGAGAGCTCATAGGGAATACCGTCGTTCTGCAGTTGTTCCACTATGTAGGAAGCGTCTTCCTGGGGCAGTTGCGAATAGAGCAAGTGGAATGAGGTTTTATTCGCCATCACCACGAGAGTAACGACGGCAAGGGGCAGCAGGATGCCGGCCGCGATCAGCGTGACCTTCTTGCCTGTGCTAAGCGAATCCCAGAACTGGTTGAACTGTTCATAAATTTTATTGAAAGAAGCTTTTATATCAGGCATTCAGAGCATTCCCTTTCAGCATCAGTTCGCTTCAGGCGCGGCCGTGCACATACTCGATAAAATGTTTTCCATAATCTCACCGCCGTCAAATCGGCATCCTCATTATTTCTTCATAAGCGCGGATGACTTTGTTTCTTATTTCGAGCATAGTCCTAAAGGAAATATCGGCTTTGTTGACGGCCAGGAGAGTTTGATGGACATCTTTGACGTTTCCTTCAACAAAATCCTGTATGGCCTGGTCGGCATTTTGTTGCATATCGTCGACATGCTCGATGGAGGACTTCAACAGGTCTGCAAACGGCGTCTTCTTCTCGGAAGAATTTTTTGAAGGACCGGCCGAATCAGACAGAAATTGATTTTTAAGGGGACCTTTGATTGAAATATCCGCTTTCAAATGACACTCCTTTTGAGATCACAGGCCGTTAATGATTTTCACGTGAGAACGATGGATCATCGTCCTATTTCCAGTATTCTTACAGCCAGTTTTTTCATGGTTTCTATAACGGAGACGTTAGCCTCGTAAGATCGGGAGGCAGACATGACGTCGATCATTTCATCGACCGGTTCAATGGCCGGATAGGCAACATATCCTTCTGCATTGGCTTCAGGATGACCGGGTTCATATTTCATAAGAGGTTGAGAGTTATTTTCCCGGATTCCCCGGATTCTGACCCCGGAGATTTCCTTGTCGATTTCCGAACTCAAAAAATCTCTGAAATCATTGACCGGCGCAGTTTCAAAAATGACGTGCTTTTTTTTGTAGGGCCCTCCGCCTGCCGTTTTTATAGTGTCTACATTGGCCAGGTTTGAGGCAGAAACTTCCATTCGTTTTCTTTGCGCTGTCAAGCCCGTGCCGGCTATTTTCATTACGTCAAACAGTTTCATGATATTTATCCGCCTTTGATTGCAATTTTCAAAATGTTCGATTTCATGGAATACAAGCGCAATGCGGTCATGAACGTAATGGCGTTGGATGAAAATTTCACCATCTCCTGGTCCGCTTTGACCGTGTTTCCGTCAGGCCGGGGATCAGCCGTTTTTTCAACTATTTCCGGCTTATATTTCATTTTATATCTGATCTGCCGGTCGCGTCCGATTCGCATATCCGAATCCCTGTCAACCACCTTTTCCAATACTTCCTTGAATACGACGTCTTTTGCCTTGTAACCGGGAGTGTCCATATTGGCGATGTTGCCGGCCAGAACTCTGCTCCTGACCGCACAGCGATCCATCAAAGCCCCCAGCATATCAAGATTTCCGTCAATATTGCTCATGTTTCCCTCTCGTTTCTTTCAGGAAAAAAAAACTAAAGTTTTTTCCCCTCCTACCGATGTAGCAAAATCAGCGCCCGAAAATTTCAGGCCGGTGTGTCCGAATAAATTGCAGTTTTTACGCTGTCTATCGTTCTGATGTTCCATTTCGGACAAATTCCTTATTCTTTTTCCTCTGAATCTTCCTTCGTTTCATAAAATGTATTGATCTCGCCCCATTCCCTCTTCCATCTTTCCATAAAATTTTCATATTCTTCATTCCACTTCAGAATATCCGCAAACCACCTTTCGTCAAGATTTTGAGCCTTATCGGAGGAACCATTCCGGTCATCCGTATTTTTGAAAGTCCGAAAATAAATGCGCCATTGTTCCGTTGCGGCGTCGTTTGCAAGACCTGCCGCAGTCGCTTCCTCAAAAAGCAGAAAGCGCGAATTTTCCGGAAAATCCAATTCCAGATAAGCAATCGACAACTGCAGGTAAATATCTTGAGTTTCCTCGTCGTCGAGAGAGATTAATCCGGAATTCAGGAGCCATTCGTTGAGCAGGACGGCATAATTCCAATCCTCATCAATAAAAGCTTTATCTGCCGTTTTCATAACGCGCTCAATTATATAATCCTGCTCTTCATTCAATTCTTTTATTTCGTCAAAATCAGGCAATTCCGGCTTGATATCGCAGACATAAACCAGGGGTAAGGCCCATATTAATGTATTACGCGGAGGATTTTTCAATTGCATTTTCTGAAGTTCTGTGAGTTCATCGCATTTGTTACGGGCGCAAGATAAAAGCGAAGAATACAAATTCAAAGACTGCCGTTCATCTTCTGCAGCGTTATAATTACGGAATTCTTTCAGTAGTTGTGAGGCCATTTCATAGCGTCGCGTTTCGAGCAGATTCCTTAGAACATCGAAACACCATGGATTCAACTGGAAGGAGAGAGTTTCAAATGAGTGAAATTCATCGAGATACTTCAGTATGAGCAGCATGTTGTCGTGATCGAATAAATTTCGGATATATTGGTCGAATTCTTCATGGAAGCGTTTGAGAAAGGATGGGGGCAGGTCCTGTGGAGGAAAATTTTCAAAGAGTTTTTTTGTAAGAGTGAAAGCATCTGCGGGCGAATCCAGCATCCATTGGAGTTCGATCAGCGTTATGAGAGCATCAGATTGTATTTCAGGATAACCGGTCTTTTGAATTAAAGATTCCAGGATATCGGTGGATACAGCATAATCGCTTCTCTGTTTTTTTCCTTTTCGAGTTTGAATTTTAATCAGTATTTTCGCTTTTCCCAGTGAAGCCCGATTCCGCAGTTCATCCTCTTCAGCAAGGTAATATATATCTTCATAATGAATGAAAGCCTGGTCCAGTTCGCCTTCATTTCGACAGCAATCCGCCAGTTTGAAGCGAATGGGCAGAATATCGGGATTTTCAGAATCTTCCAGCAGCATTTTTTCGTAGATCGCCCTGTAAATTTTTTCCGCTTCCTGATAGTTTTCCGTTTTAAAATGACTGTCGGCCCACATTTTGTATGTTTCCAGGGGGATACCGGCGTCCATTTTTTTGACGCTGAGCGTAGATTCGAATTGAATCGCTGCGGCTTCATATTTTTTCATCAGGTAGAGGCTTTTGGCCGCCAGCCGCGCCGCTTCATGGACCTTGGTTTCGTCGGACGATTTTTCGAGGAACCGCGAAAAGACGCTGACGCATTTTTCATAAGCCTGACTTTTAAAATATATTTTTCCGAGGTAAAACAAAGCTTCGACCGATTCAGGATCATCCGCATCGTTCTCAATGATGTTCTGGAACATGAAAGTAGCCTCAAAAAGATCACCGCTTTCCATCAGTGATATTCCCTCTTCAATTTTGTCCTGAAGGCGCATGCCCAATAAACGTTCGTCATTACGAAAGATAAGGCATGCCATGGCTGCGGCGGCGAATATTAATTTTCGGCTGTTTCGATTCATAGTCGGTTCTCCAGTCACCCGGAGAGGAGGGAGCAAATATTATGCCGAAGGAACCGAGAATCCGGCATGAAATTTGCCTCATGATATGTTCTGTCCAAAAGAGGACGGAATTTGACCGGGAAGCACACAATATGGCTAACACAAGCAAAACATTTCTGCAAGGCGCCCCCAAACTTAAAGAACTCAATTTATTGAAGCTGATAGCGGACGACGGGACGATCAGCCAGGAAAGGCTGGCCCGGCGAATACATCTGGCGCCGTCGATGGTTAATCGTTATATAAAAAGGCTTTCTGAAGATGGGATAATCGAGTTCGGCGGATCGAATCACAAAACGCGGACCTATCATCTGACGAAGAGGGGAATGAACCGGAAGAACGAGTTATTTCTGGAGTATTTGCTTGAGACTATTCGTTTATACAAGGAGGCGAAATCGGAATTCAGCAGGATATTTCTGAATTTCAACAGGACTAATTTAAGCCGTGTGGTGTTGTTCGGCGCCGGGGACACGGCGGAAGTGATAATAAATGCGGTTGAAGAGATGGGATTGAAAGTTGTAGGCGTTGTGGACAGCGATAAGAAAAAGCAGGGACGTTATTTTTCGGGACGGCAGATATTGTCGCCTGATCAGATTGAGATTCTGGACCCTGATGTGGTCATCATAACTTCGCTGGGCTATCAGAAAGAGATATACGAATCAATAAAGGGTCTGGAAACCGGGAACATCAGGATTCAGAGACTCCGATTCGATTAGCGAAGCATGAAATGGACGACATACCATAAGAGGAAAGTCAATTTTTTGACTTCAACGTTTTTTTGACTGCCGCCGGCTTCGGGGGAGCGGGGGCATAATCGATTCGTCGACGGTTGTTGTGATTGACGGGGACTGATATGAGCACAAAAGCAGAGAAGCCGTGGGTATGGTTTCTGACTGTAAATAGGGGCAAGGACAAGAACACGGCGGATTTGATCCGGTCATTGAGGAAGATCGATTATCCGAACAGGAAAATTTCGATTATATCGGAGAAGGGGAAAAGAATCCCGGACAATGGCGTTTTGCATAGAAATTCGAGAATCTGCTTTGACCCCGCATGTGCATCATCAAAAGGGACCTTGAACGAAAGCTTAAAGCGAGCGTTGCAAATGGGATTCGATTATGTGGTTTATGCCGACAACCGTCTGGAAATTTCCCCGGATTGGTTGCATAACGTTTTACAAGCATTCCAGAGGGACGATCGAGTTGCAGCCTGCGGACCGTGCGTGCTGATGAAGAACACGGGCGGCGTAATTTTTTCGCAGGGAACCGATATTTATCGCAATGGATCGATAAAAAAACGCGGCAGCGGCGAGATCATAGAAGGCGCCGAAAATGAAGAGTGCGATATTGCTTCAGTATCTGAGGAGATATTCATATTAAAAACGAAAGCTCTGGAAAAGACCGGTTTCATTGAAGAAGAACACAGTTTTGGTTTCGGAATGGTCGATCTATGTTTAAGGCTTTGGGAAGAGGGATATAGAGTTGCGTATGTTCCTTCCGCTGTCGTTTATATGAAAGGGGGTGATGAAGTTCTTGAAAAAGAAGCCGGTAAAAGGATACCGGAAAGGATAAGCATAAAGGACCGGTTGGGGCTTATCTTACGAAATTATCCTCTGAAAGAGCTGCGGGAGATTGCGGTGGAAATATTCCAGGAAGAGGTTACGAAACTGGATGCTGCGGCCAGGGAGAGAGACTCGAAGAAATCGCGAAGGAAATGGGAAGAACTGAGATCAACGTTTTTGTCAATTGGAGCTCTGCTTCGATATCGAATAAGGCGAAAAGGGGGGAACGGCGGGTCAAAAATTTGGCGTTTCGTCAAAGAGAAGTTGGAGAGGGAGTTGGAGACTCCTGTTTCGATTTCGAGGAGCGGAGCAGTCGGCGGCGATTCAAGGATATTAATGGGTATTGAAGAGGAGGGTTTGGGAGCGGGATGGTATTCTTTGCGTCGTGAAGGGGCTTTCTGTCGTTACCTGGGCAGACAGGCGGAAATCACTTTCAAAGGTGGAATAAAAGGCGAATATTTGCAGTTGATGGTTTCTAATCCTTTCGATCATTTAAACGAAAATCGCCTGGAGATATATTTCAACGGTGAATTGGCCGGAGAAATAAAGGCAGCGAGAACTTGGGGCTCCTACATTATCAGGTTGCCTGAAAATGCGTGTGCGATTTCGCCGGAAAAACCGAAAAACAATCATACCCTCTTATTCGTAACGGATTTCGTTTACCCTCCGGATATTTCTCAGCAGCCGTTTTACGCCGGGTACAGGTTTGCAGAAATAAGTCTTTTGAGTGAAGATTCCGTATTTCTCCGGCGGGGTTTGAATTCCGACGGCAAACCGATGTCTTGTGTGATTCAAGCTGGTGTGGAAGAAACGGGAATGATCGAAGGATGGGAAGGATTCGATCGCGTTGAAATGTTCCGGTGGACGGGCAGGAGAATTAAATTTGAACTGAAAACGCCGCGACCGGGCGTACCTTTCAGGTTAAAAATGGACGTAGGCAGCGTGCGGGCGGCTGGAGTTCAAAGGGCCATCGTTTATTGGGGGCGATACAGTCAAAAGATTGAACTGCATAAAGGTTGGAATCATTTCGAGTTCCACTGTGATGCGACATACGAAAAAACGATTGAAGCCTTCCTGGAAGTCACGGACATGGAAGCCGTAAATCCGCATGATAATCATATCAGGGGAATAAAAGTCTTGAGGATTGAGACGGCTGACGAGGATTTTTACTGGGAATGTCACAGGCGGATGGAATACACAATCGATAGAATCCGTAGATTGCCTATGAATGGGGTGAGAGTTCTGGACGTAGGGGGAGGCGCGGGAAATCTGCTGAAGCAATTCGGCTTGCGTAATGTGATCAGTTTAGATATCGGCAATGAACCTGACATCATAGGAAGCGCAGAAAGGATTCCATTCAGGGACGATTCATTCGAAGTCGTGACATGTCTCGACACCCTGGAGCATCTCCCCGTGGAACTGCGTGATGCGGCGGTAGAAGAACTCATTCGAGTCGCTTCGGCAGCGGTGTTCATAACCGGCCCCATCGATTCAGAAGAAAACAGAAGAGCGGAGAATATCGTTTTGAAATATATTGACGACATAAACATCCGTGAACATCAGAAATACGGACTGATTGATTTTGAACGAGTGGAAACGACCATTGAGAGGATATTATCAACGCGAAAAAGGGGTTTTGTTTCAAAAGAATTTATCGACAATATCTTAAGCTGGGTATTTTTTAACCTGGGATCGGTCAGGAATCCGAATTCGATATATTGTGAAACATTATTTCTGAGGGAGGGATATTATCCCCGGCGGAAGGCCGTTTCAGTGTATTTGCAGGAGTCCTGCGGCGAGTATGGCAAGAAAGTTGCTTAGCATTCAGGGACTGCGGCGTCGGCTGGACCGGGGAGCATACAGAAAAAAATCATGACCAAACAAGCTTATGAGACGTCATGTTGTCATTCAATTCAAATAAGGGATGTTAAAAAATGAAAAAAGAACCGTCAGTTTGGGTAATCATAGTGAGCTGGAACGGCAGAGAGCATCTACCTGTATGTTTGGAATCTTTAAAGAATTTGAATTATTCGAATTATGAAGCGCTCGTCGTGGACAACGGTTCAACGGATGGTTCGAATGAATATATAAGGGAGAAACATCCCTGGGTAAAGCTGCAGGTTCTGCCTGAAAACGTAGGTTTTTGCAGAGGCAACAATGCAGGTATGGAAAGAGCGTTAAAAGCCGGTGCAGAGTATGTCGTATTGCTGAATAACGACACGGAAGTTCATCCTGACTGGCTGACGCATTTGACGAGGGCGGCCGAGCAGGATAAAAGCATCGGCGCTTGTTCGTCGCGTATGTTGATGTTTTATACCAGGAACATAATTAATTCCACTGGGGTTGAAATGACCTGGTATGGAAACGGTTGGGACAGGAATCTGGGTCGGCAGGACCGTTTGGAATACCGGAAGAGAGACATAGTGACGGGAGTCTGCGGCGGGGCTTTTTTCGTCCGTTCGGAGGCTTTAAGGCAAGCGGGATTGCTGCCTGACGATTTCGACATTTACCTGGAGGATATGGACCTTTGTCTGCGTTTGTGGGACCGGGGATATAAGATAATATACGTGCCGGAAGCGATTGTATATCACAAGTTTTCAGCGACCATGGGGGAAGGAGCCAACCGGTTGCGTAAGGAGTTTCTGAATTTAAGAAACCGGTTCTGGATATTACTGAGGAACTATCCGCTGAAAAAAATGCATACCATAGCTTACAAAGTATTCAAATGCGAGATGCAGAAGTTCGATGCGTGCAGGGTTCACAATAATGCCACGGCTTCTTATGTAGAGTGGACCGCGTTATGGGAACTGCTGAAGTCGGTTCCGGCGTTGTTCAAAAAGCGATTCAAGGAACTGCGTGAGGGGAGACGAACAAAATTTTCCCAATTAATAAGAGAGGATAAGGGAGTCGATATACACTGCGAACTGCCCGAAGAGCCTGCTGTTCAGGCGGGGAAATCGCCGCCGCGAAGGAGATTGATGGGCATAAGCGATGAGGGGCTGGGAAAAGGATGGTATAGACTGAGGCGTGAAGGCGCTTTTTGCCGGTACATCGGTAAGGGAGCATATCTGCCGATTCCCGATTTTCCTGAAGGCGGAATTTTGCAGGTCATGGTTTCCAATCCGTTCAGGAATATAAGAGAAAACAAATTGCATGTTTATTTAAACAATAAAGAAATCGGAAGCATTGAACCTTCGCATGAGTGGAAAACATATCTGTTGGATTTGCCCTCTAGTCTGATGGAAAAAGACTCAGGGGAAGATAGAGTTTTAGGATTTAAGGCGGAGAATCTCTACAGTCCTGAAGAGACGGGAATGATTACTGATGCGGCATTTCGAATTTCAGAGGTTTCGGTTTTGCCGAAGCATTCGGTTTTCGTCAGAAGTCCTCTATCCTCAGAAAAGAAAAAGGTATCGAGCAGGATATTAATCGGAAAGGATGAAAACGGTTTGTTAAGCGGCTGGCATGCTTACAGTCGAAGTGATTCATCCCGCTGGACGGACAGGAAGGCCAGTTTTATGCTGTCGTTGCCCGACAATCGAAATGCTGCTCGAATGAAATTGGAGATCAGTTCTTTGTATCCTGATTTGACGCAGAAATTAATTGTAAGCACGAAAGGCGAAGAACAAGTTTTGAGTTTGCGAAAAGGATGGCGGGAGTATGAGATTTTGTGGCGTAATATTGAGAGTGCCGATGGCGAATTCGAAATAAGAGCAGAGCCGGAATTCAAGGCAAATCCTCATTCTCAAGAATCGCTCGGAGTGAAAGTAAGGAAGATAGAAATAGAGGCATATACGGATATTAGCGGGCAACCTGGCGCAAAGGCGGCCTGACGGGAGTAAAAACGATCATGAAGATACTGGAAATCGTACATCATTATTATCCGGCGAGATGCGGTTCGGGATATCGACACAAGATTATGGCAGAACGTTCGGCATCGGAGGGACACGATGTAACTGTCTGGACGACGGATGCTTTCGATATTGAAAGACTGTGGTCAAACCAGGCCAGACATGCTGAGCCCGGATCGGAGAAAATCAACGGAGTGAATGTCCGGCGGTTTAAGCCTCTGGCTTTGCCGGACCATTTCAGGACTATGGAAAGATTACGTTCATTCATGCCGACACAGGAATTCCGCTGTATGACGACTCCATGTTTCGTGCCCGGCATGTGGTTTGAATCAATCAAAAGAAAAGAGTGGGATATCGTGCATGCCGGCCTGCTGCCTTACGGATTCTGTCTTTACAGCGGCTTGAAGGCCGCCAGAACCTCTGACTGCCCCTTTGTTGTTACCCCCTGTCATCACAGCGGAGAAGATGCCGACAAGGGGATCAGATATCATCATGCGGACCCGGCTCAGCTTGCCGTTCTTCAGCAGGCCGATCACATTTTCGTTCACAGTGAGAAAGAGGCGGAATCGCTTTTGGAATTAAATCCGCAGTTAGACAAAGAAAAAATGAGTCTGTTCGGTATGGGCATCGAACCGGCAAAGCTCTGCGGCGGCGACGGAGAAAAGTTTCGCAGAGAGTATGATCTCGGTTCGAGGCAAATCATATTCTATATAGGAACCAAGACCCATGATAAAGGGGTAAATCATGTGGTGGAAGCTATGGAATATTTATGGCGACACGGCGAGCAGGCCAGACTGGTTCTGCTGGGAATGGAAAATCAGGATTTCATTGAATGGAATAAGGGTTGGAGCGATTTTGTTCGAAACCGGGTCATAAATATCACCAACGCTTCTGATGAGACGAAAAAAGACCTTCTGGACGCCGGCGACATATTCGTCATGCCTTCAAGAAACGATTCCTTTGGAGTCAGTTATCTGGAAGCATGGTATTACAAGAATCCCGTTATCGGCGCTTTTGCCGGAGGCGTCCCTGAACTGATAAAAGACGGTTACGACGGTTTCCTGGCGCCTTTCGCCAATGTAATGTTTATCGCGGAAACGATACAAAAGTTACTGAAAGATAAAGAAATGCAAAGAAAAATGGGCGAAAGGGGACACCGGAAGGTACTGGAAAAATATACTTTTGATATCGCCTACAATAAAGTCAGGGAAGTTTACGAAAAATTAACTGATGGGGTGAACTGAAACAATGAAAATACTTATCACGAATCCTCCATGGATCACAGAAGAATCGATAGGATTTCGCAGCAACGTAAGGTGGCCGTTTACCATACCTTTGCGAGATTATCATCATCACAAGGAAAGTTCATTTCATTTTCCTTTGTACCAGGCTTATGCTGCAGCATTATTACGGAGCCGGGGGTATGATTGCGACGTGATAGATGCTGCGGTCGATGCGCTTGATTTGACCGATTACTTGAATAAAACGGCAGAGATAAATGCTGATGTGATCATTCTGGAAACTGCGACGCCTTCTTTCGATCATGATGTCGAGACCATTCGCGCTTTGGATGAGAATCTTGATGCAAAGATATTTCTGATCGGGCCGCACGCCTCTGTTTATCATAAGAAACTTCTTCAGGAGAATCCGGAAATATCCGGCATCATACGGGGCGAATATGAAATGACCATACTGGATATAGTTAAGAGGTTGGAGGAAGGAGGTTCGCTGGATGCTGTAGAAGGGTTGAGTCTTCGAAGGAACGGCGACGTCAGGATAAATCCCGACAGAGAGCCTTTGAATGATCTTGATTCTTTGCCGTTTCCGGCGAGAGAGCTGTATCCCTGGGAACGCTATCATGAACCCATTTATGAAAAATTACCGTGGATCACCATGATTACGAGTCGCGGGTGCCCGTACCGGTGCACTTTTTGTGCCTGGCCACAGGTGATGTATGGCAGGAAATTCCGAGCCAGGTCTCCTGAAAATATTGCCGATGAGATAGAACATTGCCTGGAAAAGCACAAGCCGGGTGAAATATTTTTTGACGACGATACGTTCACTATCGGAAAGTCAAGAGTGAAAAAGATATGCGATGAGATGATAAAAAGAGAATTCAATATCATCTGGAGCTGCATGGGACGCGTGGATACGGTAGACAAAGAAATTCTGGAACTTATGGCAGAAGCCGGCTGCAGAAGAATTAAATTCGGCGTGGAAACAGGTTCGGAAAAACTCATGCAGAAAATCAAGAAAGGCATAAAGCTGAAAGATGTGCCGCCGGTATTCAAATACGCCAAAGAAGCGGGATTGAAAGTGCACGGTACGTTCATGATCGGTTTGCCGGGAGAAACCAGGGAGACGGCCATGCAAACGCTCGATCTGGCTTCGGAACTCTGCATGGATACGGCCCAGTTTTCCATCGCTACACCTTTTCCGGGAACCGAATTCTGGAAGGAAGCTGAAAAAAACGGCTGGTTTGTTACAAAGGACTGGAAAAACTTTGACGGCAATTTCGGGTCAGTACTATCTTATCCGGACCTGTCGAAAAAAGAAATCGAATCTCTTATTGAAGAAGTGAAAATGAAGTTCTATGAAAGGCACGGCGGACATCCGTTGCTTCCCCCGCGCACGCTCGCCAAAGCCCCCTTTGTGTGGAAAGAATTAAAAGATCACATCAGAATGGGAGAAAATGAAAAGGGTTTGCTTTGCGGATGGTATAATTACGAACCCATTGAAGAGGGTTTTCGGTGGACTGCCAAAAAAGCCGTGGTCTTTATCAAGCGGCCTCAAAACGGTTCAAACCTGAACCTGGAACTCAATACGTTTTTTGAAGATTCTACTCAGCAGGCCCTCATCAAGGTTAACGGCAAAATAGAAAGCAAAGTGACGTTGATGCCCGGATGGAGATTCTATGAAGTGCCGTTGAACGGAATCAACGATGAATTTCTGGAAATTGTCCTGGAAGCGGAAAAAACCGTACCGAAAGAAAAAATGAAAGCAGACGACAGAACGCTCGGGATCATGGTCCGCTCTATCGGAGGTAAAAATGCATAAAATAAAACTGCTGCACATCACTCCCGATTATCCCTCCGAATACTTCGTCGGAGGGCAGGGGTTTTTAGTTCATGAAGTTTCAAGAGTACTCGTCGATATAGGATTTGACGTTACCGTTTTAGCCCCGCAGAGGACTCAGAACACTCAGTGGAAGCGACTTGAGAGATACGAGGAAAAAGACGGAATTAAAATCGAGAGGGTCGACACGGCTGATCAGGAGTGGTGGAGAGACGGATTCCACTATATGCCGCCTGTATTGAAGTTGAGTGAATTAGGTCGATGTCGCTCGCTTATCAAAGAAAATGATATAATTTACTTTCATAATTTCTGGTCTACCGGTTTTCTCGCGCCTCTGGCGAAAACTGTTATGAAGTTCAAGAAGAAAGCCGTTTTTTCGCCCTACTGGGAAAATTTTGAAGAATTGAATCCGCCGAATGCCAAAACATATGACAGACAACTGCGGGAATTGAGTGAAATGTGCGATGCCGTTATAACGCTGAGTTACAAAGAAAAGGAGATTATGAGTAAGTATTCGGGATCATTGCATGTTGTCTGGGGCGGCATCAGAAAAGAGATGTTTGCGGATGACAAGAGGAATTCGTTGAACGAGGATAAAAGAGAATCAGAAGGCAAGAGTCTGATCAGCGTTGGAAATTTCTGTCCGAGGAAAAATTATTTCGGTTTGATCGATGCTGTTTCGAAATTGCCTGAGGAATACAGCTTGAAAATAATAGGAGGTATTGCCGATCAATGGTATTATGACAGGTGCCGGGAGAAGATCGAAGAAAAAGGTTTAAACGACAGAATCAAGTTTCTTGGGTACGTTTCAGAAGAAGAATTAAAAAATCAGATGTATCGAGCTGACCTTTACGTTCTTCCGTCCGCCTGGGAATCTTTCGGTTTGGCTCCTCTGGAAGCTATGGCGACAGGAGCCCCGGCGCTGATATCAGACAAGACGCTGTTGGGCGAGCATTTTCAAAAAGGGGAAGAGATAGAGATTTTTCCTCTGGAGGATATCGAACATCTGGACGTGTATATAAAAGAGATGTTCAGGGATGGAGCGAAATTGCGGGAAATAGGAATGAGAGCCAGGAAAAAGGTATTGAATGAATTTACGTGGGAGAGAGCCGGTCAGAGATTTGCTGATATATTAAACGAGGTTTATGCGCGCGTACCGTCAAAGCGAGCGCTGGATATGGAATTCATGACGACAGCCATCATAGCCGGAATAGATGAAAGAGGGATGCTTTACGGATTCGAGCCTTTCGATGGTTCTATGCAGGGCAGGTGGGCGGAAGGCGAGTCCGCTGTCAGGCTGGCTGTTCATGAATCTATGGGTGGTCAGGGATATATAGAATTCATCGTTTACAATCCTGAAAGGGAAGGCAAACAGCAACTTATCGTTTCCTCTGAAGATAAAATCCTGGGAAAAATTAACCTCAAATCGAACTGGGGCCGCTACAGATTGCCGTGGACGGTTAACGGCTATGATTCAGCCGAATTGAAACTGAGGACTGTTGCTGTTGCGAATGCCGAAGATTTAGAGAATTGCGGAAGAGTATGTTTCCGAGAAGTCAGGATGATCCCGGCGGTGAGCGGTTTTCGAAAAGTTGCTTGAAGCGGGGAAGAGTGGAAGGATGGAAGAGGGAATGGGTTATGATTTGTGGATTTTATAAGGCTGCGTTGAATTAATGATTGAAAGGGTTGCGAACATGAAAATATTGATTTTCAGGTCTTGTACGATGACTCAGTTTGAGATGCTTCTGCAGAAGGTTCAGGCGGGTTATCCGGGTGCAGAAATACATGTAGTGGGGCAGCCTGCAATAATGGATGCCCTGGAGACTGATGCGCGTATTCAGAAAACGTTCAATTACGATAGAGGTTTTTTTAATATTTTCCGGATACCATTTGCCTGGTGGAAGAGCTGGCGGAGGAACAAGTACGATTGTGTGATCGTGCCGTGGAATAATCCGGAGGGAAAAGGCACGCATCATCTTAACATGGCGGCGAAGCTGGCGGGCACGAAGAATATACTTGTTCATCGTGTAAGCGGGGAGTTGATTACCTACGACAAAAAAAGAGAATTTTCCGCAGAGGCTGTGGTTTCATTCATCAACGATATGCTGGATTTTTTATGTTGGACGATCCCCCGAATGATAAGAGGAGCGGCATTGGCTGTGTTGCTTACGGCTGTGTTTGTGCCGTTTGTAATCCTGGGATTGTTTGAAAAGGAAACGGTAAAGAAATGGTGAATTCGGCCGTAAATCCCCTGGTTTCAATTATCGTATTGAATAGAAACGGCCGGGATTTTTTGCTTTCCTGTCTGGAGAGCGTTTACAGTCGAACAGGCGGCGAAGGGGCAAGTTTCGAGGTCATAACGGTGGATAATGCATCCACGGATAATTCCGTTTCTGAATGTCGGAGGTTGTTTCCAGGAGTGAATCTCGTTCTTAATTCGAAAAACATAGGTTTTGCGTCCGGGAATAATAAAGGCGCTGCTTACGCCAGGGGACGATATCTTGTTTTCCTGAACAATGATGTATGCGTAACGGAGGGGTGGCTTGACAATCTTCTGAGGACTTTTAAAAAGGGTGGAGGAGATTACATCGCTGCCTGCAGGATACTGAACCGCGACGGCACGGAAATAGATTATAACGGAGGTTCTCTGTCAAAAGACGGGTCGCCCATGCATCTGAATTTCGGCGAAAAATACAAGGAGTCGACTGAAGAGCAGAGAGAGAAATTGACTTTTTACGCGTGCGGAGCCGCCATGGCAGTTAAAAAAAGCGATTTTATGAGACTGGGCGGATTCGATGACGATTTTTTCATATATTATGAAGACGTTGATTTATGCTGGCGAGCCTGGATATGCGGGATGCAGGTCAAGGTGATCAGCGATTCCGTAGTTCTGCATAAAGGTTCCGCCACCATGAAGGCGACGCACGAAGGCATCCGGCGCTGGCTGTACGAGAGAAACAAAATTTATACGTTCTTTAAAAACGCTCAAAGCCTTCAAACCGTTTTCATGAACCTGATGTCTTTTCTGTACAGAACTAAAATGGAGGATACCGCTGCCTGGACGCAGGTGAAAAGCATCCTGGAGAACCTGGAAAAGGGAACGCCGTTTCCCCGTTCCGGAGCGGAAAACCTGAAGGAAAAAAATGTAATAGCGCAGGCTGTACTGAATGATGTTTTCGGTAATTTAGAGAACATTTTGACGGCTCGGGAGAATATTCAGAAACAGAGGCGAATGTCCGACGAAAGAATATTCAGAATAACCGACGGATTAGCTCCCGTTGAAAGTTACAATAATTCCTATGGAGAACTGGTTTCCCGGATGGAAAGACTTGTTTCCTGTTTTTCCTGATTTTCCTGTTTTGGGCGCTCTGCTTCCTTCTGCCGTTTTTCTGATGAGCACAATCGATAAAGATAATACGGGGTTAAAAGCAAGCAGTTCAGATATACTCATCGTTCCATGCTGTGATGCGGGAACATTGAATAATATGTGGAGCGGACTCGCAGGGCGATATAAGGACGAAAATCTGTTTCTTTATTGTTCGAGGGAGTACTATCATTCGCTGGAGAGATCAAGGAGAGACGAATGCCGAATGATTCCGCGTTACGGCAAAAGCAATATCAGTCCCTTGAGGAGTTTCAACCTGCTGCTGTGGAGCCTGAAGCGTGACTTCCAGGAGATATGCTTTACCGTGCCCTGTGGGACGGGAGAAAGTTATCTGAATGTTTCGCTGACTCTGCTTTTATTAAGGCGACCTAAAAATTCCGTATACAGATGGTTGGAAGATTCGGAGCCTGAACCTTTGAACGTGAATGTGTTTTACAGGACGCTTCGATCGAGAATAAAGGCCTGGTCGGCGGCGCTGCCCCTCTATTTATACAGGATTGCGGTTAATGAGCTGGTAAAAGAATGGGAGAAGTTGTCTGACCGGCTGAAGTGAAAAGATGACGCCTTCAGTTGGATTTTTCAGAGAAGAGATAATCTCATGAAAAGGATCGGGATCGATTACAGACTGGCAGCGTTGAAAAGGGGCGGCATAAGCCGGTACGTAAAAGAGTTGATGAGGGAGATGCCGCAGCAGGCTCCTGACCTGGAGTTCATTCTTTTTCACAATAAGAATTGTGACCGGAATCCCATTCGTCTGCCCAACGTCACTTACGTACAGGCCGGCATTCCTTTCAGAAGATTTAATGAACAGGTCTTTTTCACGTACTTCAGCCGGAAATTCGATCTAGATATTTTCCACGCTCCATTCGGCGCTCCGCCTCGATACGCTTCATGCAGAAGCGTCCAGACGATCCACGATGTTTTTCCGTTGAAATATCCCCAGTTTTTTCCCGAAAGAACCGTCGAGCAAATGAGGGATCAGTGGGTTTACGGCGCTGGAATCGCCTCTGAAATCATCACGGATGCCGAACAGACAGCCGCGGATATAAAAAAATACCTGGGCGTTCCCGATCATAAAATCGAAGTGGCGCCCCTGGCGCCGGCGCCCATATTCAATCAATCGCCTGAAAAGAGCAACGTCGTCAGAGTCAAGAAAAAATACGGACTTGAGAACGGATTCGTATTGACCGTGGGAACGATCGAGCCGCGAAAGAATCACTCGCTCATCATCAAGGCATTCTCCGAGATGGTCGAAAAGGAAAAATACCGGGGAAGGCTCGTTATCGCAGGACGCTGGGGATGGAAAACGGGTGAATTCCACAAAGCTTTGGAGGAATGCCCTGTTTCCGGCCAGATAGTAATTGCACATTCGCCGTCAGACCAGGAGTTGCTGGCGCTGTATCATGCAGCCGCGTTATTCGTTTTCGCCGGCTTTGACGAGGGATTCGGGCTGCCCGTGCTCGAAGCGGCTGCATGCGGTTGCCCCTTGCTGGTGTCCAACCGGCCGGTTTTTCGAAGCCTCATGGATGACGGCGCGGAATATTTTGATCCAAAAAATGTTTCTGAGTTGAAAAATAAGATGACCGAAGCGCTTACTTGCCGATGCCGGAGCCTCAAACTGGCCGACATGGCAAAACAGCGCGCAAAGCAATTTTCCTGGTCAAGAACAGCCCGGGAAACTTTGAATGTTTACCGGAAAATGATCGGAGAGTGAGGGATAAAGTCATAAAGAATGGATGAATTACAGAAAAAATATGAATTTCTTATCGCCGCGCCGATGCTGCAGTCCGGCGCAGGGCGAGTGATAACCGATCTGGCGTTGGGTCTTTCTGCTGAAGGACATAAGGTTGCTGTCGTCTCTTCGGGATCGAAAGGAGCCTATCCGGACTGGGAACAGTATGTTGAAGCGTTGGAGAAAGACGGTATCGCTTACCATGTGGTCGATCTTTTTCACAGGGATGAAAAAGCGATGGAAGAGGCGACTGAAGAGATGATTCGATTGATCAGGAGCAATGATTTCGATTTGATTAATGCGCATGCCGGCGTTCCCGCAGCAATAGCTAAAAAAGCCATGGAAACAGTGGGAGTCAGCGCGCCCCTGATTGCCGTTTTTCATAGCTGGAACCCGGAAAGACCTTCCTGGATGGACCGGGATGATTTAAACGCCTTCTCCCGGTGCGACAGGATCGTATGCGATTCTCACTATTACAGAAATTTCCTCGTAAAAAAAGGACTCAGGAAAGAAGCAATTGAGGTCATTCATCCGGGCTTGAAGAGGCGTGAAATCGATCCCGTTAACAAAAAATCACGTCGTATTGCGCGTGATGCGCTCGGCATAGCCGGCGATCAGTTCGTCGCTGTCGAACTCGGCGTCATCGAACCTAGAAAAGGGCAACTGGATTTCATTAAAGCCCTCGCAAAATTCAAACGCCGTTCTCATAGAGAAAATTTAAAAGGTTACCTTGTGGGCGCGTTTAAAGATGATGACTATCTCGCTCAAATCAAGGAAAAAATTGTGAATATCGGGATGCTGAACCACATTGAGATCGTAGGATATGCAGAGAATCCAAAAACTTTTCTGCATGCCGCAGACCTCTTCATCCTGCCTACTTACAGCGAAGGACTGGGAATAGTCATACTGGAGGCCATGGCCTGCGGCATTCCGGTGATTTGTTCCGCCGTTGAAGGGACGCTCGATATCGCAGTGCATGGTAAAAATGCATTAACCTTTAAACCGAGCTGTGTCGATGAAATTACCGAGGCAATTATGCAATTAACTGGTAATAAAGAAAAAACAACGGCTATCGCTCGACAGGGATTAAACACGGTTAGAGAAAAGTTTCTGTGGGAAGTTACACTTGAGAAATACACAAAATTATTTACGAGAATGATACTCGAATCCAGGGTTTCTGAAAAAAGTGACAAGAATTGTGGGAATTGATCAGAAGGGCACATTTCAAGATTACAATTTTCGGCATTGATCAAAAATACGTCTTTTGAGGTTACAATTTTACAGAATATCCAGTCATTTTGTTTCGATTGCGATCCCGATACCGACCCCGATTGCTGAAATAAACCGTCAAAAATTTTCAAAGAAGTGTAACCCCGGTTTGATCAGTCCTGAATAAATTTATTAAACGTTTACATAAAGAACGAGGGAAGTGTCTCTTATCCAGTACAACTTTTTCCCTGAGCGGGCGAATTCGTGAAGGCAGGATGTGACGCCGGGTAAGTCCCGAACCTTATTGTAATCGTGCCAGAATACGATTCCCCCCTTTCGGACCATCTGAAAAGCTTTAAAGGAATCGCTTTTGCAGTATTCATAGGAATGGCAACCGTCTACCAGAACCATGTCCATGCTTCCGATATAGGGAGAATAATCGAATTGAGCTGAATCTCCGAAAAGCTGAACTATTCGCGGATCATCTTTTATGAACGCGCCTATTTCCGGTTTTTGAACCAGAGATACATTAAATTTGTTTAAAAGAAATTTGGCTTGAGAAATATCAGTTGCAGGCAGGTCCAGCGTAAAAACCCGGGCTGTCGTATTATTGGCCAGATTCAAGGCTGTTAACCCGTCAAAGGTACCGATTTCGAAAATGTTGATTGGATCAAGGCATTTTGTTGCCTTTACCAGGATATTCATTTCATGGATATCCATATAACCGGCTCTGGAATTTTCCGGAGTAAAAAGTGTGATTTCGGTTTCATCATATGCATCCAGGATGCGGCCCAGCAAAGATTCCGGGATTTGATAAGGACCCTCGAAATCTTCATATTCTTTTTTTACGCTTTTAACATCAAGTAACCTGAGCTGCGACATTTGACGTATTCCTCCTTATTCAGATTATTTTGAGATCAGGCGCCTTTTGCCGGACGCTGAAACAGGTTATTAAACGAATCTAATGAGATCATTCGATGTGATTGATTATTATCTCAGGATAAGGAAACGGAGTTAAAGTGCAATTATGGCATTCTCTTTGAGGAGAGCGGGTTCCTGCCGAAGGTTGAAAAGACTTTTCGACATTTCGGTTCAACCAGTTTTGTTTTTATTCTATATCCGATAATGAAATAAGAGTAACGAAATGGAAAGTTAATTTCCGGTCCCCTTCAATCCCACACCTTTCATAATAACAATTTATTGCAGGAATATCAACAATATTTCAACAGTGAACCGGGACTGATCAGATGGGGTAACTTTCACATTATTTTTCATGCGTTCATTGGAAAATCTGCGGCCCTTTCCGGTCCAGCGACCGTGCTCAGGTTCGTTTGCGGGTATGGGCACAGGCGAGCCCTCGAGATACATGCCCAGGCATTAGTAAGTGTAAACCGAAATCATCTGTTTTTGATCAATTATTCCGAATTTCCCCATTTAGTTTCGATTCCGATTGCGATTGCGATACCGAGCCCGACCCCCGATTACTGAAACAAACTGTCAAAAGTTTTCAAGAAATTGTTACCCCGGTTTGATAAGTCCCGTCAAAAGTATTGAAAGAAGTGTGACTGCTCTTTGATCAGTCCCGGATGATTCATTCGGCATCTGTCGCTTGACCGAAATAATTATTCAGAATATACTTAGTTTCGATTTTGGTCAGGGGTGGGCTGGAGATTGAGATAGAAGCAGCTCTTTCAGCGCCGGCGGATAAAATACTTTGACAGAAATAGTAAGAATGAATAATAGACAGTATAAATTTCAGGTCAAGTTGAAATATGAGGGGATAGGCAGATGGGAAGAAGCGATTGGGAGAGAAAAGAGATACCGGGGCGATGTGTCGAGAGCCTTCGCAGCATACATGCTGAATATGCGAAAGCTGTTGCGAATATCGAAGATAAGCCGGGTTTGAGTTATATTCATAGTGAAGAAATGGAATACTGGGGCTTACGGTTTAAACGAGATGCGCAGGCGGATGAAAAGATGCTTTCAGATCGTCTGGAAAGTATGACGGTGAAGGGAGCGAATGCCGCAAATAATGTTTTAAGGGATGAATACGGCGATTATGATGACTTGTTAATGAGATTCGATGAAAAAGTAAAAACGGGACGCCGGCTGCATACGGTCTGGTATTATTTCCGCCATTTTCCCTCTGTGCCGGCATTGTTTGCCGGTTTGACGCGACGCCATGTAGGACAACTGGAGGCTGCCGAAAAGGAATTGAAGAACGGCATTAAATTATGGCCCAGACAGAGTAACCTATTCTATGAACTGAGCGAAACGCTGAAGGCGAGCGGCGAATATGATGAGGCCATGTTTTACGTTGAAGAAGGATTGAGTCGGGATGAGCATTCTCCAAGACTTTATCTTCAGAAATCTTTTCTTTTGGGACGCCAGGGAAATTATGACGAGTCATTGCATTTTGCTGACGAAGCTTTCAGCAGAAATTTGGATGATGAGGGCAAGATGAGATTCGGACTTTTTTTGTGGGACCATGGCAATGAGCCGCGAGCGGTCAGCATTTTAACAGAGTTGATTGAAAAGGGAGTGAAAGACCCTGTTCCCTATGCAAAGTTAATCGAATATCATCTGAATCGATCCGAAAAGGGAGAAGCGGAAGAAGTGATAAAGAGATTTTCAGAGACGGAAGAGCGAATGAGCAGAGAGAATATGGGTCCATCCATGAAGATCAATTTTGCATCTCTGAGCAGGGAATTAAGCAAGCTGAGCGGAATTTGGAGAAACCTGCAGGAAAATCTTTTTGAAGTTCTTCAATCGGACTTGACGGTTCCTATACCATATAAAGCGATCCGTATCAGTTTTTGGGAGGACCGATATTTTCATTTATGGACGGAGATTTTTAAAACAGCGGAGAGAAAAGCGCTTTCGAAATGCGATTTGCCTGCAGGAAGAGAAAGCATAGATTTCAGAAGAAGGAAAAGGGTTTTACGTCAGTTATGTCCTGCAGCAGCGGAAATGAATCTGGGTTCCCGGGGATAATGATTATGACAATGATTGAAAGATAATGTTTTGAGGTTACAATTAGCGCTGACTGAAATCTATACGGGACATTAAAAAACTAACAGAGTCGAACCAGAATTCAAACGTTGACGCTGATTTCGGGATTGAGATTAAGACGTTTTATTTTTTCCACCAGTGTGGTGCGTTTAACGTTAAGCAACCGTGCGGCCCTGTTCTTTTTACCCCGGCTTTTTTTCAGCGCTTGAACAATGAGTTTTTTTTCATATTCGGTTACGAGGGACTTCAGGCAAATGCCGCTTCCGGGGATGGCTGACAGGGGATGACTGGTATTCCAGAGGTCGGAATTATTTTTGTCCTCTCCAGAAGTAAGGTAAGCGGATGTGAGGTCTTCCTTACATCCGGACAGAACAGCGGCGCGTTCTACCGCGTTCTCCAGTTCTCTGACGTTGCCGGGCCAGTCGTAATTCAGGGCTTCCCTGAGGAAGTCATCGGATAAGGTTTTGTTCATGATATCGTTTTGCCTGCATATCTTTTCCAGGAAAAAACGGCTCAGAACCGGTATGTCCTCTTTTCTTTCGCGAAGCGCCGGAACTCTGACGGTAATGACGTTCAATCGGTAGTAGAGGTCTCTTCTGAATTTATTTTCGGCAACGAGTTTTTCTAGGTTGGAGTTCGTAGCTGCTATTACTCTGACGTCAACTTTCCTGGGCGTGGTTCCGCCTATTCTGAAAATTTCCTGATCCTGAAGAATCCTTAAGAGTTTGACCTGCAGGTCCATGGGCATATCGCCGATTTCATCGAGCAGCAGGGTGCCTTCGTCAGCCAATTCGAATTTTCCGGGTTTTCTGTTGACTGCATTGGTGAAAGCGCCCTTCTCATGGCCGAAAAGTTCATCTTCAAGCAGGTCTTTCGGGATGGCTGCGCAGTTGATGCAAATCATTTTTTTACGGCGCCGGTTGCTGGAATTGTGGATGGCCTGAGCCACCAGCTCTTTTCCTGTTCCGCTTTCTCCCTGGATCAGCACTGTGCTTCTGGTGGGAGCAACCAGCCGGATCAACTCGAATACCTCATTCATCGCCTTGCTTTTTCCTACCATATTGAAATCGTTAAGCAATAATACCGATTGGTCCATGTAAATATTCACTCCTTAATTAAACCATAATTCCTGCAGACGAAAACTGTGCCTGCATGCGTACTCGGATCGCCGTCTGTCCAACGATCCTTCCTCTTTATGCTTTTTTTTGTTTTTTCGTTGAGCGAAAAAGAATCCGAAAAACAAAAAATATTAACTAAAAATGAGAACTCAGGGTAAAATGACGATAACACGAACAACCCCGCGGGCCGGCCACTTTTCCGGACCCGGACAGTCATTGTGCAATTATTATACCGCCGGACATGTCAATTTGATGACGAAAATTCGGTAGTTTGACGGAAAGGTGCGATTTTGAAGAGGTGCGAACAAATGCAAAGTATTGGATTTAATGAAAAAGAGCAGTTAGGCACATAAATTGCTGAAAAAATAACGGATGAGGGGGTTGATTATGGTCAACAAAACAAACAGCGTACCAGCGAACAATTTAACGACCAGGATCAAACAGAATACTGCTTCACAGCAAAGGAGACGGAGGAAGGAGGAGGAGGGATTCAGCCTAGGAGAGGAATATGCCGGAGATTTAAAGAAAGATGGGCAGGATGGAAAGAAAACCGCTAAAGATGCTGTAGCGTTGAGGGCGAGGAACAGGACGAACGGAGCGAACAGTTCAGAAGCCGGAATAAAGGATTCTAAAGAAGGCGAGGAAACGGGGATGGTCGAGGGAATGTACAATTATCCGGGGATGCTGCTTCATATCAAGATATGAGGATTATAGTCAGTTACTGGATACAAGGGAGCCTAGAGGAGATGAAAAAATCAGAAACAACCGAAGCGAATTATCCGGAGCGTTTAAATTTTTCGGCCGTCGCAATGGGGGCCGACTTCAGGAGCATGGGCGTCAAGGACTTAATGTACGGAAATAGTTGACGGGTTCAGGGGCGTATGATTATGGACGGCTTACAGGCATGGATGCTGGCAGTAAATATTACTGCTTTAATCATAATAACATGCATAACGATAACAGGTTTGATTCTCAGCATAAGGCGCAACGGTTCATTGGAGGAGAGGCTGATAGAGGCTTCTCATCTGGTGGAGGAGAAATTGAAGGAGCAGGTCAAGGCGGAGAAAAGGCTGAACAGGAAGTTAAAGAAGATCGAGCAGGTGAGTGAAGGAGTGGAATTTAAACTGTCGTTAGCGGGTCAGATGGTGAAGCAGAGGTCGGGAGGCGACAACGAATTATTGTCTAGTAAGGGGAACGGATTCTTATCTGACGTGCGTTCAATGACGGATAAGGGATGTACGACGCAGGAGATAGCTGAGAATTTAGACAGGCCGCGTGCGGAGGTGGAGATGATCCAGAAATTTTTCAGAAAACTGACGCCGCTGTCCGAGAATGAACAAGGATGTTCGAAAGATGATGCCGATCAGGAAATGCAGTAACGAGAAGTGTCCGGGAAAACGATCTATGGGTCTGGCCGGACTGTTTTCAAAGAGAAAAGGCGAGGAATGGGAAGGGATGTGGTTTTGCTCCCGGGAATGCCGACTGAATTATATCCGGGAAAAGATATCGGCGGGATTGTCCGTAAACAGAAGAAAAAGAAGGATAGAGCCTAAATTAAGGATTGGGGAGCAGTTGCTTGTCATGAAGAAGATATCGGGTGAGCAATTGGACATGGTTTTAAAAAACGAGGATGGGAAGGAAGAGAAGATAGGCAGACGACTGGTCGATATGGGACTGGCTGAGGAGCGTGATATAACGCTTGCCTTGAGCAAGCAGTACAATCTGCCGTGGATCGATGTCCGTAGGGTGAATATTCCTGCGAAGACGCTGGCGATGATACCGCCGTTCATTGCTCTCAATGCCGGAATTTTGCCCCTGGAATGGGACTGGAGGCACAACAGGCTGCTGGCGGTAATGGAGAATCCGGGCAATGGAGAGGTTATAGACTTTATCGAATCTGTTTTGAGAGTCGAACTGTCGATCCTGGTGACCGACGACTCAGCGCTTCAGGAGGCGCTGCAGAAATATTACTCTGACGGACAGCAAAGCACAGAGAATAAAACCGAACACTCAATTTCACTGGATGATGTGGACGGTCTGGACAGAATTGTCCGTTCTATCGACGATTCAGAATACAGCATATCCGGCGGGGGGAAATACAATTCCGGATTCTGGATACGAATGGAAACCAGGGACAAATGGATAGACGTGTATTTACGGGATCGGGGAAGACCGGCTTGAAAGTCCACGGCGGACCATTAAGAGACCCCGAAACCAATGAAAAAATGGAAGCGGATGAATTATGTCTCAAAAAAGGGGACTATCTGTCCGGTTATGTGGTGCGATTGTTGGACGAGGAGAGAGCGGCATTACGTTTTGAAGATTTCTGGGTGGTCGCCCGTTTCCGGGCGCGGATGCGAAAGGGAGACAGGGTGCTGGTGAAAATAGAATCGTTGTATCCGGGTGTAGTCTTCCGGCTGGTAAGGAAGTTGAACGGTTAGGAAGAGTGCCGGCAAACTTGTTGTAACTGATTGTAAAAAGGGAGATAATGAATTTAATTAAAAAAACTGCTAAAGATTCGGAAGAAATGGCCGATAAAGGTACATTAGGCATAAATGTTGCTTCTTTTCAGTTCGGGGGAACGTATGAAGTCGGTTTCCTGACGGGAGATAAGCGATGAACAATTCGATTTATCTCAGCGGTTCTGCAATGAAGAGCCAGTTGCGTAACTTGGAGAATCAGACGGATAAGCTGGCGAATTCGACGACGGCCGGTTTCAAAGGCGACGTATCGTTCAATGAAGTGCTGTGGGAGACGACGGATAAAGTCGGCATATACAATATTCATAACCGCCAGGCCCTTAATTTGGAGGAAGGCGAACACAGGATGACGGAGCGGGAATTGGACCTGTCGATAAAGGGTGACGGATTTTTTGTTATCCAGAGCGGCGCCGGGCGGCGTTATACGCGCAACGGCAGTTTCAAGACGGACAATTACGGTTATTTGATATTGGAGGGATCAGGTCGTGTTATGGGCGAGGGCGGCGCCATAATTCTGGGAGCGGGAGCGATAGAGGTAAAGCCTGACGGGACGATTTTTCAGGATGGAGTTGAGCTGGACAGGATTAAGGTCGTTCAATTCAATGCGCCGCACAATTTAATGCGGGAGGGGAATTCGCTTTATCGGAGCGGTGAGCGTGAGCAGCCGGCGAACGATAAGACGGATGTTGAAGTGCTTCAGGGATATTTGGAGAGTTCCAACGTATCGATAGTGGACAGCATGGCGGGGATGATAACGGCGTTGCGACATTTTGAATACAGTCAGCGAGTGGTGCGTCAACTGCTGACCCAATCGGCGACCCGTGCGAACGAACTGGGGAGGATACCGTAGTGAAGTTTAATGCGGAGAGCGGCCCTGTAATATTTCAATTATTAATAAGATATAAGAGAGGCACAGGAAAACAGATCGTAGAGGAAAGCGAAACAAGAAGGAGAAAAAAATGAACAGAGCGCTCTGGATAGCGGCGTCAGGAATGAAGGCGCAGCAACTTTCCATTGAGGTAACGTCGCACAATTTAGCCAACGTCAATACTGACGGATTCAAGAAGAGCCGTGCTGAATTCCAGGACCTTTTTTACCAGATGCTGTCGGGACCTGGGGCGCCCGCGGGCGAGGTGGGGCGCATACCCACGGGGATACAAGTCGGACATGGCGTAAGGATGGTATGTACCAACAGGAATTTTTCTCAGGGAGATTACCAGACGACGAGTGATCCGCTGGATGTTCTTATTGAAGGATCAGGTTTTTTTCAGATTCGTTTGCCTTCGGGAGAGATGGCCTACACGCGTGCGGGAAATTTCAAGAAGGACGGTGACGGCAACATGGTCAATTCGGAGGGGTATTTTCTGGAACCGAACATAACGATCCCCAGCAATGCTTTGGCCATAAACGTTTCATCAGACGGAAAGGTGTCGGCGACTTTACCGGATCAGTCGGCGCCGGCGGAACTGGGAACAATCGAACTGGCTCAGTTCGTTAATCCTTCCGGATTAATCAGCATGGGAAGGAATTTATACAGGCCCTCTTCAGCTTCGGGAGAACCGATAGTGGGGACGCCCGGAACCGGTTCGCTGGGTAAGCTGGTGCAGAGTTACCTGGAAAAATCCAACGTGGATATGGTCGAAGAAATGGTAAGGATGATAGTCGGGCAAAGGGCTTATGAGATTAACAGCAGGGCGGTAAGAACGGCTGATGAGATGCTTGCTCAGGTGAGTAATCTTCATAGGTAAAATATAAGGGCAGGCGGCAGTTGATTGAATGAAATCTCCTGGGAACGAAAGAAAAATGAAAAATTTAAGATGGTTGATCGTTTGTATGTGTATGGGCGCAATGATCCTGGGCGCTGCAGGCATGTCCGCCGCCTCGACGGGACTTCAGAAAGCAGAAGAGAGGCTTCGCAGCGAAGTAAAGGACTATATTCTTCAAAAGACCGATTGGCAGCCTCATTCTGTGACCATTGGAGAATTGCGATATCCTTCGAGCATCCGCGATTATCTGTTGCGGGCAGATACTGAGTTGGAAATTTCGCGAAAGGTGGGCGATATTTCCTGGGGAATGTTGCGTTTACTGCTGACAGTCAGGCGGAACGGGGAGCGGGAGAAAAACTGCTGGATATTGGCTGAGACTAAAGTAACGGTGAAAGCGGCGGTTTTGATGCGTGATTTGCCGGCGGGTTCCGTCATAGGTAAAGAGGACATTGAGTGGCGTTTAAAGGAGATTTCAAAATCTGAAAAGAATCCGGCTTTAACGCCGGCCTCTGTGATCGGAAAGAAAACCAGGATCAGCATGACGAAAGGGGAGACTGTTTCCTTGAACTGTCTGGATAAGACCCCGGTGATACGCAGAGGGGAACGGGCCAAGCTTTTTTGTCGTAAGGAAAACCTGGAGATAAGCATGTTTGTGGAAGCGTGTGAGAACGGCTATGCCGGCGAGAGTATAAAGGTGAAGAATTCGAGTTCTCGGAAGATACTTCAGGCGACCGTCGGAACGGAAGGAAATTTATGGTATGAAGCGCCGTGAGATAAGGATGAGAAGCAAAAGATACCGCTGCGGATTTGTATTTGTGGTTATGTTAACGGCCTGCGTTTTGATCAACGGTTGCATGTTCAAAAGGAAGAAGCCTCCGGAAGCGGAAATGACGGAAGAACCAGAGATTTATGAGACGGGGCTGGATGATGCTTATAAGGAGCCGGCATCGATATGGCGGCCGTCCCGTATCGGCCTGGACCTTTTCACGGATTCCAAAGCGCGCCGCATCAACGACATAATAACTGTGAGGATCGTGGAGACTGTGGATGCTTCTCAATCAGCGACGACAGCGACTTCGAAGGAATCGGAAATGGACATGGGGATTGAGAATCT
The DNA here is from genome assembly GCA_964619725.1 of uncultured bacterium. GTDB lineage: Bacteria > CSSED10-310 > CAZUFC01 > CAZUFC01 > CAZUFC01 > CAZUFC01. The sequence continues at coordinate 59,122 of CAZUFC010000007.1, read as the reverse complement.
TTTCGGGCTGGAGACGAAAATTCCCGAATGGTCCAATGATATGATAAGCCCATCGACAATGATAAAGACGAAGGGAGCGAAATCGTTTGAAGGCGAGGGTTCTACGAAGCGCAGCGGAAATCTTGTCGCAACCATGGCTGCCCGGGTCGTGGATGTTCTGCCGAACGGTTATCTTGTGATAAAAGGGCATCGTGAGCTGGTAATTAACGATGAAAGACAGATATTGAGCATCCAGGGACTGGTGAGGCCTCAAGACATCGACGATTCGAATTGCGTTATTTCGACCAATATTTCGGACCTTCAGGTGGTGTATGGAGGAAGGGGCATCATCAGTGCGGACCAGCGACGGGGATGGTTGACGTGGATGCTGGACTGGGTTTGGCCGTTTTAAAAAGGATGAGTGAGAAATAAGACATGGAAAAAAATAGGACGCTAAGGATAATTAAAGATTTACGAATACACTGCGGATGTTTGCTCTTTGTTCTGGCATTGACCGGTTTTTATGGGCCGGAAGCGGCTTATTCGGCAAAATTAAAGGACATTGCGGATATTCAGGGCGTCAGGGATAACCTTCTGATTGGTTACGGCCTGGTGGTGGGATTAAACGGCACGGGAGATTCGCCCAATAACGTCAAGTTTATCCAGCAATCGATGTCGAGCATGCTGGAGAGAATGGGCATTTCGGTCGATCAGAAATCGGTCAAGGTGAAAAATGTAGCGACAGTAATGGTAACTGCCGTTCTGCCTCCATTTATGAGAACCGGTAGCCGAATAGACGCCGTGGCTTCGTCTATTGGAGATGCCAAAAGTCTTTTAGGCGGAGTTTTGCTGATGACGCCTTTGAGGGGAGCGGACGACCAGGTATATGCGGTGGCTCAGGGGCCGCTGGTCGTAGGCGGCTGGTCCACAGGCTCGGAAGGAAGCAAGACTCAGAAGAATCACCCCACCGTAGCCAAAGCGCCGGGCGGAGCTATTGTAGAGAAAAGCCTTCCTTTCAGATTGAAAGATATGAATGAATTCAACATTGTATTGAGAGACGGCGACTTCACGTCAGCCGCCAGAACCGCTTCCGCCTTGAGGACAGGCTTCCCCGAATATTCCGTCGAAGCTATGGATTCCCGAACGATAAGGGTTTCAATGCCTGAATCGATGAATGCTCATAAAGTGGAATTCCTCTCGAAACTCGAAAATCTGGAAATAGACCCGGCCGTTTCCGCAAAAGTCGTTATAGATGAAAAGACAGGGACAGTCGTAATGGGAGCGGACGTAAGAATAAAAAAGGTCGCAGTGGCGCATGGAGATTTAACGCTGAAAATTATTACTCAGGATTATGTCAGTCAGCCTCCGCCTATGTCGAGAGGAAAAACCACGGTCACCACCGAATCGGAAATAGATGTCGAAGAAGAAAAATCTAATCTTTCGGTCATGGAAGGCGCCGCAATCTCAGAGATAGTCACAGCGCTCAACGCACTAGGCGTCACCCCCAGGGACCTCATCTCAATTCTCCAGGCCATCAAAGCTGCAGGAGGACTTCAAGCCGAACTCGTGGTGATCTGATGTTGCTTATGTTGAAGCGTCATAAAAACGGCAGGGAAAGGAGACTTAAATGAAAATAACGAATCAGGCCCCGGTCGACGCGTTCAAACGTTTGGCAGAGAATCCGGGCCGGGAAAAAATTAATCGGGCCATTCAAAACGAAGAAGCGGACCTGAAGCAAAAATGCAAAGAATTCTCGTCCGTTTTCTGGATGTATGTTTTAAAAAGCATGACCAAAGGACTGGAACAACTGTCGGATGAGGAAAACTCTCAAAATTCCCTGGTCTCATTTTTTTTCCAAAAACATATGTCGCAGACGACGGCAGAATCGACCGAGGACTATTTATCGGAAATGCTTTATAAGCAATTGACCTCAAAAAATGAATCAACCTGAAGCTTGCAAGCGAAGTTTTTTTCTAAAGTTTTTCAAAAAACTTCCGATGAATAGGGTGAGTAGTTTGGGGTTGAGGAGGAAAGAAGATGAAAATATCAGGAACAGAAGGACCGGACAAAGCATTCGGTCGCATCGTTGATCAAAACCAGAATTCTTCCGAAGAAAAGGCCAAGTTGAAAAAGGCTTCATTGAGTCAGGACAGGATAGAAATTTCTTCGGAAGTAGGATTGTATGCGAAACTTTACAAGGCGGTTAAGAGCGAGCCTGAGATAAGGTTGTCGAAGGTCCGGGAATTACAGCAGAAGCTGGATAACGACAGTTATAAGATTGATGACAGGATGCTGGCGGAAAAAATTCTGGAAGACATGGCGCCGGAAGAAGCATGATGAGACAGGAAGAGAAAAGCGCGGACGAAAAGATATTCGAGGAGCGGAGAGCGAAATGCAGAAGATTGAGAGAGTTGCTGAATGAAGAGCGGAAGCGGATAATCGAAACGGGGACTTATGCGGGCATAAAGCTGGAAGAGGAAACGATCGAATTAATCAAGCAGACGAAGCTGACGGAGACCCGGATGCATGATTACATAGGGGAAGAAGCAGGAGAAGCCAGGAGGAGAATCCTTCTTGAGGAGACGAGAGAGCTTAGGAAGGCGAATCATCGTCTGGCCGCTTTAATGACGAGCGTTATGAACATGAGTTTTGAATTTCAGAATATGATGATGAGCGGAGAAGACCGGGATCAGTTCTATGGTCCGGAAGGCTTAATGAGTTACAAAAATATCTGATTATTTAAACGTAAGGAAAAGGGATAAGCGTCGGCTGAATCATGGGAAGCGATAAGAACGGAATATATGAATAAGAAGATAACGATGAGCTATGTAATTTATCGGAACAGACGTGGGAGGAACTGATGAGCATATACGGAGCGCTGAATATGGGGATGAAGGCTTTGCATGCTTCCCAGACCGGTATATGGGTGGCCGGTCACAACATTTCCAATGTAAATACGCCCGGATATTCGCGACAGCAGCTTGTTCTGACTTCGAGCTGCGGGGGGTCGTATGACAAATATATCGGACTGGGCGTCAATGTTAAAGCCATACGAAGAATGCACGACGGATTCGTCGTTCGTCAGATAAATAAAGGCGAAAGCTTGCATCAGGAACTGAAAACGAAGCGTGAGGGACTTGAGCTGGTTGAATCTTACTTTAACGAGCTGGACAATGAGGGATTGACCGCGAATTTATATGATTATTTCGGAGCCTGGCAGGAGCTGGCATCGGAACCGGAGGATATGGCGTTAAGACAGAGCGTGATACATCAGGGGATCGATCTGGCCGCCGGCATCAAGGAAAAATACAGTCATCTGATGAATCAGCAGTCGGACACTGATGAAGAAATCGTGATTGCAGTGGGAAGAATAAATTCGATAACGGAAAATATTGCTGAGCTGAACGCAAAGATTAAGGAAGCGGAATTGCAATCAGAAGCTTCCGATTTCAGAGATCAAAGGGATGTGTTGATGGAGGAGCTTGCGGGCTATATTGATTTCGAATCGCATGAGATGGATGACGGGTCCATGACTATTTCGGCAGGAAAGGGGCAGGCGCTGGTTCTCGGCTCTACGAATTATGAATTGGAAATACAAAAGAACGCTGAGAACAGTTTTCATTCGATTTATTGGAACTATTCGGGCAAGTCGATAAAGATGGATGATGTCATTGAAAGCGGGAAAATCGGAGGCTTGATAAGTTTGCGCGATGAAGTTCTTCCTGAAAGGATCGATCAACTGAATGAACTGGCGATCGATCTGATAGACAGAGTGAACGGGCTTCATTCGACAGGATACGGCTTAGAAGGCGAAACGGGAAACTTGTTTTTTGAGGCTTATGCCGATCCTGAATTAGCCGCTTCCCAGATAGAAGTAAATGAAGACATTGTAGATGATCCGGGGTTGCTGGCCGCTGCGGGAACAGATTCGCCGGGAGACAATGCCAATGCCCTTCTGATCTTTGATTTGGCTTCCGAACAAACCATGAACGGTAATACCATGACCTATTATCAATACATTGACGGAATATCCTCGGAACTGGGTCTGGAAGTGCAGCAATTGACTGAAAGAGAAGATACGCAGGCGGATGTAATGCTTTTTTTGAGGAATAAAAAAGACAGCGTTTCAGGCGTTTCGTTGGATGAGGAAGCCGCCAATCTGCTGGTGTATCAGAATTCCTACCAGGCGGCTATGAAGTTTTTACAGACAGTTAATGAGATGTGCGACCGGGTTTTTGAAATGGTTTGATGATGAATTATTTCAGGGGAGTTCCGGATGATCGTCGCAGAATATAAAGGAGTGTAATAATGCGAGTAGTAGCATCAATGCGGATGAGAAACCTTCTTGAATATCTCAACCGTTCGTATGATCGATTGCAGACCTATGAAGAAAATATCGCTACCGCCAAAAGAATTCATAAACCTTCCGACGATCCCGTGGACGCAGTAAAAATCTCCAATTTAAAAAACTTGATACAGGAATCCCGGGCGTACATCAAAACGGTGGATTCCGCTTACAGTTGGATGAGCGTGACTGAAACGAATCTGGACGATCTTTACGATATCGTCGTGGAAGCGCGGGAAACCGCCATGAGCGCTATTTCTTCGGAGAACAGCGCGGAAACAAGGGAAATACTTGCAGAATCAATGGATGCGCTGTTTGATCGAATAATGGCGACAGCCAATTCCAAGCATTTGAATTTTTATATTTTCGGCGGGACCGAAACCATGGAGGAACCCTTTGAATGGGATGAAGACCATGTAGTATACCACGGCAACGATGAGTATACCGAAATGGTGATAGGTTCGGGCGTGCAGGTCAAGAAAAACATCCCGGGTTCACAGGTTTTCCTGGAAAATGATGATGTCTTCGATGTAATGCATACGATTGCCGAATCCATAAGAAATAACGATCAGGCTACTCTGCAGGATCAACTGGACCGCCTGGGCGTTATTGAAAATCAGATCATCTCGGCTCAAACGGAAATTGGCGCCAGAATCCAGCATATCGATGAAATGCAGAATCGATATCTGGACCTGGAAGTCGTTTATAAAGGTTTGAAAGGCGATTTGGAAGGAACGGATTATGCCGAGGCGATCATGGAGCTGACAAAAGAGCAAATTTCCGTTAAATCTACTTTATCTTTTATGGCGCGTGTGGAGAATCTGAGTCTGATGGACTTCCTGGGATAAAAAGTGAAAATCAAAACCTCACGTTTCGGCGAGATCGAAGTTAATCAAAATTCCATTATTCAATTCGATGAGGGTATGCTCGGTTTTCCGAACGATAAAAAGTTTATCCTCATCGATGATCCCTGCATTGAACCTTTTATGCTGCTGCAATCCATCGAACAGCCCCATGTTTCCTTTTTCATTTTCAGCGCAGCGTATCTGAACGATTACCAGTTTACTTTCCCCGATAGAGAACAGGAAATGCTCAAGGCCGAAAAAGCTGAAGACCTCAGCGTTTTCCTCGTAACGACGTTCCGAAAGAATCCTCAGAAAATAACCATAAATCTCCAGGCGCCCGTATTGATCAATTCAGCGGAAAAAAAGGGGCTGCAATTTATTATTCAGGATTGCGATTACGAAATTAATTATCCTCTGTATAAAGAATGTGAATAATGCTTGTTCTTCAAAGAAAAGAAAATGAATGGATAAGTATTTCCCCTCATATTGAGGTCAGAATACTTCAAGTCGCTGGAGAACAGGTTAAAATTGGAATTAAAGCCCCTAAAGATATCCGAATACTAAGAGGAGAGCTGCAGGAAAAAGTGATGCAGGCGAACGAGAGCGCAGTGGAAAGCGCGGAACCTGATGTAGGCGTGATTCGGAGGATAAGAGATAAATTTACAAATTCGGACCTGAGCGATTTACGCAGTGAGTAGAAGCAGTCTGGCGCTGTTTCGAGGGAGCTGTCCCGGATTCAGTCCTCATTCAGCGGTAATTCATTCTGGTTCGAAGTAAGAGGTGACTGGCTTTCAGAGATATGGTGGACCTGCGTTTGTCACGAGTGAGGAAATCCTGTAATGTTTAGCCGGCGCGGAAATTCCGGGTGTTCGAACATTTTGGCGGTTTATGGATGGATTATATGTTTTTCGATTTTGACGTCAATCAATTTATTAATCAGTGGGGATATGCAGGCATATTCGTCATTTCGGTCTGGGACAGGTCAGGCATTCCCACGGCGCTGCTCGCCGGCGGCATAATCGCCGCTATGGGCGGGCTTGAATTGCATAAGATCATCATCAGCGCCTTCTTCGGTTGCTGCCTGGGCGATCAGTTGTTTTACCTTGCGGGAGTCCTGGTTCGAGATCGATTGAAGGATTATCTGTCGAGAAGGGATAAAATACGCTCATACACGGATAAAATTGAAAACTGGATGCGGCGTTATCCCCGTTCCATTATATTCTGGTGCCGTTTTGTGCCGAAAATAGGCAAATATTTCACCGGTATGGCAGGCGTCGTCAGGATTAATTATCTCCGATTTATCTGGACGACCGCGGCAGGCTCCCTGTTTTATGTTTTCATTTTCTCCGGGATTTCGTATTATTTTGGGGAAACGTTGAGGGAACGTTTATCTGCAGTACAGTTCGTTCTTTTTCTGATTGCGTTATCGGCAGCGTTTTTATTTTATAAAGTTTTCAAAATACGGGAGGCATAGAGGATGTATGGTTTTTTAAAACCTCGAACACCCGCCGGCGAAAAAGATTTTCAAAAAGTATACAGGGGATATTATTGCAGCGTCTGCAGCGCATTAAGAAACCGTTACGGCGGCAAGGCAGCTATGATGACGAGTCATGATGCGCTTTTCACATCATTGCTGACGTCCAACGCGAAGGCTTCATTTGTCGAATTCCGTGGAAAGTGTCCTGTTAATCCTTTAAGAAAGATATCCGTAAGTCTGTCTGATCCGATGTTCGACAGGGCTGCCGATATGAGCGTTCTTCTGGGATATTTTAAGGCGATTGATCACATTGAAGACAGGGGCGGTTTAAGGGACAAGTTATTTTATCGTTTTTACGGGAGGACATTCGACAGGATGAAGACCCGAGTGAAGGAAAGCTGCGGACTGGATATGAAAAGGCTTCACGGATTGTTCAGGAAGCAGGCGAGCAATGAAAAAGATGACCGGGATCAATATGAAGTTTATGCTGAATCTTCCGCTGAAGGCTTAAAATACATTCTGCAAGCGTCAGGCGTGAGGGCAGGTTTTATTTCAAGGACGGTTGAAGTATTGGGAGAGTTCGGTAAGCGCCTGGGCCGGATGATTTATTTGCTGGACGCCTGTCTTGATTTTAAAAAGGATGTCAGAAGGCGTTATTTCAACGCGGTTTTAAATTGTTTTACGCTTCAGATCAGCGAAGATGTGATGGCTGTGGACATAAGGCCGATCAGAGAAGCCTTTGAAAAAGAGATGACGATTCTGAATTCCTTATGGGATGAGTTAACGGAGCTGCCGAATTATGAAATATGCAAAAGAATATTCGATAGCTCGCTGCTTGTTCATCTTCCGAAAAAGCTGCCCGAAACAGACCCGGTGTTCAACAGCCGGATCGGACATTTTCTGACGGCCCAGGAGGGCATCATAGAGGAATGCGGCGGCTGCATAGCATGCTGTTTTCTGTTTTTATGTTTTTCAAGGATGTGTTGCGGAAAACGTTATTCGGAGTCTGATCGATGCGTGGAGCAACTTTGCGCATGCTGGGCTATTGATACGTTCTGTTGCGATTGCTGTTGATGTTGCTGTTAATGGGGAATAAAAACGGAGACGGCATGCTGAAGGTTCCATGTGGAAGGACAACGCAAAATTGGGGATAATGCTTGTTGGGTGATGAAACGTTAAACGATTTGCCGTCGTCGATAACCACGGTCAAGATTATCGTCTCGGCTTTGCTGGTGTGGGGAAGCATCCAGGATTGGAGATTCAGGAAATTCTCAAACGGGATATGGTTTTTCATATTCCTGATGGCGATTTTTCTTTATCTGACCGATGAGAAAAATATAAGTTCCTTTCTGGCTCCGCTTGGTTTTTCTGCTCTTGTCATTGTTTTCTACCTATTTTCAGGACTTGTTCATCCTGCAGACGTGAAAGCCTCCATTGCTCTGATCTTTTGCTGTCATCCTCCCGCGTTTCCATGGCTCTTTATACCGGTCGCATTCATTGCCGCAGCGCTCATTCATTTTATCTGGTATTTAAATCGCTTTTTTGTTAAAAGGGATTGTGGGGAGATCAGGGCGCCTTTTCTCCCCTTCATGGCCGCGGGATGGTTCACGGCCCTGATAACGGCGGCAGGATGACAGGCGATTCAACCGTCTGCTTGTGAGCAGTTTTCATACGGAGGAGAAATTTGGGTTTAAGATCAAAATTGGCTCTGGCCGGGAGATTGAATCGTCGGCAGCTTCTGAACCGGATGAAGCGCAAAATTTTTGGGACGGATTCTCCCAGATTGAATTACAGACCCCTGGAATTGATGGCTTTTATCACTCATCGCTGCAATATGAGCTGCAACACATGTCCTTTCGCCTCGCATTCGAATTTCGGACCTGAAAAGCCTTTTCAGGATATGACCGTTGAGATGTTTAAAAAATTCACAGCGGAGAACCGTTCTGCTGAATCCATCGGCCTGGTGGGAGGCGAGCCGTTTTTGCACGAGCGCCTGTTTGAATTTATACGAATATCGTCGAACAATGATCTTCATACGACCGTCTCAACGAACGGAACGCTCTTAACAGAGGATAATATAAAGAAATTGCTGCGTTCTCCGCTCGATGTTCTCAATGTCAGCCTGGATGCTTCTGATCCTGATGGGTATAAACGTCTGCGCAAAGGGTCCGAAGAATTATACTGGAGAATCGTCAAGGGGATTGAGACTCTCGCCTCCGAAAGAGAAAAAGAAGGATCAGGACTGAAAATAGCTCTCTCACATGTCGTAAGCACGGATAATTATGATAAAATGAATGATTTTATAAAACTCGGTACGACTCTGGGAGTTGACCGCGTTTTATTTCAAAATCTTTTGTCTTACGAATGCTCAGAGATGACAAGCCATGAAAAGTGTCTCTACGATACTAATGAAATGAGAAAGAAAATCGCCGCAATTCCCTTGTCTGTCGGCTCGATGGAAATTTTGCCGCCCAGGCTCGTTCGTCCTGACCTGACCACGACCTGTTGTCCGCATCCTTTCCGGATGTTGACTATTGACGGCGATGGTAATATATCTCCATGTTGCGTGATTATTCCGAGAAAAGAATTCGGTAATATTCACGAAGAGGATTGCTGGAACGGACAGAAAATGATGGAAATAAGAAATTCGATGATCAAGGGAAGTAAAAGCATGCTTTCCATTTGCGATCACTGCTGGGAAAACAGGGCCCCGAATTAGAATTATGATATGATGAAGACTCGCTTTTCGCTTTTCCCGTATTTGACAACAGGGGAATCCTTTGTTAATTTTCTGTTGGAACGGTGAGCGCTTGATTCTTATATTTAAAATTTTCAAATGAAGATAACTTGAGGCTGAACACATGAGCGCAATGAATTATGTTTACATCATAGCCTTTTTTGGACTTTTGCTGATCCTGATCGGACTCTTTTTGACATTTTTTAAACCGAAAAAAGAGTCGCAGACTCCTTCAACCAGAAGCGGCGGCGCACTGGACCGGGAAGAGTCTTCGATTGGAGTGGAAGATTATCCGGAGATACCCGAGAAGTTTGAATTCGAGGCGGATACGCTGACGGAAGTGTATCACGAAAAGTATGATATGAAGCCTGAGATGACGGCGGAAGAAGAGTTGGAAGTTGAGGATGAGGCGGAGCCGGAAATTGAAACGGAAATAGAAAAATTTTCTTTTCAGGACGAACGAAAGATTGACGAGTTTGCAGAAAGGGAAATAGAGGAAGATGAGGAGTTTCCGGTTTCCGGTACGGAGGTTGAATTAGGATCGGACGCGTTGAAGGAATCAGAGCTGGAAATTGTGGAAGAGACGGGAGATGAATTTTCTCTGACAGGGGATACGGAAGATCATGATGAAATGATCGACGAATTGCTCGAAGAAAGGGGATTTCTAGAGGACAGCATAACGGACAAGCTGGAAACGGTTGATTCCCGGGAGGATGATTACGGGCGAATTAGCGAAGAAATTGAGGTATTGGGCAAAGAGCAGGCCGGTAAGGAAGCTGACGAGATAGACCTGGATTCATTCGATAAGATTGAAGACCGGCTCAAATCGCTTGAAACGTTTGAAGAGAAGGAAGCAGAGAAGGACGCAGAGAAGAGCGAAGCGGAACGCAAGATGTCTGAAGAGATTCTGAAGGGGATAGAGAAATTGGAACCGGGAGAAGAGAAGCTGGAGGCGGAGGAAGCGCAACTGGAAGCCAAAGAATCTGAACCGGCAGGGAAGGAAGAGCAGGCGACCGTGTTTGAGGAGGAGGTTGTTAAGGAGACTTCTGAAGAGGCGGAAATCAGGGAAACGGAAGATGTTCAGGCGGAAGAAACGCCGGAAGAACCGGTTGCCGGGAAGGAAGAAAAGAAAGTCGAGGAGGAGCTTACGGAGGAAGAGGAGAAGAGAGAGCCGGCGGTGAAGGAGAAGGTTATTGAGATAGCCTACAGAACCAGCGAGGATGCGGAAACCGGGGATAAGGTTGAAGAGGTTGAAGCAGAAGAGAAGGCAGAACCGGAAGAGGCGGTTGAAGCGCTCAGGCAGAAAGAATCGAAAGCGGAGGAAGAAAAGGCGGCGAAAGCCGGGGTTGAAGCGGAAGAGGAAAAGGACGAGGATATTGAGGTTAAGGAGGAGGAAAAGAAGATCACGGAAGCTGAGGTTGAAGCGGAAGTGGAGCCGAAAGTTGATGAGGAGAAGGAAAGAGCTGAAGAAAAGGTTGAAGCGGAAGTCGTTGAAAAGAGGGAAGAAGTCAAAGTCAGTGAACCGGTATCGTCGACGCAGCAAACCGATGCAGTAAAGGAAGAGGTTGAAGAAGCAGACGAAGCGGAAGAGGGGCCGATTGAAGCGAAGGAGATAACCGAAGAGGAGCAGGAGGAACGGATTGCGGTTGAAGAAGAAGTTGGAGCGGAAGAAATGAAGGGAGCGGAAGAGCCGGAAGAGCCGGAAGAGCCGGAAGAGCCGGAAGAGCCGGAAGAGCCTGAGGAAGAGAAACCGGCGGCTGTTGAAGAAGGCATTGCAGCGGGTGTTGAGGAATCGGAAGCGGAAATAGAAGAATTCCCGGAGGAAAAGGAGACTGAAGAGGGGGAAGAGATATCGGAGGAGTTTGAAGAGGAAGAAAGCGAGGAAAAGGGAGTAGGTTCGGAACACTTGCTGAATCGTTTGATTGAAAAGAGAAAACATCGAAGGCAGGAGCGGAAGGAAGAGGAATCGGAAGACTGGATGGAGAAAATAATGGGTCCCACTGAAGGGGCGGGCGACCGGCAAGACAAGCCGAAGAGGGATGAGAAATGGGTATCCGATCTTTTACAGGGTGTAATCGGCACAACCGATGAGACGAAGAAAGCCGGGAAATCCGAAGAGAAGAGAGATGCGTATTCAGGAGCGATGCAGGAGGAGGAATACGATTTCGGACTTGAAGAAGAGGAAAGAGAATTACAGGATGAGAAGCCCGGCGAAGAAGAGAAAATGGAGACAGATTTTGGAGCGGATACGGAAGGGGAAGATTGGGTGTCTGAGCTTGTAGACGAAGTTGAGCGGGAAGAATCGACAGAATATAAAGCCGGAATGAGAAGGGGCGCTCCGCAAGCCGCTGCACCTCCAGGCCGCCAGGACCCTATGTCGGAGGCGAGAGAGAAAGCGAAGAGACTGGCTCGAACGATTCTTCTTGATATAAAGAACTATAACAAGGAGCAATTGGAGACTGCCAGAAGCAATGAAAATATACTCATGAGCTTAGGCGAGGAAATTGCTCGCGGCAGAAGTTTGTATTTAGAAAAAGTCCCCTCAGAGATAAGCGACGAGCATGATTATTTTCATGATTACATGGTGGAAATTCTGGCGGGCGGGGACCCGGAATTGCTGTAGAATTGATCATAAACGTGAATTTCATCAGGCGATTAGTGAGCATGAAAATATTTTCATACTGTTTATTGACGGCCTGTATCGTCCTGTTTTCTGCTTGTGACGGAAAAGTTCATTTGGACAAGGGCAAGCGTTACATGGACGCGGGGATGTATGAGCGTGCGACAGCGGAATTCAGGCGCGTCATACGGGACCATCCGAAGAGCGAATTTCGGGACGAAGCCCGGCGTCTTCTGAAAGAATGCAAAGCTCTGGCGCAGGCCGAGAATATAAAGACGGTGGCTGATTCCTTGTATGAGAAGGGGAGTTATGATGCCGCTCTGGAGCAATATGAGAAAATATTGATACTTCTTATCCGTGCCGGGTCGAACAGGACGGAGCAGGTAAGGAAGAGAATCGAGAATCTGCAAAGCCGCCGGCTGGATAATCTCGTTGAAAAAGGAGACCTTTATCTTCAGGAAGGTTTATACATGAGTGCGCTGGAAGTATATGAGAAGGCCTGGAGCATATCGTCTAAGGACCCCGGAAGCCGGTTGGCGTCGAAGATTAACGAACTTGAAGGAAGGATAATTATTGCGGCCCTGGAGCAGATGATAAAGGAAGCGGAAAAGGATGTTGAAGTCGTTGAGAGAAAACCGGAGCGGAAAACGGCCCAGGCGAGAGAAATAGACATAATCAAGGGGCCGGGGTCGAAAAGAACGAAAAGCGAGCAGAAGGTGGAATTAGGCGATCTTTATGCGCTGAAGGACAAAATGAAATCCGGCGACCTGAGTGAAGAAGAAGAGCAGCAGATTTATGAATATGTCACGGGAATGGGTTTCATGGGACAGAGTTCTCAGAAGAGTTTTTCTCATATCAATAACTAGCGGCGGTCTGCAGGCTTATTTTCATGGATATGCAGAGGCGACAGTCGCAGTAATTTTGTGATCCGCAATGTTTATTTTTTTTCTTCCATTGAAGAAGCGCTGAATTGGGGAAACGCGGGTCAGCGGGAGCGGCCTGGTATAAAACGAAAGATGATCCGGCAAAACGGAAAAGGCGTCATTTGCGTTCAGAAAATAATCGGATTGCATCCTCTATCGCTCAATTGAAAATCGTTTTTCCACATATGGGTACGATGAGTCTCGCCTTTATGGGCGCTCTGAGGAATCTGGGCGTTGAAGTCGTGGAACCGGACCGAACCGCTTCCCGTTCATTGAAGATAGGAAGCCCTCATAGCCCTGAAGGCGCGTGTTTGCCTTTCAAAATGACGCTGGGAAATTTTATCGAAGGACTGGAAAAGGGCGCTGATACGATCGTGATGATCGGAGGTTCGGGACCTTGCCGGTTGGGGTATTACAGCGTGGTTCAGGAGCAGATATTGAAAAGGCTGGGTTATCGGTTTGAAATAATCAGGACGGATGATCCTGACCATTTGAAAAACATATTGCATACCATGAGAGAAGTAAGCGGCATTAACAGCAGGAGCCGCCTGATTAAAAATTTCTATTTCATTTTCAGGAGACTTATAGCTCTGGATAAAGCTCACAATTTTGCAAACGTATTCCGTCCTTACGAAAAAGTTAAAGGAGCGACGACAAAAATACATCAGAAGCTGCAGGATATGATCGATCAGACGTCCGGTTTGTTTGAGTTGATGAGATTGGAGCGTAATCTGAAGAAGCATTATGAGGAAATTTCCTTGGACAGATCGAGAAAACCGGTCAAGATAGGATTGATCGGCGAAATTTTCATGGTATTGGAGGCTTTCGCCAACCTGGACATAGAAATAATGCTGGGAGAAGCTGGGGCGGCAGTAAAAAGGGCCGTGACATTAACGGACTGGTTTAACGAAAGGATTCACTTCGCGCCGCTTCGATCCAGTCCTTTGAAAAAGGCGGAGCGCGAAGCGAAAAAATATTTAAGAGAAAACGCCGGCGGGGAATCGCTCCTTTCGGTCGGTACAGCGATTCGATTCGCCAGGCAGGGATACGACGGGATAGTGCATATCCTGCCTTTCACATGCATGCCGGAAATGGTGGCTCAGACTATTCTGACAAGAGTATCCAGAGATTACAATATACCGATCATGTCTTTGGTTTTCGATGAACATGCGTCGAAAACAGGCGTTGAAACAAGGCTGGAAGCATTCGTCGATATGTTGTATAGAAAAAGACAATCAGTGACAAAGGATACAGAATCGCCGCCAGGATAGCGGCGGAAGCTGGATGCCGGGTTCGCAAGGGCAAGAGTTTTATGCAGGGATTAGCCGTTTCATTCCGGTTACGGTGAAATATAGGTACCGTCCATTTCTGCGAAATGGCTGTTCTTACGGTCTTTTTCGTCTAAATATCGCTTCTTAGAGCTCCCTGACATGTCAGAAATTGAATTCATTCTTTATCGTCACAGGAACCGTAGCCGCCTCCTCCCGGTGTTTCTATGCAGATGGAGGATTGCGGCGGCAGTTCAAAATTGCATTTTGATTTAATATCGTTTCGTTTTCTGTTATCTATAATATAGGCTTTAGCGGTATTTCCGGGTTTTCCTTCTTTCAATCCGTAGGGGGCTCTTTTGAATCTGTCCGCCAGCAGAGCGCCTCTGGCCGGGACCAGCGTTTTAATTTCTCTGATCAGACCATTGCCGCCGTAGAACTGTCCTTTACCGCCGCTGTTTTTTCTTATTTCGTAACGAACGACTTGCAACGGATAGGAAAACTCAAGCGCTTCGACCGGTGTATTTCTGGTGTTGGTCATATGCGTTTGGACGGCATGGGCTCCGTTTTTCCCTTCCCCGCCGCCCATGCCGCCGGCGATCGTTTCGTAATAGGAAAAAGGTTCGCTGTTTATACCGGAGTCTTTTCCACCCAGGCTGAGATTCGACATTGTACCTGCCGCTGCGGCAGGTATTTTACCGGGTATGATTTTCGACAGGGCGCCCAACAGCACGTCGACTATTCGCTGCGAAGTTTCCACATTTCCTGCAGCGACAGCAGCCGGAAATAGGGCATCCACGATGGTTCCCGGTTCGGTTTTCAGGATTATGGGTCGGAAGGCGCCGTCGTTAGCGGGTAATTCTTTCCCGAAAACGGCTTTAAAAACATAACGGGCGGCGGATTCCGAGACGGCCCTGACTGCATTGACGGGACCGTCTGTTTGAGGGGAAGAGCCTTTGAAGTCCAGGAAGGCGTTTCCATTCGAGAAATATATTTTGCAGCGTATTCTCAAGGGATTATTCGTCCAGCCGTCGTCGTCCAGGAAATCCTCGAATTGGCACTGAACTTCTCCGAGCTGCCGGATTTCGTTTCGCATACCTTTTTCAGAGGCGTCCAGCAGTTGCCGGAATGCGTTTTGTATGTCCGGGAGACCGTATTGACGGATCAGGGTCAAGATTCGCGATATGCCTTTATCCAGCGCTGCTTTCTGCGCGTCGATGTCCCCTTTTCGTTCTTCAGGAGTCCGGACGTTGGAAAGGATAAGATTCAGGGCATCTTTATTCAGTTTATTATTTTGAAATAATTTCAGAGGAGGTATTATCAGGCCTTCCTGAAATATTTCATTCGACAAAGGCATGGACCCGGGAGAAATGCCGCCGATATCGCTGTGATGTGCTCTTGCTGCCGCATAGCCGGCGCACTCACTGCAGAAAAACAGGGGCGCTATCAGGGTGATGTCGGGAAGATGGGTCCCCCCCAGGAAAGGATCGTTAAGGATGGCTACATCGCCTTCATCCAGAGTCATTCGTTTGATCGTCGTACGGATAGCCGAACCCATGGAACCCAGATGAACGGGTATATGGGCGGCCTGAGCGAACATTTCTCCCTTGTTTGTGAACAGAGCGCATGAAAAATCTCTTCGTTCTTTGATATTGGGAGAAAAACCGGTTCTTTCGAGGACGGCGCCCATTTCTTCTGCTATTGATGAGAAAAGATGATTATAAATCTCAAGCTCAACAGGATCGAGTCTTCGTTTATCCTTCATTCGTTCAACTCCATTACGATGTTCTGATGTCCGTCCGTGCTCAATCGCCATTTTTCAGGCAGATAAACTGTGGAATAGGGCGATACGATCACCGAAGGTCCACGTAAGATTTCCCCCGGTGCAAGTCGATTGCGAGCTCTAACGGGAAAAGGACCGTTGCTTGAATTGATCTGTCGGGACAATTGATCTGATCGTCCGGATCGGTCGACATCCGTCATCAGTTTTTGAAGGTCGGGTTTAACGGTTCTGACGACTGCTGTGACGCGCAAAGTAACGACTTCGATTGCATTCCGTGCATCGAAACAGGCATAACTCTTTAAATGAGTTTCGTGAAATTTATTGTCCCAGGCGGAGAAATAAGGAGGATTGTCGACTTCGACTGTAAGTTCATGCGACTGTCCTTTATATCTCATGTCTGCGGACAGTTGAAACAGTATGCTTTCGGGAGAATGTCCTTCATTGATTAATTGTTTTTCAAGTCCTCTCATCAAACTCCCAAAGCATTCCTGAAATTCAATATAATGCTCTCTGCTCAGGGGTTTCATAACGGTTTTTCCCGCATCTCGACGAGCATCCGCAACAGCCAGCCCGACAGCGGATAAAATACCGGGATGAGGCGGAATGACGACTCTGGTTATGCCGGCGCTTTCAGCCAGTTCCGCGGCATGCAGTCCGCCCGCTCCACCGTAAGCAAATAATGTGAAATTCCGCACATCATAACCTTTCTGAACTGAAACCACTTTTACTGCGCGACCCATGCTGCTGACCGCCACTTTTATTATTCCCTCTGCAGCCTGCTTCAGGGATAAGCCCATCTTATCGCCGAGTTTCTTAACGGCATCCCTGCTTCTTTCGGGGTACAGCTTCATCTTTCCGCCCATAAAGAACCGGGGTATGATTCTACCGAGAACCAGATTCGCATCCGTAACGGTCGGATTCTTTCCTTTTCCGTAGCAGGCAGGTCCGGGATCGGCTCCTGCGCTTTGAGGGCCTACTCTGAGAAAGGCGCCTTTTTCCAGTTTCGCCAGGGAGCCTCCGCCTGTGCCGACGGAATGAATATCTATCATGGGTATCGCCAAAGGATGACCGGCTATCTTGAATTCCCGGGTATAGCGTATTTTTCCGGGGCATAAGCAGACGTCGGTGGAAGTGCCGCCCATGTCAAAGGTGATTATATCCTTGTAGTTTGAAGTTTCAGCTATGGAAAAAGCGCCTATGACGCCTGCCGCAGGACCTGAAAACAATGTCTTTACAGGGAATTCCCGCGCTGCTTGAACCGGTATCGTCCCGCCGTTGGACTGCATAATCCTGAAATCTGTGAATCGACTGAAAAGGCTGCTTTGCGTCAATTTCTTTAAATAACCGTCCATTACGGGTTTCAATGAGGCGTTTAAAATGGTCGCCGTTGTTCTTTCGTATTCCCTGAATTCCGGCAATACCTCGCAGGATAAACAGCAGGATATTCCCGCTTTTTCCAGTAGTTCGCCCACAGCTTTTTCATGACGCGGCTCCAAAAATGAAAATAAAAAACATACCGCGGCTGCGGCTTTACGCTCCCCAATTCGAAATACGACCTCCTGAACCTCTTTCAAGTCCAGCTCAGTTACTATTTCACCCCGGCAATTAACGCGCTCAGTTACTCCAAAACGCAGACCAGAAGAAACCAATTCCTCTGGCTGCTCAAAAAAAAGATCGTATAATTCGCTGCGGGATTGACGGCCTATGGCTACTATATCCTTGAAACCTTTCGTGCTTATCAAAGCAGTCTCCGCAGTCTTGTTTTCCAGCACCGCGTTTATGGCGACGGTGGAGCCGTGAGTTACCGCAGCGGCATCCCCGGGTTCCAGAAACTCCAATCCTTCTATTAAAGGCTGCCCAGGATATGCCGGATTCGAGGGCAATTTGAAAACGGTCGTCTTGTCACCTTTGACCATAAAAAAATCGGTAAAGGTTCCACCGATATCCACGCCCACCAGTGTCCCGGCGTCAGATGAAATTTTCACTGTAATGCCCTTCCGATGCAATGCGTTGCACTTGACGCACCTATTTTGAAACTCTCCGGCATAATCAGCTCCTGTTCGTTCTTCGCCTTTTCGCAACCGGGACTTCTGAATTTCTGTTCCCTCCGGTCCCCTTTCCCGGTCCATCCGCAGGAATTTCTCTTTTCACTTCCCGGTCAATTCTTCATTGCTTTTCAGGGGAGCCGCCGGATTTATTCGGCCCCTGGGACCTGTGAAACGTGGAATTATCTTAAAAGAATAGAGCTTTCGAATCAAGCCGCTCTCACGGACCCCGAAACCGGCATGCAGGCAAAATTATTTTTAACTGGATTTTTCCGAAAAATTTACAAAAAGGGTTGATTTTCCATGAAAAAATTGTATATTAGCGGTTATTGAACGTTTTCCGCTCTTGCTTTTAAGGAGAACAATACTGAGAATAATCCAGCAGATAATTTCAAGAAGAAAGATTTTTTTCATAATCTTTAAGGATTGAAGAAGGGGGTGAAAGATCAACATTTCAGCGAGATGTGAGAAGTGTTTCATTTAACGAATTAAACTTTTTTGAAAGGAGCAGGTGGAATGGCGACTCTTATGCAAACATTGGAAAAGAAGATACCCGAATGGCAGGGTGAAATCCGCGATCTGTTGAAGGAGCATGGGGACAAGAAGTTGTCCGATGTGACTGTGACGCAGGCATTCGGAGGGATGCGCGGAGTAAAGGGATTATTCTGCAATACTTCGTTGGTGTCTCCTGATGCGGGATTGATCATCCGCGGGCGTCCGATATTTGATTTAAAGGATCGTTTGCCGGAGGAGATTTTTTTCCTGTTGTTGACGGGTGAGCTGCCTGATGAGGAGGGATTGAAGGACTTACAGCAGGAATTGAACAAGCGAGCCGAGGTGCCGGAATACGTATGGAAGGTTCTTGAAGCGCTTCCTGATGATTTTCATCCGATGGCGATGCTGGATACGGCGATATTATCGATGCAGAAGTATTCGATATTCAAGAAGAAATATGATGAAGGCATGAGCAAGATGGACTATTGGCGCCCGACGCTCGAGGATGCTTTAAGTTTGCTGGCGAAGATGCCGAGCATAGCTGCCGGCGTATATAGGATCAGGTATAACAAGGGACCCCGGATAGATTTTGATCCGAACTTGTCCTGGGCGGCCAATTATGCCCGGATGCTTGGAGTGAACGACAAGGATGAGTTCATGGATTTGATGCGCTTGTATCTGGTATTGCACAGCGATCACGAGGGCGGCAACGTAAGCGCGTTCACCTGTCATATAGTGAATTCGGCGCTTTCCGATCTGTATTACTCGGTATCTGCCGGATTCAACGGATTGGCGGGACCGCTTCACGGACTGGCCAATCAGGAATGTCTCGGTTTCGTATTGAGCATCTATGACAAGTACGGACGCGTTCCTTCCGACGAGGAATTGACTCAGTTCTGCTGGGATACGCTGAATTCAGGCCGGGTGATACCGGGATACGGCCATGCGGTGTTGAGGGTGACGGACCCGAGATTCAGCGCCTTTATAGATTTCGGTAAAAAGTATTGCTCAGATTCGTCGGCGTTCCAGATTGTAGAAAAGATGTTCAACATCGTGCCCGAAGTGCTGAAAGAGCATGGCAAGGCGAAGAATCCGTGGCCGAATGTGGATGCGGGTTCGGGTTCGTTGCTGTATTACTTTGGAATAAAGGAATTTCCTTATTACACAGTGCCTTTTGCGGTATCTCGTGCCTTGGGACTTTGTTCACAGGCTGTGATGTCGAGAGCGATGGGCGAGCCGATAACCAGGCCCAAATCGCTGACGACTCAGGGCGTGAAGAAAGCTATCGGCGTAGCGTAATATAACAGAGGGTTTTGAGTAGCTTACTGCGCATCGGTGATGGCGGTTTAAGAAGGTCATCGGCTGTTGAGGCGGCGAAGCGAAAAAAACCGGAAACGGGGTTCGGTTGTTTTTAAGGCGTGCCTGATGGATGTCTGGTACGGTAGATGAGCCTGAAAATAATCGAGCCCCGCTGTTCATTTAACGAAAAACGGTCTGATATAACGGGCGTTGGATTTTTCGGGAGGAGATATGGGATACAATATTGTTCAAAAAGTAATCAATTCGCATCTTGAAGATGGGCGAACGGAGCCGGGAGAGCCGATCGGCATACGGATAGATCAGACGTTGACGCAGGATGCGACGGGGACCATGGCTTATCTGCAGTTTGAGGCGATGGAGTTGCCGAGGGTGAAGACGGAGCTGTCGGTCAGTTATGTGGATCATAATACGTTGCAGGAAGGTTTTGAGAATGCGGACGATCATCGTTATCTGCAGTCTGTTGCGGCCAGATACGGGATAAAATATTCGCGGGCCGGGAACGGCATATGTCATCAGGTGCATCTGGAGAGGTTCGGCACGCCCGGTAAAACGCTGCTGGGATCGGACAGTCATACGCCCACGTGTGGAGGCATAGGAATGATAGCTATTGGAGCGGGCGGTCTGGACGTGGCGGCGGCCATGGGCGGAAGTCCTTTTTATCTGACCTGTCCCGCCGTAACCCGGGTTGTGTTGAAGAACGGGCTGAATCCCTGGGTTACGGCCAAGGATGTTATTCTCCGGTTGCTGCAAATCCTCTCGACCAAGGGCAATGTGGGGACCGTCATTGAATATGCCGGAGACGGAGTAAAAACGTTGTCTGTTCCGGAAAGGGCGACGATTACCAATATGGGCGCTGAATTGGGCGTAACCACTTCGATATTTCCCAGCGACGAAACCACCAGGGAATTTTTAAAAGCGCAGGAACGAGAGGAAGCCTGGACAGAGCTGAAAGCGGACCATGACGCGAAATATCAGAAAGAAATCGTTATCGATCTGTCCGAGGTTGTTCCTTTAACGGCAAAACCGCACAGCCCGGACAACGTGGTGACGATCAGGGAACTTACCGGGATGAAAGTGGACCAGGTTTGCATCGGCAGTTGTACCAACTCTTCGTATAAGGACCTGGTGACGACGGCAAGGATACTGAAGGGCAAAACGGTACATCCGAACGTGAGCTTAGCCGTAGCTCCCGGTTCCAAGCAGGTTTTTAAAATGATCGCGGACAACGGCGCTTTAGCTGATTTGATATCAGCGGGCGCCAGGATAATGGAGTCGACATGCGGTTTCTGCATTGGCAACGGTCAGGCCCCGAACACGGAAGCCGTATCGCTTAGAACCAACAACAGGAATTTCCTGGGACGTTCCGGAACCAGGTCCGCAAAAATTTTCCTGGTCAGTCCTGAAGCAGCGGCTGCAGCCGCCGTCAAAGGAGTCATAACCGATCCTCGCGACCTGGGTATGGAGTATCCTTCGGTAGAAATGCCCGATAAATTTTATATTGACGACAGTATGGTGGTTGAGCCGGCGGAAGACCCGTCCGGGGTGGAGATAAAACGGGGTCCGAACATAGGCGATCCGCCGTCCAATGAACCGCTGCCGGAAGTGATTCAGGGCAGAATTATGCTGAAGGTGGGAGACAAGATAACCACAGACCATATCATGCCGGCCGGTTCTCGCCTCAAATATCGATCAAATGTGCCCAAGTATTCCACATTCGTTTTTGAACCTGTCGATCCTGCCTTCCCTGAAAGGACTCTCGACGCAAAGAAAAAAGGAGAACACAGTTTTATCGTAGGCGGTTTAAGTTACGGTCAAGGCTCTTCCAGAGAACACGCCGCTCTGTGCCCCATGTATCTGGGGGTCAAAGCCGTAATCGCTAAAAGCCTGGAAAGGATTCACACGGGGAATCTGGTCAATTTCGGCATACTGCCCTTGTCCTTTGCCGATGAGACAGATTACGACAAGATTGATCAGGGCGATCATGTCGCCGTTCCGGACGTCAGAAAAAAACTGGAGAATGACGAGAACCTGACGCTGCATAATGTTACCAGGAACATACGGATTCCGGTCGTTCACATGTTGTCGGAAAGAAGCCGTGATATAATCCTGGCGGGAGGTTTGCTGAATTATATAAAGAATAAGGAGAACGCGTAAAGGAGAATATCAGGAAGCATGTCGGCGATTATGCGGAATGCAATAGAGGCGAATCGAGGACTTGTCTTATTTTCTGTGAAAATTCGGAGAGGCTGAAGGGTTTTTGGATATAACTGACGCCGGGGTCATTCATCAGCTTTTCCGCTTCGGCTTCCAGGCTGTATCCGCTGGCAAGCAGCACTTTGACGTGTTCATCTATTGTCCTGAGTTCTCTGAACACGGTCCCGCCGTTCATTTCAGGCATGATGAGATCGAGGATTACCAGATCGATTTCGTTATGGCGATTTTTAAAGATTTCGACTGCGTATTTCCCGTTGTCCGCGGAAAGGGCTTTATAACCGAGTTTTTGGAGAAGCTTGATTCCCACATCAATGACCGTTTTTTCGTCATCGATTAATAATACTGTTTCAGCGCCTTTTCTGATTTTTCCGTCGGATTCGTCTTTATGACGGATTTCCTTGTCGGAAGCCGGAAGGTAAATATCGAAAGTGGCGCCTTCACCTTTAATGCTGTGGACCGCAATGCTGCCGCCATGATTACGGATAATGCCGTACGCTGATGCCAGGCCCAGTCCATTTCCCCGGCCCATTTCTTTCGTAGTGAAAAAGGGTTCGAAGATTCTCTGCTGGGTCTCTTCATCCATGCCTACCCCTTCATCGGATATTGAGATTTTGATGAATCGGCCGGGTTTAAGCTCGTAAAGACGGGAAAATTCTTCATTAACCGTTATATTCCGCGTTTCAATATCTATTTTCCCGCCTCCGGGCATGGCCTGCCGGGCATTGACGTAAAGATTAAGGATCACCTGCTCTATTTGACCACGGTCGACTTCAACGTTCCACAGGTTTTGCTGTAAATCCTTTACGATTTGAATCTCCCTCCGCGTTCGACCGAACATTTCAGACGCGTTCAGGACGATGTCGTTCATATCGGCAGCGCGGACTTCATATTTGCCGCGTCTGGCGAATCCGAGCAACTGTCCCGTCAGGGACACGGCGCTTTTAATGCAAGTTTCTATGCCTTTGACATGTTCATAATGTTCGTGGTCTTTGTCAATGTCCATCAGCATTAATGACGTACGGCCCTGGATTCCCATAAGCAGGTTATTGAAATCGTGAGCGATGCCCCCGGCAAGCGTTCCCACTGCCTCCATTTTCTGCGCCTGGTAAAGGTGTTTCTGCAGTCTCTTGCGTTCAGTGATGTCCTCCATTATTCCCTGCACTCCCAGTATGCTTCCATCCTGATTTAAAATGGGCGTGGTATGGTACATAAGGACCATCTGCTTGCCTTTCAATGATGTATAGCGGCGTTCGTGGATGTCAGGCTTGCCGGAGCGAATACATTCCTCAATATCGCCGGCTATTCCGGCGCCGACGAGAGGAGGAAATTTAAGAACATTGACGGACCGGGCTGCAGAAGCTGACCGCAATCCCAATATATTCAGGGCCATTCTGTTCGCATCGACAAGGTTGCCGTCAGTATCTGTCGATAATATCCCCAGCGGAGAATTTTCTATCAGGAATCTGTATTTTTTTTCCTGCTTTTCCAGCGCGGCTTCCGTTTTTTTCTGCCTGGACAGGTCCCGGGCGGCTACGATTATTGTGGATGGATATCCATTGTCATTGTTCGTTCCTGAAAGACTGAGACTCCAATTGATCAAAGTACCGTCACTTTTTTTCCCTGTATATTCCACCGAAGAAACGACGTTGCCCTGTCGTATTTTTTCCATATCCTGCAGAAACTGATCTTTTTGTCTGTCCGTCATGAAATCGGTGAATTGTTTGCCGATCAATTCAGCCTTAGAGCAACCCAATTGCTCGGCAAAAGATTGGTTGCTGTACCGCAATTCTCCTTCAGTATTCAACGCTGCGACTCCATCCGCCAATAATTCCATGGCATAAGCCAAAGCGCGGAATTTTTCCTCAGCTTCAAACTGATCCGTTATATTTTTAACGTGTGCTATGACCCCTCTGACAGCGCCCTGTTCATCTTTATAGGGAAGGGTCGTGAGTTCCAGCAGTCCTTTGTCCTTATTGTTTTTACGCAAGGGCGCTATCGTGACCTGCATAGACCCGGTTTCTATCGTTGCAGCGGCCGGACAATAAGGACAGGGCTCTTGCCTCTGCTGGTACACCTCATAACATTTCTTGCCGACTAAAGGAGCTGAATCAGAGAAAATTTCTCGAAACCATTTGTTGGCGCCAAGGATATTAAAGTCGGTGTCGATGACGCTTAATCCGTTCTGGATTCCGTCGAAAACTTCCAATAAAACTTTGTCTATGGCCTTCAAGTAATCAGGAATCTCGTTTTTTTCATCATTGGTTTTTGGCGTAACCTCTTTATTCTTCGATTCGTTTTGCATATCCGTCTCCGTTTTTGGCGTCTCACGGGAATGACAAGAAAAAATTGTCCGAAAATAATCAGCAATTATGCCGGCTGCATGCCGTTAAATTACTGGTAATCAATGAATTTAAAATGAAAAACGACGATCTCAAGCGCCTTTTCATTTGTTTTTTTTGGTTATGTCGATCAGAACGGGACAACCCCCAATCAAACCCTCATTATGGTTATAATCCTTTGGTTCTGAATGTCAAATTAATTGCTTCTTTTCTTTCTCGTGATGCGGGATCAATTTCGGCTTAAACGCCCATTTGGAGGATTTTTATGTATGTTGAGCAGGTTGGGATAAACGGGCGCATAAAATTCATTTGAAGCTTGCAATTTTTAAATATTCGGGGGATAATGGAAACAGAAAAATTATTATTTGCATGATCCAAGGGGGTTTCAATTGAGAGTATCAGCGATTATCATATTGAGTCTCTTTAGTTTGACTTTTTTCGCCGGATCGACTGAAGCGGCAGCCAAGCTGACGGCATCGGACGGTTCTAACGGCGACAATTTCGGATATTCAACGGCGGTGTACGGCAATTGGGCTGTGGTGGGAGCCTATAAGGATGATCCCAAGGGGCAGAATTCAGGTTCCGTTTACGTTTATCATTATAACGGTTCATCGTGGTCCCAGTTTCAGAAACTTGTTCCGTCGGACGGAGAGGCTGAAGATTATTTCGGATTCTCTGTGGATATATATGGGAATTACATTGTAGCAGGCGCACAGGGCGATGATGAGCTTGGGGGAAATGCCTACGGATCGGTTTACATTTACCGATGGAACGGCAGCAGTTGGGTATATCAGCACAAGGTATACGCGGCTCAGGCAACGCTTATGGGATATTCTGTGGCCATTTATGGGGATTACTTTGTTGTTGGAGTTCCCTTCGATCGATCTGATCCCAACTATTTCGGATCGGCGTATGTATATTACAGAAGCGGCTCCACGTGGTCGTTGCAGCAGAAGCTTTATCCTCCGGAAAACTTGGTTTTTACAGGATGGACAGTAGATATTTACGGGAGTTATGTGATCGTAGGGTCTCCCTATGCATATGACGTCGGCGTTGCCTATGTATATGTCCGAAGCGGATCGAGCTGGTCTCTTCAGGATACGCTGCAGTCATCTGACGGGACAAGTTCAGATAGTTTTGCCCGTTCTGTATCAATTTATGGAAGTTATGCCTTAATAGGGGCTCCTTTTGACGATGATGACGGAGAAAGTTCAGGCAGCGCCTACGTTTTTGTCCGAAGCGGTTCGACTTGGTCTCAGCAGGATAAGATAACGGCATCAGATGCATCGGGCGAAGATTTTTTTGGGTTCTCGGTTCAGTTGTACGGCGATTATGCGGTCATCGGGGCGTATCAGGATGACGACAACGGAGGAAACTCCGGTTCTGCTTACAAGTTCCGTCGCAGCGGTTCCAACTGGATACAGGATGCGAAATACATAGCGTATGACGGTCAGGGCGGCGATCAGTTGGGTTATTCGGTGCACATATCGGGCAGTTTCATAATTATGGGAGCGATAGGCGATGATGATCACGGGACGGATGCGGGAGCAGCTTACGTAAATCTGGGAGTTGCCCCGACAAGGACTCCGACGAAGACGCCGACGCGGACGCGAACGCCGACGAGAACTCCGACCAGGACGTTAACTCCAACGCGCACGCCGACCCGTTCGCCGACGAAGACGCCGACGATAACGCTCACGCCGACGCGTACGCCGACACGCACGCCGACGAAGACGCCGACGATATCGCCGACGAGATCACCGACGAGGACGCCGACATTGTCTCCAACGTTGTCTCCGACTCGAACGCCGACGAAGACCCCGACCCGGAGTCCGACCCGGACGCCGACGCGGAGTCCGACGATATCGCCGACGCGGACGAATACTCCGACGTGGACGGTGACTCCGACCGCTACTGATACCCCTTCTCCCCGGCCTGATCTGGTCATATCGGGCGGCGACATAGTGTTCGATCCTTCCTATCCGGAGGAGAACGAGGAGACGACATTATCGGCGACGGTGCACAACGAGGGTTCAGCGACGTCGGGACCTTGCACGGTGCGTTTTTATGCTGATTACGGCGCGGGGTACATCCAGATCGGAAGTGAAAAGGTTCTGGGATACATATCGCCGGGTAACGAGCAGACTGTATCGATACCTTTCACTGCTGTATGTGATGCAAGGGTGAAGGTTGAAGCGGACGTTTACGATGATGTGGAGGAATCGAAGGAGTCGAACAATTCGGCCTGGAGGCATGTGCCGATAAACTATTGCGAGGGGGCGATAACTTACTGGCTGTGGCCCGAAATCGGTACGGGCATCGTGGGGAATGAAACATGGTTTTTAATTTTGATATTGAACGACAACCAAGGGGCGGACATATTCGATTTGACGCTTACGGGTTCCTTGCCGCCGTCTTGGTATGAGATCGATCAGACGGAACTGGAGATCGAAGCGGGCGGCGCAGGCATAGCCATTATTACGGTGGAGATACCGGATACATGTTCCGTCATTGGCGATTATCCGTTTGAGGTTGTGGCATCGTCGCGCCAGATGGGGATAAACTATGTGCGGACGGCTCAGTTGGAGGTTGACGGACAGTTGAGCGTAAGCCAGCGTTTTCCGGCGAATGGGACGACCACGGGCAGCCGCGACGTGACGTTCAGTTGGAAGACGTCGGCGGCCTGCGACGGAACGTTGTATTACAAGCAAACGGATGCGACTTACTGGATAACGCTGCCTTCGGGATCAAATACGACCGATCATCAGGTCGACGTGATGCATCTGTCCCGCAATGAAAATTACGAATGGTTCATCCATCTTGAGTCTCAATGCGGGGATATGGACACGGGCGTACGGCATTTTTCCGTGGGCAACGGGGTGGTTTTCACTCAGAATGCCTACAATTTTGTAGTGGATCGTGATTATGATCAACAACGGTTTGTTGCGGTGAAGAATGAAGATGTGATTGAGCACGAAACGGAGCTGTCGATAACGAATCCCAACGACGAGCTGATCGTTAATTTCGTAGGACCGGGAAGCGAGGAGGAGACGGTGTACCTGGCTCCGGGAGAGACGCGGGAAATTGAGCTGGTGATACATGCTCAGGACGTGGAGAGTGATGGATCGAAGCCGGAAAATGTGCGTTTTTCCAACATAACGGTATCGCTGGTTGCTGATGAGTCGGGGGAGCCCATCACGGACAGCGCTCCGACGATCATAAACGTGCGATGGCCTGACATAGATTTTACGTTAAGCGAGGAGAGCGAGGACCCGAATACGCTGGTGAAGACGATGCGTGTTCAGAATGAGGGCGATCCGTTGACGGATGTAAGCGTGACGGCTCACGGCGGACTGTTGGGCCGCGTGTTGTTGCTGCCGAACGTGGACCATTTCCTTTTAAGACGCGATCATCACATTGACTTTGAGTTGGAGCCGTTATTTCATGCGGGCGATACGGAGCTTTCGGGAACGTTGAAGGCGACGGCTGCGGGAGTGGAGAGCGAATTGCCGGTGATTTTCGAATGCGTATCGCCGAAGGAGATATATGAAACGGCTGTTCCTGAATCGGAGTATTGTTATTCGATGGCGAGCTGGTTCTGCACGAACCGGCCCAACATCAACATGGGATTCAGGACGTCCGTGGCGATAGAAGAGGTGGAGGCTGCGGCGATATACACGTCGTTCGATCCGCGTTCGGATGTAAGGCCTCATTTCATAGACCTTTTCATCAACGATCATCTGATCGGCGAACTGAACGATATAGTGCCGAGCGGGACATACGGATTCTCATTCGATCCGGCCTATTTAAACGAGAATCCAGGAGGGACGGCGAAAAACACTTTCAGCATACGAACGCAGCATTTCAACGGCGGTCATTATGTCGTCTCTTCATCATCGCTGGCCGTCGTGATGCTTGAGCCGACAACTGCCTTCATCTGCGCGGAGAACGAGGCGCAGGCAGAAGCGATAGCGCAGATATTGCCTCATAATTGCGATGAGTATGATTTCGATCTTGATCCGAGGGTTCAGACGATAAGAATACTGGATGATTACGGGAATCCATGCCGGGTTTTTTATCCGGATGAGACGGTAAACGTGGAGGTGAGAGCGGAGAATCCTCATCCATTCGATACTTACGACGTAAAATACAGTTTAAAAATCGATACGGACGGGGACGACATACCGGATTACGACAGTCACGAAGAAGCGTCCGACTGGCGCGTGATACTGCCTCACAACAGCGAGGACTTTCATACGTGGTCGTGGAGGGTTCCTTCGGGACATCCGTCGATCCGTCTGAAGGTGGAAGCGCATAACGCTCAGGATTACGACGAATGCTGGGATTGTCCCGGCTGGAACTGGAACTTCAGCGTAGGCGGCGGCATAACGGGATATGTGAAAGATGAGGATACGGAGCAGCCGATTGAGGGGGCATCGGTAACGGCGAGCGGTGGATATCGCGATCCGGACGGTACGGATGAAAACGGTTACTATGAAATAAACAGAATGAGAAACGGAACGTATAATGTGACGGCAGGGGCATCGGGATATGCTCCTCAGACTCTGACCGACCTTGAAGTTCAGGGAGAAGTTCTGATCAACCGTAATTTCAATCTGCTTATACCGACGGCGACGCTGACCCCGACGATAACCAATACGCCGACCGTGACTCAGACGCCCACGCTTAGCGCCACGCCCACTTTATCTTCGACGCCGACACTGAGTCCGACCAGGACGGTGACGAACACGCCGACGCTCAGTCCTACTCCGACGGCCAGCAGCACCTTTACGGCTTCGCCTTTGCCAACGGATACTCCGACTCCGGGACCCGACCTGGTGGTCAAAAACCAATATATCGGTTTCGATCCTGTGAATCCCGAGGAAAATCAGACGACGACGTTAAGTCTTCGGATATGGAACCGGGGTGATGCCTCTTCGGGTTCCTTTACCGTAAGGTTTTACGAAGACGACGGTACGGGAGCTGTTCAGATCGGTGACGATCATACAGTACCGGGATTGTCGCCGGATGAGACGACGACTGTTTATCAGACGTGGACTGCCGTATGCGGATATGTCTGTTCAGCGGCGGCTGACGTTCTTGATGAAGTTTCCGAAACGGATGAAGGGAATAATACCGGCGCACGCACAGTTCCTATTCTTTACTGTCCCGATCAGGTGGGATTGCAGCTTTCGCCGGAACTTCAGTCGGCTCCCGTCGGAACCAATCCCTATTATTTCGTTACATTGACTAACGACAATTACGGGCCGGATACGTTCGACATGTCGGTGACGGGTTCTCTGCCTGTAAGCTGGTATGACGTCAATCCTGCGCAGATGTTCGTCAACGCAGGCGACTCTGAAGTATGCATTTTCTCCGTGGACGTTTCTTCCGATTGCGGCGATACGGGTGATTATCCGTTTCAGTTCCATGCGGCATCCCAGGAAATGGGACAGGATTTTGCTGCAGACGGCGAACTGGAAGTAACCTCGAGCATCGAAGTATCGCTCAGATATCCGAAAGACGATGCCAAAACGGCAAGCAACGACATAACGTTCAGTTGCCGGACGTCAGCGGAAAGCGATACGACCCTGTATTATCGCAAAAACGGTCCGGGAGCCTGGACGGAGGTTTCCATGGGCTCCGATCAGAAGTTCCACAGCGTTGAAGTGGAGGGATTTGAACGGAGTACAACTTATATATGGTATGTGCATGCGGAATCGTTGTGCGGGACTACAGACACGCAGGTGTGGACTTTCCACACGAGGAAAGGCGTGGTATTTACGAGCGACGATTATGTGTTCGTCGTGGACCGCGACTATGATCAGCATGCCTCGGTAACGGTTCGCAACGACGATGTTGTAGGACATGAAGCGGAATTGAGCATAGATAATCCGAACGGGGAGCTGATTGTAAACTTCACGGGTCCGGGCAGCGAAGACGAAACGATAGTCCTGGGTCCGGGCGAAAGCGAGCAGGTGGAGCTGGTGATTCACGCTCAGGACGTTGAACCTGTGGACGGACAGGGACATGTTATTTTTGAAGACATAGTCGTAAGCCTTACCGCAAATGAACAGTCCGATCCGATTACCGATTGCGCTCCGACGCTGATTAAAGTCATATGGCCCAACGTAGATTACGCCATGACGGAAGAGAGCGAAGACGAAACGACCCTGGTTAAAACGTTAAGAGTATCGAACGACGGAGATACCCTGACGGACCTGTCGGTGACTGACCAGGGAGGCCTGCTGGGACGCGTGTTGTTTATCCCGCAGGTGGAGCATTATCGTCTGGGTCATGCGGAGTACGTCGAATTTCAGGCCGAACCGGTATTCAGTCCCGGTGAGAGCACGTTGTCCGGGGAGCTGAAGGCGACGGCGGGCGGGGAAGAGGTCGTTCTGCCGTTGACCTACGAATGTGAAGCGCCGAAATCGATCTATGCCGCGACGGTTCCGGGGTCGGAATTCTGCTACGGCATGTCGGGCTGGTTCTGCACGAACCGGCCGCGAATATCGATGGGATTCAGAGTATCGGTCGGCATGGAAGAGGTAACCCGTGCGGTCATTTATACGCATTTTTCGCCCCGTTCCGATGTAAGGCCGCATTACATTGATTTATATGTGAACGGTCATCTTATCGCGGAATTGAACGATATGATACCGAGCGGGACTTACGGTTTTTCATTCGATCCCGTCTTTTTGAACGTGAATCCGAACGGCACTGCCGGCAACCGGTTCGAGATAAGAACGCAGCATTTCAACGGCGGCCATTATGTCGTGACGACCAATTCAATGGCCATGATAACGCTTGATTCGACCACGACGTACGTCTGTGCGGAAGACCAGGCGCAGGCCGATGCGATAGCTCAGACGTTTCCTCATTTCTGCGACGAGATAACGTTTGATCTTGACCCGCGTGTTCAGTCGGTGAGTATTCTGAACCTTCAGGGAGAGTCTCAGAGGGTTTTCTATCCGGGCGATACGGCCAGGATCATGGTCAGAGGCGAGAATCCTCATCCTTTCGATCAATATGAAACGACTTATACGTTGAAGATTGATACGGACGGTGATACGGGAACGGTCGAATGGGACAGCCATGCCGAAGGCGAAGACTGGAACGTGGTTTTCGATCATAACGACGAGGAGTTTCATACATGGTATTGGACTGTGCCTTCGGGTTCTCCGGACATTCAACTGAAGGTGGAAGCGCATGAAACGGGCAATTATTCCAATTGTTACGACTGTCCGGAGTGGAACTGGAATTTCAGGGTAGGCGGCGGCATAACCGGCTATGTGAGGGACGGCGACACGCTTGATCCGCTCGAGGGAGCATCGGTGACCGCAAGCGGCGGTTATCATGATCCAGACGGAACGGACGAGAACGGTTATTATCGTATCGAACATCTTCCGAACGGGACATACGACGTGACAGCCGGAGCTTCCGGTTATTCTCCCCAGACGCTTACCGGCCTAGAAGTGATGAGCAATATACTTGTGAACCGTGATTTTGAGCTCCTTGTCCCCACGGCGACGCCTTCGCCCACAGTAACCCTGACGCCGACGGTCAGCCCCACGCCCACGGTGACTTCGACGCCGACCGCTACCGTGACCGATACGCCCGCAGGGTCTTATACGCCTACACGGACGCCCACGATGTCCCCGACTTCCACGCCGTCGTCCACTTCAACCCCGCAGCCGAATACGGTCAATGTTGACGACGACTGGACCGGCAGCGCTCCCGGCGAAATAGTGGGTCCGGGATACACTTTCGGGTACGACGCGTTCGCAAAGGTCAAGGAAGCAGTGACCGCTGTCTCTTCAGGCGGACTTGTTCTTGTGAATCCCGGTTCCTATTCCGAGACTGTGCTTTTCGATACGGGATTCGAGAAAACGGGAATCACCGTCAGAGGCGATGCGCAAAATCGTCCAGTCATTGACGGAGGATTAAAATTCCAGAACATTTACGCGCTGGACGGACTGACCATCGAAAATCTCTATCTGAAAGGATACGCCGGATATAACCGCGTGGTTCAATTGACTAATTCAGGCATAATCAAGGACCTGACGATAAACGACTGCGTCATAGACGGAGAAAACGTGAGCCACAGGCACGGGTTCTACGGCAACAGGCTGACGGGAACGCTGACGGTGACCGACACGGAATTCAAAAACATATTGGGCGGCGCCGTTTTCGATACGGACCCGTCCGTGCCGGGATGGGACGGAGAAAACGAGTACGAACTGACGCATGTGACCTTCACAGGCAATCACATTCATGACTGCAACGGCACGGTGGCTCTGAGGGGCAATCACGGCGACAAAATCACTCATCTTGAGGTGCGGGACAACGTCTGGGAGAACATAGGCGGCATTCAGGGACAGTCCGGCGACTTCATAGCCGCGCTGGAGATAAACCATGCGCTGGAAGCGGAAGTCCGGGACAACACGATAACGGGAGTCAGCCAGGGCGACGAAGGCGAAGGTCAGGCCGTACGGTTATGGGATATAGAAGACATAACCATGATGTGCAACGACATCACCGACAATGCGGAAGGCATATACGTGTTTTCAGGATCGGGTCCTTACGGCGGACCTTACGTCATGCCGGGCGGCTTCATCGAATACAACAATATAGCGAACAACGACCAGTACGGTCTCATCGTGGACGATGAAGCCCTGGACGGACCAGTACGGGCCGACTTCAACTGGTGGGGCGCTTCCGACGGACCTTCCGGCTGGGGAATAGGCGGCGGCGATGAAATTTGGGGATACGTCATATACGAACCCTGGCTGGGATATCCCCAGGACGATCTCTGCCCGCCCGGCTGCATACACGACGGAGACGTCAACAACGACTTCAGCATGACCCCCTACGACGCGCTCATGGCCTACAAGATTTACCTGATGTACATAGCGCATCCCACTTATGAAGAACTCTGCTCGGCCGACTGCAACGGCAACGACCAGGTGTCGCCCGGAGACGGTCAATGCATATTCCTGCACTACCTGATGCTTGACTGCGACTGCGTGCACGAAGTGCAGAAGTCCGCAGAAGCAGGAAGGTTCATGTCCATGTCCGACCTGTCCCTGCCCGAACCCGCGGGCGGAACGATCACCGTTTCCGATGCGCAAGGCTGCAACGACGATTACATAGAAACGGCCGTCAGACTGCAAAACGGGCAGAGAAACATAGAAGCGTTCGCTTTTGAAGTACATTACGATCCGAACATGCTTCAGTACGATTCATGCCGCAAAACCGGCCTGATTTCCGGTTTCGAATTCTTCGCCGGCAACCGTATCGAACCGGGCGTTGTCAGAATCGGGGGATTCGATCCCGATGCAAAGGTCTCTCAGAATGCCGAAGGCGATTTCGCGATACTAAGGTTCCGGGTTAAATGCGACGGTTGCGAAGAAGGTGATCGAAGTGCAGTTACGATATCCGAGCTTAAAGATCATACGGCAGGATTCAACGTCATTGACGGCGAATTCGTTTACGACTGCAGCGGCGCGCCGGCGCCGACGCCCACTCCCACGCCGACCATACCCCAGCAGCACCAGATTCCTGCCGCTTCCACAAGCGTCCTGGCGATCGTGATTCTCCTTATATCGGTTTGCATGGCCGCTGCGTTTAAAAAAAAACAAGTAATTCAGTAATGTAAGATTTCAAAAAGGACGAAAAGGAGAACGGAAGCCATTTTGGAAGCTTAAAAAATTCCGGCGCTGAACCAGATATCCGTGTTTTGAGGTTACATTTTTTGCAGACTTGAATAATCAGGAAGCCCTGAAAATAAGATAAAGGCAAAACAAATCTCCATGCAATTAAGTATTCCGATTGCGATACCGGTACTGATATCGAAACAAGCAGCCCTTGATGAAAAAAAACAGTGGATTTCAGTCAGTCAAAGGTTTTATGAAAAAGTCCAGCCCAAGTATAATCAGTCCCCAAAATCCGTTTCTTCTCTGAGACAAAGATTTATCGCCGAACAAGACGGCAACGTCCGCGTATATAATCAGTCCCCAAAATCCGTTTCTTCTCTGAGACGGTTAATTTTCCGATACCGTTTTTTGATAATAAGAAGATTTTATATTACAACCGTCCCTTCTGTCCCTTAGGTCTCTTAGGTCCCTTAGGTCCCTTCGTCCCTTCGTCCCTTTCTTCTTTGCTAGTAAGACCAGTACCCACAACCAAGGCATAATCACCCTTGATATAGTTCACTGTTTCATCCAGCATGACGCCCCGGAATGTAAGTCCCTGAATTTCTTTTTAGCCTGTATCGGGCCAGGTGAATTCTTTTGGAATGGTAATTTTCGTGGTCCCCGTTTCAAAGTCCGCCTTATCGAAATTCATTTTTTAAAGGGACGAAAAGGACAACAGAAGTCATTTTGTACGCTTAAAAAGTAGTTTCAGCAGCGACATATAAGTGAGATTTGATTTTTAAAAGAATTTGATTTATATTCAAATCCGAAGGGTCTGCAGAGGCTGGAGTAGGAAAAGTGAAAGATTTAATAAAATGGGAAAAGGGAAACAAGGCGTTAATATTTGATTTTATTTCGCAAGATTTGCTGAAATGGCAAGAATGGGAGGCATTATGTTTACTTTAAGCAGGTTAAGTATTTTATTGACCACAGTTTTTTTCATAACGGTCGGTTTCTTGTGCGGATGCCCTGTAACTCAGGGAATGGCCGAAGAGCAAGAGGACCGGATCGAAGTCATGAAGCCTTATCGCCATACGTTTATGGATAGGGAAAAGGGTTTAATGATTGAAACGGGCTGCACTCAGATGGATCACAATGATTATGTTTATTATGACCTGGATTTTCCCTCGACACCGACTGTGGTGGTATGCGCTCAGGAGCTTTACGAACCGAAGCCCGCGTGTGCTGCGGACCATACGGCGGACAGATTTCGAATAAAGCTGCGGGATCATGAAGGGAACGAAGAGCAGGATGCCTGGGTTTTGTGGATAGCGGTTTATCCCAATGAGTTCAGCGATCCGGGAACGGGACTGATGATAGAGGCGCGTTGTCAGCAACTCGGTCATCAAGATTCCGTTACGTACAATCAGAATTTTCCGGGGACGCCTCATGTCGTAACCAGCGCTCAATCCTATGGTGTGCCTCACATGTCCTGTCCGGTCAATCACAGCAGCTCCGGTTTTTCACTGGCTTTAAAGGACCATGAGGGCAATGACGTCGACAACGCCTATGTGTTATGGTTGGCGGTATATCCGTCGGAATATGTTAACGCCTCTACCGGATTAAGGATAGAGTCGGCATTAGGGCAGTACGGGGATCATGATACGATTTACTACGATGTGAATTTTCCCGGGAATCCATGTGCGATAACATGCGCTCAATGGGGCTGGACTCCTCGAATAACCGGGGCGGTGAATTTAGGCTCGGACGATTTCGAATTGGCGATGACAGATCATGATGGAAATACGCAAGATAATGCGTGGACTTTTTTCATCGCTGTTTATCCCAGCGAGTATTCGCAGGAGCCCACCCGCACGCCGACCAGAACGCCGACCAGCAACCCGTCTACTCGAACGCCCACCAGGACGCCGACCCGAACCCCCACGGGATATCCGACGCGCACTCCCACTCGAACGCCTACAGGAGCTCCCAGCCGCACTCCAACCCGGACCCCTACCAAGACGCCGACGCGGACTCCGACGCAGATTCATACGTCGACGCCTGTCTCAAATTATTCCTTCCTGCATGTAACAGACCCGCATGTAGGAACCACAGGCGCAGCGGACAGGTTTGAGGACCTGGTTACGTTTATAAACAACATGAGTCCCGCGCCTGATTTCGTGGTCATTTCAGGCGACCTGGTTCATTGGGGCAGCGGGGCCGTCGGTTCTTCATATTATCAGGATTTCGTGGATATCGTTTCAGACCTGAACATGCCCTATTATACGACTCCGGGTAATCATGACTGCAGGATAGCCGGCATGGGAAACTATCAGTATTATGTTGAAAATGACCTGAATTACCGCGTGAACATCAATAATATTAGTTTAATCTCGGTCAATTCCGGTTGCGACGCAGACTGGTATGAAGGATGCAAACTTTATATATGGCCTGTCTGTATATGGCCCATAATCGATTGGTTCCCAGAAGGAAGCGGATTAAGCGGCAGTCAGCATACCTGGCTGGAAAGCCGGCTGCAGGAGTATCCTTATCGGTATAAAGTAGTCTTTATGCATCACCCGGTTGTGTGCTGCAGTTCGAGTCACAATTACGATGAAGATGACTGCGGAAACGGCTGCATAATCCAGAATCGCACGGAAACCTGGTCCACTCTTCGTGATCCGGACCACGACGGCCGACTCGGCGATTCGGCTTCATTGGTTTTGAGCGGCCATTGGCACAGTTCATTCGTATATAAATCGGACAATCCTTATAATGCGACATACATCCCTGTCCCATACGGCAGCGTTATAAACACTTCGGATTATTCCGGGGAGTTGCCCCTGCACGTCATAACGGACGCGTCGGGCGAGGACAAAGGTTATCGTAAAATTGACGCTAATCATGGAGTCTTCACGATACATCCGAATGAACATTTCAGTTCATCGGTCAAGTATGCTTCTGACTGGATACCCTGGTTTGATGATCTGAGTGAGAAGGATTATGGAAAGCATTCGGAATACGGACCTG
This sequence comes from uncultured bacterium, assembly GCA_964619725.1. GTDB lineage: Bacteria > CSSED10-310 > CAZUFC01 > CAZUFC01 > CAZUFC01 > CAZUFC01. Next base: position 22,067 of record CAZUFC010000007.1, on the reverse strand, counting down.
CCGGGCGTATGCATTTGTATGATGCCGCCGGCAATCATGTCGGAGTAAACCAGAGCGGCGAAATCGATTTTGAGATTCCGGGCGCTTATTACGAGGATACGGCAGCGTATGATGAGGAAAATGATATCGATTATGTCATCGGCGAGGTTATTTCCGCAGATTATGGAGCGGAAGATTATAATTATGTATTTGAGGCTTTGGAGAACTCTACGGTGACGATAAGCGCTCAGACTATCGACGCTTCGGACGAAACGAAAAACAGGTTCGCCTATTCTGATGTGGAGGTGAATGCGGGAGCGATTTTAAAAACGTACGTGCAGGAATCGGAAGTGGACCCTAACCTTTACATTGATGATGACGGCGACGGGACTGTGGACAGGATCGTCCTGCCCGACGGAGAAGCTTCCTGGTACGATATGAACTGGGGTTACAGGCAGGAGATCGTAATTTCTTCGGACGTCTGCGAAACGGATTTAACTGATTTCCCCGTACACGTCGCTATAAATTTATCCAAGAATCCTGTATTCACATCAGCACAGCCGGACGGAGACGATATTCTCTTTACGGCTCAGGACGGCACGAGCAAGCTCGATCATGAGATAGAGTTATTCGACGATATGAACGCCATTCTGACGGCCTGGGTCAGAATACCCCATCTTTCCGCTTCTGAGAACACGGTCATTTACATGTATTACGGCAATGCGGCATGCGGTTCACAGCAAAACAGGGCAGGCGTTTGGGACCCGGATTATCTTGCAGTCTGGCACATGGCTGACGATAACCAGGATGCCGTGGTCGAAGACAGCGCCGGAACGAATCACGCCTCGAAAAAGAGCGCCGCGGAACCTTCTCAGATGCCGGGACAGGTCGGACTCGCTCAAATCTTCGATGGAAACGACGACTATATCCTGGGTAGCGAAATGTTCCAGAATCAAAATGATTATACCATTCTGGGGTGGATACGGGCAAATGATGAATATCCCTCAACGCTATATATCGAAGATGAAAGCAACTATCATAGGATCGGCATAATTATCGGCGACGACGGTCGAATTAAAGCCTTGGACCGTCGCTCAGGACCCTGCGAAAATTTCATTTATTCCAACGGAAACGGATATCACGACGGAGACTGGCATATGGCCGCAGCAACCGCAGAAAGAAACGGTCAGCATAAATTGTATGTCGACGGAGGTGATTTCGAGGATTCCCTGCCGGTATGCGATCTGCCGCTGAGTTTAGACGGAAGACAACCTGCAATAGGAAGATACATAACCTATGAGGCGGATCAACATACCATCGCAGGCTGTATCGATGAATTGCGTATTTCAAAGATTGCCCGGAGCTCAAGCTGGATTCAGGCAACTTACAACATGACTTCCTATCCCTCGGACTACCTGCAGTACATGCCAGAAGAAACTGCTCCCTTGATGCCCACTCCTGTTCCCACGGAAACGCCGGAAAATACACCTACCGTTCCGCCGACGGAATCTCCGACCCGGACTCCCTCAATGACCCCTTCGCATTCGCCCACGCTGACTCCTTCCTCAGTTCCCACCGAAACGCCAACGCTTACGCCGTCGAACCCCCCGACCGAAACCCCTACTGACGCTATAACCTTTACGCCCACTGCTGTTCCCACGCCGCCCAGCATTCCGGCGCTTCGAGAGGGAGGCATCATACTACTCCTGATTTTACCGGCCTTGGGAATTACTGGATACCTGACGAGGAAAAAACGGTAAAGCGAAAGGATTATAGCTGAAAAAGCCGGCCAATGGCGTATCTGAGTTAAGCGACTGAAAAATAAATTAATGTAGCCCGCATTGATCTATCGAATAGGAGAAATGCGGGTTAACTCTTTTTTGTCCATGAAAGGCCGATTTTCTCCAATGCTGCGAAAGCACGCTGAAGGATCGTGAAATGGCTTATTCTCGCCGGGCATACTGTTGGGATTCCGCATCAATATTTTATTGACATCCTTGGCGAAGTCGCTATGATAAAGTGAGGGCGGATTTCACTAGAATTAAGTCAAACTCCAGAGGGAGGAATAAATGGAGAAAATTTCAAGAAGACAGTTTCTTAAGTTGGCTTTGGCGACGGGAGCCGTTGCCGGGTCTTCAAAACTGGGAATGATGAAAATCGCGAAAGCGCTCGCAGAGACGCCGGCTCTGCCGCCGGTCATCTGGGTGCAAGGTCAATCCTGTTCCGGCTGCAGCGTTTCCATTCTGAACGCTCAGTATCCGGACATAGCGAAAGTCATTACGCAAGTCATAAGCATGAAATACCATGCGACTATCATGGCTGGAACGGGCGATGTTTCGACTCAGGCAATCGATGAAACGCTTGCCGCCAAGAAGGGCAAGGTGGTTCTCGTAGTCGAAGGTTCCATACCGACTGCTCATGAAGTATGCTGCACGTTAGGACAAAGAGAGGGCGAACATATTTACTTCGGAGACCTCGTCAAAGAAATAGCAGTCGAATCGCAGGCCGCCATTGCCGTAGGAACTTGCGCTGCCTTCGGCGGCATTCCCGCTGGGGAGGGTAATCTGACGGGAGCCGTACATCTTACGGACTGGTTGAAACAAAATGACATTCAAATACCGGTCATTAATGTTTCGGGTTGTCCGCCTCATCCCGACTGGATGGTCGGCACAATCGCCCACTATTTGTGGTACGGCGTTCCCAAGCTGGACGGCGAAGGACGCCCGGCCATATTTTATCCTGATGTTCATGAGAACTGCGAAAGATACAGTTATTATGAGGAAGGAAAATTCGCGAAAGATTACGGCGAACCTTATTGTCTGCTGGAATTAGGCTGCAAGGGCCCTGTTTCCCACTGCGACGTCATGAAAAGAGGCTGGAACGGCGGCGTCAACAACTGCATTACGTGCGGATCGCCGTGTATCGGTTGCACCGCTTCGACATTTCCCGATCATTTCGGCGTAGGTCTGCGAGGCGCGGTGGCGAAAGACAAAATTAAAGTACAACAAATAGCCTAAGGCCGAATAAGGAGCGCAGATAATGAAGAAAAAAATTACGATAGACCCTATTACAAGAATAGAAGGGCATCTGAAGATAGATGTAGAAGTAAAAGATGGGAAGGTTGTTGATGCTTACTCCTGCGGAGAGATGTTCCGAGGATTCGAAAACATACTGGCAGGAAGGAATCCCGTCGATGCGCAGCATATCACTCAACGAATCTGCGGCGTTTGTCCCTCCAGTCATGCTCAAGCATCAACCCTGAATCTGGACGCGGCCTTCGGCATAGAACCGCCGGATAACGGCCGTCTGATACGTAATCTGATGCTGGGCGCGAATTTCATTCAATCGCACGTCCTCCACTTTTATCATTTGGCGGCCCTGGATTATGTAGACATAACGGCTATTGCGAAATACAAGGGGTCGGACAACAGACTCATCAAACTGAAAAATTGGGTTTTGAACGGCCTCAAACAGGCTGAAGCCGGAGAACCCGTCGCATTAGGTCCTTTTCTTCCCCGATATGAAGGCGATTTTTATGTAAAAGATGTTGATGTAAACATACAGTTGATAGATCATTATCTGAAGGCCCTGGATGCGAGAAGGCTGGCCCATGAGATGTTGACCGTTTTCGGCGGTCGTATGCCGCATCAACTGGCCATAGCTCCGGGCGGAGCCACTCAGAAACCCACCGTGGATAAAATCGTCGGATACAAAATGAGGTTGGCTTCTTTAATTGAATTCATCGATGATGTTTATGTTCCCGATATTATCGCTCTGGCGGGATTATTTCCCGGTTGCGCCGAAGTCGGCAAGAGTTACGGCAATTATCTTTCGTACGGCGTTTTCGAGGAAACGAACGATGCAGTTGAAAGGTATCTGCCTGCGGGAGTGGTTAAAATTTCTACAGTAGAGGATTTTGATCATACGAAGATTTCCGAGCATGTCAGATTCTCCCGGTTCAAAAAAATGGACCCGGCCTACCCGCATGAAGGTAAAACGGAACCCGAATTTGAAAAGAAGAAGGCTTATTCGTGGGTCAAGGCTCCCCGTTATGACGGAGAACCTATGGAAGTCGGTCCCGGAGCTCGAATGGTCGTTGCTTATATGAAGGGCCATGAAGATGTGAAGAAAAAATTCGATGAGGCTCTGAATAAGCTCGATGCGAATTTAAGCATCATCAACACGGCTGCAGGAAGGCATCTGGCTCGTGCGCTCGAAACGAGCATCGTCGCCCATAAATTACTCGACTACGTTGACCAGCTCAAACCAGGCGAGCCTTTCCATACGCCTTTCAGCATTCCCGATAAGGCCAAAGGCATGGGTTTAACCGAAGCGCCGCGCGGCGCCCTCGGTCATTGGATCCTTATAGAAAACGGTAAAATCGCCAATTACCAGGCCGTGGTTCCTACTACCTGGAACGCCGGCCCCAGAGATGACGACAAGAATATGGGGCCGATAGAAAAAGCCCTTATGGATGCCCCCGTAACAGACCATGACGCGCCGATGGAACCTGCCAGGATCGTTCGTTCATTCGATCCCTGCCTGGCATGCGCTATCCATTTGTCGCACATTGATAAATCTGTCGAAAAGAAAACCATAGAACTGCCGGTCTTCTGATTTAAATACCGGTATTCGGTGAAGCTGCGTCTCGTCGGAATGAACGTTATGAGAAAAGCGTTCTGAAAACGAGACGCAGTTTCCTGTAACCGCAAATCATTCCGCATTGAATACGAAAAAGCGGTCCCCTACCGTCAAAATGTTATCCCGCTTCATGATTCACCGACAAGCTTGTCAATTGGAAGATTCTGCGGGCAGCGCAATAGGGATTCCAGGATCGTATGGGAGAAACTGAAATCATGGACTCTGAAGACTCAAGGCGTAATATGACGGATAATTGGGCCCTGGTTGCAGGATTCGGCAATCCCTTGATGGGAGATGACGGAGTCGGCATAAAGGTCGTTGCAGCGCTCAAAGATTACGACCTTCCACAAGGCGTGGACCTGGTGGATGCTGGAACGAGCGCACTGGACCTTGTTCCCCTGCTCGACGGCAAGAAATTCGTTGTTCTGATCGATGCCGTTTCAGGGAATAATTCCCCGGGAACCGTTTACAAGCTGTCCGCCCAGGATTTATATTCAGACTCAAATCCCGTCATATCATTGCATTCCCTGAGCCTCGCCGATGCCGTTAAATTATGGGACCTTCAGTTGGTTCACCTTCCAGAAATAGTCGTTTTCGGAATAGAACCGAAATGCATCGAGCTGGGGATGGAACTCTCACCGGAACTTGAAGAATTGATTCCCCGTTTGTGTCGTTTGATCCGCGATGAACTGATGAGTAAATAATTCAGCCGCGGCGGTCGAAAAATTGGAAAAACTGCAAGGATGCATGGAAGGTCTATATTCGGAATCTCTTTCTATCGGATACAAAAGAAGGGTGCTGTTCATATGGAATTAACCAATCGGTATGTCTCTGCAATCAAGCCCGGTTTTTTTTGCTCAGGGCGTTGCTGACGACAGTACCCAGACTTTCAAGCGTCATTGGTTTTTTTATGAATTCTCCGGCACCCAGCTTTTGCGCTTCCCTGACGCGTCTGGACTGGGAGAAACCGCTGGCGATAACTGTTTTCTGGTTGGGCGCTTTTTTGCGAATCTCTTTGAAGGTGTCCAGTCCGTCCATATCGGGCATAATCATGTCCAGAATGACGATGTCAGGATCATTCTCTTCCAGATATTCCAATGCCGAATAGCCGTTGGAGACCGAGGATACGTCGTATCCCAACGAGTTGAGCAATTTTTCCATTATATTTCTTTGCCCTTCATCGTCGTCGACGATAAGAATCGTGCCCTGGCCTTTTAAATCACTCGGCGGATGAAGCGGAGAAACTATGTTATCCCTGATCGCCGGCAATAGTATTCGAAACGACGTTCCTTCATTGATTCTTGATTTAACCGTTATATATCCGTGATGATCGGAAATAACCCCGTTTACAACGGCCAGACCAAGCCCTGATCCCGAACGGCGTCCCAGTTTCTTTTTTGAAAAAAAAGGCTCGAATATTTTGTGAATAAACTCGTCCGGTATGCCGGCGCCATTATCCTCTACAACTATCTCAATATATTCGCCTTTATCCATTTCCAGCGCAGGTCCTTTTTCCTCTTCAACCTTTTCAACATACAGGTTCCTGGTGGAAATCTTCAGCGTGCCCCCCTCCGGCATCGCATCATAAGCATTAATGACCAGATTCATCAAAGCCTTGGAAAGATGGTTTTCCGAGCCTTTTACCGGAAGCAAATTATCGCTCGGATTTACTTCAAGCCGGATTTCGGAGGATTCTTCTTTCAGTTTATTGAATTCAGGACAGTTGATCAGGTTCTTTATCATGGTATTAATGTTTAGGGGACTCATCAGGTAATGAGCTCGCCTGGAAAGCGTCAGGAGGTCCTGGACTTCATCTGCCGCCCGGGAAGCAGCTTGTTTGATTTGCAGTATATCTTCCCTTAACGGACTGTCTTCAGGCAGTTTCATGAGCAGCAATTCAGGATATCCCACCAGCGGGCCCAGTATATTATTCAGATCATGGGCTACCCCGCCGGCCAATGCTCCCAGCGATTCCATCGCTTCGGCTCTTCTCTTTATTTCTTCAGCACGCTTTTGTTCGGTTATGTCCCTGATGAGACCGCCGACGCCGATTTTACCTGTTCCTAATACCACGGGAAATTTGTTGCTCATAAAACTCTTTTCGCCGAAAGTTTCTTCGAATGTAATGGTGTGACCGGCCTTCAAGGCTCGCAAATCGGTTTCACGGCACCCTTCCGCCAATTCCTTCGGCAAAAGCTCGAAATCCGATTTACCGACGATCTCCTCATGCTCTTTGCCTAAAAACCCTTGATAGGCTTTATTTGCCAGAATGTGAAGGAACCGGTCGTCCTTCAGAAAGGCCATGTCTGTCGTCGAATTTATGAAAGCTCGAAATTTCTCTTCACTCGAACGAAGCTTCTCCTCTGCTTTCTTCTGCTCCGTTACATCCGTCGATATGCCCACCAGCGCCTTGGGAGCCCCCTTCTCGTCAAGCATTAACTGTGTCCGACAATCAAAGATTATTTCTTCGCCTGTTCCCGCACGATTGACGACCTCTCCTCTCCACGAACCATTCTTTACCGTCTTTTCAAGTATCTCCTCCTGCGTCGCTCCCTTTTGTTTGTTATCTCCCAGAGAAAAAACGCTCTCGCCGATAATCTCCCTTTCAGGTTTTTGTAAAGTCCTTTTTTCTGTCTCATTCACATAAGTGATTATGCCGTTGGGGTCTGTGACCAGTATGTGGTCGCTGATCATATTTAAAATATCCGATTGAAACTGAAGACGCTCTTCCCATGACCTTCTCTCTGCAGACTCTTTCGCTATGGCGATATAATCCGCTATCGAACCGGCAAAATTCTCCTCCTCATAGGTCCATTTCCAGTAATCAGTCGATTTTTCAAAATATACGAATCCTGCTACATCTCCCTTGTATATGATCTGAGACGTCATGAAAGCATGTTTCCCGCACGTCGGAAAATACGCGGCTATCGGATTGATCGATCTAATCTCAGAATCTCCCCGGTTCTTCGTATACACTCGCCTGGTCAATAACTCCAGCCGAAAATCGGGATCATCCGTGAAAGGTATTACAGCCCCCGCCGTGTGACTGCCTTCCTCCGCATTATAAAAATCATATATCTTCAACTCCTTTTTGAACTCGCCGAAAAGACATACGCACACCGCAAAAACCGATAAAGACTCTGCAGCGCTCTCCGTAAGTAAATTCAATGCTTCATTGAAATTACCATCATGCAACAGCGGGTCTTTAGCCAGCTTTATCAGCTTCGTATTCATTAAGGTACGCCGCAATTCAGCATCCTTCTTTTTCGTTACATCGTGCGCCGTTATCTGCACTCCGCCGGGAACCCCTTCGTATACTATCAGACGAGGAAACGTCTCAAGACGCCGTGTACTTCCGTCCGGCCCCCTTAGGGTTATCTCCACCGCAGCATAACTCTTGCCCGCTGTCAATCCCTTGAAAAGTCTCTCGAAATTCCGCGTTTGCTCCTCATCCATTACTCCCGCTTGTGAATAATGCAAACCCACTATCTCCTCTGCAGGTTTGCCTGTAAATGCGGCAGCGGACTTGTTGCATGAAGTTACGTAACCCGATAAATCGAATGTAACCACGGCATAAGGAGATGAATCGAAAAGCGATTCATATTTCGCTTTCAGTTCTTCATATTTCTTTTTTAATGAATTGTCGCCGGCTTCTCTTTTACTGTCTTTGCTTGAACCTGGCGATTCCTCAAGCATACCGTCCATCGTCGTGATTCCCTTACGATACGTTATTCGCTGGATAGAAATTTAACGCCTTTATACAAACAAATTTAATTCCGGGGACTCAAATACGAAAACAATTCCTATAATTCCAACGCCTTTCGGATAAGTTTTAAATTTTCCTTCGACTTATTTCACAGGATGATAAAATGCGCGTATGCCACCCTCCTCGGCTAAGACAACAAATAAAACATAGCGCCTATTCGTGTAAAAGTAAAGACCTTTGCAAAAATTTATACCGTTTGAGCTCCTGACAGGCTTGATCATAAATTGTGAAACGGTTTACGAAAACCAGACAAAGAGATCAAAAAAATGAGGGACTGATCAAACCGGGATCAAACTTTTTCATAAAACATCTAACACATCGAAATCCCTATGAAGAAACTAAACCTGATCCGAAAATATTTGTTTGACGAACTCACCGCTGTTTTGTCATCGAAGGCCGTCTGTTTCGGCATCGGCATCGGTATCGCAATCGCAATAAATAATTACGAGGAGATTTGTTTTATGTTTATCAGATTTGAAGGGTTGCGAAAATTGAAACCTCGAAACACGGATATTTGATCAATGAACGTATCGATTGTCGATTAAATCAAGCTCTTTTAACGGATATAAGAGGGCAAGAAACCGGACAATTTTCACGCCGAGTCGTAAAGTAAAAAATACCAATGAATTCAAAAGGTCAGCAAGTCTGTGTTGTAAGTCCAAACGTGGGGGGGACAATCTGCTGAGACCGCATATCATCGTCAATCTACTTTTTTCAATCGGATCAGTAACTCTTTGAGCAGCGGGTTTTCGATGTTCTCATCGGCGCACTCCAGGAATTCCGTTAATCCTTCATGGCCGGTTTCGGCATATTCACTTGCTTGCAGGGCCATTTCCAGTTTATCCAGTTGTTTGACGAATTTTCCTTCCGGCGAGGATTCGTCAGCAAAGTGTCGCCATAACTGATGGAAATACCCGTTGGGATCGAGGTTACCGAGAATCTGTCTGAGCGCCTGGAATTCCTTTTGTTTTTTCAGTTCGGGGTCTACGCCGTTTCTGGGCGTCAAGTCGCCCGTAATGCTTTCGCAGAGATCATGGATGAGGGCAGTAATAAGAAGTTTTTTCATATCAAAGCCGTCGCCCGTGAATATGGCCATGAGGGCAGTTCTGAAGGAGTGCTCAGCGACGGATTCGGGGTTCTCGATATTTCTTTCGACCCAACCGGTTCTTTTTATTGATTTGAGTTTGCCGGCATATTTAAAGAGTCTTAGAAGAGATTCGACATGTTTTTGATCGATGGTATTTTTTTCTTTTTCCATAGATTTTCCATCTGAGTCCCGGTCTGGTTCCGGGAGATCGGCCGGTTTGGAAACTTCTTGTAAAGGGAACATAAGTTGCGCCTCCGGGGATTATTCGGGATGTTTTGATACGTTCGCAAAACCGTTTCTCCGGCTGCAGCGATAATGCGGCAGTCGCAATGGGGGACAGTAAAGATAACAACAAAATGCTTAAAAGCATTCTTCGACGGACTGAGAAGCTTCATCGGCCGGCAGCGGTTTTCCTGAATTCGCATGGGTTTTCCGGGCTGATGAATTATGACGTCTGATGATGGTGATGTTAAAGGTTCAGGTTGTAGAGAATGTCAGCAACAAGTCATAGAGCTAGAATACGGCATGAATGGTACCCATGATCCATTGATTGATAAGGAAATCCATTCTTCCGATCAGCAGTGAGATACGGCCCATGACGGTATAACCGAAGGCCGCGCCGAAAGAGAGCATGATGAAGTAAATGCCGATTTTTGATACCGGTTTGAGCGCGCCTTTATGTTCGACGGAGAAAAAGAAGTAAACCAGGACCGTCAGTACGCCGATTATGATGACAAGATTGTTCAACATCTCAACGTTGAAGCCGTTCAAAGGCAGAAAGGTGTTTTTCATCTGCGGAAGAACTTCGCCGTGAAGTTTCTGCAGCATGATGACCCCGGCATAGTAGCCGATGAAAGCGGCCAGTGAAAACCTTCCGATCCAGGATATTTTGGGGATATAGCGGGTATAAAGCATGATGCCCAGAAGCGCTGGGATGACCAGGAAAAAATTTGTACCGAAGTCTCTGATGAGCGGTCTGAAGAGGTTGGGTATGAGTGTGTTGTCCATGGTTATTCCGACGTAATAACCGAGGGAAACGCCGGCGAAAAGAGCTTCAGTGAACCGGAAGAAGGGATTATCTTTGTAGAGGAAACTGAGGATGCCTAATGTGAGCAGGGCTGCGACCCATGTATTGAATAATTCGTTCATAAGGGATTGCTCCTTCTATGCGATTTTCTTTTCGACTTTAACGAGAAAAGTCAGGTTGCCGAGTATGATGAAAATGATGATGATGCTGTGCACTATCGATTGGGCGTCCATGCCTTTCGTGGCCGTATAAACGCCGACTTTCGTATAAAACGGCGTCAGGTCCGGGTAATGGTCGAGGAGGAGCCGCTCATATTCTGAGGCTCCCTTGAGTCCGCCCATAAGTCCGAGCATCTGCCCGGCCCGGTAATAGGCATAATATTTCGGCGCTGAAACGGCAGTCGGACCAACTGCAACGGGAACGCCGAACTGAGCGTTGACGAGGTTCGCCCACCATTCGCCGATGACGCCGGTAGCCAGGCTGACAACCAGCTCCACGTCGCTGTAATCGTAAACATCCTGCATGATCTCAAACTCATCCACTGGCTGTCGCTTGAAGTCTTCCGGGAAGACCTCCTGAATATTCTCACCCATTTTCTTCATGGAAGCCTGTCCGCCGTCCTTGTACCCCAGGTTGACGTAATCGATGCCGTACTTGAGGTTCGGGAAATCCCGCTCGATCTGATCGACCATGTTGACGGCCATGGTGAGGCCTCCCAGCGGATAAAGGGCCAGCACGATCAGTCGGATGTCCTTTTTTACGCAGTGTCTCATTACCGCCAGGGCCATGGGTTCGTTTTCCGGGGCTGAGGAAGGCCCGTAATCAAAAGAAATGATTACCTTGTCGTCCGGATTGAGGTTTTCAATGTAGTTGAAAATGCGACGCACCGGTTCCGTCGTAGTCACGGGCAGTCCCAGCGGCTTGATGATCGGTACCATGGTGCCCAGTCCGACCAGAAGGTATATCCAACGCCTGTCCATATCTCCGATTTTTGACAGCAGTTTCTTGAAATCCATGATCAGCTCTCCTTTTCCGATCCGAGATACGAACGTTCTATTCCCAGGATAACCTTTAAAGACATTGATGCCGCGCCCAGGGCCGCTCCGATGATGATCCCGCGCTGTGCCGCGGTATTGGGCTTATCCATGATCCATTCCGTTAAGGAAGACATCGGCGTCTCGACCCCCGGAATCCAGTTGAAAAGCATATCCCCGAAGGGTATCCGGCCCAGCATCACGATTATCCCGGCCGCCAGAAGGATCGTCGCCTCAATGTTATGCGCACGGAAAGCACGGTAAGCCGCCGAGGCGATGTAAAAAGCCAGAAGCGCAAACATGGTGGATTGCAGAGGTATGAACATGTTGGTCGCTATCCAGTTGAACGGCGTATGAGTGCCGTCCGGCCTTACGCCGATCCCGCCGAAGAATCCTAACGCGCCGAAGAATCCGAAGAAAGCCATAACGAATAATCCCAGCAACAGAACGACGGCATAAAACCAGCCGGACTGCCTCTTCTTTATTTTTACCACGCTGTTCTGAACCACGTTGACGATACCCAGAAGCAGAGCGAACCCCGCAATGATGATCATCCATTTATCCAGTTCCGCACTCAAAATTTCCTTCACCTGTTTCTGATTTATGAAAAAAGCGATTATTGGACTTATACCGAAACAGAACGCTAAAATAAGCGGCATTTTTCTCTTATCCATTGATTTCTCCTTCTATCATGCTGAATTATGAATTACATCGGCGTAAAAAAATCGCTTAAAATACCTATTCCGAATGATTCCAGAAGAACGCCCAGCACAAGCAGAATCAAAAGGATTAGCTTCATCCAGTCCTGACCCTTGATGCTGCCCACCATAAGAGGGTCCTTCGAAATATAAGCGCTGGCCGCATAAAGTTCCTCTCCGATCATCGTATAATCGCACGCCGCAACGAAAAAAGGCAGTTGCGATATCTCGGCCGTTCCCGCTATCTGGATCGCTCCTATGCTTTGGCCCATCTCTGCCAGAAGGAGGGATTCGGCAAAAAACGAACCGATTAAAAAATTGGTGGCAGGCTTTTCACGCACCATCTTACCGCTGATCGATGCCGTGTAGGCAAACTGATCGTAAGTCAGATACGTCACCATGTCCTCGCTGTAAGCATCGGGATGACCGGAAGCCATGAATGCTTCCCGCACCGTTTCACGAGTCGCCGCGAACGTTATCGGGTCCTTGTTCGGCACTTCAAGATTGGTCCTGAATTCAGCCGCGTACCGTGCGATGTATCCCAGTATCGATATGCTCGCTATCGTCTGTATCTCATCCATGCTCATGATTCCGGGAATATACAACACCTTACGGCCCATCTCGGTCGCCCGGCCTATCGCCTCATCTATCGCATTCAATCCCGAAATGCGCCGGATGAAAAGCTTCTTGCCCTGTCGTGCCATTATGATCATGACAATAACGATGCTGCAGAATACCAGAAACAATAAAAAAGCATTCAAACGATTCCGGTTGAATAACTGCAGTTTCGCCTTCACCGCCGCACTCGTCATGGATTCCAGTTCCCCACCGACGCCCGTCTCAATCCTGTATTCATAAAAAACGCCGCTCCTTACCGACTCGTCTTCATATTCGAGACTCATTATCCGCACCGTCCCCGCTTCCTCGTACGTCGCATCGCCTTCTTCACGCCGGTAAATCGTTGCTGATCCGCCTGCATCGCACCCTTCACGTAATTTCCATCGGAGAGTTATCGAACCTCCGCCGTCGTTCGGCGTGTCCGTCGCAGTGAAACTCTCCAGGCAGGCGGCTGATTTCGCTCCTCCATGAAAACATGTAACGAAAAAAAGCACACCCGCAATCCATATCAAAAATTGAAATATGAAGCGATCAATCTTCAATATTTCCTCCTTTGGTTGGTTTTTTTCTCTTTCCTTCTCGACGCTTTTTCCGCTCAATGATCATAAAAAAATCTCGCTCACCTTGCAACATGTTTAAGAAAAAAAATTGCACTGAACGCTTTTTTGCCTTATACTGCCGCGAGATTTTCCGGCCTGTCGCCTGAATATCGCTTTCAATCTTTTGAATTGAGGAAATTAAAATGAATCCACTCAAGGAATTTTTCAAAACTCTCTACTCCGGATGGCTGAAAGTCGCTCACGCCATTGGACGCTTCAATACGCTCGTGATACTGAGCTTCATGTTTTATTTCATATTTTTTCCCGTTTCCATCGTTGCAAGGATTTTGCGTAAGGACCCCTTGAGAATCCGCATGAAACCGGTCAACGATTCTTACTGGATTCCCAGGGAACGCCGGGAAATAGATATGGAATTTTTACGAAAGCAATATTAAATGAATCATTGAGGAGACATCGATGTATATTTTAGGATTATCATGTTATTACCACGATTCCGCAGCCTGTCTGATCAAGGAAGGAATGGTCGTAGCCGCCGCCTCAGAGGAACGTTTTACCAGGAAAAAGCATGATTTTGATTTTCCTGTCAATGCGATTCATTATTGCCTTTCAGAAGCGAAAATAACGGCCAGAGACCTGGATTACGTCGTTTTTTACGACAAACCCTTTACCAAATTCGAACGAATCCTGCTTACTTATCTCTCCGTCGCTCCGAGAGGCATTAGATCTTTTATAAAGGCGATACCGCTCTGGCTGAAGGAAAAACTATGGGTCAGATTCGATATTCATAAGGAATTGCCCGAATACGAGGGCGAGATACTGTTCAGCGATCATCATTTGTCTCATGCCGCCAGCACATTCCTGGTCTCGCCGTTCAAGGAAGCGGCCATAGTGACCGTGGACGGAGTGGGCGAATGGACGACTTCGGCCATCGGCTACGGCAAAGAGAACGAAATCGAGATGATCAAGGAAACGAGATTTCCTCACAGCATTGGCTTGCTCTACTCAGCCATAACGGGTTATCTCGGTTTTAAAGTGAACAGCGCGGAATACAAGGTGATGGGTTTGGCGCCGTACGGAGAACCGAAATATTACGATCAGGTCAGGGAGAATCTCATCGACATAAAAGAAGACGGAAGCTTTAAGCTCAACATGGACTACTTCGCCTATACCTATGGACTAAAAATGTTCAACCGGAAATTCGAACGTCTCTTTGGCGTTCCGCCCCGCACGCCGGAATCGAAACTGGAACAGGTCCATAAAGATATCGCCATGAGTTTGCAGAAGGTGACTGAAGAAGTGGTACTGAAAATGTGCCGGCACGCTCACAAGGAATCGGGCGGTATGAAACATTTGTGCCTGGCGGGAGGTACCGCGCTTAATTGCGTGGCCAACGGCCGGGTGTTAAGGGAAACGGAATTTGAAGACATCTTTATCCAGCCTGCAGCCGGAGATGCCGGAGGAGCCCTGGGCGCGGCCTATCTCCTTTACAACTCGGTGCTGGACAAACCGCGGAATTATGTTCTCAAGATGCCCTATTTCGGTCCTGAATTTACCGAAGAAGAAATGAAGGAAGTCCTGGACCAATACGGCGCGGTATATCAGCGCGTGGAGAAGGATGAGCTGGTTCGTGAAACAGCCAAGTTGCTGGTCGAGCAGAATGTGGTAGGATGGTTCCAGGGCAGAATGGAATTCGGACCCAGGGCGCTCGGCAGCCGAAGCATCCTGGCTGACCCCAGGGACACCAAAATGAGGGATACGGTCAACTTGAAGATCAAGTTCAGAGAATCCTTCCGGCCGTTCGCTCCGACCGTACTGGAGGATAAATCTTCCGAATACTTTGAAATTGACTGTCCGAGTCCTTATATGCTGCTGACAGCCCAGGTCAAGGAAGACAAAAGGGTCATACCATCGGTCACTCACGTCGACGGAAGCGCCAGGCTTCAATCCGTCTCAAGAGAAGCCAATCCCATGTACTACGACGTGATCAAGGAATTTGAAAAACTGACGGGCATCCCCGTCATCATCAACACTTCCTTCAACGTACGCGGTGAACCCATAGTATGCACGCCCAAAGATGCATACCTCTGCTTCATGAGAACGCACATGGATTACCTGGTCCTGGGACCGTTCCTCCTGGATAAAAAAGAACAGAATCCCCTCCAGGAAGCCGAAGACTGGAGAAAACAGTTCGTTCTCGATTGATTTTGTACTTGACAAGATAATTCTCTTCGGTTAGTTTCACCTGACGAAAACCGGACCAGAATCCGGTTTTTATGACCATAGGGGCTGTGGTGCAGTTGGGAGCACGTTTGACTGGCAGTCAAAAGGTCAGGGGTTCGAATCCCCTCAGCTCCATTAAATTGAAAACTTGATGGTCAAAAAAAATTAATAGGAACACTGTCACAATTTTAAATCATGGTTTCGCAACGGGTTGCAACGTTGGCATGGGGTTTGCCGTTTGATTAAACAATTGTTCTCTCTGACAGCTTGAAAAACAAGAATTATTTAATTTATTCTTAAGAAATGTGATAGAAATTTGTAAAGGAACATTTCGTTCCTCTGCCAAACTGAAGGAGGCTGCTTTATGAATTTTAAATTTGATGCAAAAAAGGCTACTCAGGTTGCTTGCCTTTTTATTCAAAAAGAGGCAGACTCAATAAATATTATGAAGCTTGTAAAATTAATTTATCTTCTTGACAGACTCTCTATTGTCAGGCGCGGCATTCCAGTTGTTGGAGGAGACTATTTTTCAATGAAAAATGGACCTGTAATAAGTGAGATATTAGACCTGATAAATTCCGGCACCTTATATTTCGTCAAAACTGATTGGAAAAAATACATTTCAGACAGAGAAAATCATATGGTTACAATTGTTGAATCGCCGGGTACAGATCAATTGTCTGAGTCTGAGAAGAAAATGATAAATCAAATATATCTGCAGCATGGCGAAAAAAATCAGTATCAATTGCGGGAGTGGTGTCACAGAAATTGTCCGGAATGGCATGGTATTACAAAAGGAAGAAAAGAAATTAGCGTTGAAAGAATATTGCAAGTAAGTGGAAAAAGTTCGGAAATTAAGAAAGTAATCAGAGAACAAAACGAGATTGAATATCTTGACTCCATATTAGGCAAAAATGTGTGTTGACGTTATTCCAGGATTGGTTTTCAGGCCGAATGTTCCCGGCGGACATTAATGGGTTGTAATAACGGAGCCTTCCGATGAAGACAATGAAGTATTGGCCGTTAATTGGACATCCTTGAAAGACAGCTCTATTGATCAAGAATGTATTTTAAATCGAAATGATCATCCAAATATTGAACACGCAAGTACTGTTGCATATTCACGGATGAAAAGCTACGATGCGGACAAAATGGCTCTGATTATTGTGAAATAAATTGCGAATTAGATAGGAGAGGTTTAAATTGTGAAAATGGTTGTGCAGATGGATTCACTGTAGTAAATAAATGGATGGAAATCGAGGACGGAGGAATAAATATGGGGTTCGCATGACCAACGATAAAATTCATGAAGTAATCCGATTATTAAGGCGAGAGGTTCCCCGTTACCGAGAACCCATCGTGGGGAGGCAGGCCCGGAAAAGGCGTGATCCTTTTCGCATACTGATAGCGACGTTGTTGAGTCTTCGTACGAAAGACGAGATGACGGAAGTCGCTTCAGAGAGGTTATTCAGGGTTGCGGACACGCCGGAATCGATATTGAAGCTGAAAACGGAGGAACTCGAACGGCTGATCAAGCCTGCCGGTTTTTACAGGAATAAGGCGAAAACGCTGAAGCACGTCAGCGGGGAATTGCTTGAAAAGTATGAGGGGAAAGTTCCTGATGACCTGGACCGGTTGCTGGCGATAAAGGGCGTAGGCAGAAAAACCGCGAACCTGGTGATAACCGTCGGTTTCGGCAAGCCGGGCATATGCGTGGATACGCACGTGCATCGCATAACCAACCGATGGGGATACGTCAAAACCCGGAAAGCCCATGAAACTGAGACGGCCCTAAGGAAAAAACTGCCGAAGGAATACTGGATAGAAATTAACGATCTGCTTGTGGTCTGGGGACAGCAGATATGCCGGCCCATTTCGCCGTTCTGCAGTCGCTGCGTGTTATTCGATCACTGCGATCGCACCGCAGTCAAAAAAAGCCGCTGAAACGCAATAATAGCTTGCTTTCCGGTACGCTTTCCCAAAATTCTTTCAGGACTGATCAAACCGGGGTTACATTTCTTTTAAAACTTTTGACGGTTTGTTTTAGTGATCAGGGTCGGGGTCGGTATCGGGATCGCAATCGAAACAAAATGACGGGAGATTTTGTCGAATTGTAACCTAAAAAGAAGCATTTTTGATCAATGCCCCATTTGCCTTTTGCATGAGCAAAAATTTATCGGATGCGGCAATGGAGTCTGTCCGTTAAATCGAATCCCGATTCAAATTTCTGCGCGGGACAGGCGCTTGCTAATCGGACATTGAATGTATATTATACTGCCTTGCGCGGCAGGAGGCATTGACGCGCCTGAATCAGATGAGAGCAGACGATCAAAGAAACGACGAACCTGAATTTGCAACTGCAAGGTCTCTTATCAGGCAATGGAAAGTGATGAATGAGCGGAGATGAATTTTGTCGTTAATAAGCAGAAAAGGAGCTGTTTTATGCAGAGGTTAGGACTTCTTGCGACAACGCTTGTTATTTTGTTTTTACCATGGGATGCAGTTAATGCTCAGGACAAAATGGACGTATATTTTTTCAGCTCGCCTACCTGCGGCGAATGCCAGGAAATCAAATATGAAATACTCGAACCCCTGTCCCTGGAATATCCCGACAGATTGAACATCCGATTTTTCGACATCGACAAGGAGGAAGGCTTCCAACGTATGACCCGACTGGAAAAAGCCTATGGTCTCGAGGAAAGTTCCGCCCAGGAACTCTTCTTCGCCGATGTTGTTTTGACGGGATACGAAGAGATAATGAACAATGCGGACCCTCTGATACGAAATCGACTGGAAAGACCGGAAACCTGGGATGCCGTGCAGCTTGAAACTGCTGAAGAGCCCGAAGAAATAAAGAAAAGTCTGAAAGATCGATTCCAGGAGTTTACCTTTTTCAGCATCCTGGCTGCCGGGCTTGTCGACGGCGTGAATCCATGCGCCATAGCGACCATGATCTTTCTGGTTTCTTTCATGGCCGCCAAAAAAAGAAAACAAACGGACATTATCGTGATCGGCCTTTCCTTTACCGCCGCCGTATACGTGACTTATCTGCTGCTCGGCGTCGGCGCTTTCCATGCCCTGATCGCCCTGGAAGAATATCACTGGATTTCCCAGGCCGTAAGATGGTCCGCCGTGGCCCTGGCCGGCATAGTATCCATAATCAGCTTCTGGGATGCTTTTTCGTACAAAAGAACGGGTAAGACCGAAGGCATAAAGCTGCAATTGCCCAAACCGGTCAAAATGAGAATACATAAAGTCATATCCAGCCGCCTGAGCAGTACCAGGCTGATCACCGGCGCCGTAGTCACGGGCTTCCTGGTAACCCTGCTGGAAGCCGTATGCACCGGCCAGGTCTACCTGCCGACCATCATACTGATGACCAGAACATCAGGGCTGAAAGTAACAGGATGGCTATATCTCCTCTTCTACAACGTCCTGTTCGTGCTGCCGCTGCTGGTAGTGATGATACTGGCCTACTACGGCCTGAAATGGAGTCAATTAGCCAAAACCACTCAATCACACCTCTCCCTGCTGAAAATCCTCCTGGGAACAGTAATGGCAGTCCTGGCCGTCATACTGGCGCTGGCCTGACCCGCGACCGTTAGCAAAAAAACGTGTGAACCTGTGTGTTGCTCCTCTTCCATCATATGGTGTCTCCTGCGTTATATGCATCAGATGCTTCAGAATTACCCCGGTAAAGCCGACCCCCTGAAAAGCGCTGCAAACCCAAAAACCCAAAAATAAGACAAAATAAAAACAAACGCGATAAGTCCTTCCCGTCCCTTCCGTCCCTTAGGTCCCTTAGGTCCCTTTGTCCCTTAATCCTTTAGTCCTTTCCCAATAAATCATCGTGAAGGGCAGTCACTGACAAGCTTCCGAAGAGCGATGTTATCTTTTGAATTCAACCGCAAATATAATAACATGTAGATGAACACAAAGGCGGTGAGCGATGATGAAAAGTGAAATATTAAAAATCGAAAAAAGAGACGGCAGGGTCGTCGATTGGGATAAAAGCAGGATCACGGAAGCGATCGACAAAGCGATGGATGCTGCGGGCACAGAAGGCGGCGAAACCGTTTCTTCCGGCGTCTTGTCGGATAAAGTAACGGCGGATTTGAACCGTCGTTTTTCTGGTAAAATTCCCAACGTCGAGCAAATTCAAGATACCGTGGAGAAAATATTGAAGCGGGAAAAAATGGAGGAAACGGCGAGGATTTTTCACGATTACAGGCAGAAAAGAACCCGCATCAGGCAAGATAAATGGATACTGAAAGATAAAGATTTTCAGACTAAATTGAGCTCGAATGCCCTGCGAGTATTGGAAGTTCGTTATTTGAAGAAGAATGACGAGGGTAAAATCATAGAAACGCCGGAGGAATTGTTCAGGAGGGTAGCGTCGAATATGGCTTCTGCGGAACGGCGTTTTGATGAGGATATCAGCGATGAGGCTATCGAAGAGATTGAAGATCAGTTTTATAGAATGACGGCTTCGCTGGAGTTTCTGCCCAATTCGCCGACGCTGATGAACGCCGGCAATGTTCTGCAGCAGTTGTCCGCATGTTTCGTTCTGCCCGTTCCCGATTCTTTGGAAGGCATATTCGAAGCGGTAAAAGAGGGTGCGATCATTCATCAGAGCGGCGGGGGAACGGGTTATTCCTTCGCCGGTTTGAGACCGAAAGGCGATGTAGTTAAAACAGCCGAAGGCACGGCAAGCGGACCGCTGTCATTCATGTCGGTTTTCGACAGGGCGACGGCCGTGATTTCGCAGGGAGGAAAAAGACGCGGCGCCAACATGGGAATATTGAGGATCGATCATCCTGATATCCTGGACTTCATCAACGCCAAGACCGACGAACAAAGACTGTCGAACTTCAATATTTCCGCAGCCGTAACGGATGAATTTATGCATAAAGCCCGGCGGAATGAACGATATGATCTCATCAATCCCAGGTCAAAAGAAGTCTGGGGAAGATTAAACGCGGAAAAGGTTTTCGGATTGATCGTGAAGCGGGCCTGGGAGACAGGCGATCCCGGCGTCATTTTTATCGACAGGATCAATAAGAAGAATCCCACGCCCAATGTGGGCGAAATTGAAGCGACCAATCCGTGCGGCGAGCTTCCCCTCCTTCCGTATGAAAGCTGCAACCTGGCGAGTATAAACGTCAGCCGTATGCTTGAAGAAAAGGACGATGGTCAATGGGGGATAGACTGGGATAAACTGAAAGATACGGTTCATAAAGGCGTAAGGTTCCTGGACAATGTCGTGGAAGTGAACCGTTACCCGCTGAAACAGATTGAAGAGATGACCAGAGGCAACCGAAAAATAGGATTAGGCGTGATGGGTTTTGCGGACATGCTGATCAAAATGAATATACCGTATGATGCTGATGAAGCGCTGAGGACTGCGGAAAAGCTGATGAAATTCATTCAGGAGGAATCCGTAAAAGCATCCCGTGAATTAGCCGGAAAACGGGGCGCTTTCCCCAATTACCAGGGAAGCCTGTACGAAAGAGAGGGTGAACCGCCCCTGAGAAACGCAGTGACGACGACCATCGCGCCTACGGGAACCATAAGCATCATAGCCGGCTGCTCGCCCGGCATAGAACCGCTCTTCGCAGTTTCCTTCACAAGGCGAAACGTCCTGGGCGGAGAAGAGATGACGGAAATTAATCCCCACTTCGAAGAACGGATGAAAAAAGAAGGAATATATTCCAAAGAATTAACAGACAAAGTAAAAGGCAGAGCAAGCATCCAGGATATGCAAGAAATTCCTGAGAATATACGAAAAATATTTGTGGCCGCTCACGACGTCAAACCGGAAAATCATGTAAGAATACAGGCGGCATTCCAGAAATACGTGGACAATTCCGTATCCAAAACAATAAATTTCCCCCAGGACGCCACACAAGAAGAAATAAAAAAAGCATACTTCCTGGCCTGGGAATCAGGCTGCAAGGGCATAACCGTCTTCCGCTCCGGCGCCAAAAAAAGCCAGGTCATCGAAACGGACCGGGAACAGGACAAAAAACAACCGGAAAAAACGGAAAAAGTTGAAGATTTGCCGCAATTCAGGAATCCCTCACCGGAACCGTCCGATTTTATGGAAATTTATTGTCCGGAATGCGATTAGGCGAAGAATGAGGGATTTATGAGTTTGATCAAAAAGGCGCTTTTTGAGAATTTTTGCAGACTGGACTTTTAATCTGCGTTGAAAAACTGATAAACATAATATTTTGAAAATAGTGTAAACTTGGCTTGATCACTCCCCATAGGATAATTTCTGCAGTCCATACTATCTAGTTTTTGTCCATAAACGGCGAATTTCCCCCAATTCTGCGTCAGGATGCGGATTTGCTCAGTCAACGTATATGCATTACCCCTGCCTCGCAAATCCTTGCCTTCCTTGCCTTAAGATAAATTCGCCCGTTTATGGATCA
>CAZUFC010000006.1:0-131520 GCA_964619725.1 uncultured bacterium | reverse complement strand
GACCTTCATTTTTAATTGGTTTTACTTGGATCCACACACAGCGGAAAAAGCTCATCATCCTGGTTTTATGTTGAAATGGTGAACCCAGGTTCACCGTCATGATTGCTTATTTGTCCATTATAATTATTTATTTTCAATAACTTTATTTGACTTTTTTCACCTTTATGTTTTTGATTCAATCGATCTGTCGCCCGTTTTGAATATTTCTTTGTCTTCTCTTGCTTCGCTGCTTTTTGCGGATTACAAATAACTTTTTACATCGCTCTTTGTTTTTTCGGCATGGGAGCATATTTTTACATACCGGGTATCCTGGCGGACATGGCGGACATAGCGGACTTGGCGGACTTTGCGGACACGATTCGATTTACTCGACGGGCTTAAACAAAGGAGAACTGCCATTCATACGAATCGGACTGACAAGCGATTGTTCATAAACTCGATTCACGATTCAAATTTTGATGCTGGCCAAGCGCTTCGGTTTCTTACACGGGGATCAATATTGATGTAAATCATATGTCGGATGGGTTTTCTATAGAACGTACATCCGTTAAAGAGTTCATCAATGTTGAAGACGCCGGCGCTGACCCGGAAACCACACTATGTCGCTGACGCCAAATAATTTTTCATGATTGCCTGTCAAATACGACAGCGTTATTTGTCTCCGTCAGAGACCCTCCGACGACCCCTCTTTTTCGCGTGAATTCGTGAAGTTTCGCGGATAAGAAAATACACTCCGTTATCTATAAATGATTAAAGCATTTTTTAAGAATTATTATCCGCGAAATTACGCTAATCTTCGCGAAAAGAGAAGAGAATAACGATTAATTTTATCGTTTGATGGAGCCATTATTAACCACGCGTTTAATGCTTACGTATTTAAAGGCTTTTTTTTGCTGAAAGCTCTTGGAAATTACTGGGTTCGATTCCGATACCGATACCGATTGCAAAAACACACTGTTAAACTTTTCAAAAAAGCGTAATCCCGGGTTGATCAGTCCTGATTTTTTTCAGTTAATGTCAGGAGATATGAATTCCGGTTTTCATGACGGACGGAGCGGACCCGGGGGCCTTTGCGGACTTAACGGCGGAAATTCATCTGTTTTTGTTGCTGGATTGAGGAGCTTTCATACGCGTTTATTTCACGGCAATAATTCCCATGCTTTGCAATGTCCTGGTTTTATTGCAGAGAAATGTTTTCTGTCTGTGGTTAATATTTTTCTTATGCTTAATCTTTCCGCTACTGCTGCTATTGTTGCATCCGCGAAACCGATATTCAAATCCTTGTATTTTTCCAAAAGTTCTTTGCACCGGATAAAATCCTTAACAGTCAGATGTTCAACTGTAAATTCTTTTCGGCATGCCGATTCTAAGAAAACTCTTTCTGCAAAAGCGCTTAAATGATTGTTCAATAAATAACACGTTTCCGGCAACACCGAACAGGGAACTACTATCCTGCCCTTGTAATTGTCGATAAAACCGGCGGACCTTTCATGCCAGGAATCGTTTCTGTCGGCCAAGGCATATAATATTCCCGTATCCGCTACTACAGACTCTATTTTGAGTTCGTTCGCCACAGCAGTTCCTCATGTTTTTCAGCCACATCTTTTCGCTCTCCCGACCCGATTCCTATAAAAGAAAGTCGTTTCGAAGCGCCCTGATTCTCCCTGATGTAGCGGTATATAGCTTCCCTTACGATTTCCGCTACGCTTCTGTTTTCTTCCCTGGAAATTCTTTTCAGCTCGTTCAGCATGTATTCTTCTGCAAAAATGGTCGTTCTTTTCATCATCCGCGACCTCCTGACATACATATGTTATATGCCGACAAAGATGATTGTCAATGAAGAATGCAACCGGCAATAACGGTTCTTTTTTGAATTTCAGGCATCTCGTCCGGACATCCTATAATGCTGAAATGGCGAAATTTGACAGGTTTGTTACGGCAAAAGTTTCTTCGCTTTCCTTTGCGGAGTTAAAGTATCCATTTTTGCAGCGCTTTCAGGCATCCGAAGATGTCTTTACATTTCGGTTTTAATAGCGGACGAGGCGGACCTGGCGGACTTCTTCGACCACTAATTCAGATATATTTACGTCAAATGCTGATTTTCGTTATTCCCACCACTCAATTGTCCCGTTTCGATTGACCACAGCTCGGAGATCATTGCCGATTTTCGCCTTTAAATAACTTGGGATTGTCGTTTCTATATAGTTTTTGTCCATAAACGGCGAATTTTCCCCAATTCTGCGTCAGTCTTCGGATTTGCTCAGTCAACGTATAAGCAACATCCCTGCCTCTCAAATCCTTACCATCCTTGTCTTAAGAAAAATTCGCTCGTTTATGGATCAAAAACCGCAGTGGCTGTCCAGCATAAAATTTTGAATCGAGTTTCGAGTTTTTGGACAGACACTATATAGATTTTTGATTTCATTTTTATAATTCTTAAATCGAAAACGGTCTGCGCTGATCTCAATTACGGCGATCATCCGTCATGATCCTTCCGAATCGCCGACATTTCAGGGCATCTCTCCATTCGGCGTTTGATCGCCGTATAACCTTTACTTATATAGAATTTCTTTCATTTCAAGTCAATCTTCTGCAAATTTTTCTGGTGAGAAAGCCTGCCTTAATTATTTGGGTAACATCCTCAAATGCCCTTGTCGGCGGTATCCTCTATAGTCTACTATAATTTCTAAACGGCTTATTTTCATCCCGTTAACTTTCGAAAGTCAGCCCATAGATATCTCTATTCGACCCTCTCTGCCGATACGTACAGATTCTTTCTGTAGAACCAGCTTTTGACTGCTTTTATTTTTATGTCTTCGCCTTCGTTTATGTCGATTCCCGTGAACTTGGGGCGTATGAAAAATGTTTTTTCGGGGCTGTCCGCTAATGAAACTAACCAGTTTTGCGTTTTCTTTTTGATTATAAGGACTTCCAATGTCTGCCCCGGTTCAGGACTCCAGTACGGCCCACTTTTGTCCCTCAACCTCTCCACTATCCGCGGGACATGCTCTTCCAAAAATTCCTCGCTTATGTTGCCGATCCACAGCGAGAAAAGTCCTTTATCCATCTCGTAACGGCGCTCATTACTTCGTCTCCAGACCGCTTCACTGATTTGCTGCACCAAATCCTGGATTTTCGGATCGTCCATGATGGCCCTTAGAATAACCCTGAACGAAGGATGCCTTGAGAATATATGCTCATGTTCATGGAAAAACTCCGATGCTTCCAATCTCGGATCAAGGACCGTTCCTATGTATCTTATATTTTCGGGTTTCTCTATTCCCAGAATCATGTTCGCCATGCGACTATTTCTCATTATGCCCCGCAGAACGTAACTGACGGCTGAAACGTCATCACCTTTTAAGAGTTTAATTAATCCCTTGATGTAAAAAGCTTCGGGCCACAGCATCTCGATATACCACCGGTCAGCCGGTTCCAATTCTCCCAGACACAAATGACTTTCTCCCAGCATGTTGTTCAGTCCGTTCAAATCATCATATTTCCTTACAAAATGGATCGTTTCAATAACCTCTTCATACCTTCGCATCTTCATCAGCACATACGCTTTGTTGGTTTGAGACCTGAAAAACGGCCTGAATTCGATGTGCCTGTATAAACTGTTAAAGGAATAGTAAGGATGATTCTCGCACGAGCGGCAGCTTATGCTGTTCCATTCTTCCTGACATTCATCCTTATAACGGCAGGGATTCTCTTCCGCCCATTCATCAAAATCCTCCATTTTTACATATTCGTCCGGTTTCTCTTTTATCATTCGTTCAATCTGCTTTACGCCTATCTCTCCGGCCCGGTCGAAATACGCCAACGCAAGTTCCAGATCGTTGTCGATCAGACAAATCAAACCGCTATGCACCAACAAATCAACATGCTCCGGGTCTGACTCCAGCCCCCTCTGAAAATTAAGCCTGGCCTTTTCCCAATTGCCCTTCGAATATTCATCCAGTCCGCTGTCGAAAAATGATTCCGCCGTTGTTATCCCTTCCGCTCTGTTCTCCATCTCCATCTCCATTTCCTCCTTTTCTCTATTTTGTTTTCGTATATTTTCCAGCAGCAGGTCAATGACGATGACCAATTCCTCCAGTTCATCAACACAATTTTCAATGTTCCTTAAATTCGCAGGCGTCGTTTCAGATGTCGAACACGCCTTCAGATGCCTCGTTAACGTCTCTATCTCCTCCTTCAACGGGTCCCGTTTCCATTCCCCCTTATCCTCAAGCGCTCTTTCTATCCTTTTACGAAGCGCTTTTCGATTCAACGGATTACCCTTTTTCGCCAGCTCTATCGCATCGCAGAGCGAATTCCATCTGAAATCGGAAGCTATCGCCTCTGCCGCTTCCGCATAATTTTTGAACGTGTGCAGCTTTTCCTGTCGCACTCGCTTTCCTTCCCTTTTTGAATGCATGATAACGATTTTTTGACCCTGGATGCGCACGAAAGCCATCGCCGTCCTCCTGTAGTTTTATTTTCTATAGAACCAGTCACACAATGTCAACAAAAAATGGCGTTTATGGAGAGAAACTGATTATAATAATCTGTCGGCTTGAACATCCTCCACCTTAACTGATTAATATGTGTTTTAATCTGCCTGGTATCGGGCGCATGGGGGGGCTATCTCCAAATAGCGTTTCAGGTCTTCTCCGGCGAAATCATGCTCTTTCGGAAAAGTGATGCGGAAGAGGCCTCTGAACTTCCAGGCGGCGGGATTGGAGGGGGCCAGTTCAATCGCTTTATTTAACAGTTTTCTTGTTCTTTCCAGGTCTCTGCCTTGCAGCAACAGGGCCATATTCACTAATTCAAAAACATACTATATGGAATTATTTCCGTGATACACCAGGACAATGGGTTTTCCGTGCATGGAGACGACCTCTACGTCCACTCCGTAGACTGATTTTATATTGGAGGCGGTGAGGGCTTTTTCTGGGGGTCCCATTTCTACTATTTTGCCCTGGTTAAGCAGGATAAGATGTTCAGAGACGCCTGCAGCGGCATTGGGATCATGAGTAGTGAAAATGACGGTTTTTCCTTTTCGGCTCAACGCTTTCATCAGTTTAAGGATTCTTTTGGTATTGGAGAGGTCCAGATGCGATGTGGGTTCATCCATAAGAAAAATCCGGGACTGCTGAGTCAGGACTCTGGCAACCATGGCGAGTTGTTTTTCTCCACCGCTGAGGGATTTAACGGAGCGAGCGGCCAGTTTTTCGAGTCCGACCATATTCAGGGATTCTGCGGCGATCCGGCGATCTTTTCTGCTGGGGCGCTGCAGCATGCCGATGTAGGGGGCGCGACCGAGCAGCACATATTCCAGAACGCTCAGATCGAACGGTACGGATTCGTATTGAGGGGCTATTCCTATCATTCTTTTATGATGAGCGGCAGGATTTGTTTTATTTTTCGACGGTCCGATTCGGATATTTCCCCGGTCCGGGTTCAACAGACCCAGCAGGAGATGGAGAAGTGTAGTTTTTCCGGAACCGTTAGGACCCAGCAGAGCGGTAACGGTGTTTTCCTGTATGTCCAGCGAAAGGTCTTCGAATACGGGCGTATCAGATTTTGCGTAACGAAACGAAACGTTATCGAGCCTGATGATGGTTGATGCTCTGTTCATCGGACTATCCGCAACTTTTGCGTCATGAGGATACCCAAAAAAATCGCTGCGCCTGTGAAGGAGGTTAAAATTCCCAGTGGAATTTCACCGGCGAAGGCGGCACGAGCGGCATCATCGCATGCCAGCACGAACATACCGCCTAGAAGCATTGTTGCCGGAAGGGCTTTTTGTGCATCGGAACCGACCAGCCTTCTGGAGATGTGAGGTATGATCAGGCCGACCCAACTGATCTGTCCGGCCTTAGCGGTGAGCACGGCTGTTGCGGCTACGGCCAGAGTCAGAAGGATAAAGCGTTCGAGGGCCGGTTTCGCGACCAGGGAAAATGCCGTCTCGTCCCTCATGGACAACAGGTTGAGTCTCCATCTCATAAAATGAATGATGATCAAAGCCGGTATGACTACCGGCAGGAATTCCAGCACGTCTCTCCAGGTAATGCCCCATAAGCCGCCCAGCAGCCAGAACGTTATATCGGGCAACTGGTTCAGCGGATCGGCCAGATATTTCAGGGCTCCCGTACCCGCGGAATACAAAGCGGATACGGCTATGCCGGCCAGTATCAATCGCAAGACCCATCCGCCCATTCTTATCCTTACGGCTAAAAATGAACTGGCCCCCAGTCCCATAAACGCAAATATGACCGCGCATAATTGAACGGCAACATCAGAACCGCCCAATACCACAATGGCCAGAGAAGCCCCGAATGCCGCCCCTGACGATACTCCCAAAAAGCCTGATTCCACCAGGGGATTACGGAATATCATCTGAAAAACCATCCCTGCTGACGATAATACCATACCCAGCAGAAAAGCCGACGCAATACGAGGCAACCGTATATTCAAAACGATATTCCTGGCTAGATCGTCCGTTTTTATATCCTCCGGTGAAATGAAAAACGGACGGGGATATCGTCCCAGAAGAACGGAAATACCTAAACAAAACAACAGCGCCAGGAAAAGTAATATGAATTTCCTCCTGGCGTGTGATTTATGTTTATTCTCAACCATTTTCCCCGCCGGTGAACATTTTTACAGCCGGCATAATACCGGTTTCTATCTTCTGTTCTTCCATATTGAATATCCGCTTGAAAAATTTTCGGATTTCCTGCTCCATTTCCACGTCCTTGAATCTTTCTGGATAAAGCGTCCTGGCCATCCAGATCAATCCCAGCGCCCAGCGGGGTCCGGGCGTATCCCAACTGAAAATATCCTTTGGAAACACATAAAACTCGTCATTCTGCACAGCTTTGAGCATCCGCCACCTGGGATCGCTCTTCAAGGCTGCGACGGCCTTTTCCGGATATGGAATCTGCCAGGGAATAACTATAATTTTGTCGGGATTCCAGGAAGCCGCCTGCTCGAAATTAACGACAGTCCAACCGTCGCCCATCAAACCGGCTTCCAGCCACGCAGGTTTTCCTCCGGCGAGTTCCGTCTGGATAGTTTGCATCCACGATTTCGGCGGTACATGGATAGCCGTTTGTCCGCTTCGGGATTTATAAAGGAAAATTAAAACAGAAGGTTTTTCCGATTCTTTTATACCGTCTGTCCGTTTTTGAATTTTTTCCATCCATTCACGGTAATAATTCGTGATATCCTCTGCCCTCTCCTCATTCCCCAGAATTTTGCCGATTTTTTCCAAATCGGTGAAAAATAATTCGGGAGTCTCCAAAGAAAGATAAAAAACCGGAATGTCCAGTATTGCCAGCGAATCACTTGTAGGATGAGAGCGCGACCCTTTCATCACCACGAGATCAGGTTCAAGCGAAGCTATCTCTTCCAGGCCCGGTCGCCGACTCAATTTTCTCTTCTCATCATAATCAGGATCGATCAGAGAAATGAATTCCTTTTCAGGATACTGATTGGCTTCAAAACCCACTGTTTTTTCAACGCCTTCCGGAAACATGTAAAGCATATGCAAAGGCATGAAAGGCCCATATCCAATTACAGCGATTCTTTCCGGCAAAGAAGAGAAGGTCACTCGCCTTCCCGCTCCGTCGACAAGAGTCAGACTCTTGTCCTCCTCGCCCGCCGGTTTTTGCTCATTCAATCCTCCCGAACCCTGAGCCGCCGCCTGATGAACAACAACTAAAACAGTCAGAAAGAGCAGGGAAAAGAACTTCACTTTCATCATGATTCGATTATCGAAAGGATATCCCGCAGGATTTTATCGACCGTTTCGGCTGAACGCGCTTCAATGTTGACTCTCAGGAGAGGTTCTGTATTAGACGGCCGTACGTTGAAGCGCCATTGATCGGTTTCTACGGATAAGCCGTCCAGATGAGACGCCTTCCCCTGACTGCCGAAAGCGCTTTCCAGTTCGCCCAGTATGCCTTCGGCATCGGAAACTTTAAAATTCTGTTCCCCCGACATGTGATGGTCCTGCTTATACGAGGCCGTCATTTCTGAAAATTTCAAACCCGTCAAATTCATCTGCTCCAGAACGAGCAGAAACGGAATTATTCCGTTATCCGCAAAAAAATTATCACGGAAGAAATAATGAGCGCTCAATTCACCGCCGAAAAGTCCGTTTTCTTTCCTCATGCGTTCCTTGATGAAGGAGTGACCGGCTTTGGACATGATTGGAGTTCCGCCCATTTTTTTGACGGTTCTTTGTATGGGCCATACGATTCTGGGATCGAACACGATTTTATCCGGTCCGTATTTCTTCATCAGCAATTCCGACAGCATCGACGTGACGTAAACTCCAGGCGTAAATTCACCCTTCTCATTAAAAAACATCACCCTGTCCGCATCGCCGTCCCAGGCGACGCCCAGGTCTGCCCTCTCCCGCCTGACAAGCTCTTCGATCTCCGTTCGATTGTCCGGCAACATCGGATCGGGCGGACCCTTGGGAAACGTTCCGTCCGGCTCGAAATTCATCGGTATGAAGTTCAATTTGAAGCGGTCGATGATTTTCTGCATTGAACGGGATACGAATCCGAAATTGCCGTTTCCCACTATTTTCAGCTCCCTTTTGCCGATGGACGCTTCGTCGATAAAGCTGAGCACATGAGTAATGTAATCGTCCATTATGATTCGGGCGCTGAGCGTTCCCTTTCCTGAAGGCGGCGGCGCTTTCTGGTTCCATTTTTTTATACATTCCCGGATGTCGAACAAACCGGCATCCGAAGAAACAGCCGCAACTCCTTCGCCTACCAGTTTTATCCCGTTGTAATGCCCGGGATTGTGCGAAGCGGAAATGACGGCGCCTCCCGAAAACCCATACTTGCCCACGGCAAAATAAAGCATGTCCGTCGTAATTTCCCCTATGTCCACAACATTGACGCCTGCATCAAGCAGCCCCTGAATGAACTTCTTTTTAATGGGGGGAGAAGATTTTCGCGCATCCATTCCTACGGCCATAGTTGCGGGATGAAAAATTTCATTGTATCCGCGAGCGATCAAGTACGCGTCGTTTTCGTTGAAATCGTCGGGGTAAACGCCTCGAACGTCGTACGCATGAAATATATCATAATTCATTTGTTATCCTCCCTTCAGAGTCGGTTAAGTCATGACAATTTATTATCAGGTTGCGCGCTTGTCAAATCATAAGCTGCCTGCCGCATGCGGTAAGGAAAGGCAGGTAGCTATCCCATTACATCCTTCTCAAAATATTTGACTTGATCGAAGCCCCTTATATAATCGTTTCCGTCTGGTCGTGGAACCGGCGGACCGTTGAATGAGCGAATGAAAGGAATATTCATGACCGGAACGTTCCTGTTCTCTGGAAACTCAGATAATGACTGATTATCTTCAGGAACAGTTTTTTTCCGGTCTTTTGAGATAATAAAGGAGGCGTTTTTTCGTGCGCAATTCAGACAAAACGGCAGTAATCATCATTCTGGACAGCGTTGGTATCGGCGAAGCCCCCGATGCCGGACAATACGGAGACATCGGCGCCGATACGCTGGGAAATATATGCAAATACAGGAATGACATCCGGTTGCCTCATTTGCAGTCACTGGGCATTGGAAACATCAAACCGCTCCAGGGAATACAACCTGTCGAACGACCGGCCGGCGGATACGGTAAAATGATGGAGCAGGCTGTGGGCAAAGATACCATCATGGGTCATTGGGAAATCACCGGCGTCATCAGCAGAAGGCATTTCGAAACTTTTCCGCATGGATTCCCGGACGATATTATCATCCCCTTTGAAAAAAAGACCGAACATAAAGCTCTGGGAAATAAAACCGCATCAGGCACTGTCATTATTGAAGAATTGGGAGAGGAACATTTCAAAACCGGCGACCCAATCGTTTACACCTCTGCCGACAGCGTTTTTCAGATAGCGGCGCATGAAGACATCATACCCGTCAAGGAACTATATCGTTATTGCCGAATCGCCCGAGAAATATTGGACGAGAAGCATCATGTCGCCCGCGTCATCGCCAGACCCTTCATAGGCAAACCAGGCGCGTTCATGCGAACATCCCGAAGAAAAGACTTCGCTGTGCCGTCGCCCAGCCCCACCATCCTGGACGTTTTGAAAGAAATGGGTTTCAAAATTGCCGGAATAGGAAAAATCGAAGACATTTATTCAGGTCAGGGACTGACGCACGCCGTTCATACCGACGACAATCCCGACGGCATCAGGACGACGCTCGATCTGATGCAGAAAGCTGAACATGACCTTATTTACGTGAACCTGGTCGATTTCGACAGCCTTTACGGTCACCGCAATAATCCGGAGGGCTACGCCCAGGCGCTCGAAGAATTCGATCTGCGTCTTCCCGAATTCACAAAGCACGCCTCGGAAAATACTCTCCTCATCATCACTGCGGATCACGGAAATGATCCGACCTTTAAAGGCACAGACCATACGAGGGAATACGTGCCCCTGCTCATAACAGGCGGCGGCATTGAACCCGGAAGGAACCTGGGAACAAGAGAAACCTTCGCAGACGTAGGAAAAACAGTCCTGGACTTTTTCCAGATCAATAACGATTTCCCGGGCCGCTCCTGCCTGAGCTGATCAGTCAGCTTCTGCCCGCGTCATTTATAACTGCCCTTGTCGGAAAGCCTAATTTCGTCCTGATAGCGAAATGAAAACTATTCTTCAGGACTTTTCTCCGTCAAAATACTTATGATCTCTGCCGATTCAGCGATTTCCAATGGCGTTTTATCGCAACCGTTTCGGAGCCCGGTATCCGCGCCGTGTTTCAGCAGCATTTTGACGATTTCCGGAAATCCGTTATTCACTGCCTGATGCAGAGGAGACGCACTGCCGCATTGTCCTTTTTTGGGGTCCGGATACTCAATTTTATCCTGAACGTTCGGGTCCGCTTCGTTTTCAAGAAGAACAGAGACCGTCTCAGGATCGCCGGCATAACAGGCATACAAAAGCGGCGTAATGCCCTGGTTAGTTCTGGCATTGACTTCAGCGCCTTTTTTAATCAGGAGTTCGGTCGTTCCGGGATATTTTCTGGCTGCGGCGAAATGGAGGGCCGTTTTTCCTTCGCCGTTCGATTTATTTACGTCGGCGTTATGTTTCAGCAGCGTTTCAATGAGCGGCTTATTGTCCCACTTGACCGCTATTATGAGCGGCGTGTCGCCTTGACGCGTGTTTTTTTCGATGCACCGATCAACATCCGCTCCGTTTTGAAGCAAAATTTCAATTATTTTCAGGCGTTTTTCGATTTCGAACAGCGAACTGGTTTCCAATACCCGGTGTAACGGCGTCTTTCCGAAAGGGTCTCTGGATTTTGGGTCTGCACCCCGTTCTATCAAAAGCCGGACCGCTTCCAGGCGCGCCTTTTCTGCCGCTAGATGCAAAGCCGCACCTCGCGCCTCCTGATATTGAACATCCGCTCCCGCGTCCAACAGCGCTTTCACTGTTTCGACTTTGCCTGTAAGGGCTGCCCGGGTAAGAGGAGAGCTTCGATAATTTTCAATATCCACGGCATTTACTTTCGCTTCGTTTTCCAGAAGCTTTTCCAATTTTTCCAGCTCGCCCTGAGACGCCGCCCTGTGCAAGGGAGAGCTGCCCCAATATTCCGCCTCTTCATCGTATGCCGCTCCGTGTTTTTTCAGTAAACTTACCAGCTCCAGGCATCCCGCATCAGCAGCGCCCTGCATAGGAGTTCTACCGGCGAAATCTTCTGCATTCACGTCAGCCCCGTGATCGATCAATATCTGAGCTACATCGAAATATCCGGGCCAGGCTGCAGAGATGAGCGCCGTCCTGCCGAACCGGTTAGACGCATTGACGTTCGCTCCCTGCTTTATCAATTCTATGACCTGTTCCGTATCGCCCTTACCCGCTGCATTTATTATGTCTTCGGATTCATAGCCGAGTATGACGGGAGTCATCATTAAACTCAACGCCAAAAAGAAGAAAATGTATCTGTCCATAACCCGGTTTCCTCCCTTACAAACGCGATGATTAGCTTTCAATAAATATCTGATCCAAACGGGACAAAAAGAACTTACCCTTTCAGCGACGGGCAAGGTTCGGTTTTCCCTGTCAAAGGATTCAGAATATTGTGAGTTAAAGCTTCCTTATTCTTCAACTGAAAAATTGGATTTATCGGCTCCGCAAACGGGACAAAGCCAATCATCAGGAAGGTCTTCAAATGCCGTGCCCGGCTTGATTCCTGTATCAGCATCACCCATTTGTGGATCATAGATATACCCGCAAATCTCACATATGTACTTTTTCATTCTGTTTCTCCTTTATGACGAATGAATTTTTCTGTGACATCATCGGTAAGCTCTCGCCAGTTCCCTGTTAAACGGCTTCATTTCCTTTCGGATTCAAACCCTTCGTCTTTGCCGGAAGCCTGACCTCACGTCATTATTAACATTTAGACTCTATTTTAGCAACCCTAATTTTATCGGCCTGCTGCGGCCCGCTTTTCCCAATGCCCTGGAATGAATATACGACAGGAATAAACAGAAGTCCTTTTTCCTGCCGGCCGCTCTCAGAAAAAAAACCGCCCTTAAAACAGGCCTAAAAACCAATCAGCGTCTGTCCGCGTAATCATTCAGCATACAGAATATAAGCAGGACAGACGCTGATAGTCTCACAGAACTGTTTATTGAACGCTGCTTTTTACCAGTTTTCTCCCAGCAATTCGAAGTGAGCCCTGGCATGAGCGCATGCGGGGCAGTATTCCGGGGCTTCGGCGCCTTCATGGAGATACCCGCAGTTGCGGCATCGCCATACGACCGACTCGTCCTTTTTGAATACTTTTCCGGTCTCCACATTCTTAAGTAGGTCCAGATAGCGCTTTTCATGCTGTTTTTCCGCTACCGATACGGCATCGAACAATTCCGCCACATTCTCAAAACCTTCTTGCCTGGCCGTTTCAGCGAATCCGGGATACATGTCGGTCCATTCATGGTTTTCACCTTCAGCAGCCGCCCTCAAATTGTCCGCCGTTGAACCGATTACTCCCGCAGGAAATGAAGCTGTTATCTCAACCTCTCCGCCCTTCAAAAACTTGAAAAAACGCTTGGCGTGCTCCTTCTCCTGGTTCGCCGTCTCTTCAAAAATGTCGGCAATCTGTACATAGCCCTCCTTCTTCGCCTTGCTCGCAAAATATGTATAGCGATTTCGCGCTTGAGACTCTCCTGCAAACGCCTTCAACAAATTCTTTTCCGTTTCAGAACCTTTGAGCTCCATCTCATTGTCCTCCTTTTTCTTTCTTTTTACTGGTCATTTTTCTGCGTCCCTTTCGGTCGCTTTTCTTTCCCGTTCAACTGATTCCATTTCCTTATGAATACGCGAAGTTCCGATTCCTTGCGCATGCTCAAATGCGCCAGCGCAAAATCATATCGAACCGGATCATCGCGGTTGATGCACCTGAATGACTCCGTTATCTCCAATGCCGTCCTCATGTCCGCCTGCTTCCTTCTCGTCAATCCCATCTCCAGACCTATCCGATGCATATGAGTGTCCAACGGTATAATTAATTTTCGCGATAACTCCGCCGGCCACCCGCCCGGATCAATCTCATCACGCCTTACCATCCATCGTAAAAAAAGATTCAGCCGCTTGCAGGCGCTCCCCTTCTCCGGACAAGACAGTAAAGTTCGACAATCACTGGCGGTATCGCCCCGCAATTCACCAACGAATCGCGTCAATGCCGGCAAAAGCGTTCCATCACTCCCGTTATAATATCGTTTGAAACATCCGTATAACGATCCATACTCCTTTATTATCTCGCCTATCCTGTATAAAAAATGTGCCGCCTCTTCACCCGACGTAAATCTGTAACGGAATCCCTTAAACATCTCCTGCAATTCCCGCAGACTCAACCTCGACAAATCCCGCCCCGGCTCCGGCAAATATCCCAAAACCTTTTCTACAGCCTTCATGATGCTCTTGACCTGCCCATAAGAAAATGACGCCGATGCCAATGCCGCCGCTTCGCGATCCACAAGTCCGCTGTAATGATACACCGCCTCAACAGGATCAGGATGCAAATGCTCTCTTCGATTATACTCCTCGTAAAGACCCTCCAGAAGCTCCTTACTCTCCTCATTCCAAATATTTCCTCCGCCTTTAACCATTCCGTCGCTTCCTCATGCCGACACTTATACGAATACCTTCCTCTTCCGCCATATTCCTCCGGTCAACTTGCCCTAATTCCGCCGGCCACCATTCCTGCGGTCCAACTCCTTTTTGCATTCCGGACAGTAACCCGTGAATTCCAACTTGTAATCAACCAATTCATAACCCTCCATATTCCGACGTACTTCATCCAAATCGATCCTTTTGCCTCCCGGTACATCCTCTAACCTTCCGCATGACAAACAACGGAAATGAAGATGCTCGCATGTGTTCGCATCATATCGGCTCTGCCCTCCGCTGATGTCCAGCTTCTTCACCAATCCTCGCTTGCTTAAAATGTCCAGGTTCCGGTAAACCGTGCTTAAACTGATCCGGGGCAATCTCTTGCGCACCCGATTGAACAACTCGTCTACCGTCGGATGGCATTGCATCTCATGAAGTTCTTGTATGATGACTTTTCTTTGTTTGGTCAAGCGCATGGCGCCGCCTCCTGTTTCGGAATAGGAATCATTCCTATTGTTTATCCTACCCCGTTTAAATGATGGTGTCAAAAAATATTTATTAAACGACGAAAATAACTCCTTGAAAAACTTTCTTATAACCTACCTTAACCCATAATAACGATGACGGCGCCGGTAATGCCTAAAACGGCGCCGAGGATTTTTCTGAGGGTTAACGGTTCTCTGAGGAAAAATGCAGCGAGAACGACGATAAAGATAGTGCTGGTTTGATTGAGAATAGCTGCTGGAGTAACGCCAGAGTATTTGAAAGCGCCGACCCATGCGAGCATGGCGAGGTTTGTTCCGATGAAGCTGCCCGGCAGAGCGTATTTCCATTGAGCGGCTTTTTTAAAGGGAGCCAGCAACTTTACTTTATCTTTTCTGAAGGCGAACATAACGGCAAGGGCCAGTACGCCGGCGGCCAGCCTCAGTTCAGTAACCCAGAGCACATGATGTTTTTCCAGCACAGGGTCCATGCAGATGACGCCCAGGGCCATACTCATCATAGCAGCAGCGCCGAAAACGACGCCCCAGAAGATTTTTCTGGGCGCTTTTCTGGCTTTTTTAGTTTTGAGCGTAGCGATCAGGATTGCGGAAAGGACGAGGAATGCTCCGATCAGTTCGACAGCCGTAATTTTATCGGAGAGAAATATCCAGGCGGACATCATGATAAGGGGACTGTAAAGGCAGTCGACGATAGCCGACAATCCTGCTCCGAGCATGTTAAGGCTCATGAAGAACAATGAATCGGATACGGCGATGCCGAGAAAGCCGCTCAATATGAGCATCCAGAAGTCATAATTATTAAGGTTTTCGGGAAAAAAAGGTATCTTCCAGATGAAAAAGATCGGTATGAAGAGAAGGAGAGACATAGTTGATTTAAATAAGTTCAACGCCAGCGGACGAACAGTTTCTCCCGAACGTTTAAAAAAAATAACTGCGACCGCCCACAGAAAAGCGCACAGTACCGCCAAACCTTTACCTATCAATGCATCAGACATCTTGTTATCATCTCTGAGCCGCCTGCTTCAACGAGACAGGCCGGAATTTAAACATCCAACGTTTCCTCCCCAGAATACGTTTCCCGCCCTATTATACCTGTTGTAAAGACATGATCAAATTATTTCTTCAACGGCACGAATCTTTTTTTGGGGATGCCGGATGGCGGATGTCCGGCAGCGGCGGTCCGAGTTTTCGGATCGGAAACCAGCAATGCCTGTCCGCCAATGGATATATCAGTCAAAAGGACTTTATGGAGGGGAGCTTCATGACTTTTAAACTTGAACGGCGATTCTTTATGGTTTAGTATCCCGTTCAGCGAGCCGTTTTCAGCGTGATTTCGACCTCGATCGATCTCTTTTTCCACTCTGCCCGCATCCGGCTGATAATTCTGATAAATAACAGAAGACAGGGAAACATCGCCTTGAATTATTTTAAATTTCAACGGGAGGTTTCAAATTGAACTATGCCGACCTGATCCCGAGGCCGGACGCCATTCCCGTGCATTGGCTCTGGCTTCAGGGGCTGCTGATTTTCACGTTCGTGCTGCATCTTCTGATGATGAATTTGATGCTGGGAGGCGCGCTGCTGACGTTTTACAATCGTCTGAAGAATCGAAAATTCGAGTCAGAATCGAAATCCGTGCCTACGTTGATTGCCCTTACGGTCAATTTAGGCATTCCTCCCCTTTTATTTTTGCAGGTATTATTCGGACATTTTTTTTATACGAGTTCGATACTGATGGCCGTTTTCTGGATCAGCATCATTCCGATGCTCATCATCGCTTATTACTCGGCTTACGTAACGGTATACAAGGCCAAAAGAGGAGGCAAGGGGCCGCTGATGAGCATGGGCATATCATCAATTTTTCTATTGACGACGGCTTTTCTCTTTGTAAACAACATGAGTCTGATGATTAATCCTTCCGAATGGACGAGGTATTTCAAAAATTCCTGGGGAACGCTGCTTAATCTGGGCGACATCACCATATACCCCCGATATTTTCATTTTATCATCGCTTCGATAGCGGTGGCGGGACTGGGGCGAGCGGTTTATTATGCCGTGAAGGAAAAGAAAGAGAAGCAAGAATACGAGCATCAGAAAACGGGGGGATTGAAAATTTTCTTTGGAGCGACATTGCTGCAGGCATTTGTGGGTTTGTGGTTTTTAATATCGTTGCCCAGACCTGTCATGTTGATGTTTCTGGGGGGCAGGACGCTTTATACGGTATTTCTTGCTCTCGGCGTAGCCGCTGCCGCGACGTCCCTCTATTTTGCGTTTAAGCGTCACGTGTGGGCGACTGCGACATCGGCGTTTATTCTTGTTTTTTTGATGGTCATGATCAGGAACTTCGTTCGTTCCGGGTATCTGGACGGACTGTTTACGCCGTCGCAACTCCCGACTGCGCCGCAAATAACGCCATTTATCGTTTTCCTGATCGTGTTCGCAACAGGTTTGGCCGTTCTCGCCTTCATGATCAAAAAAGTCTGGGCGTCCGTTCAGGAGGTGAGAACATGAATTATCCCTTCTGGGAAACGGGTAATATCAGCGCCGGCATGTTAATCGCCGTCATATCTGTTTTGCATGTTTACATCGCTCATCTGGCTGTGGGGGGCGGTTTATTTCTCGTATGGACGGAAAGGAAAGCCAGAAGGGAGAAAAACGTTCCGCTGCTGGATTACGTGAGGAGCCACACCTGGTTTTTTTTGTTGCTGACAATGGTTTTGGGAGGAATGACCGGAGTCGGCATATGGTTCATAATATCGCTGACGCATCCGGCAGGCACATCCGCGCTTATTCACAATTTCGTGTTCGGCTGGGCCATCGAGTGGGTATTCTTCATCGTAGAAATCGTTTCGCTGCTCATTTATCATTACATGTTCGACCGGCTTAAACCGAAGGTTCACATGGCCATAGGCTGGGTTTACGCCGTCGCCGCCTGGCTGAGTCTTTTCGTTATCAACGGTATTCTTTCCTTCATGCTTACGCCGGGGCAATGGACGCAAACAGGAAATTTCTGGGCCGGTTTTTTCAATCCCGGATTCCTGCCGTCGCTGATTTTCCGAACGGCTGCGGCACTGATGATTGCCGGATTATTCGGGCTAATCACTGCCGTTTTCATGAAAAACAACTCTTTAAAAAGGATCCTGTATAAATATTGCGCTCGCTGGATGATCGTTCCATTCATCGTGATCGTGCTCAGCGCCGTCTGGTACGCCGGCGTCATACCCGGAGATGCCCTGGATAACCTTCGACAGTATAATCCCTCGGCAAAACTGTATATCACGGCATTCATCACCGGTTCCGTTATTCTGTTTCTCGGCGGCCTGATTCTGCTTTTCACCATGCCTCAATCCGTTTATAAACCCGTCACTGCAATGCTCGTTCTGGTCGGACTGGCCTGGCTGGGCGCTTTCGAATTTCTCCGGGAGATAGCTCGTAAGCCTTACATCATATATGATTTCATGTATTCGACGTCTGTTTCCGTAAAGGACCGGGAGCGAATCGATGCGGAAGGTTTCCTGGCGAACGCCAAATGGAGTTCGGTTCATAAGGCGGACGAAGGAAATTTGAAAGCGGCGGGCAGGGAATTATTCCGTCATCAATGTCAAATATGCCATACTGCAGGCGGCAACAACGATATTTTAACAAAAACCGCCAAGTTCGGAATATTCGGCATGAAGGCCCAATTGACCGGACAGGGTAAAATAAACTCCTATATGCCGCCTTTTATGGGATCGGAGCGGGAAAAAGAGGCATTGGCATCCTACATCGTTGACGTGCTGCATGTTAAGAAAAGCGAACCGGAAGAGGCTTACGTCCCGAAGCAGGAAAGTTATGAGCAGCCTGAGTTTGATCTTCTGCAGGATAAATATCTTCTTTTTGCCTGGAATGATCTGGGAATGCATTGTATCTCGGATAACGACAAGTATTTCGTTATTCGACCGCCGGCCAACACGCTTAACGCTCAATTGATCCGGCGAGGCGAGAAACCGGAAATAGTCACAACCGGGGTGGAAATATCGTATGAGGTCCAGGACGGATACCGTCATCCTGAAAAACATGTCGCTTTCTGGAAATACGCCGCTGCAACGTTCGGAAAAAAATTATCTCCGGGTTCCGGACTGACAGGAAAGAACACGAAAGGAATCCTGGACCTGGCATCGGAACCTCAGTCGCCTGTGGCTCCGGATAATTTTTTCGCGGCTCATGCGGTGCCCGTCGTGCCATACAAAGATGACGGGTCCTACAACCCCTATCCCCTGTTCACGATAACGGCAAAAGACAGCCAAACCGGCGAAGTCCTGGCTGAAACGAAAACCGTTGCGCCTGTTTCGACCGAAATGGGATGTCGCAACTGTCACGGCGGCGGGTGGCGCTTCGGAAACATATCCGGCATAAGCGATGAAACGGCCGTGGATATACTTAAAGTTCACGATCGAACAAACGGTACAGAATTACTGGCGGAAGCGATAAAAGGCCGTCCGAAACGCTGCCGGAACTGCCACGAAGCCCCGGTCCTGGGAGCGACCGGGAAACCCGGCATTCTTAATCTTTCTGCAGCCATGCATGGTTTTCATGCCGGCTATTTGACGGGAATGGAGTCTGAAGCCTGCAATGCCTGTCATCCCTCGCATACCGAAGGAAAAACCAGGTTTTCGAGAGGCGTTCACAGCCAGATGTACATAACGTGTGTGGAATGTCACGGAGTAATGGAGGACCATGCGTTGTCATTGCTGCTTTATGAAAAAAGACGTCGTAAAAGCAGCGCGGACCGTTTAATGAAGAACCTTACGCCTGTGAATGTCGACCGGGTTGAACAGATTATCCCCAGAAAACCCTGGCATAATGAACCGGATTGCCTGAGCTGTCATAAAAATTTTTCCGGCGACGTTTACGAAATCGACGGATTCAATAAATGGGTCAAATGCCCTTCCTCCCTGTTCAGAAACCGAACCGATCCGAGGGGCATTATGTGCGCAGCCTGTCACGGACCGCCTCACGTCATTTATCCGGCGCTTAATCCGTACGGCGACGACAGGGACAACATACAACCCCTGCAGTACCAGAACAATACCAACGTCGTAGGCTACGATAACAACTGCGCACTCTGTCATACAAAAGATATGAATCAAAATGCTCATCATCCGGGGACGCTGAGGCGATAAATAGTGACTGTCCACAAACTCGAATAACGGTTCAAAACTTAATGCCGAAAAGTCACTGGAATCATATCCCCGGCTTCAATTTTACCAGCCGCTGAAGAAATCGCCGATAGCTTCTCCGACGCCTTTAATGCCGTCCCAAACGGCTTCGCCGACGCCTTTGGCGACATCGACAACTGCTGAACCGGCGTCGGAGAAGAATCCTCCCACGTCCCCGTCAAAAAGTTTTTCAAAAGCAGAACCGACGTGATTGGCCGCATCGCCGAAACCGTCCGCCAAGTCCCCGATGATAGCCCCTCCGGTCTCAATCAAGGTTCCGACAGGTTTTACGAGTTGTTCAACGACAGGTATGCCGTCTACCGCTTCACTGAGTTTATCGCCTACCCATTGAACGCCGAAGCCGACGCCTCCTACCACTGTTTCGACGACACCGCCCACCGTTTCTGCAATTCCGTGAAGAAAGCCGCCGAAGCTGTCTGGATTCCCGATTCTGTCCAGTCCGTTGGTCAGATGAGCCACTCCTTCCACCATGGCGGATACGCCTTCAATACCGTCGTCACGGCCCGGCGGTAAAGCGGTTCCTTTGGGAGCTACAGCGATGAAATAATTATTGTGACTCCCCGGCAGGTCTTTCCATTTATTTAAAAACTCCTCCTTGGGCATGCGCGTCGCTGGACTGTTCCCCCCTCTGGCCGGATCATGAATCAATACATACTCCTTGCCCGTCGCAGGATCGGTTTCATATCCCACCACCGCCATATAATGCAGCTCAGCAATGTTCCCGTTGCCCCCGGCATCGATCAGAGCTATCACCGGAATGCCCCGGTCAATGAAACCTTTCAGCTCATCCCAGCTTCCGTTATTGTAGCCTTCTGCCTCAAGCCCGGCCCCGCGCGCATAATCGATCAACATATCCGGCGCCGTGAAAATATTCATGCGGCGAATGGCATGATCAACGTCGCCCTGCGTCGTCGGTATACCCAAATAAGTCATCACCATCGCCAGACTGGTCGTGCCGCAACCGTTCGTATTCCCCTGATCATAATAGGGCATCTGAGTTTCATGATCCGGCAATGCGTTTCCTGTCGCTCCGCCTGTCAATGCCTGAGTTTGCACACCCGCCGCCTTGACAGGCTGTGCCGTCTGTACCGCACCTATATTGAAAAGATCAATGGGTTGAGCTCTTTCAAATTTGTCCTGGGCTGCTGGAATGCCGTTCGTTTCCTTTTTTGCTTCTGCAGCTTTTTTATTCTCAGGATCAAACTGAGGTTGAATCGGCCTGTGTCCTGATTTTCCTATGCCGTCTATAGCCATGATATTATTCTCCTGGATTCATGATTGTTTATTCCCCCGGACGCCCGGTTGCGCGCCCGCCCTCTTTCGTATTATCGGTCGCTTGATGTAAAAAGTTTCCTTTTATAGAGGAATTAGCAAAAAAATATGATCCTCGTCCCTTCCGATATAACCTTAAATCAAAAATTCCCGCACTAAAGTTCGATTAATTCTCGCATTGCGAGATTTAATAAACGGCGACAATCGAGCCCGGGATTATGAAGAGCGTAATCCCGGGCTTTCTGATTATCTTATTATGGAACGAGCATCAACCGTGAAGATTTTACGGAGATGGTCTCACCTGACGAGCTTTATGTCTTCGGATATTCAATGCCTGACGGTAAGCGAAACCGTTCTTACCAGACCTGGACGGCCCACCAGGTGCCGCGAAAGCCCAGATTATGGCATTCCGTCAGCGACCAGGAACCGTCAAAGGACTCATAACCGTCAGAGGAATAACCCGTCACAGTCCCGCTGACCGCGCACGGGATCAAGGAATAATAACCGCTGATGCTCAAGTACAAGGTACCGTTATCAATATAACCCGTCAGCGATAACGACCACTGATCGCCGTAAATGTCTTCACCTTCCCAGGTGCCGCTGATTTCCGTTTCAGAAGTAATAACGAAAGCAATGGCGCCGGCCCAGGGTAAAGTGTTGAAGTAATACATGCCTTCGTAAAAAGCGGGAAAGTCTCCCGGAGGCGTGTAAGGGGTCGGAGTCGCTGTCGGTACGTCGGGTACTGAGGTAGGGGTCCATGTCGGCGTCCATGTCGGCGCCCCATCTTCCGGAGTGGGCGTATCAGCGGGTTCTTCTTCCGTAGGACCGCTTGGATCATCGCTCGAACAACCCAGAACCGTCAAAATCAGACACATTACAAGAATTGGAAACAATAAGTATTTTCGGGGGGGCATCTCACCCTCCTTTCGGCACAAACCCATTGCCGGGTTCTCGCCGAACCAGTCAACCACTTCACTATTATGCAGTATAAAACCGGCAAAAGTCAATATTCCCCGGTTCTTGTCCATAAACGGCAGTTTTTATCGTCCGCCCCCCGGAAAGCTCCCTTT
Source organism: uncultured bacterium (assembly GCA_964619725.1). Classification (GTDB taxonomy): domain Bacteria; phylum CSSED10-310; class CAZUFC01; order CAZUFC01; family CAZUFC01; genus CAZUFC01. The sequence continues at coordinate 109,313 of CAZUFC010000006.1, read as the reverse complement.
CGATCCGTATTTATCGCGATTGAATCCTGATGGCTGATTTAGTAAACTTTCCCGGGAAAAGGCGGATAAATCGGAAGGAGTCATCATGCCGGATTTTATAGAACTCGTCATAGAAAAGTCTTTCAAAAAAATACCGGGAACCTTTTATAATAAAGCATTAAGCGATATGCTCGAAAAGCAGCGGGAGAAGGGCAAAAAAACATTGTTTTACGAGGTGGACATGATTTCACATGATCGCTGGGATTACGTTCGCGATAAAGAGTATCCCCGTTTCGCCCGTTATTTGAGAGATAAAAAATACGACCCTGAATCTCCCGCAGGGGTCGTCGTTTCGATTTTTTTAAACAAAGATTGTTATTTTCTTGATGGAAAAGAATTCATACGAATTTTTCGTATAATGGAAGACTTGAACGAATCAGCCATGCACTTCCGTATTCTGCGGTGGTTGAACGTTTAAATTCAGAGCTCCGCTTATGTGGAACGCCGCTTAACATGAGCGTTGAAGTTATTATTGGATAATCCTTAAGTTCGACAATTCTGAACGAAGCGAATTCAATTCTTTAATGGTATTCTTGTATTTATCGTTTTTTAACGCATCATCAATCAGGGTCATCGTATTTTTCGCTTTTCGGGCTGCCTTCTCACTTTTACCAGCATCCCGCAAGGCCAGGGCATAAGTGATTCTTGTCCTGATTAAATGAAGCAAGAATTCGGTCAGTCCATCCTGGAAGACCATTTTTTCCCGCAATTTCACGGCCCGTTCAAACGCGCCTTCCGCTTCTTCTATTTTTCCCAAACCCGTTAAAGTAACGGCCTTGTTGAAATACCCGAAAGCGAGGTTGTCGACCATTTCATGCCTGTGCTCTTTCTGAAGCATGCCTGTCCAGATGTCAATGCTTTTATTGAATAACAGAAGAGCGTTGAAATAATTTTTCAGTTTTCGGAATGCAACGCCTTTATCCATATAAACCAGCGCCAGTTCTTCCATCAACTCCGTTCTGCTCTCCTGTTCAATCAGGAGCTTCCAGAGAGATTCCGCCGGCTCGTAATATTCGAGCGCTTCTTTTGCTCTGTTAAGACAGCTTAAAGCGTTTGCCTTGGTTAAATAAGACTTGGCAAGTTCGTATCTCAATTCGCTGCGGCCTTCGAAGTATGCGAGCTTTCTTCGAATGACGATCACCCGGTCATACAACTCCAGAGCCTCATTCAACCTGTCCAGGTTCTTTAATGCGGTAGCCTTGTTCATATACGCTCTGGCCAGATCATCGAACAACTCTTTTCTCTCTTCCTGATAGATTTGTTTTTCTCGAATTTCGACGACTTTATCGAAAAGGATGTTGCCCTGGGTAAAATCATTCAGCTTGCAAAGCGTTATCCCTTTGTTCATATAAGATTTCGTCAGTTTATTGAGCAAAAACAGCCGTCCTGTCCCCGATCGTGCGGAAGAATCTGCAGCATGCCAGATAAGGCGAATCAGGCAAATCGATCCACGTTCTTATCTCTCTCAGAAACAACCGACGCTTGTGACCGTCTTTAAGCACTCTCTCCGAAAGCGTTTTCACAGCGAATAATTCTCTGTCCGAGCCTCTTTCAACCAGATAAACCGTACCCATACCGCCGCGACCAAGCTCGTCCAGGACTGTAAATTCATCCAACAGCCGCTTTCCAGGATGCCATGCATCGCTTTCTCCAGCCTCGCACGCCTTCAATAACCTGGTCTTCTCCTGATTCAATCGCCTGTAACCATCTTTATTTTCTCTGTTTATATGCATACCTCCCGGTGAGTTTAAAATCGCTTCCTTCCCATCAATTATAGTAAAACCTCCGACGCTTTCAAAAAAGTCTGCCCCGATTCAAAAACAGGGCCGTTTCCTTCCTGCAGCAAGCAAGGATAGCGATGGAACAGGGCATCCGACCTCCTGCGTCCACCGTCTGGTAATATCTTTGACTTTTTTTTTCATTATATATTTTGTTTAATGACTGACTGTGAATTCCATGAAAGACGAAGACCTTTCATGCTGTCCCGGGTTAAATCAATGGATGGAAAGAATCATTTTTTCGGATAGCGTGATATGCGAAAATTATTAATTTTTCATTGTTCTTGCTGCATTTTTTCGCGTTTTTAGAGAGGGCATCAGCCGACCAAAATGGTAGTGAGGTCGTTCAGATACCCGTAGATTCAAGAGTGGCAGACCGGAGGACTGCGGAAGCACAGCGGCGCGATGTTGAGCTGTTCCGCTGGGAGCGTCGCTTCGGTCATACTTTTGCAACATTTGAATGAATTTGATAAATTAATAGGGGGAGATGGCTTTGATGAGCGACGTTTCTCTTCGAATCCGACAAAAAGCCTTTTCGCGGCATTTCAGCGCACTCTCACTGCCGGACGGCGAAGATATTTATCTTCGTTTCTCATTGGTTCATTTTAAAAAAGTCAGAGAGTCAGATTAAAGGAATATGAAAATCAAGGAAGTTATCAAGTTGATCGAAAAAAACGGCTGGTTTTTAATGCGGATGAAAGGAAGCCATCGACAGTACAAGCATTCCGACAAAAAAGGATTAGTCACAGTAGCAGGAAAAGAAAGTGACGACTTAGCGCCGGGAACCCTCAACAGTATTTTGAAACAGGCGGGATTGAAAAAATGAAATATTTAATTGTGGTTGAAAAAACCGAAACAGGCTATTCAGCATTCTGTCCGGACTTGGACGGGTGTGCGGCTGCCGGTGAAACCCGTGATGAAGTCGAACGTTTAATGAAAGAAGCCATAGAATTCCACATTGAAGGTCTGAAAATTGAAGGACATGAAGTACCATTGCCAAAAACGTATTCAAAAAATATAGAAGTAGCTGCCTAACCACCGTATGAACCGGACGGTGAAAACTCTTTTCCGACAGCCGACACGTAACCATCGCCGCCGGTTATCCGCATGCGGTCAACTAAACCGCTTCGCGGGAACCTTTTGAATTTCACCGTTTTATTTGAATCATTACTGAACATCAAACAGAATAGTGTTCCCACCGGATTTCAATTGCATCTCACTGAAAAAAAATATTATTAATCGATCACCCTTTGTATCTATAGAGAGTGATCGTTACTTCTCGCCTGGGGTATAAAGAACGAAAACGCGAAGCAGCATCTGCGGACTTTCAGTTAAGTTTCCTTTAATCGGAAACACAAAATTACGCTTCTTTATATATTAATTTTAATGCGACATGCAACTTTTCCGAGACGTCCTTCAGTTTTTAATCAAGGTTTCCTGTCGCTGCTGTGATGTGGTTTTCCATATCGGTCAGTTTTCGTTTTATTATTCACTCCTTAAGGTTGCCGCCATCCACATATTCAGCAAAAACAGCCGTCCTGTCCCCGATCGTGCGGAAGAATCTGCAGCATGCCAGATCAGGCGAATCAGGCAAATCGATCCACGTTTTTATCTCTCTAAGAAACAACCGACGCTTTCAAAAAAATCTGCCCCGATTCAAAAACAGAGCCGTTTCCTTCCTGCAGCAAGCAAGGATAGCGATGGGGCAGGGCATCCGACCTCCTGCGTCCAGCGCCTGGTAATATCTTTGACTTTTTCTTTTTCATTATATATTTTTTTCAATGACTGACTGTGAATTCCATGAAAGGCGTAGACCTTTCATGCTCTCCCGGGTTAAATCAATAGATGGAAAGAATCATTTTTTCGGATGGTGAGATATGCGAAGATTATTAATTTTTCTGTGTTTTCTGATGCTTTTTTCCGCGTTTTCAGAAAGGGCATCAGCCGGGCGCGGCGCATTAAAGTTCGTGGAAACGGAAGTCGTGCTTTTTACAAACGGTAAGGCCATGATAGAGTATGTAGTCAGGTACCGCGTCACATCAGGGGAATTTCACGGATTCTATTTTCAGGGATTGGAGCGTCTGGTTCCTCATTTCGACGTTCAGAACGCTTCGGCGATTGACGACGCCGGCAGGACTTACAAACTGGAGATCAAGAATCTGGGCGACAAGTATGATATCATACTGGCGAACGGGCAAGGAGTAAGTTCAGGCAATGTGACCTATCGATTCCGATTTTCCGCGGACATGTATGAAGCGGGGTATCTTGCGAAAACGACGACGCAGGATGAAAGGACCCTGGCTGTTTTCAACTGGGCGCCGACTCAATGGGATGAACCGATGGATCACTATACGGTTAAAGTTGTTTATCCGTTGCGGTTCACAGGAGCGGAACGGGACCGCACAGCGGTACAGGCTCAACTGGAGGAATACGGATTTGCGACTGAGCGCTGGATGAACGAAAACTACAAAATTGACTATCGTATAAGCGAAGTCAAGGGGGAAGAATGGTTGCAGGTTCTATTGCATAAGGATTCGCCGGGGCGTCGTTATCATTTTCGCATACAACAGTATATCGATGCGTCGGTATTTCCTGACTTGAGGGAGAAACCGGGCAGAGCGGCTGCAGGCGGAAGTATCAGGGACGGAAAAACCGGTTCGGGGCGTCTGCCCGGTAAAGCTTCTTCCGTCTTAAAATCCGTTAAATTGAAAGACCGTTTACTGCTGGGAATTATACTGTTCGGAATATTTATCGGCGGAGTAATCGTCGTATCGGGTAAGCATCGGTCCATGGTCAGAGCGCAGGCTGATCTGGACGAGGTTCGATGGGCTCGTGAGGATTGGGAGCCGCCCAAGGTGGAATTGGCGTCTTTCCGCCAGAAGGGAAAAATCGCCAAAGACCTGGACCCGATAGAAGCGGCCGTTTTCATTGGCGTTCCCTATAAACGCATTTTTTCTACAATGCTTTCTCAATTGATGCAACATGGATTCCTCAAGCTGGTTTCCCGCGATCCCTTACAGGTTCAAGTCGTTCAGCCGCCTCCGGAATCCGAAATGAAACTCGGCAAGTACGAAAGCCGGTTATATCAGGCAGCGAAAGACGACGGCATGTTCGACGAACGCGAATTGGAGGACGTTCTGCGTCTGGCAGTTGAAAACGTGCAGCAAAAGGCGTGGGACTGCGACGTTGAAGCGACCAAAAATTACTATCACGACAAGATCGCTGAAGCTTTCTCCGAAAAAACTTCCGGCGAAGAAGCTTCCAGCGGAAGGCGTCGTGATAATCCCCGCGACAGTTGGTGGTATTATTATCATTACCATTACGGGTACCATCGCTATTACGACAGAAATCGCCACGGCTATGACTATGAAGCTTCTTTGCCCGTCAATCCCGACGGCGTCAGCTTCAATGAATTTCTGGGCAGCGCAGCCGAGGGCATCAACGCCTGTCACGCCGCTTGCCACGATGCCTGCCATTCAGCCTGTCATTCGGCCTGCCATTCAGCCTGCCACTCCGCCTGTCATTCGGCCTGTCATTCAGCCTGCGTCAGCGGCGGCGGTCATTGATGAACAAACAGTCTATAAATCTTGATTGGGTGGATGACTTCATTGAGCGCATAAGACCCTACGTTTACGTCAGAGAAACAGACAACGTCCTGATACGTATGCCCAATGAAGCTTTTAAACTCAATAAAACCGGAACTAAACTCGTCAGTCACCTCCTCAACGGCGGCAAATTGATCGACATTATTGAAGCTAAATGCGATGAATCCGACCTTTACAATCAATTATCCTATTTCTTTACCGATTTGTCCCTTCTTCTGGGATCAGGATTCTGCGATGCCTACAAGTCTCCCGCATTGGATAGAGTCCCTTTTGAGCTGAATTATATATCTTTGCCTATTCTTTCAGAGTTGGCGGTTACTTACCGGTGCAATATTGAATGTCAATTCTGTTATGCGGCCTGCCGACAGGTTGAAAACGACGACCGGGAAGCGATGTCTGAAGAGGAACTATCCGCAGAAGAAATAAAAACTTTGCTCCGCATTATAAGAACAGAGGCTGAAGTTCCCAGCGTATCTTTCACAGGCGGCGAACCTACCCTGAGGCCGGACCTTCCGGAGCTTATTTTCCATGCTTCCGACAGTCTCAGGATGCGAGTCAACCTTATTACGAACGGCACGCTCATCGACAGGCGAACCGCCTATATTTTACGGGAAGCCGGATTGGCGTCCGCCCAGGTCAGCATCGAAGCGCCTTTTCGGGAACTGCATGATGATATCACCGGATCGAAAGGATCGTTTGAAGCCTCCCGTGAAGGATTGCTGGCTTTGAAAAACGCAGGCGTCCTGGTTCATCCTCATACCACATTGTGTTCCGTTAACATGCCTTACATTGCGCAGATGGCCGAATTTACCCGTCAGAACGGATTCGACCGTTTCTCCGTCAACCTTGTCATCCCTTCGGGCAGAGGTTTATCCGGGGACCTGGCCGTTCATTACAGCGAAGTCGCCCCTGTCGTTCGCAGCATCATGGAAGAAGCGAAAAAAAACGATGTCCGCTTCATGTGGTATTCGCCTACCCCGGTCTGCCTGTTCAACCCCATTCCCCACGGCCTCGGAAACAAGGGCTGCAGCGCATGCGAAGGTCTTCTTTCAGTCGACCCGAAAGGAAATCTGCTCCCGTGCTCAAGCTGGACAGAACCGGTGGGAAACTTGCTGAATGAAGGCTTTACTTCACTTTGGTTCGACAAAAAAGCCGCTAACATCAGGGATAAACAGACAGCCCACCCCGAATGCAGAAAATGCGAACATTTCGCCGTATGCCACGGCGCCTGCCCTTTATACTTCAAATTACACGGCTATGAAGAAATAAATCAATTTTTAACCACTTTAAAGGACCATTAAACATTATGAGCTCTTTAATGCAAATTGCAGGTTTTCCGCCGCCGGAACAGAGAGACTCCGTTCGATTCCATTTCTTAAAAAACTTGTCCTATGACGCCAGAATGTACCTCTTTGCGTTCGCACTCTTTCTGGGTTTGCTGCTCCAGATTCTCTTCTTCTCGCCCTGGCCGGGAATTCCCTTTATTCTCGTTGCGGTCGCTCTCGCACTGGTAAAAGGCTACGACAGCCGGGTTCGCCTTAAATACTTCTCGCCCGATGTAACTTGGACTCAGGTCGATATCGAAAAAATAGCCGAAATGAAAAAACTGAGCAGAAAAACAAAAAAATGGGACCGGGACCTGCTGGATATATCCAACGCTGCAGGCTTCTTTATCCTTTTCCTTATTGCAGCAGCCGGCGCCTTCCTCGTTTTCGCTCTGGCAACATTTCTCAACTCCACGCAGGCCGCCTGGATAGTCGGATGCGACCTCTTGCTCATCATCGTTCCCATGTGGTTCTCCGGCATGAAATTGATTCTCAAACAGGCTAATCTGGATACGAGAGTCGACATAATCCTTGAGATGCATAACTTATTTGAAAATATTAAAGATGAAGGCGAAGTCTTTAAACCTCAGATTCGTCTCTCCCGTAATCAGGAAAACGAATCCGTTCCCACAGACGCCCGCTTTTCGATCCATTTTCCCGATATGCCCAGCGGATTCTACGGTCTGCAGGCTCAAATCAATATAAACTTAGTGCAGGGTCACGGTTACCCCTATTTCTACTGCGTCCTGGCGGCTAAACCGGGCTTCAACATCCGGTCCTACACGTCCCAAATAAGACTGTCGAATAAAGTGATCTGCGAATACCAGCAGGACGAACAAGCCGAAGTCCTGGTCATCAGACAGCATACGACCAAAAAAACCGGTTATCACACGGGCAAAAAACAACGCGCCGCAATACTGATGAACGCCCTGGAAGGCGGGCGCATGATACTGGCCGAGAAAAAATAAACTGAAAAGTCTTGGTAAGAATCGTTTTTCCGAATATGATGATAATGTCCCTCCTCCGCGAGTTCCGCAAAACTGCTTAGAATTGTTGACCTGTTAGAATTTCAAAATTTTCGGTAGGGTTCGAATTGATTTCCGTAAAGTATCAAATAAGGCGAAAAGTAAACTTTGTAAGGATTTGTCGATAGTGCTGACCCTGTTTCAGATGACCCCGTTTCAGCTTCATCTTTTTCAGTCGCGATCTATTCTCATAATTGAAAATTGTTTTTTGATTTAGTATAATAATTTCAGAATTCGGGCATTCAATAACTGAATATGAATAAGGCCTGAAGATCAGTCTGTGTGTTATAGACTGAAAAAGGATAAAACGTCATAAGCTGAATTGAACGTTGAACGGCGTCAAAAAGTGAAAGGCTTTTATTTCAGGCGGATTGGAGGCATGGTATGGCTTTGAAATTTCAATGCAGGAAATGTGGAAACAAGATGTTTGTTCGGGAGTTGAGAAGAGGTGAAAACGCTGTGTGCCGGAATTGCGGCTATAATAATATAATTCCCGAATCAGCAGAGGATTGGGGTGATGAACATTTTGATGAGAGCATGTTGATTTACTCGGAAATGGCTAACAAGGTTCATGACGCAACAAAGAATCCTTCAGGGACAGCCATCGGCGGCAGCGTCCCTGGCGAAAGAAAGAGCTTATTTCTGAGTCCTGCAGGCGCGGGCATTACGATTATCTGTTTTTTTCTGCCGTGGGCCAGAATATCTTGTGACATAGGACCTGAAAGAAACTTTTCAGGAGCTGATTTCGGAGGCGTTTTCTGGTTGGTGTTCCTAGCGGCGTTAATCATAATAGGCGGATTCTTTTATTTCAAGAGCCAAAACACTGTCGAGAAGTCGAAACCCATTATCATTATTTCGGCGCTGGTCGGTTTGGGAGTAATTCTGATCAAGTATCTGCATTTCGTGAGCGGCATTAAAACGGAATTCGGGACCATCAAACCGGAAGACGTCGGTTTTACAATACAATACGGAGGAATAGGGGCCATACTTGGTCTCATATTAGCTTTAATCGGCGTAAAGAATCTGGAAAATGATGAAGTGAGGTCAGCAACGCAGGATACGTCTAAGCATTGTCCTAATTGCAAAAACGAGTTTGCTGCTGAGGCGCAGGCAACGCATTGTCCTGATTGTGGCGTTCCTTTGAAACCGGGGGCCAATCCGCGATATGAGCGATGATCAGAACAGACGGGTTTTGGAAACAATTTCTCAGTTTGAGGCAACCGCGGATAACGCTTATCTTGACAGATAAAATAAGAAGCGATTCGTTGGGATTGTACCCGCCAATGTTTCAGTCCCAAAAAGATTTACGTCTCAGACATCATACAGGTTTAACCGTAACTTTACGGAAAGCGATTCTGCCTTTTCCGTGATATTTTACCCTGAACTCAAGCCGGAAAGGGTATTCGTTATCAAACGTCAATTCGTATTGACTGAATTTATCCAGTTCAGGAGGTTTAGAGGCTTCTACTGATTTTTCAGCTAAAATACGCCGTCCGTTCATGGCGGAGACCTGGACGGAAGCGATGGAGTTTCCTTGCGGTTCGAAGTCGGCTTGTATGTGGAAACAGGCTTTATAGCGGCCGATGGGCAACCTGACATAGGGACCGTATGCCAGGAATCCGTTTTTGTCTTTATTTGCTTCGTCAGCGACGATTGCGTCATGCAATACAGCCATATTGCCCGTTTCATGCAGGAAGTCACTCACGCCAAAAGTTTTTTCCGGCTTGCTTTTAAAGGCCGTTTCGCTGAAGACTGAATCTGGTCCTGCCATAAGCCAAAGGAATATGTCCTGTTTTATGAAGGGCAAAGCGGGATATAACTCTTTGAATTGTCTGATTAATTTTCCGTCGTCGCCGGAAACGGGATTCGATGCTCCATAAGCTTTATAGATGGAAGGAACGATTTTTTCTTTTTCGATATACCCGTTTTCATGCCACCAGGCAGCCCAGTTGCGTGAATGCTCCAGCACGAAACGGCACCAGAACAGGTGTCTGTTTTGTTCCACGAAAACAAAGGCCACGGGGTTTCGTCGCATCCACCATTCTTTTTCGACCGGTTCGCCGGTAAAAAGCAGGGGAATGTGTTTGCCGTAACACAACGCCTGAACAGTGGGATGAAAATACAACTGGGGACTAAGGTAAAGGTAAACGGGACCTCCGGCAGCGCTCAGACGTTCGATCATTCTGGTTTCACGGCTGGAGAAGAGTTCCTCCATGTTCACTGATTGAGGATAGACGACGAAGTATTTTCTGACGTCGTTCAATGCGCCGAGCAAAAACAGGCTTGTCGCCGCAACCGGAATAAGCCGCCGAATCCATCGGCGGGAAAAAGAGATTCGGGCTGCCGATAGCGCAACTTTCCAGCCCGCAGCCGCTATAAGGACAAAAGGCGAGACCATTCCCAGCGACCGGAGAGCATGAGGAGCCGGTCGACCCAATGCTCCGGGAGGAAAAGTAAAAAGTATCCAGAGCAGAATAATGAAATTGAACTTCCTCAAGGGATGCCGCAGAGTCATCGCAAGCCCGATTAATATGAACAAAGAAGTTAAAAGTGAAAAAGCGGGTTCTCCGGGAATGCCGAACATGGGATTGCCGTCGCCTTTACCGATCAGCATCCAGAAGGTCGCTCCCGTTGCTTTTACGAACTCGGTTAAAAAGGACCTGCCGTCCAGCATGTAACCGGCAGTTTTGATGCGGGCGGCAAAATCTTCGGGGTTCTGAAGGAAATAAAGCGACAGCGGCATGGCCATTAACACGAAAAACATGATATAAACGGCGGCGCCTTTCAATGCTTTTTTTATCGGGATGCCGTATTGGCGGGACAGAAACAGAATGATCATCAAAGGCATGATCCAGAATAACCGGGATGGAATATACGTGTACAGAGCCGCACCCGCTGAAATGCCGGCGAGAATCAGCCAAAATCGATTGTTTTTATGAAGCCATGAAACAGCGGCTAAAATAACAAAAATCTGCAGCAGAACCAGCAGCATGCTGCGGAATCCGATGCGGCTGAAAGTAATATGCCATTTTGAACAGGCAAGCAAAAATGCTGCGGCAGCGCCTGTCATGATGCCGCCATACCGTTTTCCCAGGAAAAAGATGAGCGGAATGCACAATATACCGGCAAAAGCCGTAATAAAACGTACCAGATAAGGCTCAACGCCGGTCGCCATGTAAGCCAATCCCGCCAGATTGATCAGTAATCCTTCTCGTCCGGAACTGCCCGAAAAAAAGACTCGCGGTTTCAATTTCTCGTAAACCGTTATCGCATCGAGAGCGTTTTGAGCTTCATCAAACCATAAGCCTCCAGGCAAATCATGAAGATTATACAATCTTAAGGCAGCGGCTGTTAAGGTTATGGACAAGATGATCAGCGCTTGTTTATATTTATGCCCTGTTCTCATGCCGGGATTCTACCACGGAAGAACGGAATGTCAATCTTGTCCCTTCATGGTTCAATGCCCATCCATCGTTTTGACTTCACGTCAGCCGGTTGCTATATTACTACCTCGTTTCGATCCTTCAGGGTAAGGCATCAAACTGAAAAAAGAGACCATTGAAATGTCCCGGGACAGGAATAGTAAACAAGAGAAAAACCGTTTGAGATACTGGGGAATAAGACTGTTCACTGCCGCTCTTTCCAGCTTGTTGTTTCTGGCTATCCTGGAAGGAGTGGGGCGTTTGCTGGCGGATGAACAGGAACAGGAGACCTTTTTCTATAAACTCATTGAAAATCATCAAACGGATAAGACCGGCGATGTGGCTAAAACGCGGACCCGCATACCTTGTTATGAAACGGACGAAATCCTTTTCTGGAAAATGAGGCCGTTTCTTGACGAATGCCCCTGGGATGCTTCCCGGGGTGAATTCATAACCACAAATTCATACGGTTTTCGCACTCCTGAGTTTGATGTGCCGAAACCTGCCGGAGTATACCGGATTCTATGTTTCGGCGATTCGGTGACTTATGGGATGAGAGTTCCTCCCGACAAAAATTTTTGCAGGCTGCTGGAAGCCGGATTGAATGAATATTTGGCTGGAGAGCTTCGCTGCGAGGTCGTCAATGCAGGGACTTGCGGATACAGCAGCTATCAGGGATTAAAACTTCTTGAAACCGTGGGCATCACCCTGAACGGCGATGCAATGGTCATAAGTTTCGGTTTCAATGACCGGTCGAAGTTCAGGTATTCGGACAGGAGTCTCGGTGCATTTTATCACGCTCAGGACCATCAAAATCAAAAATTTCTGGGCAACCTTATGAACTGGCTTTATGAAAAGTCTTCCTTTTTCAGCCTTCTCCGCCATTTCGTCTATCGACGCTTGATCTCACCCGGTTACAATAGTCGACGAGTATCACCGGAAGAATACCAGGAAAACCTTGAATCGTTCGTTTCAACCGGCCGTGCCGGAGCACTCGATGCGGTTTTCATGGTTCCGCCCTACAGAGGCGGACTGGACTTAAGCGAATATGAACGGCGCATGCGTCTCACTGCCGAAAAAATGAATGTTCCCTGCCTGTTCGATATTATGCTTACGAGCAGAAAAAATAACGTCAACGCTGACTATTTTGCGGATGATGCTCATCCCAATGTAAAAGGCCACCGGCTGATCGCCGAACTGCTATTCGAATCCGTCCTGAAACTGCCGGATTTCAAAGACTTTTCCGCTGAGAAAAGCATTCCTTCGTTATCAGAAAAATAAAAGAATCCATACGAAACCGGTCGTTGTCCTCTAAGGAGATATCGACGTCATATCTGTATTTCATAGATCAACGGGTCGAAAGCCGCAGCATCCATTTTCTCAACTTGACCAGAGGAATGACTATTCGGGGCGCCGTATATCGGACAGATTTCTTCTCCAGGCAGCGCAGCAAATGACGGGAAGCTCGTTCACAATTCATCATGAACGGTCTTACGTCGCCTTTGGCCATTTTTGTATCGACGAACCCGAACCGGACGTTCGTCACATATACGCCTTTTGATTTCAAAGCTAACGCCATTCCTTCCAAATAATTGGAAAAAGCCGCTTTTGATGCGTGATAACTGGGCGCTTCCGGTGAGAGCATCTCATCTGCCAGGCTGGAAAGTCCTATGAACTGACCTTTTCCATGTTCCGCCATTAACGGAAGTATCTTCGTTGCCGTTTTGACCAGACCCATCAGGTTGACCTCAAATATCTCCGCCTCCCTCTCCATATCGTACAAATCCAGCAGTTCGCCTATTCCCGCGCAGTAGACGCATAAATCAATGGGCGCGTTCTGCTCCAAAAAAGAATCCAACTCCCCGGGATACTCAGGGGACTGGACTTCCGCTATAATGTGCCGGTAAAGAGAATGTTCAATCGGCGATTCGCTTCTGGAAATTCCGGAAACGCGCCAGTCTCTTTTTAAAAGCTCCCTGGTGAAGGCGAGTCCTATGCCGTCAGAATTTCCTATTATCAACGCGGTTTTTCCCATTTTTTTTCCTTTTTGATTTTTCGTCGCCTTGTAAGGTTCTCCGTCTGTAAATGAAAAAAGCCCGCATCAGCATAGATGCGAGCTTTTAAAACGTCAATTTTTTAATGCTTTATTGCACGGCTTTGATCGGTTTCGGCGAATAGAGGTCGTGCAGATATCCCTGGACGATGTTGATGAAGAAGCGCAACGGCGGTGAGGCATTGCCTTTAAGATGATCTGCAGCCGCCTGGATGACTTTCACTTCCTGTTTTGAAAATTGAACTTCGCCGGTTTCGAGATAGTTCTGCGCTATTGAAGCGGCGGCTTCAACGGCTTTAAGCACCGAATAGCGCGTATAGTCGTTCAAAGAGCATCGCCAGGCTATTTCCGGGCTGAAAGCTTCATACAGCGTTATCAGGTTCCGACCCATATCGCTGTCGGCCAGGAATTCATCTCTGAACGTCCTTAAAACTTCCAACTGAGACCACACGTCCGTATCTTTTGCCGTTTCATTGGCCATACAACCGCCCGGTTCCATGGAGAAAGCGATGGTATTCATTCCTATGCCGCAATCGCCCCGTTTAATTCTGAACCAGCCTTCTTCACCCCATTCTGTTCCCCAGGAGTTCTTAACGATCCAGGAGTTTTCAGAGTCGTTCCATCCGACGATGCATACGGCATGTCCGCCGAGCATGCCGCCGGAAACGTGTTCATAAACGCCGCCTTCGTAATAACGGAAATCTTCGTAAACCGTAAAGGAAGTCAGAACTGGCGCTTCAGCGACAGCTTCTTTTACGGCTGATTCGCCGCCGAATAATTGCCTCCAGCTCCCGGCCTGAATCGCTCGTTCCTGCCAGTCAGGGCAGGTGTTCGAACAAGGCTGATCCGTAGCCGTATACGGAAAACATGCCTCATCCGGAACGCCGTTGTTGACGATATACATGGCCGGCGACTGAAGCGTCGCTCCGGTTGAACAACCTCCTCCGGAACACATGAATAAATGCTGCTCGGATAAATCTATTTCCATTAACGGAGCATTGTTGTGAATTTTCCACAGAGATTCGAATGCCGCCAGCGAACCGAATGCCGTGCAGCTTCCGCACTGCGCCTGATCTTTTATCGGCGTCGTCCAATCCATACCGTTGTAGTTTCGCCAGTCATAATTGCTGGGCGTCAAATCCTTGCTTTCGCTTTCATGATGAATTATGTCGCCGGGTTTCTTCTGCATCTCGAAAGGAACCACTGCGCCTAATCTCGTCTTGAATTCTTCTTTGCCTAATTTTGCCATGGATGTCATCCCCGCCGTCCAATCAGCACCGGATTCCTTTATGGCCTTCTGTATCTCCGCCAGCTCCGAATGCTGGACTTCAGCCGCACAGACAAACCCCGCCAGACTTAAAATCATCAAACTCGCCGTTAACCATCCCGCTATCTTTCGTTTCATCATCTTTGAAAAACCTCCTTCAAAAATGCGCTATAAAATTAATGATTTCTCCCAACCCTTCACTTGAAAAATGTTTGAACTCAGGTCGAAGTTTTGCCTCGGACCCAAACATTCTACAATTCAGATGTATTCATTCGAGGGATAAATGTCAAATGAAAAGCTGCAAATTTTTATTTGACCTTGGCCATTCAAAGGCTTATAGTCGAATTCAGGTTTAAGTTGCAGACCATTGAGAACAGGACCTGCATTATGGAAGCAGTTATTCGGCTGGAAAATTTTTCGGTCAAATACGGAAAAATTAAAGCTATTGACGGCATTTCCCTGGATGTGCCCCCGGGACCCATTGGATTGCTCGGTCCCAACGGAGCCGGCAAAAGCAGTTTAATCAAAGCCCTGCTGGGATTGATTCCCTCTGAAGGTCATGCAGAACTGCTGGGACGCTCCATCGCAAAAGGAGACAGAGACCTCAGGCTGGAAATCGGATACTTCCCGGAAAACGAAACTTTTCTGCCGTCTTTGAACGCTGTGACATTCACTTCTTATTTCGGAAAATTATGCGGATTGCCCTCGCGCGATGCCATGCAGAGGGCTCACGAAGCGCTCCTGTATGTCGGATTGGGTGAAGCAAAATACCGCAATCTTGAAACCTATTCATCGGGGATGATCCAACGCATTAAACTCGCTCAAGCGCTTGTGCATGATCCTCAGCTCATGTTCCTGGACGAACCGACAAACGGCATGGACCCCAGGGGACGACAGGAGATGCTGGACCTTATCCGCGACATAGGCCGCAATAAAGGCATCAGCATTATTTTTTCGTCGCACCTGCTCCCCGACGTTCAATACGTATGCAACGACATTATTATACTCGATCACGGCCGGATCAAACTTACCGGAAGAATTGACGACCTCCGCGGCGATAAATTCAAAACTTACATCGTCAGAGTCCGTGATAACAAAGAATCCTTTATTTCATTATTAAAGCAAAAAAACTGCCTGGTTTCCACTTCGGAAGACAGAGAATCTTTTACCGTAGAACTCCCGGAAAACGCAAATACGGAACTTTTCTTTGAAGTTTCATTGCGGACGAAAAGCCCCATAAGGCAGCTCGATACGGGACGAATGACCCTGGAGGATGTTTTTGCCGAGGCATTGACGTAGGGACAGGAAAAACCGTGCCGATTTTTGAACAAACATACAGACGATGGGAAGGCAAAAGGACCGCCGGCCGTTTTCGTTGGCTGGTAATAAGCGTCACGGGCATACGGAGTCAATTCGGGAAACTGGTGAAATTCATTCTTTTCTCATCGGCCGTCAGTTGGTTGTTTTTTACCGGCGGGATTATCGCCTTCGCCAGACTGCAGGAATCCCCGGAAATAATGAAAATGGTTAAAGATATGTTTGAAGTGGAAGGAATCAAGCCCGTTTTTTTCGCCAAGGCTCTGGACGTGCAAACCATCATATATTTCTTTCTTAGCCTGGTTGCCGGTCACAGCCTGATCTGCGACGATCAGCGAAATAAAGCCCTGGAACTTTATTTTTCCAAACCCATCACTCGCCTGGATTATTTCCTGGGAAAACTCATGATCGTCGGCGGATACCTGGCTTTCGTAAGCCTGCTGCCGGGATTAGGCAGCTTTGCCTTAGCCTGTCTTGTTTCGCCTGAATTTCTCAAGGCCTATTACTGGATTTTCCTGCCCATAACCGGGTATTACCTGACGCTGACTATAAGTCTGGGGCTGATGATTTTAGCCGTATCCGCACTGAGTTCGCGACGGCGGCATGCGGTTTTAGGTGCACTTTTTGTCGTTTTCGGTTCAGGTTTATTGCAGGGCTTTCTTTACAGTTTTTTCCCGAACAAGTGGACTGGAGCGCTGTCGATGCTCGACGCATTAAGAGCCATAGGAAACGGTCTTTTTATGCTTGAATCCTCAAGAGGCTCAGCAGATATGTTCGTCTCCGCAATTTATCTTTCGGCATTCGCCCTGGTCTGCGCGGCAATACTCAGAATTAAAGTTAAACCGACGGAAATCATCAAATGACGTCTATTATATCGGTTGAAAATTTAAGCAAATGGTACGGACAGGTCATTGGCGTCAATGACGTCAGTTTTGAGCTGGGGGAGGGAGTCGTTGGACTTCTGGGACCCAACGGAGCAGGAAAGACGACCCTGATTCGTCTCCTTACCGGTCAACTTAAACCCAAACTCGGAAAAATCAGAATCCTTAATCAGAGCATCTGGAATAATCCCTCATTAAACAGGATCATCGGCTACTGCCCGGAGTTCGATGCTTTTTACGACCGTTTGACCGGGTATCAATTTCTGGAATATCTGCTTCGTTTGTCGGGGTTCAATGTATCCCAGGCATCCGAAAAAGCGCTGGCTGCCCTGGAAACCGTCAGCCTGATCGATCAAAAAGATCGTAAAGTCGGCGCTTACAGTAAAGGAATGAGGCAAAGATTAAAACTGGCCCAAAGCATCGCACATGATCCTCAAATAATTTTTCTAGATGAACCTTTAAACGGTATGGACCCGCTGGGCAGGCGAATGTGCATTAAACTGATCCGAAAATTCGGTCTGGAAAACAAATTCGTCATGGTTTCAAGCCATATTCTGCATGAAGTCGAATCAATGACGGAGAACATCGTGCTTATGAATCATGGAAAAATACTGGCCTCCGGAAAAATATTCGAAATAAGAGAGCTCATCAGGTCCCATCCTCTGCAGTTTCACATAATTTCGCCCGAAATACACAAGCTGGCTTCCAGATTGATCAGTCATGGCGACATATTATCCATCAAATTCGACCGCTCCAGGGATGGACTTACAATTGAAACCGACAGACCCGATGAATTTTGTCTCAGACTGGCGGAAACTGTTGTAAAAGATCATGTTGAAATCAGACGGCTTGTTTCGCCTGATGAAGACCTGCAGGCCGTGTTCGAGTACCTGGTGCGATAAAAGGACCTTGGTCATGCTCAAAGAAACCGATATCACCAAACTGAACCTTTGGGAGACTTTTTTCCGCCCCATCTGGATTATAGCGCGTTACAACATTATCCATACGCTCTCCAATCCCCGAAACAGAAAAACGGCTTTATTGCTGATTCTACCCGTTATCGGAGCCGCTGCGATCAATGTAATCTCTGAACTCGGTCTTAATGTTGAGAAAACTAATTTCCAGTACTTTCGGATTTTCTTTGAGTTCGGATTCCTCTATCTGTTTGTCCCCCTCAGCGCCCTCTCTCTGGCTAATTCTGTGCTCTCTGAGGAAATAGAAGGTAAAACGCTTCCTTATCTCTTGATAAGGCCGATAGACAAAAACGCTATCGTTACAGGAAAACACCTGGGATTCTTCACGGGAGTCGTTATTCTTGTAAATCTGTCGTTAATTCTGACTTATCTGGCGTTTTTCGTGCCGGAAAGCATCAGCAAGTGCTGGAACTATCAGGGCTATCTCTGGAAAGACGTCGTAATTGTCGCATTAGGACTTTGGAGCTACGGTTCCTTGTTTTTACTGCTGTCTCAGATTACGCGACGTTCGATGTTCATCGGCCTGGTTTTTATTTTCGGATGGGAAAAGATCGTATCTTACGTTCCGGGGACCGTTCATAAGCTGACTGTCCTTCATTATCTGCAATCCATTATGCCTATACCTCCCAAGACCGCTGAAAAAATGTTCCAGATAGTACATGAACCTGCTTCAACTTTAGCGGCGCTCTCGGTTTTGATTTTAAGCGGCTTGTTCTTTTTGTTCGGCGCACTCGTCTTATTCCGCGTTAAGGAATTCAATCCTGAGAAGCTGTCAAAAGCATGAACCGGGATATAAGCAGCGGCGGAGATACAAATCGAGGCGTTTTGGGCGGTTCATTTCCTGAATTTTTCATGAACATTTCATCACTCTTTTAAGGTTCTCGTTATGGCTTTATTGATAGGCATAGACATTGACGGAACCCTTTACGGACCTAAAAGCGCTCCTTTCAATCAGAAAGCGACGGGGATGTTTCAAAAGCGAATTCCCGGACTCCTGAAGAAAAAATCGTATTGTCTTCCTATTTTAACCACGGGCAAACCCGCGGCGTATGTGGAAGCATTCGCGGAAGCCTGGGGATGGACTCAAACGGAAAAACCTGCAGTGCACGTTTGTGAAAATGGAGCCGTTTTATTTCGATACAGGTCCTGGGCAGAAAGAGAATACGCGGATACAGCGGAAAAATGGGGACTTAAAAATAGGGTGAGGGCGCTTAATGCTTTTGTGCGCTCGTTGAAAAAGGATTTTCCAGCGTTGCAGATCGAACGGGGGAAGGAATATTCCGTATCGTGCGGAGTCGATTGCCCTGAAGCGATGGATAGATTGTATGGCGTCGCTGTAGACCGTTTGAAAAAAATGAACCGTTCTGTTCTTACCGGAGAAGAGCCGCTGTCTTATCAAGCTACGAACCGTATCGCTGAAATGATCGGTCAAGGCGAACAGAAAAAAATTAAAAAAGAAATCCGGTCATTTCCCTGCGATTTTTTTATTTTTCGTTCGAAAACATCGATCGATTTTCTGCCCTTTCCGATATCCAAAGCGATCGGTTTGGCGTTGGCGGCTTCGACATACGGGATAACCCTGGAATCCTGCATCGCCGTCGGAGATTCGGGAACAGATCAGATGATGTTTTCCGCGGTCGATGCCGCAGGAGGCCTCGCTGTCGCAGTGAGTAATGCGACCGCAGGCGTCCGACGTTTCGTTTTGTCGCTGAAAAATGGTATAGTATTGCCGGAGAGCTCATGGCGTGCCGTCGTTCAGACGCTGGATGCGGCAGAACGATCGGAAACGCCCTTGGAAGTGATGGAACGTTTGAAAAAGGTCGGCGGAAACGTCAGATTTTCATGACTCCAAAACGGATAGGCAAATACAGAATTTTAAAATTCATCGGCAAAGGTTCTTTTGCATCGGTTTACAAAGCACAGGATGACAATAACGATATTTTTGCCCTGAAACTTTTTGATGAAAGTTATGTGGAAGAACTTCCCCGCGTCAGGCGCGAATTTCGGGCCCTCTTGAAGCTGGGCCATCCCTCCATTGTTAAAGTTAAAGAATGGGGCATACATGAATCCAGACCTTTTTTCGTTATGGATTTTCTGGAAGGTCGGGATTTTAAAGACAGATTCGAAAAATTCCGCAGAAAAGGCGCATCGGCTTTGACAGAATTTTTCGCTCTGTTGGCTCAATTGCTGGCCGATGTAGCCGATTCTTTGAACTACATCCATTCCCGACGCATCGTTCACCGGGACATTAAACCCTCGAATATTATGGCGCTGAAAAAAGACGATGCCATTCGCCTTATGGACTTCGGACTCATCGCTGCAGCCCCTTCCGCCGGTTTCGCAGCCCAAACGAACGTCATCGCAGGCTCTCCCGCCTACATGGCGCCGGAACAACTGGAAGAACGCCCCCTGGACAGACGTTGCGATCTCTACTCCCTGGGCATTACTCTTTTTGAAGCCGTTACCGGGCGCCTGCCCTTTCACGATGAAAGCTTGCATTCCGTTATCCGTTCCCATCTGACAGGTGATTTGATTGCGCTCTCTGACGTCATGGGTTCTGAGTGGAATGAATGGAATGACATTTGTACAAAATTGACGGCCAGGAATCCTCAAGGAAGGTTCCAATCCGCTGCAGAATTGGCGGAAGAAATTCATAAACGTTTCGGAAAAATAACGCAGGTCCCGGTTCGGCGGGAAGCGCTCGAACTCAGTCTCTTGCAAGCCCCCTACATTGACAACGACAATTTGATTTCCAGGATGAAGGAGAAACTCGTTAATCTGAAAAGCTCCAAGGGCGGCGCCATCTGGCTGAAAGGAGCTTCAGGTTCAGGTAAAACCCGCATCTTGAAAGAATTGGAAACCATGGCGTTCGATGCGACGGTCAACGTCATAAAAGTCGATGCCCTGATTTCGCGTGATTCGCCTTTAAGCCTTCTTCAGGCTTTGTTGGAAAAGATGGAATTTTCCTTCAAGGAGCTGCTGTCTGAAGAAAGCGAGTTGAAACGGACGTTTGATTTTTTGAAGGGCCGCTCATCCATGATACCCGATATGGACGATGCCGGAAATATAACGGAAAAATATTCTCTCTTCGATTCTTTCAAGGAATTGCTTTTTCATCTTATCAAAATTAAACCGCTTCTGATCATATTGGACAATCTTCATCTGTCGCATGCGTTGTTCCGTGAGATGATTAAAAACGCTGCCGAACGACTGATTTATACCCGCCGGGAAGGCGGAAAATATCTGCCGTCCGATATAGCTTTCCTGATTGTCTCTTCATACAACCAGGAAAAGAGTCCGGCTGCTCTGAAGAAGAACGTCGAAATTATGATGAAAAATAATGACGCGGAAGTTATTGAATTGAAAGCTTTCGACATAAATGCGACGGAAAGGCTTATAAAACATGTAATGGGTATTCGAAATGCCTTGCCGGGATTGAGCCGCTTTATTTACGAAAGAAGCCGAGGAATTCCTAAGAAAGCTTTACGGATTCTGAGAAACCTTATCGCTATGCGGATCATTCAGAAAAAAGGGAATGAGTGGCGCTGGAGAAGTTCACGGGGCGAATTCAGCCTGGAGTCACTGGATCAATCAGCTGCAGAGGCTGACATGCCGGAGCGAGAGGAGATGGAAATCTATGCTTTGCAGGGTTTGCTCAGCTCCGAGGCAAGATGGGCGCTTCGCGGTTTCGCAGTCTGGGGCGCAGGCATTCCCCTGTCAGCCCTGAAATCGATTTCCGGATTGAACGAAAACAAACTCTATGATGCCTTGAATGAACTCTGGGATAATGATTACATCGACTACGCCGGCAGCTCATCCTCCTTGTTGACTTTATCCGATGCCGCCGTCTCAGATCGGATCATCGCCGATATGGACCCGGTCATTAAACGTAATTTACATCGAAAAGCCGCAGAAACATTGATCGCAGAAACCCACTTCAACACTGCCGCTTCCGCAGATCAGAAAGCGCGCCATTACCGGAATGCCGGCATGCCTCGCAAAGCCCTTCCTTTTTTCATTAAAGCCGCAGAAAATCGCTTGAAACAGTTTTCTCATGAAGAAGCCTTGAAATTCTATCAGGAAGCCCTTGAAATAAACGACAACGCCTTGCTTCAAAAGAAAATCGAACCCGCTGCATCCTCCGGCATCCTGCTCACTGCGGAAACGCCGCCGCTGAACCTCATCAGAACACGCTTCAGCGAAAAAATACTGCAAAAAAAAAATCAGAAGAAACTGAATATCCGGCGACGAATTCTAAAAAACACCGGCAGTATTTACTTCCAATTGGGCGAATATGACTCGGCTGAACGGCAATGGAAAAACGCTCTTCAGATTGCCGAACAAACCCAAAACTACGATGAAACCGCTCTTCTTACTCAAAAATTAGGAGAAATGTACTACAGGCAAAAGAAAACCAATCAGGCGGCCGAAGCCTTTCAAAAAGCCGCTCAAATTCATCGTAACGCTGAAAACCTTGCCGGTGAAGCGCGCAGCTTTAACGGACTGGGAGCCGTCTATCAAACGCTGGGTAAACAGAACGAAGCCCTGAAGGCATACCATGACGCACAACGAATGTTCGCAATGGCCGAAAACTCCAGAGGCGAAGCCTTCAGCATTAATAATATAGGAAATATTTACTTCTATTCTCAACAGACCGACAAAGCTAAAAATCTCTTCCAAAAAGCCGCAGACATCATGGAATCATCCGATGATCTCCACGGCGCCGCTTATGTCCTTAATAACCTCGGCGGCGCTCAAATGAACGCCGGCGATTATCGGCAAGCCAGAAACACCTTCATCAAAGCCCTGAAAATCAGAAAAAAAATCGGCGACAGAAGAGGTCAGATCGCCGTGCTCAGAAACCTGGGCAAACTCAATCTTATCCTCGGTAATATCCAACTGGCCCTGGATCGCTTCCGTGAAGCCTTCAATACTACTCTATACCTCGGTAAAAGCTTCCTTAATCCCTCCATTATCTCCGGCATGTCGGATTGCCTTATTCAATTCGGAGATACTCAACAAGTCGAATCGCTCCTACAGCAACACTCCAATATCCTTAAACCTCAAGAAAAAAATACCGAAGACTTCATGAAAATCAGACTCCTTCTCCTCATGGAACAACAAAATATCGAACAGGCTGAAATCATCATGAAAAATATGGTCGACTTATTCCTCAAAAAAAATATGACCGCTCGCGCCGCACTCATGAATATCCACCGCTCCAGACTCCTTATCGATATGAAAAAATTTCATGAAGCTGAAAAAATCCTCCTTGAAAATAAAAAAGCTTTCGATTCTAACAAATACCCACTCCACGATCAGTTGAAATTTCTCTTTTCACTCGGAAAACTCTACAGAAAAACTAACCGAATACAAAAAGCCCTACCCGTCCTTAATCACGCTCTCACTCAAGCTGAAAATAAAAATCTCGCCGCTCTTCAATCCGATATTTCTATGGAACTCTTCAGACTCGCCGCTGATAGAAAAAATTGGAAGGATGCCCTTCTCCTCCTTCAAAAAACAATAAAATTAATGGATTCCGCCGTCGAAAATATCAAAAAATCAAAACACAAAAAAGGTTATATCAAACGTATGATCGATCAGGATGATCTCCGACTGATCAAATTGACTTCATTGAAGAATAAACTCCCCGTCCCTCCCTTATTTCAAGCTTTAATTTCGGATTAACGAAAGAAAGTTCGCTTTTTATACGCTTATTGTCATGCTTAAAACAAATAAAATAAAAGAATAATAAAACATTTGAACGTTTATTATACGGCTTATGCGCCCTTTTGTCATCATAGCGAAAAAGAAAGTTCGAAATATTTACAAAACAAGAGGCTTAATCGAAAAAAACAGAGCATCAACAAAAGAGACGGTTCTTCAATCAAGGTAAGACAAGGGCCGGCATGCGAATTGCTACTTGAATAGCCGGGAAAGGATGAGAATATGAATCCTGAAAAAACAAAACAGAAGATCAAAAGAAGTCACAGGCAGCCAGGAGTTTTTGCTGTCGTTTTATTTTTCATTTTTATCATAGCTGCGACGGTACAGGGAAGGGATCAGGCTCCCCCTTATCTTGCATCGCCGTTGCCTCCCCCGGAATCGGAGGACATATCGCCTCATACGTCGATAACGGTATTGATAGTTGACGACGGTCAGGGATTGAATGCTGAGAGCATATACATCGAGATAGAGGAGACGGTAGTGGAGCCGATAATTGAGATGTCGGAAGATTTCAGTGAGGCGAAGATAGTGTATGAGCCGCCGGAGGATTTTGAAAGCGGGGAATGGATAGAGATAAGCACGACGGCGGCGGACAATGCCGGCAATTTAATGATGGACGGTTGGAAGTTTCGAATATCGGATTCGAAGTCTGATTATGCGTTGGTGCCGATTTTTCCGACGGAGGGAACATGGATAGATTATAGTACGGCATTGGGAGTGATCAGGTTCAGTTGGACGGAATCGAAGTTGAGCGAGTGTTATCGAATGTCTTTACTTGATAAGGCGAGTGAGATGGAATATTTATGGGATATCGGACAGGAGGATTATGACGAAGCATTCGGGATATGTACGATTGAAGTGGGCGGATTGTGCGAGGCGACCTGGAACGAATTGACGAACGAGATGGGATACAGTTGGCGAGTGACGTCTGCAGATTGTGCAAGCGGCGAAAGTCAGCAGCCTTATTCCGAGGAACAGGATTTCGTATTTGCGGCTACCGATGCTGTAACGTTGATATTGCCGGCTGACGGGGCTTTATTGTCAAGCCGTCAGGCGCCGACGTTCCGGTGGGAGATAGACAACCGGAGTTTGGGTTATATTTTCGCTCTGGCGCAGGTAGATGAGAACGGCGACTTCACGGGAAATAGTTATTCGGCGATGCTGCCTTTATTCGTAACGGAACTGCCTGTCTCGATACAGAACTGGAGCGGAATAGCAGAGGGCAGATGGGTATGGACAGTAATTTCAATGCGAATGGATGGGGAATTTTCATCTTATATGTTGAGACAATTTCGAAAGTCGGAGGATGAATAGTGAGAACCGTCTTCGACATCTTAAACAGAAAGGAGAGTGATGCAAGCAAGAAAAAGATCACTGCGGGAAACGAATCGGATAGGGTAAGGGGCTATTTAGTCAGCGATTTGATTTTTTTGAAAGTTTTTCATAATAATGAAAATGGGGTAAAGTAAATGTCGATTAAGGAGGTTAAAGAATGAAGCAATTTTTCACCAAAGGGTTGGGTTGTCTGGCGCTTCTCATCATGTTAACGGCGGTTAATGCGTTTGCGGGAGTAATAGTCGGAGGCGACGACCAGGAACCGCCTTTTGTAGTTTACACGATTCCGGAGGCTGAGCAGACGGGAGTCTCACCTGGCGAGCCGGTAATGCTGCTTTTATCGGACAGCATGCCTGGGGAGCCCGGCAGCGGAGTGAACCCGGAAACGGTGGAGCTTTATATTAATGAGGCTTTAGTAGAGCCGTGGATGGAGGGACATGGATTCGGCGCGTTGTTTCTTTATTACGAGCATGAGCCGTTTGAAGAGGGACCGGTTTATGTGACGGTTTCGGCGTGCGACAATGCGGGCAACTGCATGGAGCCTTATGAATACTGGTTTGAGGTAGGGAATGGAGGTCCCGGTGATGATACGACTCCACCGTACGTTTTGGAGACCCATCCCGAAGACGGACAAATCGGGGTGCCCCCGGATCATCCTATCACGGCGATAATCGGCGACATGGTTTGGGGCGGAGAATGGAGCGGCGTAGACCTTGAATCGGTTGAGCTTTTTGTTAACGAGGAACTTGTAGAGGTTGAAATTTTTGAACATTATCATGGCAGCGTTGAAGTATTTTACGAACATGAAGCGCCCTTTGAAGAGGGCAGTACGGTTTATGCGGCTCTGAATGCCTGCGATATGGCCGGGAACTGCATGGAAACTTACGAGTTCATGTTTTCGATCCATGAAGGCGGCGGCGACGACACGACGCCTCCGTTCGTAATGGAGACGCATCCTCCGGACGGAGCGACAGACGTGAATCCTGGGCATCCCATCATGGCGCTGATTTCCGACATGGTGTGGGGCGGCGAATGGTCGGGAGTCGATCCGGATACGATTGAGTTATACGTAAACGACGAACAGGTTGATCCTGACTTAGAGCAGCATCAGATGGGTTCGATTCTGATCATATATGAGCACGAACCTTTTGAACCAGGAAGCACGATATGGGTAGGCATTAACGCGTGCGACAATGCCGGCAACTGCATGGAGACGTTCGCATTTTCGTTCACTGTTTCCGACGATGAGCCGCCGGAGGACGAGATACCGCCCGAAGTTGTATTCGTTCATCCGCCGCCGGGACATACGCATGTCGACGTCAATGCACCGGTCCACTTCAAGATAGTGGACGCAGGATGGGAACTCCATGGCGCCTCCGGAGTCGATCCGGACAGCCTTTCTCTTGGATTGAACGGCAACGAAGTCCCCCTGGAACTGGAACCTTTCGGCAACGGATTCATCGCCTCCTATTTCCATGATGAACCGTTTCCGGAAGATACTGTTATTGAAGTGGTCATTAACGGTTGCGACAACGCCGGCAACTGCATGGAACCCTTTGAATACTGGTTTAAAACCGGAGAAGGAGGACAACAGGACGAATGGCCGCCTTATGCTTTTGCTGAAACGCCGCCGGACGGAGCGGAAGATGTGCCGGTTATGGCCGACATTGCTGTTAATGTCGTTGATTTTCACGAGGAAAACGGATATGGCTGCGTATCGGGAGTCGATCCTGACACGGTGGTTATGTCGGTCAATGGTGCGGAAGTTGATATTGAACTGCTTGAACTGGGCGAAATGGGATATCGCGTAATTCATCACAACGAATACGGGTTTGATTTGGGAGCTGTCATTGAAGTAGGATTGGAAGCTTGCGACAACGCAGGCAACTGCATGGAACCTTTCCACTGGAGCTTTACCGTTGGAGAAGGAGGAGAGGATACGGAACCTCCTGCTGTTATTGAACCTCATCCGGAGCCCAATCAGACAGATGTCCCTGTTGATGCCCCGATAGATTTCATGATTATCGATGAAGGCGTCGGGGTTGATCCTGAAACCATCGTCATGACGGTTAACGGGATGGAAGCCACGAACCTGGAAATGGAAGAAGTCGACGATCATGGTTATCACGTGTTTTACAATCCGCCGGAAGATTTACCGCCGGACAGTGAGAACATAGTAATCGTTCATGGTTGCGATTATAATGAAAATTGCATCACATTCGAATGGACTTTCTTTACTTCTCCTGGACCTGCAGCTCCTCCTGCGTTGATTTATCCTTTCAACGGCGCATGGATGAACTACTACCTGGAGGACGGCACAGTTAAATTCAGTTGGTCGAGCAACAATCACCAGAATTGTTTCCGCCTTAAATTCTATTTGGAGGGAATACCGGCGCCCACGGTTCTGGACCTTTCGCCCGACGACTATTTCTGGGTTTTCGGAATGGCTACATTAGTCTATCCTGTTCCGCTTCCCTCCTGGGACGTCATCTCAGACCTGGGTCCCATTGCGTGGGAAGTCGCGGTCATTGATCATCCCGGCGGTCAGGAGATAACCGATTACAGCGAAATGTTCGAATTCACAATGGCGCCGACCGATTGCGTCGTCCTGAGAACGCCGGAAGATTTTTCGGTCATTGGAGCGGAAGAACCGCCTATTTTCAGTTGGGACCCGGATTTGAACGCTGCAGCTTATCTTATAGGACTGGCACAGGTCGGTGAAGACGGAGAGTTCCTCGGTGATGTTTATTCAGGTGAAATACCTCATTTCATTACTGAAATTCCGCTCTCACAGTCCAGTTGGGACCTGATAGAACCCGGATACTGGTTGTGGACGGTCCTGCCGATTTTCGAAAACGGACACTACGGCAACTTCATGATTTTCCACTTCACCAAAGCAGACGCATCCATGAACAACGCACCGGAATTCCCGGACATGAGCATACGTTACGCTTCCGATTACTTCGTTGATTCACTTCTTAAATAAGCGAACGAATACAAAAAAACCGGGAAAAGTCGACGACTTTTCCCGGTTTTTTATATCTATTTTTTTGTTATTCCGTTTTCGTTTCTTTGATTTTCTTCTCTTTATCCCCGGCTTTTTGTTCAGCCTCCGCTGTTTTCCTGCTTATGCTCTTTATCAGCACGGTTTCAAGCGGAACGTCTTTAGGAAACGGGCCTTTTCTGCCGGTTTTAACGCTTTTGATCTTATCCACAACATCCATCCCGTCGATCACTTTACCGAATACGGCATAACCGTAATCGCGGGGCGTGTCGTTTTTATGATTCAGGAAAACGTTGTCGACCACGTTGATGAAAAATTGGGCGGTGGCGCTGTCGACGACCGACGTTCTCGCCATGGCGATCGTTCCCCTGTCGTTTGTTAATCCATTCCCGGCCTCATTTTTTATGGGATCATGCGTTTTCTTCTGCACGAATTCACCTGATTCGTCGATTTCAAATCCGCCGCCCTGGATCATGAATCCCGGAATCACCCGGTGAAAAATCGTACCGTCATAGAAATCCTCATCCACATAGCGCAGAAAATTCTTTACCGTAACAGGAGCTTTTTCCTTGTTCAATTCGACCGTTATGTCGCCCATGCTGGTTTTGATGACCACGACGGGATTCTCTTCTGAGCCGAATGCCGCTGAAGTTCCCATCATCGAAAAAATAAGGCAGCCCGTAAGCAGTATTTTCATTTGTCCCTCCTTTAAGATAAATCATTAGTCAATAGCTCGCACACGCTTTTCGGTTCGAGCCGGTTCCAATTGTAAGACGTAATCGTTCTGACTGCAAGCCTGATTTACGGCACGCTCAATCACCGGCGCGGCCATCACAGACGACCCCAGCAGAATCGTCAGTAAAAACGCGCTTGATAATCTTCTCATTGCGTTACTCCTTTCATTGAAAAGTTCCTGTTATACTTCCCTACAAAAATTGTTTCCTGCTATTTCCTCAAACCGCATCCTTAATCAAAACAAAACCGGCGACGGCTTGAAAAAAAATTCAATATATCGCCAATTTACTTTATTATCAATAATTTATAATTGGATGCAGAGCGGCCGCTTCGCATGATTATACCTTATCAAGCGTTTCATCATGAAACGTTCCGCTTTTGAAATTTCTGATTGAAACTTGTTCGCGGAACACGCCATTGAGGACAGGCGTTGATGTCGGCAGAGCGGATGCTGGGCGCATGTCCGATCTATCACGCCAGAACCTTTACTTTTCTTCGAGCGGCTCATTATTTTTAGACAAAAAAAAACGGCGACCTGACGGTCGCCGTTTTACCGGTATTAATGGTACGACTACTCTACTGAACGTAATGCAACTGTGCCCATGACTCCGTCGATATCCTGACCGCGAATCACACCACTTTCGTCAATGTAGAAAGTTCTGATTCCCGTGCTCTGATAAACAACAGGCCAAGCCGTCGCAGACCACGTCCAAATGCTGCCGCCAACCGGCGTACCGCCTGTCAGCTCGTACGTATAACCTGATTTCAAACCAGCTTTTAACGCCGGATCGATGAAGGCTACGCTGCCGGCTCCGTTACCGGATCCCAGGCAAGCCAGCTCGCCGGTAAACGTGTGGGGCAGTGAGTTGTTGTTGTAGTCGGTCTCGCCGGCTGCGATGGTCTTCAAGCCTCCCATTGCGGCCGCTTCATTTGCGGACATACGGGACCTCAGAAGACTGGGAATCGCTATCGCCGCAATAATTCCAATAATCGCTACAACGATCAATAACTCGATCAACGTGAAACCCTTGTCGCCTCTTCTCATTAAATGTCACCTCCTTTTTATTTTGATTCTGCCATTTGGAAGATAAAGGCGACTTTACTTATAGCAATTACTGTGCCGGCTTCGAACAAATGAACCAATATATTGAAAATACAGTAGGTTAACCCATTTAGGCTTGTTTCGGGGAGGCAGGCCGAGTGACGTAAATTGTCATGTCTTTACATGCCGTTTCAATTAAGTTGCTGAAATTAAAGAGAAATATAATTGTCACTGGTTTCGCCGTTTTGCGCAATATTGACAAAAAATGTCATATGGTTTCCGAAATTTCTGATCCGTTCCTTAATTTTTATGATTACATTGCTCCCATCCGTTAATTTTCCGGGCGCTTGGCGAAATTTTCTCTTTTAGGCGGCGGTCGACAGCGTCGGCGCTGCCAGGCGAACCGGATCGAAAAAGAAGGCTTTTGTTTGACGGTTTGCAGACGGGTAACTATAATAAGAAAGAAATATTAATGGGAGGCGGAAGAAATGAGCAGGCACATAATCGCTGTTTTAGGTATTTTTCTCGTAATGGGGGGCGTCTGTATCAATGCCCAGGAAGGCTGGCAGGTAGTGCATCAGTTCGGAATGGGATTAAGCGCATTGAGTATTGATTGCGCATCGCCCTACAAGGTATGGCTGTGCGGATTGAATGAGGCGACGAATACCAATCAGATACATTTTTCGTCTGACGGAGGCGAAAATTTCACGCTGCAGTATTCGGGGATGGACTTATCGGTATTCCTGGTCGACATGGACATGGCAACGGATCAGGTGGGATTTGTAGCAGGAGCGAAGGTGGTAGGCTTTCCGAGTGAAGGAGCTGGAGGGAGGACAACGGACGGCGGAGCGACCTGGTTGCCGATTCAATTCAGTCATACGATCACGGTGTTTCAATCGGTTTATGCCCTGGATGCACAGCATGTCTGGATGGTGGGCACGTGGGGATTACTAGTGAACAAGAGCGGCGTCAAGAGATCGACTGACGGAGGCATTTCATGGCATGGATATCCTGTTGATTCTTCTTATCCTCCGCCGCGGTATGTTTATTTCATCAATGCGAATGAGGGATGGATGACGTGCGGTATGTGGCCGGAGGACCCTACGCCTGTTCCCTGTGGGACTGCTGAGGGAGAGCGAAAGACGAAGGAGGAAGGAATCGGAAGCATTTATTCTTTATACAAGAGATACGAGAATGACCCCGAACCTTTGCGCTTGCCTGCTGAAGCGTATATTCCCGGATATAAATCAGAACAATATGAGGCGGTCATATTGCATACGACGGACGGCGGCCAGAGCTGGGAGCAGCAGTATGAAGATTACGGGCGTTTTTATCTGAATGATTTGTATTTTAAAAATTCACAGAACGGGTGGGTCTCTGCGGAGGCTGATCTGACGTCTTTGCTTCTGCATACGACCGACGGGGGACAAACGTGGCAGGAAGTTTATTATCCCTCCAGCAACCAACACGGATTATCGGATGTTCTGTTTGTCGGTCCGAATGAAGGCTGGGCTTTCGGATTCGGAGCGGGAGGTTTTGACGTTCAATGTGCGATTCTGCACACTCTCGACGGAGGTGCGTCCTGGTTCAGGGACCCCATTTCCGTGGCGGCAGCTTGCATGTATGGGGCTTTTGTAGATCGTCACAGAGGATTCACTACAGGCGGCAACAACATGAAACGCTCCAGGGTTCTCCGATTCGACGACGGATTCTATGGCGACAACACTCCGGTTCCAAGCTCAACCCCTACACGCACTCCAACCGATACCCCTACTGGAGCGCACACTCAAACGCCGACCCGAACTCCCACTCCATCGCCGACTCAAAGCCAAAGTACACCCACTTATCCGTCCAATACCTTCACTCCGGGACCGGGAACACTCACGCCGACACCCGTCTATCCGGATGAAGACGGCAATTACCTTAATTTAAATCAAACCATGTTTCACCCGAAAGACTTGTTCCTGCTGCAAAAAAGAGCCGTGAATACGCATTCCGTTCCAAAGGCCGTGTACGATTATGTCATTCTGGACGTATACGGCATGCTATTTTACTGGCCCGAATGGTCTCTCACCCCTGATTCGGAATACAAAATTCTCCAGCCGCAATCTCTTGAAGACTTGATCCTCCTTGAATTCAACTGGCCGGAGAATGCGGGCGCCGGCAACGGACTGAAATTCTATGCCGGGTTGGTCGATGCCGATGAAATGGGGCTTTTCGGCGCCTACACTTCCGTTACATTCAGCTACGTTCCCTGGAGATAAGAAAGAAAAGTCACTCCTTACATATCGCATATTGAGAGAATTCTGTTCCGCAGACTTCTTTCCAATTCCATTTTACCGTGCCTGTCAGGGGAATATTATCGTAACGTATTTCAACGTCCCAGGGAGTGATGTTCACATCCCCCGTCACTTTTCCCGTACATCGATTGACTCTCACTTCGCCCTCTGCCGTATCCTTTTCGAAAGTTTCGATATTGCATTCTTCAATTTTTTCACGGAATACGCGTAAAGCTTCGGAACACATTCTTTCCTCATCCCATTCAATCTGATCGGCATTGACGTCGGTTTCTGTGAATTCATCTTCCTGTTCTTCCGCCTGTTGTACAAGCGCTTCTATTTCGCCGTATATCCTTATATCTTCGATTTCCAGTTCCTGCGAAAGCCCCAAAGCGGAAATTCTGACCGTCGCTTCTCCTTCAGCCGATCCGTCGTCAAAATCAACTTCATACGTCATAACCTCGTAACTCGTGCAGATACCTTCATTCTCAAAATATTCCCTGATTCTTTCGCGGAGTTTTTCCTTGTCGACGTCCCAATCCCAGGTTACTTCCCCTGAAACCGTTCTAATCATTACCTGCAGGTCATTTCCATTTACTTTAAGGTTGAATTCGGCTTCACCTTCGGCTTTTTCCTTTTCCGCTTTTCCCGTAATAGAATCCTGCAGAAATTTACAGTAACAGTCGCCCTGAACGATTAAAGTATTTTCCGCCGCGACCCGGTACTGCAAACCTTCTGGCGTTAATGCTATGATTATAAAGGTCAAAAGAGATGCTGAAAGAAATTTTCGCCACGATATCGGTACTCTTTTTTTTGACGCAACAGGCTTAATCATTATTTCGCCTCCTTTTCACTGACGGGTTTCGCCTTCCTCTGCGCTTTCATCGGCGAATCCGGTCGAATGTTTAAATCAAAATGCCGAAAAAGAACTCTCGTCATTTCATCAAAGCCAGTTTAAACGCCGCTCTCGACCCGGATTTTCAACAAATTCGCTTTTCCCCTGAACTGTTCCCAAAGACGAAGGAAACGTCGCACATAGATAAGCTCAAACAGTTCAGCTTTATCCGGATGAAGCCGGCAACAGAATTCATGAAGCTTGTTTATTTCTCTGATGATGAGGCTTTCCGGCATCTCAGTCATCAGAATCAGCGTCGATATTCTATCAGCCTTCATTTTTAACGTTTCGCTGAATTCCAACGTATCCCTCCTTAATTCATTTTATAATTTACCAAAAAAAAACGCTGAACAAAACAAATACAGGACTGATTTATTATTAATTCCCGCGGTGCGGGAATTAATTTGCGGACAGGCACTGACGAGTTTCTGTCCACAAGCGGCTAATTTGCCTTAATACTGCATCAGAATGCGGATTTACGCATGGCTGTGCATATACGTGCGAAAGGATGCTAATGGCCTGGGCATGTTTAATATTGGCGATCATGGCATTATCTGGTATGCTTTGACGGGCAGGGAAAGCAGTACGGCAATGAGCGGAAAGAAGAAAAAAATATTATACGGAGGACTTCTGATATTTTTTTGGAGTCTGATCTGGCGTGGAGCTTATCACTGGCAGACCCACGATACGCCTTTTATGGAGATATTTCAGTTGGACGACCTGTGGTATGATTCACGAGCGATGGGGATATTGGAGGGAGATTGGCCGACGGAAGCGCCGTATGAACGGGGACCGGTCTATCCCTACTTTTTGGCGGGCGTTTACCGTGTATTCGGCCATCAGCCAAATGCAGCCCGATTAATACAGCATACTTTAGGATCGATCATGACCGTGTTGCTGTATTTGGCGAGTATGAAATTCATGCGCTGGAGATGGGCGCTGTCGGCCGGACTGGCGGCAGGCATACATGGAGCTTTTATTATGATCGGAGGGGAATTGCTGATCGAAGGATTTATCCTTCCGCTGGTTATGCTGGGAACGTATATGCTTCTGAAAGCTGACGGGCGACCCGGGCCGATGCGTTGCTTTATTGCGGGCTTGAGCTTCGGAGCTGCGGCATGCGGGCGGCCTAATGTCCTGACGGCAATTCCGCTGATCGCTTGCTGGCTCATTTTCAATAAATATTCCTCTTCCAGTGGAAATAATTTGTCCATTCGATTAAAACGGTTCCTGGCTTATGGGTTGGGACTCTCTTTACTGATTTTGCCGGTTACAATCAGGAACTATGTGAAAAGCGGCGCTATAGTGATCATATCTTCCCATGGAGGAATTAATTTTTATCTGGGAAACAATCCGCATGCGGACGGACATTCGGCGCACTCGCCCATATCCGTCAGAACAGAGGGTCAATATGAAGATATGACGCTGGCTGCAGCGGAGATTCTGGCTGAAAAAGAAACGGGACGTGAGATGAAGGCTTCGGAAATATCGTCATTCTGGTACGGCAAGGCATTCCATTACATCAAAAACAATCCCTGGGACTGGATGAAACTCGAATTCATGAAACTTCTTTATTCGCTTAATGCTTTTGAAATAACGAATTATCGCGACAATGTCTTTTTCGCCGAACGCTATTCCTGGATTCTGAAGCATACTTTGAATACTACTGCTCTCGTGTTGCCGCTGTCTCTCCTGGGGTTAGGCGCGGGTTTCAGAAAAAAATGGAGTTTGGGTCCTGTTTATATTATGATAATTTCGACTGAAGCGACGCTTCTACTCTTTTTTGTAACGGCGCGGTATCGATTGATCGGTATGCCGGCGGCCTTCATTTTTGCGGGACTTGCTCTTGATTCTATTGAGGATATGATACGTCGGGCGGAAAAGAAAAAAACAGCCGTCTATGCGATATTTTTTCTTTTGTTTTTTGCTCTGGGGATATCCGATCCCGGCGGCATTCGAAAAAAATATCCTGCAGGATCGCTGAATACTTTGGCCAAGGCCTACATAAAAAAAGGAGAGTTGGAAAAAGCGGAGAAATATTTAACAGAGGCGTTGAACGAGGACCCGCTGTTATCCGATCCCTATGTGAATCCCTGGGTTAATTTAGGACGAATAAGGTATCATTTGGGCATGACGAAAAAGGCGCTCGATGCTTACGAAAAGGCATTGAAATACAGTCCCGGAGACAAAGAGGCGCAAAAAGAGTATAAAATAACAAATGAAGAGGTTATGAATCGATGATTATCATCAATCCTGGAAAAGAAGATTTTCACAGTCACTCATTTACATTCTCCGACGGTTTCAACGGCATTGACGAACTTGTTCGCGCTGCGGGAGAAATGAGAATAAAAACGCTGGCGATAACGGATCATTCTCAGGCCTACCTGGATGCATACGGTTACGCTAAAAAATGCAATCGATGGGGGCTGGACCGCTGGCGCAACGTATACAACGACGTAAAAATTATTTTCGGTGTGGAAGCGGATATTTTGAACGCCCAAGGCCGGGTTTCCATGGACATTCAAGGCAGAATACAGGATTTCGTCATACTGGCGGCTCATAAAAACACCTTCCAGGACGATAAACGCACAATCACCGAAGCCTATCTGAATGCGATGCGCCTTCATGCCGGAAAAATAAAATTTCTGGCTCATCCCTGTGCGGTTTATTTCCAGGAATATCTGGATATAGAAAAGGTTACGGAAGCAGCCAACGAATTCGGCATACCCATGGAGTTCAATTGCGCTTATTACATCAACGGCATGACCGACATGGACAACCTGCGGATTATGCTGTCGAAGGTCGAACAAGTTACGGTCAACAGTGATGCGCATACGCTATATGAACTGCAGAACGCAAGAAACATCGGCCTGAACTACCTGAGAAAAGCGGGTTATTTGGAGGAATAAGACAATGGAATTCATTACGAAAATAAAAATTCGGAACATGAAGAAAATTTCTTTGTCGCCCTTGATGTATTGTTCATTGAGCAGGGACATATCCATCGTCTCTTCTGACGTCGGTATTGAAGAACTCGATATGTTCCCGGCAGATGCTCGAAGCATTAATCCGCCCATACTGAAACATCCCTGCTTCAATTAATCATGCCGCCCGAACTTAACATCAGAAAAGCGAAACAGAATTCGAGGGAAATCGAAAAAATCGTCGACTTCAATATCCGCATGGCCCAGGAAACTGAAAACAAAATCCTTGACCGGAAAACAATCTCAGCCGGCGTCGAAAACCTGATGAATCATCCCGAATGGGGTTTCTACATCGTCGCTGAATCTAACCGTCAGATCGTCGGCTCGCTCATGATTACTTATGAATGGAGCGATTGGAGAAACGGACTTTTCTGGTGGATACAAAGCGTTTATGTGATTCCGGAATTCAGAAGAAAAAAAGTGTACAGCAGGCTTTATCAGTTCGTTAAAAAAACGGCTGAAAAGCATTCCTTTGACCAGAATCTGACGGTCATCGGATTCCGCCTCTACGTCGAAAAATCTAACCGCATAGCGCAAAAAACTTACAAGACTCTCGGCATGATTGAAACTTCTTATGCTCTCTTCGAGGCGTTTGAAAAAGAAGAATAAAACCGTATAGTTAAATATGAGGGCGGTTTGACTTTTCTTTCCGCAATATCCTTATGTCCTCTTCAGCGAAAAAATATTGCCTTTTGTTTCTCGTTTTTGTTTTGGCCGGGCTTGCCCACGGACGGCAAAACGGCCCCAAAAACTGGAAAAAAATCGATCAGGGTCTGCACATAGGAATATTCGAAGCGCCTCAAAAATCAATCCTGGGCGATTCCGCGGTAACCGTCCTTAAAATAAATCCTGATTTTTACAGCTTTAAAGTGCTCTGCTCCTCAGAACACGACCAGAAACCCAAAACAACAAAACAATGGTGCGAAAAATTCGGTTTGATCGCCGCGATCAACGCCGGCATGTTTCAAAAAGACAGACTGACGCATGTCTCACTGATGAAAAATTACGATCACTACAACAACCCCAGGCTCAGTAAAAATAAAGCCGTACTGGCCTTTAATCCCATCGATTCTTCGCTTCCCGATATTCAGATCATCGATAGAGAATTCCAGCCTTTTGAGAAGCTGAAAGACAAGTATCACACGCTGATTCAAAATATCAGGATGGTCACGGTGAAACAGAAAAACGTCTGGAGCCGGCAGGAGGAACAATGGAGCATCGCCGCTATGGGAATAGACAAACAGGGAAACGTTCTTTTTATTTTTTCCAGGTCCCCTTATTCTGTTCACGATTTCATTAATATTCTTTTGGCCCTGCCCATTTCTCTATACAATGCGATGTACCTCGAAGGCGGCCCTACAGCTTCGTTGTATTTCAAACATAAAGAGTTTGAAAAAGAGCTCCATGGAGGATACGAGCTGGGAATCGAAACAAAAAGCGACGATAATCGTGCGCCGGCCGTTCCCAACGTCATCGGAATGGTCCAGAAAACGAAGCAGGACAAATGAGACCATTTTTTCAGTCCCGTCATTTTTACCGTAAATGTTTAAATATCAAGCTCTGATGAAAAATTACACCGGAGCTGTTTCATCAAATTCAAAATTTTTACGAAGATAATCTTGTTCTTTCTGAAATTTTCAATTATTTTAATAAGGGAGATCGGTTTTGCTCTTTACGGATAAAAGCCGGCTAGTCACCAGAATTTAAAGGTGGTCATTGTGGCGATTGAAGTAAGACTTCAAACGAAAAGGCTTTTATTACAGACCATAACTACAGATGCTAAAATCTATGAAGTATTCGATTACGTCCGGCGAAACAGGGAATTTTTTGAGCCCTGGGAGCCCGAATACGAAAAGGATGAATTTACCTTCCGTTTTCAGCGCAATCGCATACGCGAAGATAAAATCTTGATGCGGCAAGGAAAGGCTGTCCGGTTTTGGCTCTTTCATAAAGGTCAGGATGAAATACTGGGGGACATCAGGTTTTCCAGTATCATTCGGGGAGCTTTTCAGTCCTGTTTTCTGGGCTATAAAATCGACCAGGATGAAATTAATCAGGGATATGCGACCGAGGGACTGAGACGCTGCATTCAATTTATGTTCGACAATTTAAAGCTTCACAGAGTCGAAGCGAACGTTATGCCGCACAATAAACCTTCCATACGGGTGCTGGAAAAATTAAATTTTGAAAAAACGGGATTCTCACGTAAATACCTGAAAATAAACGGCAATTGGGAAGATCATATTCACTATGAAATTATCAATGAAAAAATGGAAAATACGGAAGTGGAAGCGCCGGCGCCCTTTTATCCTTATTCAGATTAGTTTTGAAGGTTTGATTTTTTGGCGATAATCAAAAGACGCGGGATTCTGAAAACAATTGCAAAGATTCCGCGACTGCGTATAAGAGAAGAAGCGATTCGCAAAAGCTTAACCATCAATTGATCAGTCCCGTTTTGATGGAGGTTGCCGGACATTCAGCGATTTAATTTGAACCAACAATCACAAAGGCATGAAAAATGAGGATTCTCCTGACAAGCATAATTTTAATTTGTGCGACAGGTTGCGCTAGCGTACCTGAACGTCCGCCCGAAGAAAAAAGTAAACTGATTGATTTCGATGCGATGTGGAATTTTAACGATCCGGGATTAACGGAAAGCCGTTTTAAAGAGTTGCTGCCGGAGGCGAAAAGCAGCGGCAATCCGTCGCATTACGGACAACTGTTGACGCAAATAGCGAGGAGTCAGGGACTTCAGGGAAAATTCGAGGAAGCTCATGAAACGTTGTCCCGTGCGAAAAGTTTGTTGAAATCGGCATCGACGGCCACAAGAATCCGGTATTTGCTGGAAAAAGGAAGAGTGTACAATTCTTCCGGCCGAAAAGACCGAGCTGTCCCATTGTTCGAAGAAGCTTGGGAAACTGCTGTTTCTAACGATCTTGATCATTTCGCTGTGGATGCCGCTCACATGCTCGGCATAGCTGAATCTCCTGAAAAACAGCTCGCATGGAATTTAAAAGCGCTTGAACTGGCGGAAAAGTCGGAAGAAAAAAGCGTCAAGGGATGGCTGGGTCCGTTGTACAACAATATCGGCTGGACTTATCACGACATGGAACAGTACGATGAAGCATTGGAATTATTCGAAAAATCACTGGCGTGGCGGAAAAAAATCAACGACGATCAAGGCAGAAGAATAGCCCAGTGGACCATCGCTCACACTTACCGGCTGACCGGTCGCGTTAATGAAGCGATTGATCTTCTGAGAGCGCTGGAAAAAGAAATAGAAGAAAATGGACTTACTTCCGACGGTTATGTGTTTGAAGAGCTTGCTGAGTCTCTGCTTCTGCTTGGTCGTCAGGATGAAGCAATGAGGTATTTTAAAAAAGCTTATTTGATCCTCTCCCAGGACGAATGGCTTTCTGAAAATGAACCGGAGAGGCTGGAACGACTGAAAAAGATCGGGAATCGCATCTAAAGCAAAAGTTACCCGATCATCCGTTTCTTTTGAAATAAATTATCGTCGCGTCCCATAGATTTTTCTTATGGGAAGGGTAATCTGAACGTTCTCACTACTATTTTGTATGAGAAATAGGGGCAAGATTGATTTGTCCCTATACTTGAATCTCGATTCGATTTTTGACAGGCTCAGTCGCTCTAGCAATCGCATTGCTTTTGTCGGGGTTTTATGATAATTCGCAGATGGGTATCTGATCGGAAGGATCATACCGTTTTTGATTATTCCATCGGTACAGATGTTCGATAAAAGGGATTGAGGTCCCGGCAACCGTATTGAAAGGATAGAAAATGAGCGAGAAAATCGATAAATCCACGGTCGACAAAACCAGGGTTCAAATACCTGATATTTTGCACAGATATCTTTCCATCCGCGCCACTTACAGCCCCACCTGGTCTCTTGACGATAAGCGCCTGGCTTTCATCACCAATTTCGAGCGGCAGTACAACGTTTATACTGTCCCGTCCGACGGCGGCTGGCCTCATCAGGTTACATTCGACGGCGCCTTCAAAATGGGCGTCAAATGGGCCTTCGACGATAAGATTATGTTTATTAAAGATTATGACGGAGACGAAAACTGGCAATGCTGGTTGATCAGCGAATCGGGGACTGATTTGAAGAACATTACTGATGCCCCGAAAGCTCAGAACAATTACGGCTGTTTTTCTGAGGACAGAAAGCTTTTCGCTTTTTCCAACAATGACCGCGACAGGAAATTATTCGATTGCTTCATTCACGATTTCCGGACGAATGAGACCAGGAAGATAATCCGGCGAGACATCATCTGCACGGACAGACCGGCCTGTTTTACAAAGGATAACAGAAAACTGCTGATTCATCACTTTTTCAACAACATGGACCAGGATATACTCCTTTTCGACCTGGAGACGGGCGAGGAAATAAATTTAACAGGCTCCGACGACGATGAAGAAGATGTGCTTTTCACCAATGCTGTATTCGTCGACGACGACCGGTTCGTTTACTTCATATCAGACAAGAACAGGGAATTCAGGAATATTGCGAAAATCGATTTGAATACGGGCGAATTGTCCTGGGTCGTTGAAATAGAACATGAAATTGAAAGTCTGACCTTTTCCAGGGATCAGCGGTTCATGGCGTATACGGTCAATTATGACGGAAACATAAAACCTGTGATCATTGACAGGAAAACAGGAGAGGAAGTCACCTTCGACTGGAAAGAGGGAGTCTACGGCGCTCTAATCTTCAGTCATGCGGGTGATCGCGTTGCATTTACATATTCCGGCCCCACCCGGCCGCGAGACATATACACTGCCGACCTGAAAACCAGGGAAATCAAACAGCTCACTTTTTCCTTTGTGGGCGGAGTCAGAGAAGAAGAGCTTGTGGAACCGAAATCCGTTTATTATGAATCATTCGACGGATTACGAATCCATGCTTTCGTTTATCTGCCCGAAGGAGCTCGAAAAGACAATTCACTGCCCTGCATATTATATCCGCACGGCGGTCCGGAAGCTCAGATATTCAATACGTTCATATCCGAATTCCAATTTTTCGTACGCAACGGATATGTTTTTCTGGTTCCTCATTTCCGGGGCAGCATGGGTTTCGGCAAGTCATTTCAAAAGAAAATTTACCGTGACTGGGGCGGCGGCGATCTTCAGGATATGCTTTACGGCGTTAAATACCTGGCGGATGAAGGATGGATCGACCCCGGCAGAGTCGCCGTGTATGGAGCCAGTTACGGAGGCTTCGCTGCACTTACCTGCCTGACTAAAGCGCCCGATGCGTTCGCATGCGGCATTGACGCTTTCGGACCCAGTAATCTGTTCACCTTTTACGAATCAAATCAACCTAACTGGCGACCCTTTGTCGACGCCGTCCTGGGCAATCCCCAAGACCATAAAGACCTCTTTGAAGACAGGTCTCCAATTTTCCATATCGATAATATTAAAGCTCCTCTGCTCATCATGCAGGGAGCCAATGATCCCAGGGTGGTCGATGAAGAATCGGAACAGATATTCGACAAACTCAAAGAAAAAGGCCTCGACGTCGAATACCTCTGGTTCCCGGACGAAGGACACGGCTTTACCAAAAAAGACAACCGACTGAAATCAAACGTCGTTATGCTTGAGTTCCTGAATAAACATCTGAAAAAATGATCAGCCGGTCAGTAAGATATTCTTCATAATTGAAGAATCCTGAATCGCTTATCTGATCAATACTTCAACGCTCAATCGGCAATAGACTTACGCCGGCGACTTTTGCGTTATCTTTATACCGATCTGCTCGCCGTCGCAGATTTCTTCATCTAACTTATAAGTAACATCCCAGACGCCGTCTTCTGCCGCATCACCGGTGATTACCCTCATGCCGTTGATGAAAGAACGGGAATCCTTCGTTTTTAACGTGGATTTGAATTCAGGCTGGAAAAAGGCATTTCCGAAAGGGGCGCTTTTCCGTGATAAATAAAAAGCCTCCTTGGGCGTTATCGTTCGCAGATGGAGTTCC
Source organism: uncultured bacterium (assembly GCA_964619725.1). Taxonomy (GTDB): domain Bacteria; phylum CSSED10-310; class CAZUFC01; order CAZUFC01; family CAZUFC01; genus CAZUFC01. Next base: position 67,625 of record CAZUFC010000006.1, on the reverse strand, counting down.
TTGCCGTTGGATTTGGAATTTATCGGTTCAGGGATAAATTTTTTCATTAATTCATGGGTTTTTCTGGAAAATTGTTCCATCCTGGAGGCAGAAATCGTGCCGCCTATCGCCTGCGGATGACCGCCTATGCTAACGGCCAGTTCCCTGATTTCCGGCTCTTCTATATACTTTTTGAAACTGAAAAAATCAGGACTCCTCCCCTGCAAATTGATGTAATCGCCGTGTTCCCTGAACAAGATTATCGGACATTTATAATGACTCGACAACCAGCCCGCTATTTCTCCCTCCGGTTCAGCCAACTCAGAGTATGTCTCGAATTTATGTATAACGAATCCACTCTCTGCATTCGTTTCTTCCCTTAAACGATCAAAAAGCGACCCCGTCTTTTCTCGTACCCACTCGCTTTTTTGCAACAGTGATTTTAAATCCTTCAATTGCGGATCGTCCGCTGTTTCGCATAATGTTGCGCTTACGATTACTTTCGGGTCCACGTGAGTGTGACGCTTCGCCATATTCAACAGAGAACCGACACTCTTCAGGTCGCTCGTGACGAAAGTCTCTTCTTTTAATGACTTGATCATCTTTACCACTGCCGGACTCTCGTTCGAATAATTCACATAATAGTGAGCCCACTTCACCCAACTGCGCGTTTCCGGCGTATCAAGCTTTACGTAATCCGACTGGGCTGCTATGCCGGCCAACGTCAGGTCCTGAAGGTCATGCTCGTCCACGTTCAAAAAGCGCTTTTTGATCGCCCGGCTGACCAGGTAAGCCAATTGCGCTCCGCATAGAATGCTGTCGGAAGGATTGATTATTACATCTGCTGAAACAGGCGGCAGCGTCTCAAGTCGAAGATGATGATCGATGACCGCTCCTTTTTTCCCCGCCTTCGATATCGCATCAAACGCTGCATGCGCAGAAACTCCATTGTCAACGGTAATAAACACGTCTATTCCTTCGTCCAGAAATCGCTCCACATGCTTCTTCTGTATTCCATACCCTTCTGTATACAAAGGATTGTAATATGAAACATACCCGCCGTGCACACTGTTGAGCGCTTTATACAAAATCGATGCCGCACATACTCCGTCCGTATCGTAATCTCCGAAAATCAATATACGGCTCTTCTTCTCTCGCGATTCCTCCAGCAATTGCAAAAATTCTTCTATCCCCTCAATCCCAAAAGGATTGCGGATGTCCAGCAACGATGCCTTCGAAAGCGTTTCGACTTTTTCATCCGGTATGTCGTTGTAATCGCATACCATTTTAAAATATTCTTTCCAGTTCGACTTCATTTCAATCCTCCCAAAATCAACAAAGCTGTTCATTATAACACAAGAAATCATTGAATTCAAAATAAAAGTGTCCACAGAGCTTTTTCTTTTGTTTTTCTTTTGTTTTTCTTTTGTCTTTCGGTTAATCTTTACGCAAGAAAGGAGTAATAATGAAAAATATCATCCTTCTGTTGGCGGTAATCATCACATCGTCCGCCGTTTTTGGTCAACCAGTGGAACTGACGCCGATAAACCCGGAGGTTAATGATTTGGCTTCCTTTCTGGGCCTGAAAATGTTCTCCTTCACATTACAATACGAAAAGCCCGTCAAAAGCATGAAATATTATATGGCGGTCTATAAGGAGGGCGAAAAAAGTATCGTTGGAGACCGAACCACTGATAATATGAACAGGCTTGATCCCAAAAAACACGAGTTTTCGATAATACTTCAACCTGATTCCGATGCGACGTGGAAGTTTTACATCAGGCACAACGGCGGCTCATCGAAGGGCGAAATGAAAAACCCATTCGACGACGGAGAAATTTGGTGGCCGGTCGACGCTCAAATTGCCGGAAATAATCGTGTGATTATCGGTTATGCTCTTCGTCCCGGCGATAAGTCTCTTGATCCTGCTGATACGTCCCCGGAAACAGGTTACAGGGTATTAGCCCTGAAAATCGAGCCTGAATTTCAGGAATAATCAGTGTAAGACCTTTCCGCAGAGTCATCTTCAGGGCGGGGTTTCCGGGACGACAAACTCAAGAGTGAAATATTTTTCGGTCAACCTTATGGCTTTGTTCACGAATTGCGTTATCTCTTCATGATGGTCAAGCAGTTTGATGTCCAGGTAGTCCATGAAATCCGACGCATGAGAAGGCCTGAAGATGTAAGCCGTTTTTTTTGCGAGCAGTTCATCGATTATCAGGTCAACGGAAAACATCTCCGTTCGGTCGCAGTCGTTAATATCCTTCAGATGAGGAATCAGCGATCTCCAGGGAGTCTTTGAAAAAGGGTCGAACACGGTTTTTGACTTCAACATGTTTTGTCCCCAGAAATAGATGAATCCTGCTACCGCTTCAAGCCATAAATCGGCATTCTCAGTCAATTTCTGCCTGATCAGGCGACGAAATTCAGGAGTCGCTTCATCAAACAACTTATGGGAAAATTCATGGGCCAGAGTGGATTTTACAAGCCTTTCCTTTTTGGAATGGACAGGCGTGCGAAAAAAAGGATGGTCAAGAACGACGTCGCAAACGCCGGTATAAGCGGAATAGGCGCCTCTCTGGCCTTCATGATGCGGATGGATCGCATTGAAGTATTTCTGTCTCAGCATCCGAACGCCGTAGAAATAATCTTTTTTCTTTGTTTCAGAATTATTTAGCTCGCGATGTGTTACTTCTTTGACGACGGGAATAAAATTATTATGCGTCAGGTAACGCGTGCCGTTTTTCCCCTTGAAAATCATGAAAATACGTTTTCGTTGAGAATTCAAAGAATCATGGACCGTACTAACCCTGCCGATCGAATCGCTGATTTTCTCATATTTTCCCTGAATAATTTTATTTTTGTACCTTACGGTTATATTTTTTCCCGATCGCTCGATCCGCATCATGTAGCTCCTGAAACATCAGACCATTCTAAAAGGAATATTCAAACAAGTCAACAAGCGAAAAAGAGTTCAAATCCGCCGCCTGATTCGTCGGGTCACACTCCGAAAAAAGGCGGCGGATTTGTGCTGCAAGATCAAGCGGGCCGTCAATGCAGCAACATCATTCAATTATTTCGATGTAACGATCTTCCCATTCGAAGATAATTCGGGCGCCCAGGGCCAGGATTTTCCCCACCTCGGACTCGCCTTTCAGCAATTTGAAATATGCGTTGCTGTTGAATTTTATTTTCTCAGTTTCCGTTCCCGTCTCATAATCGCTCTGATACCAAACGCCGTCATCCGATTTGTAGAAGGTTCGGGTACCAACGCTCCTGATTTCCGGTATAAATTTCGTTTCCTCATATTGCTTTCTTCCGGGAGCTGAAACATTCGCTTGTCTCATTCTTCCTGCTTCCATACTCTGTTTAACGGCTAACTTGCCGGAGGCTTTGGGAGCAGCGCCGTAAATCTGCAACTGGTCCAGTTCTCTGTCGCGGCGAAGTGTTTGTTCAAATGCGGGATGAGGAGCCTCTGTCCGTTTTTCGTCTTCCAGGACCAGGAAAGAGGTGTAAGGGGTCATGACTCCATATTTTTTACTGAGTCTGACTATTTCGTTTTTCAACTCCTGATTTTCTCCATGCAGTCTAATCTGGTCCATGAGGTAACCGATTTTCCGGGAGGCCCAGATATGCGGAATAAAGGAATTATCTTCGTTTCTGTGCGGGAAAACGGCTTCATAAACGTATTGTGTCGCGGTATTTTGAAGTTTGCCCTGGAGTTTGACCGCAGCGTGACCGCCATTTTTGTAACGGCCTGCCGCCATTAACTGTGAACCTTTGAAAAGATCGGGCAATTTTTTGGGATACCGGTCGTACGAGCCGATTCTGTCCAGTCCGTGGAGGGACGTATCGGAAAGCGCGGGGGAACTGACCTTGGAATAAAGGCGACTGACTTTTATTTCAATGTCCTCGTCCGGGGTTACATACTCGTTGTCGCCGTTGGATTCCTCCGCAAGCTTGTCGAGCAGGATAGTATTTACGTCGAAACCCAGCCCGAAAGTGAATACGCGTTTTCCTTCAAGATCGGATTCCACCGCTTTCAGTATCTCCCCTATTTCCACCTTTCCCACGGTAGGACGTCCGTCAGTCAGGAAAAATATCATTTTGGGACGTTCAGCATTATCGAAAAGCTCTACCGCCGAATGCAATGCCTCATATATATTGGTTCCTCCACGCGCTTTCATGGATTCCACGAATTGCAGCGCCTTTTCCTTGTTCTCATCCGACATCTCCCTTAAGGAGTCGGAGAATAATTCCGCTTCTGTGCTGAATCGAATGAGACCGAACCGGTCCCTGGGATTCAAATTGTGAATACAGAATTTCAATGCCGCCAGCGCCTGGTTCAATTTTTCCCCTGCCATGCTTCCGGAAGTGTCCAGGACCAGCACGATGTCCTTCGGTATGACCTTTTCCTCAGCCAGTTCGGTCGCCGGTGTGATGAAGAGAAGATACCAGCCGTCCTCTCCGTCCGATTTATGAGTCAGCAGATTAATGTCCACATCGTCAGGATTCACGGTCCAGATAAGTTTGAAGTCCCGGTCAGGCAAGACATTCGTCTCTTCATACGATACATCTGCCCTGCTTGAACCTTTTCGCTGCACGTCAATTTCATGGGACGGCGAATATATCAATTTCAGCGGCGAAGAAGCCTTCAAGTCCACATGCACGGAAACGTCCCGAAGCGGTTCTGATGAAAAACGCTCGGTGTCCAGAGGATAAACCAGCTCAAGCATACCCTCCTCCAGGGTCAGAACCTGCTCGTAACTCAACTTGACGCGCCTTTCCCCATGCGCAGGGAGCGGATAAACCCTTGCCCGGAACATGTTGCGGCCCATATACTCCAATAAGGCCGGGTCCTTCATCCGGCGTACGATCTCTTCGTATATCCTCGCCGCCTTCTCCTTGTCCAGCAACTCCCCTTCCGTCTCTTTTCCCTCAATATACAGCGAAAACTTCGATATCGATGCATCCGGCGGCAACGGAAAAATATACTCCCCTTCCAACTCCATGGGATTAGGATTATAAAACGATTGATCGATATTCACCTCCACAGCCTGGTCCCGAACCGTCACTGACACGCGGTGATAACGAATCGCCAGAGGCGTCACCGGTCGCGGAGGACGGGGATGCGGCGGCGGAATAATAATGAATCCGTCGGCCATAACCGGGTCCATTCCGCTCCAGCCGCTGAAAATCACTGAAAACATCACGAAAACAACAAACAGAACCTTCCGTTTCATCGTCACTCTCCTTCCTGGGATTGACGGTTAAAACCAAATCATTGCGCACATACTTTAGACATGACCGATTCGGAAAAGTTCCATTGAAATATCCTCTGCTTTCATTGTATTATAAAAACGGTTTGCAGTGAACCTTGCCGATATGACCGAAGAACTGGTTGGAAAGGACGAATTCCAAGAAAATGGGACTAAAAAATGTTCCTCAAGACATCAGAACCAGCTACGAAATTTACGAGTGGAAACATGCCGTCGCCATTTTAAAATACGATTTTCCTGAAGAATGGAATGACATTATCTCAGTTCTCCGTCGATTCAGATTACTCAGCTCCTCCATTTTGAGGCCAGGCGGCAGGAAATCTCCTATTGCCGTCAATGTCAACGGAATGTTTCAGAGCTTGGGTTGGAGCGAAAAAAAATTTGATGTGTCTGTAGTGGTTGACGACGTTCCGCACGAATCGCCCACTCATAATGTCGACTACTTTAAAAACCGTATAGCCATTGAAATGGAATGGAACAACAAAGACCCTTTTTATGACAGAGACTTGAATAATTTTAGATTACTTCACCAATTGGATGTTGTGAGTGTGGGAGTATTTATTACTCGATCAGATGAATTACAGCAAATTTTTAATATACTGAAAAAAGGAAAATCGTATGGAGCTTCTACCACTCATATGAGTAAACTGCTTCCAAAAATAGAAGGAGGCGGTGGGGGCGGATGTCCTATACTTGCATTTGGAATCACCAAAAAATTATATATAAAGGATTACGTAAACAAAAATGAATGATTTGAAAAAGTATTGGGACATAAAATTCGGCGCTGTCCTGGCTGATCCGCCTTGGCGCTTCCAAAACAGAACGGGTAAAATGGCGCCTGAACATCGAAGGTTACATCGGTATCAAACGCTGACTTTAAAAGAAATAAAACAATTACCTATTCCAGAAATAGTAGCGGAGGAGTCCCATCTGTATCTGTGGGTCCCGAACGCGCTTCTGAAATGGGGGCTCGAAGTCATAGATGCTTGGGGATTTAATTATAAAACCAATTTAGTCTGGTATAAAATCCGTAAAGATGGGGGTCCCGACGGCAGAGGAGTCGGTTTTTACTTTCGAAACGTTACAGAGCTGGTGCTTTTTGGAATTCGTGGAAAAAAAAGAACAAAACCACCGGGACGAAGACAAGTCAATATAATACGGTCACGGAAAAGAGAACATTCTAGAAAGCCTGAAGAAATATACAAAATCATCGAAGAGTGCAGCCCTGGGCCTTTTCTGGAGTTGTTCGCCAGACATAAAAGGAAAGGCTGGTATCAATGGGGAGATGAGTTGTCTGAGGGCGTTTCTGACGAAAAAGACTATGATCCTGTAAAAGGTAAGCAACTTTCATTCATATGATGCTTTTGTTTATTTGATGGAGCTAAGTTACAAAGAATTTCAGGTATACATTATTCTCCAATGGATTCAGAAGAAAGCAGCGTGCGGGAAAAGATGACGTAGAGAGAGGGAATCAGAATGAGTGCCACAAGGATTTCCATCATCATACCGCCGATGGCGGCGACAGCCATAGGCTGCAGCATATCGCCTCCCTCTTCCAGGTTGAGGGCGAGCGGCAGGAACCCAACCATTGTCGTCATGGAGGTCATGATTCTGGGACGCAGGCGTATGCTTGCAGCTTCGACGACGGCTTTGCGCGGAGGATAACTCTGACGTTTCTGCAATTCGCCTGCTGAAGTCAAAAGCAGTACGCCGTCATTGACGGTTGCTGCAACAACAACCAGAACGCCGATGATCACCGTGGCTCCTAACGGCAAATTTACCAGGTACATGCCGAAGACGACTCCAGCCAGACAGAAGGGTATGCTGCCCAAAATCAGCAGGGGGAGTTTAAGGCTGTTGAACTGAACGGTCAGAACGACAAAAGCAAAGAACAAAGCGAATGCGAGAACAGCCAGGATGGTTTCTTTCATCTCCGTCATAAGTTCAGCCTGACCGCCGACATCGAATTCATATCCCGTGGGAAGGTCTATTCCGGCAAAAGTTTGTTTCAATTTATTCACGGCGCCGGCCAGATTCGCTCCTGTGATGTCCGCTTCCACAGTTATTTGTTTTATCTGGTTATTTCTTATAATTTCAACGGGACCGTATGATCTGACCACGGAAGCGATATCTCTCACCCTGACGGGAGGCACCCGGGAGCCCGTGACGGGAAGGTTCGCAACATCCTCACGTGAACGGAGGCGTTCTGCCGGAACTATTACTCTTACATTGAAATATTCTGTTCCGTCACGGTATCGAGTGACGACGTTTCCGGTAATAAGCGTGCGCAACGATCTTGCTGCTTCTGATGCCGAGAGCCCCCGGTCCGTTGCTTTTGCCCGATCCATTCTCACCTGGAATTCGGGTTTGGAGATATCCATGGAAACGATCACGTTCTGGAATGAATCCAAATCGGAAAGGGTTTGCGCAGCCTGTTCTGCAATGCCGGACAACACGTCCGTTTTTTGTCCGCGAACATACAAAATTATATCCGATTGCCGCATACCCGGTATGCCTCGGATGGGCATCTGTCTGACCATTATCTTTCCGCCGGGCACCCGAATATTGCCTATGATCCGACGCAAGCGGAGGACATATTCGCTTGTGGAGACGTTTCGCTCGTTGAGAGGTATAAGCTGAAGGTTAATTTCACCTTCAGCGGCGATTTCTAAAATGGTCAATCCCTGCAATCGTCCTCCAGCCAGCGTGAATATACTCTGAATAAGCGGCTCCTCAGCGATTTTCTTTTCTATCCTGCGAAGAACGGCGTCTGTTTTCTTCAGCGAGGAACCGGTAGCCATTCTGGTTTTGATCATAATCCGACCGTCATCAATCAGGGGAAGGAATTCTCCTCCCAGGCTTCCAAGCAAAGCATATGCTGCCGCTAATGCGATTATAAAGATCGCTATGACTCCCCATCGCCGGCGGATAATCCTGTTCAGCCCTTTGCCGTAATCCGCCGTAATCCGTGCAAAGAAGCGTTCGAACCATCCTGTCCCTATGTCAGACCGGCCTTCACCTAAAAGTATTGCTGCGAGCATCGGAGTCGTTGTAGCAGCTACTGCAAGGCTTATTACCACAATACCTGCGATAACGAAGATCAGCTCCCGAAAGAGAAGGCTGATCAGTCCCGGAACGATGAGAAACGGCATGAACAGCGCCAAAAAAGAAAGAGTTGCAGCGACAAGAGCAGGACCCACATCACCTGTCGCTTCCTCTGCGGTTACCACAAGCTTCTGATCTGTTTTTTTCCGTTTCATTCGAGTAATGTTTTCAAGCACGACAGTGGAATTGTCCAGCACTACGCCGATGGCTACGACTAATCCGCCGAGAGAGAAGATATTAAGCGAAAAGCCGGCCAGTTTCATGAACCCGAAATTCACAATCAAAGTTGACGGAAGAGCAATGATCATTACCAATACTTGTCTTACGCTGCCCAGGAAGAAATAAATCACCAATATCAAGAGCACAGCGGCTGCGATTGCGGCATTACGCACTCCCGCCAGAGCCTGCGTCACATAGACCGCCTGATTTTCCACGTAATCGAGCTGAATACCTGCAGGCAGAGCAGGCTGCAATTCTTTCAGGGCCAGATCGACGGCATTGGCCGTTTCGACCGTATTCGCTTCGGCCTGTTTGAGTACCGATAAGGTTACACACGTCTCTTGGTTAAAGCGGGTGATGATTCGCGCTTCTTCATGACTATCAACTACATCAGCGATATCGCGAAGATAGACTTTTTTATGTCCTTCATCCGAGAGCACAATATTGCGGATATCCTCCAGACTCGTAAATTCTCCTATGGTACGGGCGATAATTTCACGGGAACCCACAGTCACGCGTCCGGCTGTCAAATCTATGTTTTCCTTCGATATCCGACTGATTACAGAATCGAGTGTGAAAGAATATTTTTCAAGCGTTTCCGGGTCTATTTGAATTCTTATTTCACGCGCCAGGCCGCCGATGATCTCAACGCCGGCCACACCCGCAACAGCAAGAATTCGATCCTGCGACCAGTTATCAGCCCACTCTCTGAGCTCAACGACGTTCCAGGTTTCAGAACTGACCGTCAACCTCATTACCGGAAGCTGAGAAGGGTCGGCTTTAAACACGAAGGGCGGTTCGATGTCCGGGGGAAGTCCTCGCTGGGCGCGAGTTAATGCGGCCAGCACATCCTGGAAAGCCACATCGATATTCGTACCGTATTCAAAATGAACGTCCAGAGAATACAATCCTTCCAAAGCTGAGGATTCAATATAGTCCAGTCGGTCAATTGTAGCCATAATTCTTTCAACGGGTTCAGCTATATCCGCATCGATTTCCTCCGGCGTAGCTGCAGGCCACCTGATCTGCAGCTTTATGAGAGGATAAGTTATCGCCGGCAGATAATCCACAGAGATTCTTCGATATCCGTAAATTCCGAGGACAATTAAAACGACGAGTATAGCGGCGGCAGCCAGGCGGCGATTGATGGCATAATGAGTTATTTTCATTTCTTCTCACCGGTCATGCCGGATTGCTTTTTCATGGGCAAAACCGGTCTTTCGGACTGCTTGTTATTACCTGAAGATTCTTTTCCTGCAGGCCGCACAGGAACGCCGTTTTTCAGATTTACATTGCCGGATACTATCACCTTTTCGCCCGGTTCCACATTGGTGAGAATCTGAATCCTGTCGGCATCTTCAATTCCGGTTTCTACCATACGCACAACCGCCCTGCCGTCCTCAACGATAAACACCATCGGTCCTTCTGCTGTCGTTATGACTGCATCCAAGGGCAAGACAAGTGCGTCTTCTTCTTTTTTAATCAATATTTTCAACCTGGCGAACATCCCTGGAAGAAGATCGACTGCCTTGTCAGGCACGATTTCAACGGGCCGGGTTCGAAAATGCGGGTCTAAATATGGAAAAACTCGCGTCACGCGGGCTTGCAGAATATCTCGCGGATAGGCATCCAATCGCGCTTCAACACGCATGCCCACTTTTATCTCAACGGCATGCTGTTCCGGTATTCCGCAGCGAATGACCAAACTTGAAGGATCATATAACTCCATTAAATTCGTTCGAGGCGCCGTGAATTCGCCTTCCCTTACCAGCACATCGGAGACTATCCCGTCCCAAGGCGCTGTTATGGAATAATCACCGGCAGTTTCCTTCGCTTTGACCAATTGAGCGCGAATTCTCTCCACTGCAGAACGAACTTCGTCCAATCGTTCGCCGGGAAGCGCCTCGCTTTGCACTAAACGCCTGGTTCTTTCCAGATTCTCCTGCTCCTTTTTAATATCTTTCTGGAGTGATGCTATCAGCGCCTCAATGCCTTCCTTTCGACCAATGGAAAGAAGCGAATCACCGGCTTTCACCGGGTCCCCTTCCCTTACCCAGATATGTGAAACAGGACCTTCTGCGGGCGATGCCAGTCTGGCGGTCCTATATGGCTCCACCGAACCCGTCAGCTCCAGATATTGCGATATGCTCGCTACTGCTGCCGTAATCACTTCCACTGCCTGGAAACGTTTTTTTTCTTCCTGGGAACGTTTCGCTTCAGGCTTTCCCGGCGGACCGCCGCATGACGTCAACATTCCCGCTATAATAGTTAGCGATAGCCATCTGATCAGCATTGTCTGCAATTCCATCATTCACCTGTCGCCAGTCTCAGTTGAGCCAGTGATGTTTGAAGCTCAGCCAACACCCGGCTATAAGTCGTTTCTATCTCCAAAAGGTCGGCCTGGGCATCCAGCACATCCACTACCGCACCACTGCCTAATTCATATTTCTGTTTCTCGATACTCAGATTCTCCCTCGCCTGCTCTATGGACTTATGAATAGCTTTCGCCCGCTCACGCTGTGACTCCACATTAAGCAACGCTGTTTCCACTTCCAGTCTCAATTCATAATCCAAGGCCCGAAGCCGTTCCCCGGCAGCCGCAACACGGAAACGCATTTCACGGATTCTCCCGCTTAGGCTTCCGCCTTCAAATATTGGTATTTCCATCACCATGGCAATTTGTCCAACATCCCCTTCCCTGTCACCCGATCCGTTTATCGCGCCCAAAGCCCATCGACCGCCGTAAGTCCCCTTAACAGAAAACATAGGATAACGTTCTGACGCTGCCGCTTCCAGATTCGATACCTGTGCCGCCTTTTCTGCCTTCGCCGCGAGATAATCTTTTCGATTATTCCTCGCTGTTGAGAGCGCATCCTCCAAATCAGGCAACGGACTGATCGTTGCTTCCTCCAGATTGCCTCGTGGATATATATTTTCCGAAGGGTTTTCCAACCCTGCCAGACTTGCCAGAACACGACATTGAACAACCATTAAATTTTCAGCCCGAACCTTTTCCTGCCGGATATTCGCAAGACGCACCTCCACCCGCATCCGATCCACTCGAGCAGCCTTTTCCGCTTTTACCAGTTCATCAATCCGGTTCAGATGCTCCTCCAGCGCCTGGTAGGAAAACTCAAGCGATCTTATAACGCGCTTCTGCACGAGAATTCCGAAAAATACGCTGGTTATATTGAATTCCAGTTCCCTCCTGTTCCGAGCCAATCTATATGCGGATGCATCCTTAAGCAGTTGAGCCGCTTTTAGCTCGTCCGTCAATCGACCCGCAGTGAACAGCGGCAGGGAAAATGTCAGGTCACTTGTGACAATATCGCGGCTGAAAATCGCAGAATCGCCCGACATCACGGACCCGAAAAGACGTTGCGGCTTAAGCGAATGAGAATATCCGCCGACCATACCTATACGGGGAAACCGCTTTCCGTATACCTGTTCCGCCTTTGCCTGAGAAGCCTTTACATCCCATTCCTTCGCAGCGATTTCCGGATTATTGGCCAACGCTGTCTCAATAACTTCTTCAAGATTCATTTCTTTTTCCATGCCTGCACCGGAATCGTCAGTTGTCGAGAAAACAGGCTCGAGTCGTTCTTTATCCTCTGACTGACATAAAACCGGCCAATAACAGGAAAAGCTTATCAATGCCCAAACTGTAAAAATCGAATATTTCTTTTTCATCTTTGACTGCAATGTATCCTTTATTTTTCCATGTTCGCCTGTTGCGCAAAAACCCTTTCCTGACGACGAAAACGAATGTTCCCTTAATGTCTTCTCTACGGAAGTCCTCAAAACATCCAGCTTGCGGCAAGAACTGCTCCGGAATAAGCGCTGTCTTCTGTTTCATCCACTTCTTTCAATTCAAAACCATCGAATTTCTGGTACTTATAGGACAATTTCAACGACAGCGGCAGGCGACCCAGCGTATAGCCGAAACCGGCTTCTCCTGTGGCGGCCCAACCCTGCGAATCGTCGAACCTGTCATCGCCGGACGTTGAAACTATGAACCAGGGCATAGCTGATACCGCCGAAAAGAAACTGAACCGTGAATTACCCAGTACCTTGAAAAAAGTGGCGCCGGCTCCGCCTCCCCGGTATTCGGCTTTATACGAAGGAAATTCTACGGGATAGACCTGAGACCTTTGAGTAAAGGGACCGATGGAGCCCTCTGTGAACGTCTCCTTGATCTGTCGGCCGTACGAATAGCTTAAATATTTTAAACCCGCGAAAAAGGATACGCTGGGCGTCATGATATAACTCAGGGTTATATCAATATCACGGCGCTCCACGTTGAATCTTTTTTCTATACGGGTTTCCGCGGCAGCGCCTTCAAACTCTTCCATAAACGTCTGATCGATGTCGAAATCATAATTGCCCTGAAGAAAACTGACCGCCAGCGCCCAATCAGCAGCCGGTTTGAACAGGGCCGTTACCCCCGGCAATCCCGGTCCCTCGATTTCCATTTGGTCCGCATACACCCAATGAGGGCTTATGCTGTAAGATTCCCCGCCGTACGATATTTCCAGATTGACCGGAAAATACAGCGGCATTCCGGATATTTCCCAGGCTGACATCCAGTACTTCACACCGATGGAAAAATCCGCTGCGACGACAGTCTGATGATTGAAAATTTCTCCTGTCAGAAAAATAAAACCGGTCAGCATTAAAATTTTTATTTTTCTCATGCTGCGCATCCTTTCATCTGAAACTAACAGCAATTGTCCCTCAAATTGACGATCTCAGATCGTATTCAGTTCATATCGTCTCTTCCAGTTCATCAACTGTAGCGAGTGCGCATCTCTTTCAATTCCCTCTCCTCTTCCCGTTTCAAATCCCGCTCCTTTATGGCCGCCCGCTTGTCATACTTCCGTTTTCCTCTGGCTAATCCGATTTCCGCCTTGACCAGTCCCTTTTCATTGAAGTAAATGCTGAGAGGAATCAGCGTGTAGCCCCGTTCTTTTACTTTGCCGTTCAATCTTCTTATTTCTTCCTTTTTCAAAAGCAACTTTCTCGGTCTTAACGGTTCGTGATTCGCCCTGTTGCCGAAACGGTATTCGGGAATATGACAGTGATACAGATATACTTCTCCGTCCTGATTGAATCCCGCATAACTCTCTTTTAAACTGATTCTGCCCTCACGCAACGATTTCACCTCGGTTCCCTGTAACACCAGACCCGCCTCATATTTTTCGTCAATCTGGAAATCAGCGTAAGCTTTTTTATTTTTTGAAACTATTTTGATGCCCATGATTCTTGCTTATTTCGTTTTTTTTTCGTTAAATCTCATGTTTATTGCCGTTCAATGCCTCAAAGAAGGGTAAAAAATCCTCCAGCGATTGTCAAGATGAGCAAATTTTCATCACTGAAAAATGGGGACCGGTCAAACACTTGCATTCTTCCCTCCTTTTTAGGCATCATGAAACCGAAGTCCTGATGCCGGACTGACCGCCGGCTTCCAAGGTTGACTTATTTTGACTATCGCATATCGGACGTAATCGGTGAGAATACCGTTTGATTCTTGATTTTCAGACGATTGAGAAAGGGGGCCCGATTTAATCAATGGCAAGAGTTAAACCTTATAAAGGAAAGAAAAAAAAGAAACCCAGCGAACGAATCAAGACCTGGGAATACGTTATGCTGGGCGGAGCTATCCTGATCGCTTTCATTTATGTGATATTGACCGGCAAGCTCATGGGAAAACAGGAGGCAGCGCCGGAAGGGACGCCATCTCCTGCGGTTGAAAGAACAGCTACTCCCTCCGCTCCCTCGTAATTATTCTGAACCTCGCCTGTACTCCATAGCATCTCAAACTATAAATGACTTTGTCGACAGGCGCCGTTAAGTTAATGACGTTTTTAAAAAGAAAGAATCTGCAATTTTAATCTATTCATCATTTTCATAATTTCGGAAAAAGTAAAACAAAGCCTGCAGGAAGAAGCAGGAAATCTGCCGATTGACAAACGGTCTTTTCATCATTATAACATTATCGGCAATGATTCCTTACTGCAGTCGGGAGTCCCGCCAGGGAATCGGGGAAGCCGGTGAAAAGCCGGCGCTGACCCGCAACTGTAACCGGGGACGAAACCTGTCTTATGCCACTGGCGCTTCAAGATGCACGCCGGGAAGGCTCAGGAAGTAGGATGATCCGGAAGCCAGGAAACCCAACCGATTGCTGACTTTTGACCCTTCGAGGGGCGAGGTGAGAAAGCTGTGTTTTGTCGATCATCCATTTCGACTCTTATTCATTTTATTAACAGCCCCGACATTTTTACAGCTCGCACGCAAAACCTGTTTTGCAGCCGGAGAGTCCTTATGTGCACAGGAAGCCGGAAAAGCGAGCCCAGGGGAGGTGATGAACGGGGAAAGGATAAAACCAGGCAATCCTGGGAATTGCATTTCATGTTTCTAATGTTAACCAGTGACTGTCCGCAAACTCGAATCTCGATTCAAAATTTAATGCAGGACAGTCACTGCGGTTTTTGATCCATAAACGAACGAATTTTCCTTAAGGCAAGGAAGGCAAGCATTTGCAAAGGAGTCGTATTTATTGTACGTTGACTGAGCAAATCCGCAGCCTAACGGAGCATTGGGGGAAATTCGCTGTTTATGGACAAAAACTAACCAGAAGAAGGAGGAGTAACGATGAAAATGATGACAGCGGCGCTGGCCGTTTTTTTAATAATGACCGGATCGGCTCTGGCGGAGCCGCCGACTGGTTACGTAAGGACCGAATATTCAACCGATGTCGCGGAAAACGGAGCTTTGGCGACGAATTCATTTGGCGTATTGTATTTTTCGCATGATTCAGACGGGGTAATGGACCCCGGTTACGGCATGTCCGATGCGGTTTATCGAATGGATGAATTTTCCGGAACGGCTGAATTGGTAGCAGACGGATTCGGCAGCATTAGTTCAATAGCAATCGATGACTCTGGGATGATTCCCGTATTTTACATAGCGGACAACAATCCGCTGGAAGAATCCTTTCCGGACGGCGAAGGGTACATCGTTCGGCTGGAGGATATAAATGAGGACGATGATTTCGATGATGTCGGGGAATGGATTGAATTCATTGCGATTGATGCCATGGATAATATACAGGATATCTGTTTATGCCCGGAATCGGCTCATGTTAAGATATTTGCAACGAACTCAACCTGTGCCGGCGGCGCCAACATCTATGTGCTGGAAGATTTAAACGATGACCATGATTGCAAGGATACCGGTGAGCTGCAGGCATATGCCATGGATTTGGAATCGCTTTACGCCTGTATGGGCGGGGTGGTCGTCGACAATGCGGACCCGAACGTGATTTACGCCAATGATTCCGGCGGATACGTCTACAGATTGGAAGACGTCAACGATGACCGCGATTGTATCGACGATCCGGGAGAAATCACCACCCTGACCTCAGCGCTGGGCGGAGGCTATGACATTACGCAGGACATCGAAGGAGATTTGTTCGTCTCTTCCGTCGACTGGTTCGTCACTCCACGCGTCGCCGCCGTTTACCAGGTCGATAAAAATACCGGCGATCATGTGCTGTTCGACGATCTATATCCGGCCGCCGAAGGAGTATCAAGCCTTTGTTTTAAATACGGCGACAGGCCATATGAACCCCATGCGCAAAACGGCGACATCCTTTACCTGGCTTATTACGCTCCTGACTGGTACCCCCCAGACTCGGTTATGGCCTACGCTACAGACGAAATCCAAACACCGGCACTCTCTTTCATCGGAATTTTCCTTCTTTTGGCCGGTTTTCCGCTTCTTATGATCAGAAAAAAAAGGCGGAGGAAGTAAATCTGTAGTTCGCTCCACTTAGGATCAAAGGAAGAAGAAGAGAAAGAAAAGTCAGGGACTGATCAAACCGGGGTTACATTTTTTTCAAAACTTTTGACAGTTTGTTTCAGTAATCGGGGTCGGGGTCGGTATCGCAATCGGAATCGAAACTAAAGGGGGAAATTCGGAATAATTGTAACCTCAAAAGACCCATTTTTGATCAATGCCAAAAGTTACAACACAAACGATCAATTCACTGCATCCAAACGGACCCGTCGCTTTACGTCAGGCGGCGGGTTTTTTTCTCTTCTTTCCAACTCTTTTTTTATGGCTATGCCCAGTTTTCTCAAACTGTAGGGTTTTCTCAAATATGGTCCGGCACCCGCCTTCTGCGCCTCCCTTACCTTCGTTGTTTCGCTGAAACCGCTGGCTATTACGGCTTTCTGACCGGGGTGCAATTTCAGTATTTCCCTGTATGTCGCCAGTCCGTCCATGCCCGGGTCCATGATCATATCAAGAAGAAGCAACTCCGCACTATTTTCTCGCATGTATTCGACAGCATCTTCTCCGCACTTTGCCGTGAAGACCTTGTAGCCAAGTTTTTTCAATATATGTTCTGCAATTTCGCGTTGCTCTTTAATATCATCCACAACCAGAACAGTTTCTCCGGAGCCCATACATGCTTCTATCGATGAAGCCTCGGATTCGGTTTTAGCTTCTTTTCGGGTCGTCGGAAAATATAATTTGAAGACCGTCCCCCGGTTAACCGAGGTGTGAAGATCAATGAATCCATTGTGATCCTTGACGCTGGCCCAGACCACCGACATTCCCAGTCCGGTTCCGCTTCTTCCCATAATCTTTTTCGTGAAGAACGGCTCAAAAATTTTATCCCTGTCTTCGTCCGATATGCCCATGCCGTCGTCTTCGACCGTCAATACAGCATAATCTCCTTCTTTAATATTGTCATAACCCCTCAGATTTCGATCCACGTATCCGTTGTCCGTTGAAATTTTAACCGCGCCTTCTCCTTCAATAGCCTCAACCGCATTCGTCACCAGATTCATCAATGTTTTCGATAAATGGACCGGCGATCCGGTTATATTCATTAAATCTTCCTTCAGGTCAAGCTTGAAGTCGATTTCCGGGTATGTATTTTTGAGTTTCTGGAATTCCGGCGTATGGAAATATTCCGTGACGATGTCGTTCAAATTTACTATTTCCGTTACGGCAACATTTCTTCTGGCCAGCGTCAGCAAATCCTGAACCACTGCCGCAGCTTTATCTCCCGCTTTCTTTATCGTTGCGATAGGCTGCCGCAAATTGCTCTCTTCCGGCAGGTCCATCAGAATAAGCTCAGGATAACTCACCAGACCGCTTAAAATATTGTTCAGATCATGCGCAACTCCTCCTGCCAGCGTTCCTATCGCTTCCATTTTCTGAGCGCGCTGCAATCTCGCCTGCAGACGCTTCTTGTCCGATATGTCGATCGTCGTCGCAGATATATACAGCGGCAGATTCTCCTCGTCCTTTATTAAATATATGTTGTTCAGCCCGGTAAATCGGGTCCCGTCGCTCCTTTTGTGCTCCAGTTCCTCCGCTGCAACGCCTCCCTGTATTCTGACCTTCTCCATCAGTCGGGCGAAACGCTTACGAGGCAAATCATCATAAAGTATACTCCCCGGTTTGTTAATGAGGTCATCCGCATCATACCGGTGCATACTCGCAAAACACCCGTTTACATATAGAAAATTCCCCCCAAGACTCATTATGGCCGCTCCGTAATTGGCCCTGTCCGTTATTGTTTTGAATTTGTTCAGCTCCTGTTCCACTAACTTTCGATCGGTTATGTCGCGGACCATCACCTGCAAGACATCCCGGCCATCAAGCTCAAAACGAGTCATAGATATCTCTGAATTGAATTCGGTTCCGTCTGCCCGTTTATGCACCCATTCGAAAAAATCACCGCCCGTTTCGTAAGCGCTATCGATATGCTTTTCCAGTTCAAAACGAAAATTCTCGCATTTCATTTGAGAAGAATCCGTCAAATCGCTGAAACTCTTTTTCAGAAAATCACTTTTGGTCGCATATCGATAAAGGTCTAACGTAGCCTGATTACAATCGAAAATTTGCTCCCTATCCAGCATCATTATTGCATCGCGGGAAGATTCAAACAGATTTCTGTATTTTCGCTCACTTTCAAGCAGCGCATCCTCCGCTTCTACTCTCGCGATAATGCCGCCCGCCTGTGCGGCTATTATTTCCAGAGCATTGCGAGAAGATTCAGGTATTTCATGATATGTTCTGGACCCTAAATTCAGAACGGCTATAGTCTCTTTACCCTTTTTGACCGGTAACAATACATAACTGAGCACCCCTTCCCTGGAGACATTGCGGCTGACTGAAGCATATTTGCCTGTCCTGTTAAAATAAAGCGGCTTACCTTTCCTGGCGGATCTTGCCTGGGAAGAGTCTGGGTCGAAACAAGTAACTCTCTCGACGAAATTTCTCGATAAGTTCAGATGGGATACCAGTCTTATCTCCCCAGTTCGCTTATCTATCCTGTACACTCCTCCGCATTCCACTCCGTCCAATCGACACACCGCTTTTAATATCTGGCTCAGCGCTTCCTCCAAATTACATTGAGAACTCAATATATTACCGATGTCTCTTTGAATCTTCAGAAGATTCTCATTACGTTTTCGCTCCCTGATATCCCTCATAAGACAAAGCACATTGGCGCGTCCGTTGCTTCTTATCAAGGGTTTGCCCGTGACCTCCACGTAAAAAGGATCCCCCCTTTTCGGCCGATACATAACTTCCATCTGCGCGGATTTCTTATTTACGATAACCTTCTTCATCAGCATCAGCGCTTTGAGCAACTCCGGCTTTTTCGCGAAATATTTCCCGACATGTTTGCCGACCTCTTCCTCCGGGTCATATCCCCCGAATTCACGGACCGCCGGACTGCAATATTCCACAATACCCGTTGAAGAAATTACAAACACGATGTCATGCAACCCTTCCGTAAGCATCCTGTAATTCTGTTCACTCTCCCGAAGCGATTCAACAGCTGCTTTCTTATCGGTAATATCAATAACAGCTCCTTCCAGATATCCTGATTCCTTGAACATCGCTGCGGAAAAGCTCATCCAGAACGTCGACCCGTCCTTGTGCCTTCCCTTTACCTCAAAATTTCTTACTCGCCCTTTCCTCTCTAATTCCCTCAGCATCTCATCTCGACGCCCCGGGTCCGCATACATTTCTGATGCAACTATGTGCTCCTTGCATTCCTCAATGTTCTCATATCCCAGCATCTCCGCCATCAGTTGGTTACATTCCAAAGCCTTTCCGTCGCTTAACCTTGTTCGAAAAAGACCCACCTGAGCATTGTCGAAAAGATTTCTGTACCGGGCTTCGCTTCTTCGAAAAGCTTCGATTATTCGTCGCCGCTTTTCAGGAACATTATCTTTTTCCTGCTCGAAAAATTCTTCCAGCAAGGCTTCAATATTCTCTTCAGAACTATCACCAGCATTGTCTTCTGCTGCTCGTTCTTTTTGTTCCGGATCAATGCTTTTTCCTGCACTCATTCAATTGTACCCGTTTTTGTACCCGTTTTGCTTTAGTACTTTTCCCGCGTCATCGTTGGGAAAGATATTCATTAAGAAAAAATAACGTTAGAATAAAAATCCTTAAGTCAATATTACAAATGAAATAATGTTTCTTTTTGGGTGGGTTTATTGTGGAGTGTTGAAGCGGCGTCACACGCGATACTAACCGCTTAACATTTTCATATTAAGGAAAATTCGACTGATGTCAAGAATTTATGGGGAGCGAAATAGATTTATTTGCTGCCGTAAAAACGACCTGCATAAATAATGACTCAGCAACGATTAAAAATTGATTGATTTTACTCAAAACTCCATTCAAACGAATCGATATTGCTGATCAGGTTGGATTGATCGTCGAGCAATGCTCCCCAGAATTTCAAGCCCTGACTGGAACCGGCGGCATCCGGCCAAATGAAGGACAGTATATTTTTCGTCTGATCCGAGCGAGCTGGGACCAGGATATCAAGCCAGTCGATTTGCCGCGTCCAGTCATCGTAAAACCAGTATTCTCCGTAAATGTCGAGAATAATGAATTCATAGGCCGCCAAGGACTCGCCGGGATTACTCAATCGTCTGTCCAGAATAAAATCATCGCCGGCACGGAATCTGTTTTTGTTCAGGATAAGTTTGAAAATGACGCTGGAAGGCGTGGGGGATATCGTGGGAAGTGAAGTAGGGACGGTAGTCGGCGTCGGAATACAGGTGGGCATGCCGGTCGGCGTTGTCGTCGGGTCCGGAGTAGGCGTGAAGGGTGCGTCGGGAATGCCCAGTAGCCATCCTGCCGTATTTTTCAACAATCTTGCCCTGACGTCCGCATTGGGGATTCGGCCCAGGGTAAAGGAGTAAAAGACTGTCTGTCCGCCATTTTCAGCATCGTCGTCATCGTCGTATGCAATTACGCCTCCGCCCGGTTCGGCAGTCCACCGGTAAATCAGATCGGCTCCGTCTGCGACCTCGCACGCATCCTCATCCCCCGCGTTAAGGTCGTTATGTTGAATTTCTGAAGGCAAGACATAAGGTGAATTGGCCAGAGGGTGACCGGGTTCGTTTAGATGAAGATTTCCTGAACTGTTCGCATTCCAGTCGTCAACATGACATACCGTGTAAAGAAAATCCCAATCTCCGTATTCGAAGTCGCGGCATATTTCACCCCCTTCGATCAGCAATCGGCCGCCTTCATTGACGTAATTTACCAGATTCTCTCTCCACTCATCTTCAATCAAAGGATTAATGCAGGCCCCGGCGCTCCAGACGATGAACAAATAATCCGGCCATTCCGACGCCTGAGTTTCTGCGGCAGTCTGCAGCGAAACAGCGAATCCTGCATCGGTCAGAATTGAAACGAACAATTCAGCGAACGGACCTGCATCATCATCAATAACCAGGACCGGACGCGCTCCGATGTGAGTTTTAAAATAAAAAATGCCGGAAAAATATTGCGTCTCTATGTCCAGACGAAAAGTAACGATTTCGCCGATGGGCGCTGCATCATCGACAGTAAAGCCGAAATGTTCCGAACTCCAACAAGCTTCCTGCGACTCCATACTTTCCCAGGAGGCGGTCTCGTCGTTTATCTCTATATAAGCAGAATCTGAGCTCAATAAGCCGGTTATTACTGCAGCGGTTCCATGGCCGGCGTTTTTCAACAGAACGGGCAGGCGGATGAATTCACCAGGGTCTATTTTAAGATCATTGTTTCCTGCTGAATCGTCTATGGTGAAATCCCTGAATTCAATTACAGGAGCCACAACCCTTTCGGAGAAATAAACCGTTCCAGACGTCTCGGCCGACGTCCATTCCATGTCGAATCTGACGACGTCTCCATCCTGCGCCTGCGGACTGATCTGTATGATCAAACCGGGCGGAATCGAAATTCCCTCGCTTTCAGGTGGAATATCCGGAAAAACGATATCTCCGTTGAGGACCGTAATCGCATCTCCATCTTCAGTAACGAATGCCTGGAGCCCCGTCGCCGTTGTTGCAGAATGGTTGTGAAGCGTTATACATGATTCGATTATCTCGCCGGGATTCGGTTCACTGTCGCCGTTTCCGAAAGAATCGTCAATGCCGTGCTCGACATAGCCCAGAACCGGCGCGTTGCAGGACGCCAGCATAGAAATTTGCACGTCGTCGATATTCCATCCGCACGATGTTACGCTCTGTGTGGTCGGTCCCATCGTCCAACGAACATATACTTCGGAATGTCCGTTGGCCGTTTCCGAGATATCGTACGTGCATTCTACCCATTCATCATCAGAGATGTAAGAACTGCTGCGATAGTATTCATCCCAATTTTCTCCGTCGTTTGATGCCGACAACAGGGCCTGGTCGGAATAAGAAGCTCCCAGCCACCTGTAGAAACTCAGGATCGTTGCGCCTGCTGCAGAACAATCGACCGGCAGCGTCGTCAGATGATATGCCGGCACGCTGTTGTCGTAATCGCCTTCCAGGTTGTAACCGTAGACGTGATCGCCCGTATGCCCCGATTCAGGGTCGGGAGAACCGGCGAAACCCCCTTCCCCCAACGGTATGCCGTATTCCCAATCGCCTCCGGAAATGGCCCATACCGGATCGCTGTTCATCTCAGCGTTCATCACCAAAAAGCGCCCCAAAGTAGAAAAAACGTAATAATCGCCTCCATTGTCGTCTATCGTCGTATTGCCCAGCGAATCGGTCGAAGTCACACGGAAATAATATTCCTCGCAACACTCCAGTGCGCTTAACCTCATGCTGTGTTCCGTCGTCATACTCGAATCGGAAACGCTCCTTTCCGGCGGCAAGGTCGGGCCATAATCAACAATGCTGTCAGATAGTTCATCCGTGATCCAGCTTATCAACGCTCCATCATCCGTTATTTCACTCGAAGATATTCCCGTTATAACCGGACCGGCACAATCCATGACCGCATAATCATATACGTCCGCAGGCTCACCCTCGCAATCTTCATCGTAATAATTCAGGGTTACCGTATCGCCGTGAGAAACAAGCAAATATCCCGGTCCGCCCTGACTGCCTGACAGCAGTATGGTTCCCCGGAATTCATTCGTATCGTTCCCCGTCTCCGTTATCGTCAGCGTCTCCGGGTCAGGCTCCGAGTCGCTCCAAAGAAAAACCTCCGCCGTATCGACGACTCCCGGATCACTATTAAGGTCAGTGTCCCAGGCGGCTATTTCCGCTTCCATACCGCATGCGTATATTTCGCGGTCCAAATCAATGAATCCGCAACCCTGCGGCGTAACCATGCATATCCCAAAATACGGCGCTGCATTATGAGCCGATACGTTGACCGACATCTCGCCGGCTGCTTGCGGATATATCGTTAAAGCGACGCTGCCCGACGAATCCGTGTAACCTGTCGCCAATGCTACCTCATCCAGCATCAAATTCACCAATGCCCCTTCCACAGCTCCTCCCGCTCCTTCTACATATACCTCGTAATCATACTCGCCTACCGGAGCCGTCGGATCATGAACCACCGTCAATTCCTCCGGCACATCCGTAAACGGGTCGATTGAAGGATCACCGTGCACCACATACTTCTCATAATAATCATAGACGCTGCCTGACCAGCCATACTCCAACACAAGATCATACTTGCCGTAATCCGTCGTCATGGAATACGCATATATTTTATCCTCCACTAATCCCCTGAACTGCCCCTTCTCGATTATATCATCCTCGTCCCATTGAGTCGTAGCCGATGCTCCCCAGAACGCTATGCCGCCCGTCTCCTCCTCCACCAGCCAGGTTTCCCCGAAACATTCCGCATCCTCATAGGTGTTTGTCGAACAAGCGTGAGAACTCACCAGCGGATACTTTTCGTAATTCGTCAGGTCGTTTTTGATATGGCCTTTCTGAAAGTAAACGCATAACCATCCGGACGGCGATCCATGCCCCGAATAAACGCACCACCCGCGCCCCTCGTTCAAATTCTCGATGACGTCGCTCGTATTGCCGCCCTGGGATTCCCAGACCCTGTGAGCCATATGACCGTCAGGCTCCAGGTAATTGCTGATCACCCAGTTATGCGTATCCTCCGCCATTCCCCCGGCATCGGATGAGGCAATAAAGACGCCCTGACCGTAAAACGAATCCTCCTCCATTTCCGCCAATTCATACGCCAGCGTCTTTTCCACTATGATCGCCGTCTGCAACAGGCTATTGACAGGCCATCGACCCAACGCTACGTCAGGAAGATAATCGCCGTCCTGAAGCAATGAATAATCGATATCCGTTTCTGAATAACTGTGGCTTCCCCACCACGCCGGTATGTAATCCGTATCCCCTACCAGCAAGACATAAACCGGAGGATTGGGCCAGGTATCATAGGCTTCTGAAATATACTCTTTTATTTCTGAAGCCGTATCGCCCGTTTCACTCGTATTCGCTATAGAAACGTCATAACCCAGGCTTTGCTTCACCTGAGCGAAAGGATAAACGGCCGATTCAAATTCGTCGTGAACGATAATTAAAAAGGAGGGCGGCGGAAGCGGCGGATAATCAGTCAAAAAATACATAAACTCCGGGTTGATTAAAAAACTCGATACCAGCCGGTCGAACAACACATTCCGGTACCGCTTCAGGCATTTCTTCGTCCTCATTATGTCCGCATTCTGGAAAGTTATTTTTATCCGCATTCCGGAACAGTATTCGACAGCCCTTTCAACAGCATTGTAAGACACGGGAAAAGCTTCCAACAGAACCGTCCGATGCCCCCTGGCCATGCCGGGATAACCGACCGAAGCCGAAATTTCAGGACTGTAACCATCCCTGCGATAAGCGCTTTCATCATACTCCACCCTCATTGATTCATAGGCTCCGGGTATTTTATCCAGCGGCGGCTGCACAGGAGATATTTCCAGACCGTAACCGACTTGAGCCAAAGTCACGGTTCCCTTCTCCAGTATTTCCGTTTCAATCGAAAAACCCTCGCAAAAAGGTATATGAATAAAACGCCTGAAAGCAGGCAAAGATGGATGTCCCGTCTCCCCGCAACGTCCCGCTCCCGGCATATCAACCTCAACGAACCGTCGATTCCTGATCTGAACCTCCTGAAAAAACATGCCGGGAAATTCGATCTCAAATTCCAGGCCGTCGGGCCCCATATTCAGGTTTTTAACCTCAATCGAAGAAGATTCATCCGCATCAGCAAACGAAAACCAGCCGGCAGCCGATGTCGAAAACTCTCCCGAAACCACTGAAAAAAATAATATAATCAAAAATACAAAAATCGCAGAACAATTCCGTGATATTTTCATCTGTTACCCTTTCCGCAGTATTTAATGATCAACTATCAGCGCTCATTTTCCCGTCACGCGTCCGCTTCTACTCTTCCCGCCGCGCAACCGGAAACATTTCCTTTTTATTACCTCACCATCTGGAAGTCAAAAAATGGGACCCGATCATACTCCCCAGCGACCGTCAAGCAGCAAACCAACGGCATATCCTCCGATGACCATATATTCAATTGCTTTTGAGTTAAACCAGCTACTCCCATCCGAAAGTCCACGAATCCGTTTCTCCCAAAATCCTTGTCATTTGTGGATCTGTGAAGGCGGCATGGAATGTTATTCCGGAAGCTTCGCCAATATCTCCGGGCCAGACGAAGGCATCAATTACGACGAATTCCGTGAGTCCTTCCGGCCAGTTTGAAATATAATAATCAAAACCCTCCTGGTTAGATTTCCATGAAGGAGCGAACCAGTAATCGCCATATACATCAAGGATTAAGAATAAAGGATATTGTGTCATTGGATCGCCATTTAAGTTGCAGACAAACATCCAAAGATAACATAAGTCGCCTGTTTTAAATGTGTGAGACGGCATTTCCAGCTTTATTCCTGTGGAAATACAAGGAAATGTAGGCGTTTGAGTGGGAGAAAACCAAGTCCCAGTTGGTGTAGGGGACCGTGTTGGAATGTTTATCGAACAATGATATCCTATATCGACGAAGCCGCTGTCTTCGACATGATCCCTTCTGGTTGTCATTTCATCCATGTAAATTGTTTCATTCAAACTCAAGTAAAAAATATCCTTTGCCAGTTCACTGCCAGTATCGATACAAGGACTGTCCATTAACTGACCAGCGGCAATATGACTTAGATAATGGCTTCCCCAGTATCCTGATGAAAATAGAGGGTCTTGGTTGATCATGCCTGATCCCCACTGAAGGGTGCAATTGTCGCAAATATGAATATTTTGTTGTCCGCCGTATACATCGCTGTAGCTGATGCTTATGATATCCAATCGATCCATATAAATTTCAGACCCGTGATCCGCGCTATTATCCCAAAGGATACTGTTTAAAATTTCAATGGAATTTTCACATTCAAGACAATAAATGCCCCCTCCATAATCGGCGCTGTTTTCTGAAATAGTACAGTTTTCAATTTTAACAGAGGGACCCAGAGGGTGTTCAAAATATATTCCTCCTCCTGCGTATGCGGCACTGTTCGATATGATCAAACAGTTACTTATTGTGGGAAAAGTATGGACGATTGCATGTATTCCAGCTCCTTTGTTTGCAGAATTACACATTATTCTAGTATTTACTATGGTTGGAGAAGAATACGAATTATAACAATGCAACCCGGAACCAGAATTGTCGCTAATTGTACAATCTACAATATAGGGTGCAGTACTGGCACAACAAGCTATTCCTCCAGCCATGCCTCCCCAATCATCATTACCTGATATTTGACAATTGGCAATTAACGGAGACGCGTTGACGGAACCCTGAGAGCAGACACCGATGCCGCCTCCTTTATTGTTTTCGATTATGCAATTTTCTATGCTTGGTGAAGAGCTGTTGATTTCAATTCCCCCACCTCCCGGATTTCCGAATCTGGCCCCTTTTCTAATTGTAAATCCATCAAGTACCGAGTTTTCATTTTCCCCGTTATTGAAAATGAACCCACAATAAGGCTCTTGTTCATTTCCATTCGGTTCAATTATAGTTTTTTCTGCTCCACTTTCTGAAGTTACTTTAATGGCTTTCCCATTAAAAGTGATATCCCTGTTTCCCTGTCCTGTATATATACCCTCGGTGATAAGAACAGTATCGCCTTCTTCAGAAGCATTGATCCCCTCTTGAATTGTAGGATAATCAAAAGGGATACGTATAATCTCAGACTCGCCGGATGGAGACAATAAAACGATCGACAAGGATAGCGGAAACATCACTAACCAAAAATGTTTAATCATTATTCTTTCTCTCAAAAAATTTTTCATCACTAACCTCCTCTCCTTTTTTACATGATATCAAGGGGATAAAAAAGAGAAAAATTCTTTTTATCGCCATCAACGAGTAAAGCAACCTTCAATTGTCTAAGATGATAAAAACAACAAAGTGTGACGGGGATTTCAATTTCATATCACAATTTTTTGTCAGTCGATATCAGGAGATGTGAAATTTGATCATTGGATTGAGTTGCCTGAGGGGGGAAGAAGCTACTGGTATGATGTAAAAGGTCGTTTGCATTGAACAGAGCGTTATGTTAAAGAAGTCGATGAAGATGAGCGGACTGTGCGTTTCCTTCAGGAAATTTACGACGATCATGGCGAATTAGTCGAATTTCATCAGAAATATCCCGAAGACAAGGGACATAAGCGCATAAACAAGGAGAAATGATGAAAAAGATAACGTCACGTAGTCTGGCGGACATGCTGACGGGGTATTTACGCCATGAATTATCCATTTCCGAATTAACTGACTGGGCGGAGCAGGCTATGATGGAGGGAGAATTCGCTGACGAAAATTATGAGACTATCCGCGATATCGTAAGTCGTCCGGCGTTGCTGATGTGAAAGCCTTCGGGTTAACCTGGGAAGATTATGAGAGGTTCCTCAGAAGATTGGGCTATTCCTTCCGCATTGAGGTCTTTGCTGAATAAGAAATGGGTGAATTGAATCCGTGGTTGATAATTCTCTGTCTTTGTTTTCAAATAACCGGATATTTTTATCACCGCCTGAACTTGAATAACTTTACGACGATTTCTTTCCTTTACCCCTCAGCTTCTCATAATCGACAAGGTCCTGGGGACGGCCGCTCGCACGCTTATTTTTCATCAAATCCGGCTTTGAAATAAAATTTACCTTAAAAGTTCCGAAATCCGCAATTACCCGATTTTTATAACTTTGTTCAAAGGTTATCCCGTCTATACCCGTGACGATTTCCAGGCGCATAGGCGGTATACCCATTCTTATTATTTTTCGTTCCTCCAAAAACAATTCCTTTCGGAGTTCCGGGACGCTGAATCCGAATTCTTTTAACGCCTTAACCAATTTTCCGGCATTCGAGTCGCTCACGGCGGTCCAGATATCCAGGTCGCCGGTAGATCGCGGGTATCCGTGATATCCGACGGCATATCCTCCGATGACCAGATATTCAATTTCTTTTGAGTTCAACAACTGTAAGAACTCTCTGAAGTCTTCGGGAAACTCGATCATGACCGTACATAACCCTTCTCATAAACTCAATCGCCTCTATTCTTTCAATAGGAGGCCTTTCGAGCCAGTAATCAGAACCGTCAGCGTCCTTCAGATCAACTACATCCAACCTGTCTTTCCGCATTTTCTCTTCCATCATTTTCCTGCCCCAATAACGGCTGATTCGTGAATTCTCGGCATTGCCTTCCGGGACAAAAGTCGATTCACGATATTCATTCTAACAAAATTCTCGGCATTCATCAAAACTGCGTCTTTTGAGGTTACACTTTTTCAGAATATCCCAGCATTTTGTTTCGATTGCGATTGCTATCCAGATACAAATCCCGATCCCGATTACTGAAACAAACTGACGAAAATTTTGAAAAAAGCGTAACGCCGGGTTGATCGGTTCCATTAAAGATTAATTATGTCGTCATCCCTGAACGGCTTTTCACATCCGTCTTTCAAGCTCTCTAATCCGCAACCTCAATTCATCCCTGTCCCGTACCAGTTCATCTATTTTCTCACTCTGCTGCAAAGTATAAAGAGTCAGTTCTTCAACCTTTTTCAGCAAATCGTTTATCGACACATCATCGTCGATTTCCGGTAGTCTTCCATTCGACAGGATGTGTTCTTTCACTTCCGCCAGGCTCCTCAGTTCGTAATCGTCATCGAAAACATAATCGCAGCAGGTATTGGCGTATATTTCATCGCAATATATATTGTCGACGCGCGCACCAGACGATCCTATGTCGTATTCCCTGTTCAGATAAGGGATAAAATCTCCGTCGGTCTCAAACAGCCAGCGGTCGGTTCCGCCGTTTGTTTTGATTATTATATTGCTGAAAGAGTTAACATACATTGAATCGACAGAATTCTGTCCTATGCTTGAGGTATTGCCGTCGCCGTCCCAGAATGAAATGGAAGCGAATCCTGTCGGCGCGGCGGATTTTAATTTCAGGTACATGCTTCCGCTGACGGATTCAATCGACATTTGTTCTGCGCTGGTGTGAGAATGCACCTTTATGCTGGGCAATCCTTCACTGTCCTGCCTGAACTGGAAATAATCGCTCTGATCGCCGTTTGCGATGATGTTTACCGGAACGCCGCTGCCGTAGATATCCACTTCTCCTGGTCGGGTCGTACTTTCGTCGCCGTGCGCCCACAGCATTAAGGCACAGGAGCTGCCGCCGGTTATGCCGTCCTCTGCAGTCCCTAATCTAAGCTGGATGCCGTCGGTTGAAGTCGGTCTCAAACCCATGAAGGCTTCGTGAACATCAAATCCGAAAGTCAAACGGTGCGATGATGAGGTCCCCAGTCCGATCGCCCTGATGTGCGGCAATCCGCTCTCGACTGAAAATTGAAGGTAATCGTCCGTATCGCCGTTCATCCGGAAAACAAATTTACTGTCTTCTTCCGTTCCGTTGAAAAGTATGCCGCCCGCCATATCTGCAGGAGTGACGACTTCCGATCCGTAAAGACTGATCCAGGCCCCGTTCGTCGTGTCGCTGCCCCCTTCCAGTCGAAGCGCATTATCCGAATCGCTCATTCCGACGACTCCGCCTGTGCCGTCGGTTGCATCGACGAAACGGACGGACGGATTGCTGAAACCGCCTTCCAATAAAGTCAGACGCCCGGCAGCCTCTATCGAACCGCCAACATGCAAAAGCTCAAGAGGATTAGTCGTTCCCACTCCCACATATCCGGTCGTCTTGTCGTAGTATATTTCGGCTCCGGCGGCGTTGCCGGCGTCGTTATAAATTAACTGCCCGTCATTACCGCCGACAGGCCCCGTGTCGCCTTGAGGACCGACGGGACCGGTTTGACCTTGAGGGCCGGTGGGGCCGGTTTCGCCATGAGGGCCTGTTTGCCCCGTGTCCCCTCGTGGACCGACAGGGCCAGTGTCGCCGACGGCGCCTGTCGGTCCGGTATCGCCCTGAGGACCGGCGGGACCGGTTTGACCTTGAGGGCCGGTGGGACCGGTTTCGCCCTGGGGGCCGACGTAACCCGTGTCGCCTTGAGGACCGGCAGGACCAGTGAACCCTTGGGGACCGATGAATCCTGTATCCCCTTGCGGACCGACAGGACCAGTTTCGCCATCAGCTCCCGCTGCACCTGTATCGCCCTGGGGACCTGTCGGACCGGTTTGCCCCTGCGGGCCGATGGGTCCCGTGTATCCTTGAGGACCTATGAGACCTGTATCGCCTTGCGGACCTGCAGGACCGGTAGGACCCGTCAATCCTGTCGGCGGTCCTGTCCATTCGCCGTATTCATTTATTACCATACCTTTTTCATATCCCGTTATACCCAGGCTTCGCGGATGAATATCCTGGTCATAAACGTCGGCAGCTTCCAAAGCCTGACCCGCGCTGGTCAGTTGTTGCCTCGGCTCTAAAATTTCCACGGGATTCGCGCCGTCGTCTATGCCTATCTCAAGCCAATACGTCTCGTCAAAATGCAATTCCGAAGGAAACGGCACGGAAGCGCCTAAAATAACATGAAATACGCCCTGATCGACATCGACATCAGGCTGCGTCTCACTCCACAACAGCGTCCCGCCGATATCCGCATCATACAATGAAAAATGAAAATTGAACGTTCCGTCCAGAGGCTCGCCGCTCACCGAATCGGTTAAATGACCCTGATAACTTATCTGACGAGGCACGGCGCCCCTCACATCAGAAATAAAGGCCAGCGCTGCTGCCGCACAGATAAATAAAATAGATCGTTTCATTCTTTGAATCCTTTCATTAAAATTTCCAGAAAATCATTTGAATACAGGCCAATAAATCCCGCTTTTCATACCTTCAACGCAATAAAGGCAGAACAATAATCGCCGGGATACTTTTCACCGACTCTTTTCTTTTTAATCGAATGGATTGAAATGTCAAATTAAGGATTGAGTGAATACGGATAAGGATTGAGTGAATACGGATAAGGAAATAGTCGTTTTCAATGTTTAAACTTGTCTGAAAAGTGCGGTCAAAAAGTCGGCCGGCCTTTGATTAAGCAGATATGAAAATCTTTGTTTTTCCGTTACTTTTTCCTTATTTCTTAATGTATTATGGCTTGATCGTCTTTCGCCGCCGACAGAACGTCCTTATTCCAATGGAAAAACATATAATGACCGGAATGGCCGCTTCTTTTCGCATTGCCGGCAATTCTGGCGTAAAAATTGAAAACCTGAACGCGTAAACTGTTTCCGGATTGAGTTCATATTCAAAATGGAGCGTATCGTCAGCGCAGATTGCCAATGAATCCTGCAGAGGTTCGGGGGATTCATCCTGAGGCCCCAGGCATTCTCCGGTAACCTTATAACATTTGTTCTTCATTTCCGCTGGTAATACAGCGTCGAGAATGAGCAGATTGATACGCGGAAATTTGTTGACGGCTATGAGCGCGGCGGAAGTATTTGTTTCATCGGTCGTAAGCAGGGCATTGACTTCCACTGAATCCGATTCCGTAATGAGTATTTCATCTAGAACTGCTTCATTTATCATGGCCATGGCATGCCCCATGGGTTTCAACTGGTAAGGTTGGGCCTGCGGTCGATAGGGCAGGGGTTCAGGCGGATTCTCTGAATACATCAGACCTTTCATATGCCGGTTGTCGTCTACGGTCGTGAAATAATGAAATGCATCCAGTTCTGCTTTGCTGAAGGCACTGCAGATCGCACCCGTAAGCCATAAAGCGCTGAAATGAGAATTTACGTCATAGGCGCTGGAGCCGCTCCCGGAACTCATGCTGGTTTGATTGATGACGATTTCTTCGTCCGCGTCGCCGTCCGTGTCGTTGGCTCTGATGATGTCAGCCGCGATGTTCACGGAATTGCCGAAACGCCAGGATTCGATCAGGTCGCGAAACTCCCAGTGATCGAAGGCTATGCCGTCCACCAGGTGATCATAATTGAAATAGAGGTTTTCCGCCCAGAGCCGTCCTATCCTTTCCGGACCGGTATTGCAATTTTCCCATCCCGAACTGCTGACGGCCATTAATGGAGTATTAATCACTTCAGGAGGATTCGCCGGGTCTTTGATTCTTCCGGCCATTTCCAACAAGAGCGCTTCATATTCTTCATAAGTGAAAACGCTGAGATTGGGTTCGTCCCAGGGAGAAAACCATTTCATCCCATATTGCTGGTCTGCATTGGCGTGAATGAGATAAGCCAGCGCAAACTCTGCGAATTCCTCCTGCTGCCAGGACTCTAACGGCGGGCCCAGCCAACTCTCTTTCGCATCGAACAGGCTGCTGATCTGCGCTCCCAGGTCCTCCCGGTACCAGGAAATGCGTGCATCGTCCCAGACATACCAGGACCAGTCGAACAGATGCGGATCATCATTGTCTCCGCCGAAAGGAAATGAGGGATTGTAAGGTTCTCGCCAGTATATGTTGTTGTAGTAGTTAAATGTTTCCAGGCCCATATACTCGATGTTCTCAAATATTTCATCGGGATAACCGAGGTTGACGAGAGACGCTCCGATTAGTCCCATTTCTCCGGTTTCTCCTTCGCCCTCAAAAACCGCGGTTCCCGGCGACGGTTCAGGCTCAAACAAACTTTCCGCCGCCGGCGCAAAATAATTCGGCGCTCCGTCAAGCCAGAACCCGACTTTTCCGTCGCCTTCAAATTCAATCCGCCAGGTTCCAGCCTCCGGATCATTCACTTCCATCCTGTCGAAATACAGCGTCGCCGGATCATCGACAAGCATCAACGTGTCGTAATACTCGCCGTCAGGACGGTAAAGCCTGATCCCGGTCGTGCCGATATTGTATTTGCCGCACAATGTAAAAGATAATAATCCCGACGGAACGTTGAAATACAGGGGAACGCCGTTAGGATGATAGGCTCTGTGACCGCATGCCGGCTCGAAAACAAGCTGAGCAGCCCCTTGAGCCGTCACCTGCGCTATTCTGTAAAAATATCCTGGAAATTCGATCCGGTAATCCCCAAAACCCTCATTCAAATCGTAAATCACCTCACCGCCGGGATCATTGTAATCCAGGAATATCCTGTCCAATACGCTGCCGTCTGGCCCCTGAAAATATATGTAATTTACGCTGCGGTCTCCGCCATAATAATCCTGCCACACAACACGAACCGAATCCCCCGTTCCGCCCCGCACCCACAATGCCCCATCCCGGATATACGTTATGACGTATTCCGCGAAAACATCGACAGGTCTACTCAACAACAAAAAGAGAAATAATATGATGCTTTTTCTGATCATCAGCCGTTTATCTCCTGATAAAGTTCAAGCGCCAGAACTCTCTTTCATTTAAACTTATTCCTCCCGGATAATCAAATCAACGGGGACTGATTTGATTATCAGTCAAATCCTCTCTGGTAGTTGAATAATTGGCATTGATCAAAAAAGCCTCTTTTGAGGTTACAATGCGACAGAATCGTCTGTCATTTTGTTTCGATTTCGATCACGATTGCGATACCGACCCCGATACCGATTGCGATGTCGACACAAATTGTCAAAAGTTTTGAAAGAATTGTAACCCCGGCTTGATCAGTCCCGAATAATTGGGCAGGACATAATTCCACATATCGGAGGATTTCTACTGCACTATTAAAAAACCAGTCAAGCGGAGCCCTATTCTGTAGAGGAATTGGCCTGTTACTGCGTTCAGCGCCCCTCCAATCCTTATCAATGTATTGGTTTTCGCCCTCCAGGCGACGCAAGGCTCAAAGCCTTTTAAAGACGGAACCTTCATCGTTTGTACCTTTAACGTTCGGCGATCCTGATTTACGCCAAAGTTGCTGAAAATTTGAAGTTAATGTTTGGATGGAGTATGATTCCTTTTAACTTGAAGAAGGACTATGGCTGAATTTAAAATAATGAGGGTTGATTCTTCCAATTTCGAGAAACTGGGATTATTCTGCGTTAAAAACAAAAAACATCCCGGTTACACGACCAAGGCGGAATGGTTGAAGACACGCTTTGAAGAGGGACTGCGCATTAAATTAATCGTCGATCCCGGAGGAAAGCCCACTGGTTTTTTGGAATACGTTCCTGCGGAATATTCCTGGCGAGTCGTTGAGGCACCCGGTTACTTCATTATCCATTGCATATGGACGAAATCGAAAAAATTCGAAACAGAAGGCCTGGCAGCCGTGTTACTGGAAGATTGTTTTAAAGATGCTGAAAAGACCGGTAAAAAGGGCGTAGCAGTAGTAAGCAGCGACGGTCCATGGATGGCTTCCGGGGATATTTTCGTCAAAACAGGTTTCGAGCAGGTCGATAAAGCAGAACCGCACTATCAATTGCTGGTTAAAAGGACGGGAAATTATAAAACGCCGGCGTTTCCTCAAAACTGGAAAGAGAGGCTGTCCCGTTTCAGCGGTTTAAAGCTGCTTTACGCCGGTCAATGCCCCTATATCGGTAAGGCCGTCCGAGAGCTGCCGCCCATGGCCGAAAAACACGGCGTTCATCTCGAACTCGTTGAATTGAAAACCCCGGCTGAAGCGCGTCAAATAATGCCTTCGCCTTCCGGGACTTTTTGCCTGATTTATGAAGGCCGGCTTCTGGCTGATCATCCCATCAGCGCAACACGATTCAAAAATATCCTTCAAAAAGATTTAAAACTTAAAATGCAAAAATGAAAACGCCTGCTTGAGACTTGTTTTCTGATATCATCGACAGCGGCTCTTCAGCGGTTACAGTCTATTCCATATCATGCTTGCGGCGAATCGACCGAACCGTTTCATCCAGTTTTTCCAGAAAACGTGATCTGTCCCGTTTTTTTATCGGCGACGGTCCGCCCGTTATCTCACCCGCGCTCCGGAATTCCGCCAGAAGATTGCGCATAGCGACGGCAGCGCCTATATTGTCTTCGGTGAAAGGTTTCCCGGTCGTCCCTATGGAGCGAGCCCCCTTCTTTAAACAGCGATCTGCAAGCAGAATATCGGCCGTCACCACAATATCATCCTCTTCGACATGCTTCACAATCCAGTCATCAACCGCGTCGAATCCAGCTTCAATAACCTCAAGCGTAATAAGCGGGTCCTTCGGTATTCTCATCCAGGATGCCGCAGCCAAAATAACCTTCAGTCCATAACGTCCGGCGACGCGAAAAACTTCTTTCTTTACAGGACAGGCATCTGCGTCCACGAAGATATTCAACAAGGCTTTATTCCTCCTTCTCCGCTCGTTCTTCCGCAACATAAAATCAACAGCGCTACCCATAGTTCAAAAGGCGGCAAACCGAATCGGCTATGCGGGCTGCCAGAAGCGGCGGGACGGCGTTTCCTATTTGCCTGGCTATTTCCGTCTTCGTTCCTTTGAAAATAAAATCATCCGGGAAGGATTGCAGACGGGCGGCTTCACGATGAGTTATCGGTCGGTGCTGTTCCGGGTGGAGATAGCGCCCTTTTTCCGGTTTGAAGAATTCCGTGCGAATCGTAAATGCAGGACGGTCCCACCACAACCTACCAAACAGATCGGTACCGCCTGTTTTTTTTCTTATCCAGCATTCCGGGGTCAGCTCAGGAGCGATCCGCTGCAAATCGAAACGATTCATGCCCTCCTCCGGGATCGCACGATATCGTTTTTTGCTCAATTCAGTAGGATTTCGTCCGAAGTGCAAAGCCAGCGGCGGCGGAATTTTCCTTATGGACGTACCTTCAGGGCCGGGTAAGTCCTCTATGGCATCCCGAACGGTTCGCCATCTTTCCGCATCAGGTACGTATATTTCATCATCGAAAACCGGTATAGTTCGTTTCCCGTCATATCCAGGATTGAAATGCGTCCTCGGCGGCGGAAATGCAAATCCGGGATCGAGATGCTTACACCCCAGTATAAAAGCCCGGCGGCGAGTCTGCGGCACCCCGTAATCCGCTGCGCATAATACCTCACCGCATACTTTGAAACCCATCTCTCCAGCCGTTTCGACTATATCGTCATATTCTTGCGAACCCAGCAGTTGAGGAACGTTTTCCATCACGAACACTTTTGCTCCGGACCTTTCGACAAGCTCTAAAAAAGGTCGCCAGAGGCTCTTCCGGGGGTCTTTGTCCCTTTTTTTGTTCAACAGACTGAATCCCTGACAGGGCGGCCCTCCGATTACTGCATCGGCTCCCGGTATGACGATTGACGGATCGTTGAGAATGTCGACGATATCGCCGCACAGGCAATGATCACCAAAATTGGCTTTATATGTTTCTACGCAATGCCTTTCGAAATCAATCGCCCATACCGGTTCGAAGGCATGCCCGAATCGGGAGGAGAATCCCAACGTCATACCGCCGGCACCGGCAAAAACATCAATCAAACGAAATTTATTTCCGTTGCGCTTCATTTGAAAAACGTCGTTATATTTTGTCTCGTTCAAAGCTCCCGTCACGGCGAATTTTTATCTTTCATCTCAGGCAAATTTTGAAGTCCGCTTCTCATTTTAAACAGAGGATCGCCTGTTTTGATTCTCTGTCCTTTTTTGACCGTGACGGACTCCACCATCTTTTCAGGCGTGACGAGAATAATCGTGGAACCCATGTCGAAGCGGCCGAATTCATCATTCTGACTGAATTTACGGTTTGACGTCACCCATTCCCGTTTTACGTCTTTATCGATGAAAACCATTTTTATGCCGCCTACGAAAGTAGCGCCCACCGCTACATAGTAAAATTTCATTTTTTCGTAAGACATCGCACAGACTATCCGTTCATTTTTCACAAACAAATCCTGGACGGTCGTAACAGAAAGGGAATTGACCGGGTAGAGGCGACCGCCGGTATGCAGCCAGGCATCAAGAACGCAATCCACGGGAGTATGAAACCTGTGATAATCGGCAGGAGACAGATAAACCGTAAACACATACCATCCCTGATCGAATCCGATATCGCTTTCAAGCAGCTCGCTGATTTTATAGGTGATTCCCTTGACCTGCACAGCCCGGTCCCCGGTTATCCGCTCCCATTCCGTCAGAATTCCGTCCGCCGGCGACAGGAAAAACTCCGGCCTCGGCTCAAGCGGGCGTTTTTTCTCATCCAGTTTCCTTACAAAAAAATCAGCAAGACTATCGTAATCGGTAACATCCCCTTCAAATTCATCCATGTCGATCCTGAAACTCTTCTGATACAGGTCGATAACCTGAGCGACCAGAAACTTCGGATGCTTTATCCTGACAAGCATACCGAACAAACGGGAGAATACCGGGTAAGAAATGACGTAAAGTATTGTACGAATGATCGCTTTCAATCGCAGCTCCTCTGAAAACAAAACCCGTTAAATATTATTAAAATGATTCCGCTCATGTCAAAGAATCGAAAGCTCGCACCGCCTGTCCAGCATTAAATTTTGAATCGAGATTCGAGTTTATGGACAGACACTACCTAGACAAAGAGCTCTTTATTCGAATCGCCGGTCAGGACGATTCGCTTTTTTTCCGGTAAGTTTTCACCAATGCATCGACGTTCATGGCTCTATCGTCTGATTCGTACAGCCGGAAAGGTTTATCAACCCAGGAGCAGCATTCTTCGCATATATCTATTTTATCGAATTGTCCCTTCAGGTGAATTTCCCGTTTTTCCTTCATTTTATCCCCGTACCATAAGCTTCTGATCGTCGTGTCCTTTAAATTGCCCAACACTTGACGGCTTTCCCAGTCGTCGCAACAAATGACCATATCGCCGTCCCATTGAACGAAGACGGTGTTCCACAGATGCATGCAGGGTTCTCTTTTCGTCTCCGGGATATAATGATCTGCGGCAGTTCTGCCGTTTTCGACTCTTTCCATCTGAATGACGGCTTCATCGACGAACTGAAGCCAGTAGTCCAGATAATTGTCGATCTTGTCCCTGTTTTCGTCCATCTCAACCATCAGTACCCTTAATCGGGGCCGAGAAGCTTTTTTCTCTGATTTAATTTCTCTTAATCGGTGCACATTTGCTTTAACCTTTTCATAAGAATCCTTACCGGTGATATCTTTAAACGTCTCCGCGTCAAAGGCGTCTATACTGAACCCAAAATCGTCTATTTCCAGGTCGACTATCAGATTCATCAATTTTTCATTCAAAAGCGCGCCGTTGGTGTTGAAGCCGATCCGGAAATTATCCGCAGCTTTCAAATATCCCAGCATCTGTGGAAACTTCGGATGCATGAAAGATTCTCCGGCCCCCTGCGGAATGATATGCATCCCGGGAAATTCTTCAGCCGCTTCATCCACGATTTTGCGGAAAAGGTCCCAATCCATGAAGCCTACTTTTCTGGTTCCTTTGCTTCTCATGCCGTGAGCGGGACACATTTTGCACCGGAAATTGCACGCATTGGCGACTTCGAGCTGCATTGATCGGGGCAGGGGTACTTTTTTATAGGCCCAGGAGCGTTTCAATTTACGCTTGAGGTTCCCTATAACCGTTTTTTTATGTGACAATTTCATATTAAAATATGGGGATGCCGAATTTTCTGCAGAAGCGGCAAATTATTTTCATTTTTTCATCTATTTCGCAGCCTTTCATCAGTTTTCTTGCGGCTTTGTATTTTTCGTTGTTCCAGATTTGTTTAAATGTTTGGGGCCCGAATTTTCCAAAGTCATCCTTTTCATCAATGACAGCACAACACGGAGAAACGCCGCCGTCCCAGTTAACGGTGGCGGCTTCCCAGAGCTGCAGACAGACGTCCGGTTCATTTTTCAACCGTCCTGTTTTCGGATCGTAAAGCCTGTGTTCGTCGTGCGAAGGCAACCATTCCGATTCCCGGGCGTACCGTTCGTCCGGCGGCCGGCACAATAAACCTCCAATATCGAGATAAATAGGCACGAAAACGACCGAGTCCAAACCCATTTCTTTTGCCTTTTCTTCTGCCGCCTTCATCTCATGCTCATTTTGGGAGGTAACCAGGAACTGCCACCTGATGCGGGGTAAACTCGAATTTTTTCGTCGCCGTGTCTCAATAAGAAGCTCCAGGTTCTTCATGACCGTTTCCAGGTTACCGCCTGCTCTGACTTTCCGGTAAGTTTCAGGAGTCACTCCATCCAATGATACCGCAACCTCATCCAGGCGGGCTTCTATCAGTTTTTCGGCTGTTTCTTCCTTTAAATGATGGAAATTGGAGCTGAAACCCACATAGATTTTATATCTCTTTGCATACGCTATCATGTCGGTCAGCTTCGGATGCAGCAGCGGTTCGCCCCAATTGGCCAGGGTCAATGTGTAAATGTATGGTCCGGTTTCATCCATGAGTTTTTTGAACAGTTTCAGGTCCATGAATCCTGTCGGCCGCTTCAACGCTCCCTTGCCTGAAGGACACAGGGGACACTTGAGGTTGCATATATTCGTCGGATCGACCATTAAATGCTTGGGATAACCCAGCACATGAGCATTCTGAAGCTTGCGCGCCTGCAACCTGTTCAGCGCGCCGTTCAATTCACGCCTGAAAGACCAACCTGCCTTTAATTTCAAAGGCTTCACATAATCATGTATGCGCGATTTGGTGGATCGGCTCACTTTTCGTTTCTCTTTAATTTTACAATCTCGGCCGCTGTTTTGCGAGCGGCTTCGCTGAATGACTCGCCGCCTATCATCCTGGCCAGTTCGGTTTCTCTTCCCGGCCAGTCCAGCAGGTCTACCCGCGTCTGAACGCGGCCGCTTTTCTCAAATTTCGATACGGAAAAGTGAGCATCGGCCAAGGCCGCTATTTGAGGTAAATGGGTCACCACCATAACCTGGTGTTCCGCCGCCAGTTTTTTCAATTTTTTGCCGACAATTTCCGCTGTTCTGCCTCCTATGCCGGCATCCACTTCGTCAAAAATGAGCGTGGGGATGAAATCAGCAGAGGTTAGCCTGTTTTTGATCGCCAGCATGATGCGGGACAATTCGCCGCCGGAAGCCGCTTTGGCCAGAGGGCGTATGTTTTCGCCTATGTTCGCTGAAAACATGAATTCGATATTATCGATTCCTTCCCTGCCCACAGTTATTTCATCGTCTTTGTCTTCATTTTCTTTAAATTGAACCCGGAACCTGCCGTCTTTCATACCGAGTTCTTTTAATTCTTCATCAATTTCTTTCTGAAGGGATTCCGCAATAATTTTTCTATTTTGCGATAGTTTCAGAGCGTTTTGTCGCAACTTCTCCTCCGTTTGCAGCAACTCAGCGTCCTTTTCTTCTATGGCTTCCTCCAGGGTCGAATAATCTTCCGTTTCTTTTTCAATTTTCCGCCTGTAATCGATTATTTCATCGATACTCATCTGGTACTTGCGTTCCAGACCCTCCAACAGTGTCAACCGCTCTTCGCTAAGTTCCAAGCGTTCCTGGTCCAAATCGATGCCGTCGCTGTAACTGCGTAACATGTCCGAGGCTTCCTGAATCTGCACCAGGACGCTGTTGAGAATCTCATCGACCGGTTGCAGCGAATCGTCGATTTCCGTAATGGTCGCCAATGAGCGCAATTTTGCGCTTAACGCATCGTACAGGGACCCTTCCGATTCATACAGGGCGGTATAAATATCCGAAGATGTCTGTTTCAGCGATTCAGCGTTTCTCAATACGGCAAGCTCTTTATCCAGTGCAACTATTTCATTCTCTTTGAGCTGCGCTTTGTCGATTTCCGCCTTCTGATATTCCAGCAGCGCTTCCCTTTCCTTCTGTTTGGCTTTCAACCTTTTCAATCGTGCCGTTTCTTTCGTGAGCTTTTCCTGCAGATCATAAAGTTCTTCAACTTTTTTTCTTTGTTTCTCAAGACCACCAAAAGAATCAAGAATAAAAAGATGACGCTCGGTATTCAATAAAGACTGATGCTCATGCTGTCCATGAATATCCACCAGTCTGCGGCCCAGGGCATTGAGCGAATTGAGCGGTTCCTGATTGTCCTGAATGAATGAACGCGACCGGCCGGAACTGTTTATCTCCCGCCGGATTCTCAAAATGCCGTCCTTCGGTTTTTTCAGTCCCTGGCTTTGAAAAATGGCTTCGAGTTCGTCATTTTCAGGCATTTTAAAGCAGGCGCTTATTTCAGCTTTTTTGCAGCCCGTGCGGATCATGTCGGTTGAACTGCGTGCGCCGAGTATAAGAGAAAGCGCGCCGACGAGAATGGATTTCCCCGCGCCTGTTTCGCCCGTCAACACATTAAAACCCTCCCTTAATTCAAGATGCAGCTCCGATATAACCGCAAAATCTTTGATATTTAATTCAAGCAGCATTTCTGATTCTCTATCGTTCGCCCCACTTCAGTTTCTTGCGCAATACATCAAAATAATCAAAACCGGGCGGCTTGATTAATGAAATGACAGACTGGGATTTTTTAACCTGAACGACATAACCGTAATGCAGGGGCAAACCTTTCTGACCGTCGAGCGTGACTACGGAATCCTCATCTTTCGATGAAAGCTTCAAATCGATCACCGCGCTGTCATGGACTATGATGGGACGGTTGGTCAGGGTATGAGGACAGATAGGCGCCAGAATGAGGCAATTGAGTTCCGGATAAATGATCGGCCCGCCTGCGGACAAAGAATACCCCGTAGAACCAGTGGGGGTAGAAATGATTAAACCGTCGGATTTGTAAGTAGTCACGTAATGCCCGTCGATGTAAGTCTGAATATCTATTATGCGCGCCAGCGCCGCCTTGTTGATCACAGCGTCGTTGAGCAGCGTCATCTCTTTGATGATTCTTGATTCTGCAATCACTTTCACGTCGATCGTCATTCGCCTCGACACCGTGAAATCCCCTTTGAAAACCGAATCCAACGATGTGTAAAGCTCATCCTGCGGAGTCGACGTCAGAAATCCCAGGCTGCCGATGTTTACGGCCAGCAATGGAACGTCATGATGAGCCGTCAGCCTGGCCACAGACAGCAATGTTCCGTCCCCGCCCAGTACGATGATTAAATCCGCAAGCTCCGGTATTTCCTTCTTCTGATACAGAGGCTTGCAATCCGTCGCCTTCGCCGTATCAATATCGAGATACGCCTCCCGGTCGCGCCTCTTCAGATATTCCAGAAGATTACGCACCACTTCTACGGTTTCTTGTTTCGTGACTTTCGCGATGATGCCTATCTTTTTAAATGTCATTGTACTGCTCATTGTCCCTGAAATAACGCAAAATATTCCTGGTTGCCGTCCGCGCCCTTAACCTTCG
Source organism: uncultured bacterium (assembly GCA_964619725.1). Classification (GTDB taxonomy): domain Bacteria; phylum CSSED10-310; class CAZUFC01; order CAZUFC01; family CAZUFC01; genus CAZUFC01. Next base: position 25,142 of record CAZUFC010000006.1, on the reverse strand, counting down.
ACGCTATGGAACCCCCGTGCCTCAATCCCAATTTTTCCCCGAATTTCTCAATTTTTTCAACCGCTTTTAACGCCGCACCACGGTCCTTCACTATTCCCCCTTTTCCGACTTGTTTTCTGTCCAGTTCAAATTGGGGCTTTACCAGGGAAATAATGATCCCTTCTTTTTTCAGAAACGGAGCGGCTGAGGGCAATATTTTTTCCAGTGAAATAAAGGAAACGTCGATGACCGTCAAATCGACTCTGACGGGCAAATCTTCAGGAGTAAAATAGCGAAAATTGGTTCTTTCGTAAAGGTATACCCTGGTATCGCGACGAAGCGACCAGTCTGTCTGTCCGTATCCGCAATCCACAGCATACACGCGCAAAACGCCTTTTTTTATAAGACAATCAGTGAATCCGCCTGTTGAAACGCCGACATCCATAGCCCACCAGCCATCGGGATTTATATTGAACTCATCCAGCGCATGCGAAAGCTTCTCTCCTCCTCTTCCCACAAAACCGGTCTTTTTCCCAAGCAATCGAAGCGGGGCTTCCTCATCAATCCTCATGGAAGCTTTGTCGATTCTTTGATCGCCGATATAAACCAGCCCTGCCTTGACGGCCCTGACAGCCTTGTCCCTCCCGCTCACTAAACCTTTGTCCACCAATATTCGGTCAACTCTTTTCAATTTAACGCTTCCCATGAATCCAGCAGCGCCCCGACACTCTGTAATCGGTTGATGAACGCCTAGCCGGTTAAAGATGAAAACAACATTGCATTACTATGATGGCTTCGACCGTTTTAATCGAGGCTCATTTCTCCTCGATCCGGCGAAAGAGGATATCTTACGATGAGCTTTCCATACCGTCAATGCGGCCTGAACAAGCATGTTCCAGTGCGAAAAACAAAGGATGCGATTCCCGGGCCGTCTCAATTCATAATTCTTAGTAGCGGTTATTCATGCTTACTGATGCGTAATTCAGCAACTTCCTGCTTTGTTCCAGAATGCCGTCAACATTCAAATTAATGGAATCCAGCAGAGTATTCTGATTGCCGTGCTCGATGAACCTGTCAGGGATGCCCATCATTCTTATATTAGCCTTGCATTCAGCCTCAGCCAGAGCCTCCGCCGCAGCGCCGCCGAATCCGCCGGCCGGCACATTTTCCTCTATAGTCAAAACATTACCGTATTTTTCAGCCGCCTCGACAATAAGTTTTTTATCAAGAGGTTTGATGAACCTCGCATTAATGACGCCCGCAGAAATACCCTCTTTCTGAAGCCGTTCGGCCGCTTCGACCGCATGGTTCACCATCTGTCCGATGGCTATCATCACCAAGTCTTCGCCTTCTCTGATGATTTCTCCTTTTCCGACAGGCAGAGATTTAAAATCGCCTTCCGCCAAAGGCGCGCCCCAGCCTTTTCGACGCGGATACCTTACTGCAGCGGGTCCGCCCAGCTCCAGAGCCGTCTTCAACATGTCCTGAAACTCCCTTTCATCTTTCGGCGCCATAAAGGTCAAATTCGGGATATAACGGAGAAATGAAATATCGAATTCTCCCTGATGAGTTTCTCCGTCAGCGCCTACGAGCCCGGCGCGGTCAATGGCGAAAACCACTGGTAAATTCTGCAGACAAACGTCGTGTATGACCTGATCCAGAGCTCTCTGCAAAAAGGTCGAATAAATGGCTACGACGGGTTTGATTCCGTTTAATGCCAGACCTGCGGCGAACGTCACCGCATGCTGCTCGGCAATGCCCACGTCGAAAAAGCGGTCTGGATAACGTTCTCTGAATTCCACAAGGCCCGTTCCCTCGCACATGGCCGCAGTAATGGCAACCATCCGGGATTCCTGCTCAGCCAATTGCAGCATCGTTTTTCCGAATACTTCCGTATATGTGGGCACAGTCGACTTCTTCTGGAATTCGCCGGTACTGATTTTAAAAGGCGGCGCGCCATGATAAATGGAGGCGTAATTTTCAGCCGGAGAATACCCCTTTCCCTTCTTCGTCAATACATGCACCAGAACGGGACCGGGCAGATTCTTGACGTTCTCCAGCGTGTTTATAAGCTCCGGTACGTTATTGCCGTCCAAAGGCCCCACATACCTGTACCCCAACTCCTCAAAAAACATGCCCGGTACAATCATGCCTTTCAACGCTTCTTCTAATTTCTGGATGAATTTCACCATCCCGGAGCCCAAACTCGGAATGATCTCCAATAACGACTTCACAGACTCTCGTAATCGCAATTGCCGCCTTGAAATCGCCTTGCGACTGAAATATTCGGATAACGCTCCTACATTCGGAGATATCGACATCTCGTTGTCGTTCAAGATGACTATCATTTTCTTCTTTTTGCGCGCTCCCGTCTGATTCATTCCTTCAAACGCCAGTCCGGACGTCGTCGATCCGTCACCGATTACGGCTATTACAAAATAGTCGTCTCCTAATATGTCACGGGCTTCAGTCAATCCCAATGCACACGATATCGACGTTCCGCTGTGACCCGTATCGAAAGTGTCGTATACGCTCTCGCTCCTCTTCGGAAAACCCGATATCCCCTTGTATTGCCGTAACGTGTGAAACTTGTCCTTCCGGCCCGTTATTATTTTATGGGTGTAACACTGATGTCCCACATCCCAGATAATTTTATCCGTCGGCGTGTTGAAAACATAATGCAGCGCCAGCGTCAATTCTATCGTACCCAGATTGGACGCCAGATGCCCGCCCGTCTTCGAAACCGAACTGATGATGAACTTTCGTATTTCCGAAGAAAGCTGCTCTAATTCCTGCATATCCAGCTTTTTCAGATCATCCGGTGAGTTTATGGCATCAATAACTTTGCTCATGAATAATTGTCTTCCTTTCGAAATTAGTCGAAACGACTTCGTTAGCCGTCCCTTACTCTATCATTTTTCGAATAAAAATAAAAAGATTTCAATAAAAAAGTTTCTTCGTTTCTTGACTTGATGCCATTTTTTCAGTTATTAAAAAAATTGGTGATCTCCTCGTAAGCATCTGTTGAGGATTTTTGAAGCTTAGGAAAACGTATTTGAATAAAAAAAGTCAAAAAGAAGAGACCGATTTATGGGGGTAACCTTTTGAATATTCAATCGAAGGAAGGGGATTTATGAAAAGATATCCGATTTTGATCATTCTGGCCGTATCAGTCTTGCTTGCTGCTGCGGCAGCGGATTCGGCTCTGGTAGAGAAAGTCCGCATGCCCAAAAATTTGCTGCCGGCAGACGGAGGATCGAAAGACATTGAACCGGAACCGAACGATGACTGTTATTATGCTAATGAGATTCCGACAGGCGTATGCGTGTTCGGATCGATATACGATTCCGGCGATCCGAGAGACTGGTGGTATTTCATTTACGGGAGCACGCAGCAGGTAACCGTCGGTCTCCAGGTTCCCGACGGCGTAGACCTTGATTTATATGTCTGGGGAGGGACCGGAGACTGTCATGATAATTCATTGTTATGTTCTTCCCTTGCCGGTGGTTCTGCGGACGAGGAATGCACTTTTACGCCGTATTATTCCGGCTATTATTATGTGGAGATTCGTTATTATTCGGGCAGCACCTCCGCCAACTATATGACGTGGTGGGATACGGGAAGCGCGCCTTCGCCGACGCCGACCAACACGTCTCCGTCGAGCACATCGACGCCGACGAGGACGCCGACGAGCACGAGCACGCAGCCGTCGAGCACATCGACGCCGACCAGGACGCCCACCAGCACGAGCACAGGACCGACGACTACGGCAACTCCGACGAATACGCCGACAGGAAATACGCCGACTGGGACGTCCCCGCCGACTTCTACGCCGACGGGAGTCACCCCGACCACAACAGCCACGAACACGCCGACAGGAACATCGACTGGAACAACTCCAACGACGACTGCAACGCCGACGTCGACTCCAACAGGAGCCACACCGACCACAACAGCCACGAATACGCCGACAGGAACGTCGACAGGCGCCACACCGACCACAACAGCCACTCCGACATCAACTCCGTCAGGAGCCACACCCACTACTACGGCCACTCCGACTTCAACACCGTCAGGAGCAACGCCGACTGGTACTACATCGCCTACAGCAACGCCGTCAGGACCGACGCCGACAGGCACGACATCACCCACCGCAACGCCTTCAGGACCAACGCCGACAGGCACCGTTTCACCCACTCCTTCAGGACCGACGCCGACCCAAACCGTCTCGCCTACGGCCACGCCGACCGGCACCGGAGCTACTCCCACAGGCACATTCACGCCCACGCCGACTATAACCGGCACAGCCCCCACAGGAACGGATACGCCGACGCCCATACATTCCTATACTCCAACTAGAACGCCCACTTTACCAGCCTACACCTGGACGCCCACAAGAACCCCGACCAATACCATGGGACCGCTCAATACATTCACTCCCACACGGACTCCTTCGCGAACGCCGACATTCTCTCTGTTCACCTTCACTCCGACAAACACCTTCGTTCCCATACCCACCTTCACGCCGACAAATACGCCGATTCATACATTCACTTTGACTCCCACCAATACCATGGCGCCCATACCCACATTTACGCCGACTTTAACCGCTACAGCAACCAACACAATCGCTCCCATACCGACTTTCACGCCGACAAATACGCCTACGAACACCTTTACAGTCGCGCCTATGCCCACATTTACGCCGACTATGACGCCTACCGATGGAGCGACCGCAACATTGTCGCCTTTCGCCACTCCTACAGAGGTACCCGACCAGGTCCCGACATTGCGTACTACCGGTGTGTTCATCCTGCTGATCGGATTGGGCAGCTTGCTTTTATCCGCAACCAGGAAAGAAAAAAAATTACGGAACTGATGTAACGTTCCGGCAACCATAAATATTAAAACCGCGAATCCCCGGGATTCGCGGTTTTCTTTTGCTCATAACCTTTCAGACCAGGATGTTTCACACACGCTACCCAGAAAAAACATTTTTGGGCAATAAGGATATCATAAGGAGAGATTACAATGCGCTGGAACTTTATTAAAACCTTGCTCATTTTCATGGTCGTTTTAACATGTCACGCAAATGCTTCGGAATCAATCGGCAACGGGCAGTATCCGGCGCTCGAACAAAGGCATTCGGATGAATCAACGGTAACAAGGATTTCTCCGGTAAATGTTTTCAATATTCCTGTTTCGATAGCGGAAAAATTCACGATCAAGAACGATCCCCGGGATACGAACAACTTCAACCCGACGGATTATTTGCTGGGAGGGGTTGAGACGGGTTCGCCTCCTGTCCCGGTCGATGAGTATAAAACGTCGACCGCTGTTTTTGACGAATACACATATGTGGCTTTCAGCGCTGAAAACGGCTATATCTGTCTATACCAGTCCGCCGACGGATACTCCTGGAACGGGGTGATAATCAATGCATCCGGAGCGGAACTCATGCATCCCGAAGTCGTCGTTGATGCCGGCGGCTATATTTATCTCGCCGCTACAATAGTAATAGCCGACACGCCTTATGCCGCATACGTCCGAACTGATGAACCTGATGATATATTTGAGTTCTGGCCGCAGGGATGGTCCATATTCCCCTCACCCACACGGGACGGTTATTCCGGCGCCCCCTCCATCTGCGTGGATACTAATCTGGAAATTTCGGTCAGCTATCCGAGCATCAACACGGGCGACAGCCATTATTCTCTTCTGACGCTGATGACGATTAATGGAGGCGCTGCCTGGGAAGGGAACTACTTTTCGTTTGAACAGGGCGGATTTGATTTCGACGTCAGATATGCTTCGGGTAAGTTCACTTCGGATTTTCTCAATGTGGCCTGCCAGGTTGAAAACGTCAGTGAAGGGGATATCGCCGTCGTATGTTACGAACGGACGGGATTCTCGCTGGACAATCACAACTGGTGGACCCTGGGCGACGACGTTCGTCCCCATTTATCCACACACGCGAACAAGACCCTTATTGTATTCGAGACGGATTATTTTCATACGACATATAATATCGGAGCTTATTACAGCACAGACAGCAACGCTTATACCTTCGATATGGCGAGCCTTGACGACAGTTACAATTTTAAATATGCATACGGCAGGCTCAACGGCACAAAATGCCGGTGCGTCTACAGAGCTGCCGGATTGACCAAGGCGTTTTACACGCAAGGCTTATCGGGAACAGGCTGGAGTTCTCCCGTCCAGGTATCCGACGATGAATCCAACCTGGCTTATCATTACCATGCGCTCAGTATGGTCTATAATCCGTCGCAGAATCGACTCTACGCCGTCTGGTCCGACAGGCGCAACGACACCAATGACGTCTATTACAATTCTGATCCGCCGCCCGTCATGCCTACAGGAACGATACCTGTAACACGAACGGTCAGCCCTACGCCCACGCGCACGCCGACTCCCCTCCCCAACGAAACGCCTGTTTATATCTGTAACATCGATGAAAAAGTGCTCGACCATAATTACGGCTACTACTTCGAAAACTCGGCGCGTCGATGGCAACAATTTTTCCTCACCAGGAGTTCCATATGCCAGGTTCAGGTAAAACTTGGAAAATCCGGATCGCCCAACGGCACACTGACGCTCAAAATCAAGGACCCGGTGGGTTCTGTAATATGGAGCGCCCTCAGGGCCCCCGAAGACTGCGTTAGAGGTTGGAATGTCTTCGATATTCCCGAAGGCGTCGACACGGCCCCCGGCCTGGGTTACAAGCTGGTCGTTTATCATACGGGAACTCATTCGCCGGACAACGGGTTCTTCTGGAGAGGCAATACCGAATCCGAATATGAGGGCGATTCGGATATAGGTTCTGATTTCGATTATTGTTTCCGGATAAAAACTTTTTACGAAGTGACCAAAACGCCGACCAGGACGCCGACGAATTCGCCGACGGGAACCGATACTCCCACAAAGACGCCGACGCGAACGCCGACCCGTTCTCCGACGGCCACCCATTCTCCTACCAGGACGCCGACCAGAACCCCCACGTTTTCTCCCACGCCGACCATCTCTCCCACCAGGACGCCGACGAAAACGCCGAGCCGAACTTCCACCAGGACACCGACCCGGACGCCCACTTTTTCTCCCATGCCGACAAGCTCTCCCACCAGATCACCTACAAAAACGCCGACCAGGACGCCCACCCAAAGTCCAACCGCATCGATAACAGATACGCCCACTCTGACGCCGACGAACTCGCCGACATTAGTTCCCACCAATACTGCAACCGAGACTCCCAGCCCGACGAATACGCCCACTCGAACGCCGACCCTGAGCCCGACAGCATCGATGACAGACACGCCGACTCTGACGCCCACCAGGACCCCGACACAAACCCCAACCAGGACGCCGACTCTAAGTCCAACCGCAACAATGACGGACACGCCCACGCCGACCCCGAGCAGGACCCCGACCCAAAGCCCTACCGCAACAATGTCCGACACGCCGACTCTGACGCCGACGAACTCACCGACATCAGTTCCCACCGGTACGGCAACCGAGACGCCGAGCCCGACAAACACGCCCAGCCGCACCCCGACATATTCGCCGACCCGAACCGTAACGCAGATCGGCAGCCCAACATATACGCCGTCATACACACCGAGTCCCACTCTTTCGCCGACAGCATCCCCCACTGAAATTCCCACCGAAACGCCGACAGCAACAGGAACAAGCGTCCCCACACCGACCGGCATCCCGACGTCAACCCCTCCGGCTGCCCCCAGTCCCACGCCGGCTGCAACCCGATTCCCCGTTTCCACTCCAACCGTTATGCTCGGCGTAAACCTGGTAATGCCGTCAGATTACTATCGCCCCGGCGATACCTTTTACCTGAATGCATTGCTGGGAAACCCGGGTCCTACCATGCAAGACGTCCCGCTGTTCATATTCCTGGACGTATTCGAACAATACTGGTTCTGGCCGACATGGACGCCCTCTCCGCAAATGGATTTCGACAATGTGGTCGTTGAAACGGGAACCGCCGAAATTACCATTCTAAACCAATTCACCTGGCCCGATACCGGCCAAAGCGAAATCCAGGGACTGAAATTCTGGGGCGCCATGCTGAACGACGAAATGAACGATATCAGAGGCGCTTATGATGTGATTGAATTTGGGTACGGGCCTTGATACAAAAAGACAACAGGTAAAAGGGACAAAGGGACAAAGGGACCTAAGGGACCTAAGAGACCTAAGGGACAGAAGGGACGTTTGGAATATAATATCATTGGGACGGGGCAAAGCGTGGTTATACTTCTTTCGACAAGTTTGACAGTTTGTTTCAATAATCAGTATCGGGATCGGGGTCGATATCAGGATCGGGACAAATAATTTCGAGACGATATGTTTTGTCTTTAACGTATTTCCAAAGCTTCTTAATTATTCAAGTCGCCAAAAAATGTAACCTCAAAACACGGGTCTCTGATCTGAACAGGAATTTTTGAAGCGTAAAAAATAAATTCTGTCGTCCTTTTTGTCCCTTAGGTCCCTTAGGTCCTTTAGGTCCCTTTCGTCCCTTGCCCTTTTCGTCCTTTTAAAAACCTGAAAATGTCATTTTTATTGTCATGTTCTTACAAAACAACAAAATCTTTGTCGTTTTGTCATCATTGCCGCTATAAGTAACCATGCGGCGTATGTCGGCGGAAGACGCCAGCGCATCTTCCAGCTCCTTGCAATGTTCCGCTGATCGCTGTTTTGATGCCGCAGGAAAAAGCGCCTTGACCCATCGTTCCAGAAACTCCTTTATTTGATATTCTCCAAAATCGTCGATGAAAACGGTTTCAATATCGTTATGTTTTGAAATGCCCTCGTAACCCTACGGTCGTGAAGTCAATACCATGATATTGTCCCGGCCCCATTTCTCCAATATGCTTTCCACGAATTTAACGACCAGGGGACGCAATTTCGGGTTTGTAACCTCATCCAGACCGTCAAGCAACAGCACAGCCTTTCCCTTATTCAGAAACCGTTTCAATATTTCCGCTTTTTCATCACCCTGTTTTTCCTTGAGAAAGTCCGTCATCTGTTCCGCATCAACACCGGTTCCTGTTTTTACATTATGACTTTTCGCTATTTTCTCCGCCAGATCGGTTAATTTCACCAGAACAGGAACGGGCGACTTTTCATCAAGCGGCATGCCCAGATGGAGAAGCCGCTGCGGATTGTATTTTTTATCGTTTTTTCGCTCGTTCAGAATATCTTTGGCCAGTATGCAGGCGATATATCGCAAAAAGGTGGTTTTTCCGCCGCCGGGATCGCCCACGATCAAAAGACGCCGGAATTCGGAAAGAAGGGAAGACAGCGATACGGATGCGTCAATATCGCCCGGTTCCCCCTGGAAATCGCCGGCCGTTTCCGGGCGCTCACACGACCTCACCGGATTACGGGTCGTAAGCGGCGTATACATTTCCTCAATGGCAAAAGATTGAGCTTTTTCCGCATCGCCTGATTCCGCCGCTATGCCCCTTATGTCTATCCGACCGGTTTCTTCGATCAGATGATCCAGATATTCGTTCAGGTGATCGCTTTGAACCTGCGCTTGTATAACGGCATTCCGGGAACCGAATTTTTTGTCTTTCCATTGGGTGACGGCTGTTTGGACTTTTAACGCCAGATCGCTCTCATCGGTAAAGTCCGAACATGTGAAACAGGTCCTGATATGCGTCTTCAATTCCTGAAGTTTTCTGACCGCACGCCAAATTGACAATCCTTCTTCCTCAGATTTCGCATTTTTCAAACGCTGCTCTTCCTTTTCATACCGCCAGTCCGCTTCTTCATCCACCAGGAAAGCGAAAACCGGTTTTTCCAGTTTTTGCGCCTCTTCCAGTTCGAATTGTGTCATCGACGTCTGGCCGTCTCCACCGGCTTCCTTTGACGGAACGCAACCATAGCGGTGAGCCAGAAAAATAACGAAAATATCGGATGCGGCAACTTCTTCAAGGCATACATCCAAAGGTCTGTCAGGGCGTGAACCGAATGCTTCCATATTGACAGGATGATCTCTCATGCCCAAAACGGTTTCGATTACTTTCTTACGGTGTTCTTCCAGGTCACGCCCTGTGGATGATATGAAAATATCCAACCTGCGTCGTTTTTCATGATTATCGCTCATAAGGCATCCCCTGCGAAAAAAAACTCTTAATGTATTCCCTGTTTGCTCCTGTAAACGATATCACATTCAGAAGATAAATTGCAATCCGCAACGTTTCCTTTGACTTGACGGTCCAATATTTTTAACATATTATGTCCATGAAAAGTGGACTTACTGTTCTTTTTTTTAAGGATGAGGCCCCGTGATTATTGCTGAAATGATGACAAAAATAGACAGGGATGTGTTTGATTACCAGATGTTGCTGGACGCCCTGAGCGATTATAAAAAGCCACGTGATAAAATAACGAATCTTCTTTCGGAGGGTGCGATCATAAGGATAAAGAAGGGGTTGTACTGTTTCGGGGATGCATTCCGCCGTGAGCCTTTGATAAGGGAATACATTGCTAATTTGATATACGGTCCTTCTTACGTCAGTCTGGATTATGCTTTGAGTTATCATAATCTTATACCGGAGCGCGTTGAAACTGTTACGTCAGTAACAACGGGACGCTCGCGTGAGTTCGATACGCCATTGGGAACCTTTTCGTATCGAATACTTAGTTTGCAACGATACTCTTTGGGAGCGGCGCTGGATGGTTCCGGTCGAACGGGTTATCTCATGGCCTGCCCGGAGAAAGCGATTATCGATAAAGTTTGGTGCGATAAACGGTTCAACGGAATTCGCATTGCCGATTTCTCCGATTTTCTTTTCGATGATTTACGAATTGACGATGAAATGATAGAGCGTCTGGACTTCGGCAGGATGAGACGAATAGTCGATGCCTATGCATCCGTTAAAATCGATAACCTTTTACGCTTTTTGGAGAATTACAGGAGGATCGATCATGCATGAAGCCGTTCGGGACATGTTGAAACGATATTCTCTCAAAAACCGGTCTCATTATGTTAATGCCCTTCGAGAAATACTTCAGTCAACGGCGCTGCTCGGTTTGTGGCGATCCAAGTTTTTTGAAAAAGCTGCGTTTTACGGGGGAACAGCGCTTAGAATAGTGTATGGGATGGAGCGTTATTCTGAGGATATGGATTTTTCACTGTTAAAGCCAGACCCGACTTTTACATTAAAAGCGTACGGTGAAGCTCTGAAAAGAGAGATACAAAGTTTCGGATTTGAAATTGAATTTGAACGAAAGAGGAAACAAAAGGAGAGTCCGATAGAGTCGGCATTTCTGAAAACGAATACTAAAAAACACTTATTCATAATCGAAGCATCGGAAGAATTGCTGAAAGACCTTCACCCAGCAAAAATTCTGAAGATAAAATTGGAAGTTGACATTGATCCGCCGGCAGGATTTAAAACTGAAACGAAATATGTGTTGCAGCCCATACCTTTTAATGTCAGGGCTTATTGTCTGCCCGACCTTTTTGCCGGAAAATTGCACGCCGTTATGTGCCGAAGCTGGGGAAAGCGAGTAAAAGGGAGGGACTGGCATGATCTTATCTGGTTCATCCGGAAGAACTCCAAGGTAAACCTGGATCATCTGGAAGCCCGAATGAGACAAACGGGTCATTATCAGGAGGATGAACCGTTTACTGTCGATTCGCTTCGAGTGAAACTGAAAAAAGCGGTCAATGAATTAGACGTCGAATCAGCGAAAAAGGATGCAGCTCCCTTCCTCAGGGAACCCCGCATTCTGGACGTATGGTCAAGGGATTTCTTCCTCCAGCTTATCGAACGGATCGAACCGGCTTGAATACCTTAAATTTCGAATTTACCCGCCAAATCCTCGAAAATCCCTCTGATAGCGGCCAAAGAATCCATTCGTTCCATTATTTCCAGAACAGAACATAATGCCGGTTTTATATATTGCTCATATTTTCTCTTGTTCTGTCTCATCACAGCCAAGGCGAAGGCCCCCGCGTCGTGGAGTTTCCTTTGTATGACGGCGGCTTTCAGCAATTCCTGAAATGCAGAGGACTCATAATTCATTTTTTTCCGGAAGTATTCAAGCAGCTCTGATTTAACTGTGTCGTCCGGCTCAGCGTATGAGTCCCATAGAAGCGAAGCTGCGTCGTAGACCGGACATCCGAAGCGGGCATCCTGGAAATCGATGTACATGGGCTCGCATTTCTCATTAAGGAGGATATTCTGCGACTGCAGGTCTCTGTAAATTATTCCGGTCATGGCCTGTTTTAATTTATCCGCTATAGCCCGATAGAAGGAAAACAACGCATCTCTCGTTTCCCTGGAAGGAATTAATTGAAAATACTCTCCCAATAAGATTTCCTGCACATGAAACTGAAGATCGTAAAGATAAATATCCTCTACAGCGACCCGCCGGCTTCCCCTGTCGTAGTGCCGCCGCCAGAAATTTTCCGGGTCGGATACCGCATGCAGCCGGGATATGTCATCAATGACTGCGGAATAAATTTTGAGGACCTGATCTTTATCAGGTCTCGACCCGATGAATTTTTCCAGCGAAAGGTCTCCGCCGTCTTCCAGCAAAATAACCCTTTCCCCGGGGAAAAAGTCGTATACTTCCGGCACATTTACGCCCAGACCTTTAAAACGTTTCTGCGTCTCGATGAAACCTTCCATGCCGTGCCCGGAAATTTCCCTGTAGATAACGGCAATGATGGAATCGGCATCATAGGATTCAGCGGCAGGTCCTTTAATGCGATACGTTATCCGGTCCGAAGCGCCCGACTTCAGCGCTTCTAATAAAAAATCTTTGTTTTTAATTATGTTCGACAGGAAAGAGCGTAAGGAATCCGTAAAGGGTGAAGGAGTTATGGTATTGCCTTTCACAGTTTTTATGGAACCTTTTCAAGGTCTGAGGGGTTCCAGGAAAATCTTGAGATGTCCGCCGCAGATCAAACCGGCTGCAGCCGCTTCTTCGTTGCTCAGATCAAACTGCATCAGGCAGGGATCGCCCTCTTGCATGATTTCCCGAGCCTTTTTAATGACGTCGTCTTCGACGAAACCGCCGCCGATGGTTTTTATTAGTTGGCCGTTTTCCAGGATGAGACACTTGGTTCCCGCTTTTCTCGGCGTCGATCCTCTGGATTCTACTATAGTCGCCGCAACAAGGGATCGTCCCGCTCGCAGCTCCTCCAGAATAATTCGATTCAGGTCATCCGGTCGGCGCTTAACTGACGGCATGGCTCTTTTTCAGCTCCTGAGCCGCCTCTTTAATCGCCTGGATGATCTTGACGTATCCCGTGCAGCGACACAGATTGCCGGCTATGGCCCTTTTTATCTCCTCTTCCGTCGGATCGGGATTCTCCCGGAGCAACGCATGAACAGACATAATGATGCCCGGCGTGCAGAAACCGCATTGCACAGCCCCATACTCAACGAATTTCTTTTGAACAGGATCGGGTTTACCGTTTAGGGAAATGCCCTCAATCGTAGTGATTTCCGAACCGTCCGCCTGACCGGCCAATATGAGACATGAATTAACTGCCCGGCCGTCCATTATAACGGTGCAGGCGCCGCATTCGCCCTTGCCGCAACCTTCCTTCGACCCCGTTAATCCGAGCTCTTCCCTTAGAACGTCGAGCAATCGCCATGAGGCTGGTATGTTCAACTTGTAATTTTTTTTGTTTATCGTGAGTTCAATGTCGATTTTTTCCATCGTGTTTCCTCTCCCGGCTTTCTTCTGAATAAAGCATTAATCCCGTAATGTCAAGATATTGTTCCCGCTTCGCGAATTCTGTAAGCCTTTACAGCCATTTGACCGATTATTCGCCGCCTGTTAAAAGATTAATGATTTGGTCGGCGATGAGCGCATGTCCGGCTTTATTGGGATGGCTTTCATCAACGAAAAGACTCGCATCAGCTATTTCATCGAAAGTCGAAACCAGGTCAATAACAGGAATTTGTCTGTCTTGAGCGACCGACAGTAGTCGATCGTTATATTCGGAGATGACCCGTCTTTCCGTATCGAGTTCCCGGCTTAACAGCAGTTCCCGGCGAGCGGCATCATAATCGCCGTTCTTTTTTAAAAATTTATATTTAAAGTAATGCAATATAGGAAATTCCGGATATCGTTGCATAAGTTCGTCCAGTTTTGCTTCAGGGCCGGGAAACTCTGTCGCGTCCATCAACCAGAAACCTTCGAGATCGTATTGCAGTTCCAGGCGTTCGCAGAGTCGACCTTTATCATTTTCAAACCGGATTAGTTTAGGATTCATGATCATGGGGATTCCCGGCCGGACAGGCGTATTCATGAGGGTCAACCGCGAGTTCCGTCGTTCAGCCTCAACAGCCAGTTCTCTTAAATTAGCGGCATAATCTTCCGGGGTGACGCGCCGCACGATTCTCTGTCCAACCTGTATGGGTTCATTTGACCTTCTCCTCATCAGCTCGCCGGTTTTCCGCATGAATTGGAACAGGCGCAACCGGTTCAGCCAGGATTCCATTTTTCTGATTAATTTGCCCCTTTCCGCAGCTTCTTTATCCATCAGATGGAAGAACATAACGTCATTGTAACCGAACCAGGCAACCACGAGATCAGGGTCCAGCGACCATCCGAATTTATCCATAAGCCTTTTGCCCTGAAAGGAGGAATATCCGAGAACACCCAGGTTAATAATCTCCAGCCGGGCATCCATATTTTGATTGCGTATCGTGCGGGTTATGCGTCCGCAAAAGGTATGAGAATAATCAGAAACGCCGAATCCAAAGGTTCTGGAATCGCCCAGGCACACTACGCGATAACAGCCGGGCGGTTTCTTTACCGTAAAACCAGGCCCCCTGAATCCATGCCTGTTCAATCTCTCGTTTTCAAAAAGCTGCGCACCGGCTTTCAACCGCCACAACAAATCAGTATCCGCCTCTTTAACGACAGATACCTTGCGATTCTCTTCCTTGGCCGCCTCAACCAGTAATTTTTCCGCTTCTTTCTCCAGTGAAGGAAAAAAAATGCGAAGCGCTGTTTCGATCAAAACGATAATAAAAAGTGAAAAACCTAGTCCGAGCAGTTTCCGCTTCATGGCCTCTAATGAATACAAAAAAAACAGAATCATTTCAACAGGATAATCGAAAAAGCAAGGCCTGACGAGGGGGTCAGAGCCCTTCGGAAACGTCGATTGCAGTAGGAATTTCCGGGCCGGGGCTTATTATCGGCTTGACCTTTTCGCCGGGGCAGGCGTATGGTTTAGGAGGAGTCTCTTATGAGAGAAAACACAATCAGCGCCAGGAGGCATTTAAGATGAAAATCGGTGAAGAAACGCGAAAGTACATACATGAAGCGGAAACTTACAGCGCCTCGAATTATCATCCGTTGCCCGTTGTAATCAATGAAGGAGAAGGGTGCTGGGTATGGGATGCGGATGGAAACAAATACATGGATTTTTTGAGCGCTTATTCGGCATTGAGTCACGGTCACCGGCATCCCAGGATTGTTAAAGCTTTGAAGCAGCAGGCCGACAGAGTGACTTTGACCTCACGTGCTTTCCACAACGACATGATGGGACGTTTTTTGAAAAAGCTGGTGGAATATTGCGACATGGAGATGGCCCTGCCTATGAATACCGGAGCCGAAGCGGTTGAAACGGCCATAAAAACGGTCAGAAAATGGGGTTACGAAAAGAAGGGCATAGAGGAAAACAAGGCGGAAATTATCGTCTGCGAAAACAATTTTCACGGACGGACAACCACGATCGTAGGTTTTTCTTCTGAAGATCAATATAAAGCGGGATTCGGTCCTTTTACTCCCGGATTCCTCATGATACCTTTCGGCGACATCAGCGCACTCAGAATCGCCATAACGGAAAACACCGCAGCTTTCCTGGTCGAACCCATACAGGCTGAAGGCGGTATTCTGGTTCCTCCCGAAGGCTGGATGAAGGAAGCCTATGACATCTGTAAAAAGAACAACGTGCTGTTCGTTCTGGATGAAATACAGACAGGCCTCTGCCGGACTGGAAAACGCTTTGCTTACCAGCATGAAAACGGCGTCAAACCCGATATGCTTATACTCGGTAAAACTCTGGGCGGCGGCGTATACCCCGTATCCGCCACCGTATCCTCACGTGAAATCATGTCGGTTTTCCATCCGGGAGACCACGGCAGCACATTCGGCGGCAATCCTCTGGGCGCAGCCGTCGGACTGGCCGCCCTGGAGTCGCTGGAAGAGGAAGAAATGGACAGAAAAGCAACCGAGCTGGGCGACTATTTCATGCAGCAATTGAAAAACATGAACTCCAAATTCGTCAAGGAAATACGCGGTAAAGGCCTTCTGATAGGCGTCGAAATTAAACCCGAATTCGGCGTCGCAAGACCCTTCTGCGAAAAACTAGCGGAAGAAGGACTGCTCTGCAAAGAAACTCACGAAAGCGTTCTTCGCATTGCACCGCCCCTCATTATCACGAAAGAGCAGATCGACTGGGCTATGGAGAAGATAAGAAAAATTTTCTGCCCCTGAATTTCAATCTCCGGAGGGCCTTAAATCATATAGGAGATAAGTATAAGCCACATGATCGTCGGGCTCGAAGTTTTCTCTCAGCCAACGATACTTCTCTTCATCGAAAATTCCGGTCAGCTCTCTGACGGGAACTATGACCCTGGCCGCTATGGGCTCTTCGGGTTCCAAAATTACATCAGGATTGTTCTCCAGGTATTTTTCCAGGTACCGGAGGTTCTGTCCCCAATCCAGATTCGAGTCGGACATGATTTTATAAGCCATTTTCCTGTCCCATACCAGTTCATTGAAGTAGGAAAGGAAATGGGGGAAATAGGAGAGGGTTGAAACGGCCAGGTAAAGCGATAATAAGCCGACCATAGCTTTAAATTTATTCCCGTAATCTGCAAAAAAGGTCGCCAGGCTTCCGCAAAAAACATGTATGAGCGGAAACACGACCAGCATATGACGGAATCCTATCTGCATTCTGAAGAAGTAATTGAAATACATGGCGAAGAAAACCAGAGGAATCAGGAGAAAGGTTTCGTTTTCTCTAAATGTCCGGAATTTCCGTTTAAAGATGTAAAGGATCAGGGAAAGCAGTAAAAAGAATTGGACAGCCAGCGGAACCTTGTACAGGAATCCTATGAAGAAGTAATTTCTGAAGGGTTTACCGTCTTGAATTTCGCCGAGAAGATAGAAATTTCCGTACGCTTCGCCTGTCTGTTCCCTGAAAGTATGCCAGTCCAGGCCGTATAAAATGGGATAAGGAATGGGAACCGGGACGCGTTTCATGAAATCGAGTTTCGCCTGCATGTTTTTATAAGGCCGGCTTCTGAATTCATATTCTTCCAGAGGCGTGAAAGTTCGATTAAAGAGGAATCCTATATTGAGGATCACGATGGAAGCGATAATGAAGATTAATGAATATTTAAAGAAGGCGAAGCATCCTCTCGCCGCTTTTTTTAAATCCTTCCGACGCATCGTCATCATTAATTCATTGGAATGATTCACGATGAATATGATGAGGAATATAGGGAACAGGAGCACGCAGGTGTATTTCGTCAGTAGGCTGATTCCGAGGACAGATGCGCTCACGAAGGCTTTTCCGATGCTTTTGTCGTTCATGAATTTCCAGAAGTAATAGAGAGCGGCCGTAATCATGAGGGTCCCTGGAATTTCCGTCGTCATCAGCCGGGAATGAGCGATAATATTAGGCGAAAACGTAAAAAGAAAGAGTGAAAAGAAGGCGGGTAAGGTTCCATATAATGACTTGCTCCATTGAAAGACGAAAAAGGCCAGGAGAAGCGTCATGAGGATACTCGCATAACGGCCGGTTTCCATTTTGCCGAGGAATTCCTTCCAGGGACCGGGTTGCATTTGAGAGCTGACGAAAGCAGGGATGGCGTTCAATGCTGAAACAGGCATGGTGCCGTCCTGGCACAGGCCAATTCTGTCGGAGTTGAGGTTCAGTATTTTTATGCCGTATCTCTGATGATTGGGTTCATCGTAGGTGATGGACTTGTTAAATGAACTGAACAGACTGAGGCTGAAAATAATCGCCAGGAAAAGAACGAAGAAGAGCACCTGTTGTTTTTTACTGAGCGGGAGTGAAATATTCGAGGTCATGGAACGTTCTTTTAACTTCTATCAATCAGTGGAAGCAGGGGGACTTTTTTCATTCAGAGCCTTGATACCATAATACCATACACAATTGCTTCTTCATTAATGTCAGGAGATCAGAAGTGATGGGTCATGAGCAAAGAGCATAAGGGATTTATCATAGTTATGGGAAGCGCTAATATCCCATAATGGCATTAAACCAGCTTTCGGCCATGACCTGGTACCCGAAATCGTTGGGATGCACATAATCGAAAAACAGGGAACTCAGGTCCCAGGAAGCGGCCTGAAAATCGTCATAGATTTCAGCGACCAGGAAGCCGTTAATGTAAGCCATTTCTTCAATTTCCCAGTTTCTGTATTGAACGATGCCGTCCATTGAGCTAGCGGTTCCGGCGGGATTAGGCGGCGGCAGTTTTCCGATGATGGGAACGGCTTTTCGTTCTCTGACCTGCAAACATATATTTTCGAGATGCTCCACGGTTCTGCAGTCGAAAGGCGGATCGCAGCCGTTGGGATCGACCAAATCTACAGTGCCGAAAAGCGTCATAACATAATCAGGACAAACTTCTCTCATAGCTTCAGGCAGTTTCAAGTCGCCGTACCCTGATTTTCCGCCTCCGAACCAGTAAGATTCAACCTCAGCTTCAGGGCAGATATTTTTCAGCATAGCTTCAAGATAAGTAAAATAGCCGGTGTCCGGAAAGTCTGCGGCCCCATATCCGCCTGTAATGCTGTCTCCGTAAGCCATAAAGCGTAATTTACCGTTTTTGGTAAAGGAATGTGCATCGCTCCATATTCCGTGATTGCCGTACTGATCTATCGCCGATGCTCTCCAATAAATGGTGAAGTAAACATCATTCCACTCCGCTTCCGAAACGTATTCGGAAAAATCGATTGATGTACCGGTCCATTCGAGTACGGAAACATCTTCGGTAAAATCGGGATCGGGGGAAAAGCCCAGCATATAATCAGGGAATTGGCCGACCGCCGACCATTCCAGGTACGGCGGCACGCTGGTCGAGGCATAATGATGATCGTCTGCGGGGGTTTTTATTTCCGGAGAGGATATCGTCGTTTTAGAGAAATAACGCACTTCGCTTTTCGGGCCGGGATTACCGTACTCATTGACGGGTTCGATTCTGTAGTAAAAAGTGCCTATGACCGGATTCCAGTCGCCTTGATCAATATAATCGCTCAAAAATAAAGTAGTGGCCGTGAGTGCAAGTTCACCCAGATAATTTTCACACTCCGGGTCGCCATACAATGAAAAAACGTAAAGATTAGCTCTCACGATACGGCTCCATTCAAAATAGGGCGGAGTATCGCCGATGCCGTATCTGGCATCGTTTTCAGGTGTTATAATTTGAGGCGCATTCATCATGGTTTTGGAAAATTCATACACAATGCTCCACTCGCCCGGAGCGCCTGCTGAATTGACGGCCCTGACTCTCCAGAAAGCGCTGAAAACCAGTTCAACCCAGTCTTCACCAGTAATAATTTCCGCCAGATCATATATCGTGCCGGTCGTCGCTATTGAACCCGTAGAGGCCGTAAAATCCTCATCTATCGCTATTTCTATCTCATAGCTGTCCGCAAATTCAACCTCAGACCACTCAAAAGCAAAAGGCACGCTGCTTGCTCCAAAACGAGCATCATCATCGGGATAAACCAGTTCAGGAATACCAGGTTCAGGAAGCGCCGTCGGCGTTATAAAATTCGTCGGAACAAGGGTGACGGTCGCAAAGGGAGAAATCTCCGGGGTAACGGAAATGACGGGCGTAGGTGTCAGCATTGACGGCGTAGGCGTCGCATCAGGCGTTGACGACGGCCCCGGGGTTATCGTTTCGAGCGGCGTTTCGGTCGCCAAAAGAGGAGGGTTCCATTCGCCGGCTAGAACAGCGGACTCGGACAAAGCTAAGATGAAAATCGCGGCCATAAGGAATGAAAACAGCAGATAAATAATTTTGAGTTTAAATCGTTTTAACCTCTTCAAGTTCATAAATCCTGTACCTCCCGCATTATCCTCGCTTCATCGAAGTGATATTAACAAATCAGCATAGCATGATCAATAATTTTTCTTTACAATGTGACATATCGACAGACCTGCCAATGCCAGCAAGGTCCCCAAAGACACAAGCTCGGCAACCAGTCGCACATTAGTCCGGTGAAACTTTAAGACCACCTCATGAATTCCAGGATTCAAAACGAATTCAATCAGACCGGTTTTCTCCGTCGGCTGAATGGTCCGCCTCTGACCATCAATGCTGAGCCTCCACCCCGGATAATAGAAAGTATTCATACGGATTCGAGTCTCCTCTTCAGACTCAACGGTAAACTCCGTTCGGTGAACTTTTTCCTCCAAATCTTTGATTTCCGCTTCGCCGGAGACTATTTCGATCTTCTTTATGGCAGGCTCCTCAGGCTCTTCATCTACATGTCTCGGTAAATACTCATTTGAGGCTGTCGTGTGGAGGAACCATAAAATGGCCTCAACCCTGTGATAATCCGGGAAGTTATGGAATGCTTCGTCGTGAGGAAACTTGAAGTAAGTGCGGTAATGGAAGGTCGTCAGAATTATGATGATGAGTGAAGCCGCTGTCTTGACAAATCGTTTGTTAAAGGGCGTATTTATCGTTAATGCTTTGACCGCGCCTCCTCCAAGTATCGCTATTCCCGTAGAGATGAATACGAGCAGACGCCAGGGGAATTGAACGAATTGAAGAATCGGCGCGCTTTTCCAAATAAACCGGGAATAGTGAACGGTCAGGAATATATTGACGGCAATGAATGCGACGAAGAACAACCAGTTTTTGAAAACAAACGAACTGTCTTTTCTTAAACGAATGCCCAGAATTAGAGAAATGCCGCCTACTATCATGTGGATCAAACCCAAACCGAATGGAAAAGTGTCTTCTCGCGCCCCGTAACTGGCTCCTGTCTGCCATTTCAAATCGATCAATTGTTTCGGATACAATAAATGGGACTCCGCTGCAAAATAACCTTCCCTCATTCTGTCCACATGCGTCAGCCCTTTTTCCATTAAGGCGGGAAACCAGAAAAAAGCGCCGAGTGCGGTACCGAGCAGTCCGTAAAACAAAAATTTTCTCAGTATGCAGATCTTTTTGAAATGAAAAAATAAAAGAAGGAGATATACGGCGAAAAAAGCAGGAAAGGTCAAAAGAATAGCGTTATGACTCAATGAAAAAAGACCGAGCGTCAAAGAAAAGAGAATCCCCCAGCGGACTTTGTTTGATTCGGCGGTTTTCAGACCCAAGAAGAACAGCGCCGGCAGAAACCCGAATGAAGAGTATTCGGCAAGCGTATTACGAATATAAATATCAGCGATGTAATAAGGAGAATAAATGAACAGGACTGCTGAAACGGCGCCGCCCCAGTTTCCCCATAATCGTCTGGCGAAAAAGAACATGGAAGCGATGGAAAAAATTAAAAACAGGATCAGTCCCGCCTTGATCGCATCGACGCAATTAGTCCCCAGAAGACAGAAAACTTCAGATACATAGTAAAAAAGCGGCGGGTAAAAACTGAAAAAAGGCAATCCGTAGCCGCCGCTCATGTCAGGCATCCAGCGAGGAGGAATATGACCATCACGGACGGCCAAGTCCATTTGTTCCAGTCGGACCAGGGAGTCCATTGCGGCTTCGTGCCCAGTGGGCAGCCCCGGGCGCAGGAAGGCGTTGATGAAGTAATAGGAACAGATCAGCGGTATCAGGAGTACGAGTAGACTTTTCAGAGGAAAGCTTTGTTTTTCTTTAGACATGATATGCAACCGAGGCAAATGCCGCTTTTTGTTTTCCGGGCATTATTCCGTAAGACTCCCGTTGAACGTTAACTTCGCCCTGCCAAGATAATCACCGGTCGATACAAAGTCAAGACTTCTTGCAATAGTGATGAGCGAAGCTGTTTCGTTCGTGATTTTTTCGGATTTCACCTTTGCCTGTCTACATTATTGTGGTATTTTCGATCCTGGTTGTCTTTCCCGGCTGGAAATGAGCGTATTTTGGGCGATGATCCGTTAAAACTGGCTTTTCGATTACTCCAGGAGGTTTTGACTTGAATCACTGGATGCCTCCCGGGATGCTTGGTGTTCCGTTATCGATTATAGTGAGAGATGCCGGAGCGGGACTGTTGGTGTTGATTTTAAGCGCTTTGCCGGGAATAGCGCTTTATCATCGACTGGTAACGCCGATTTCATGGCGCAGACCGGAAGGTTTGTGGCTGGGCGGACTGCCGGGACTCTTCGTTTCACAGGTTATTCATCTGTCGGCGCTTTATTTTTTTAACATACCGGCTGGACTCTGGCTTCTGTCGCTTTCCGGAATCACCGTTATTGCTTTTCTTCTGCCCCGGAAAAATTTTTCCTCTGCCTCAGCTCAATCAGCGAGACCCTGGACAGCGGGCGATTGGGGTTTGTTCGCACTCTTCGCCGGTATTCTGCTCTTTTTTACTCTTCCGCCTCTCTGCAGGATCGGTGAAGTCCTTCCGAAGGGTATCGTGTTTCGAAGCTACTTTTACGGCGATATGTTGAAACATATGGGAGTGACCGGGGCGCTGGGCACGGGAGAATGGCCGCCGCCGAATCCTTTTCTGTCGGGACACCGGCTTCATTATTACTGGCTGTTTTACCTGTTTCCCCGGACCGCTCTGGACCTTCTTAAGACCGGGGGTTCGCCGATCCGGGTCATTGCAGTTCAACAGACCTTTTTCCTGTTAAGCTTCCTTCTTGCTTTCCATTCGATCTCAAGGCGAATGATATCTTCAACCAAAGGCCGACTGGTTGCTCTTTTCGGACTGGGATTGGCTACGAGTTATGAAGGAGTTGCCGTGCTGATTCATTCAGCGCTTGATCCTGAAACTTACGGTCAATGGACCGATTATAATGTAGACGCGTTTACAAGATGGCGCTGGCTTCCCCTCCAGGTGGACACCCTGTACAGAAGTTTTCTGTATACTCCTCCGCATCAACTGTGTCACGGCCTGACTTTAACGGCCTTGTGGCATTTCCTGTGGCGAGGCAAATCCATCACCTGCGTTCGGGCCGTTCTTATCGGAACGGCGGCTGCAGGGGCGCTGGCTTATAATTTTTTTATCGGTTTCGCAGTCATCGCTGCATTGGGGCTTGCCGGCATTATCTCCATGCTGAAAAAAAGCGATCGCTTGCCTTGCATGCTCCGTATCGCAGCCTTTACACTACCCATTATTCTTACTGGTTTGCTGATTCTGTGGATGGAGATGGCCGAAAGCGCTGCCGGACGCTTTCATTTCATTTTAGGATGGCGTGTCTGTTTGCTTTTTGTCCCCATTATGCTCGTTAATTTCGGCGCCTATCTTCCCTTGGGAATCATTGGTTTATGGACCCTGCATCACAAAAATCGAACTTCGGCGGCGACGGCGATGCCAGGACTTCACTTCATCACCCTGCTGATCCTCACCTGCTTCCTTCTCATGTCCACCATCGCTTTTCAAGAAAACAAAGGAGACGTCAGCCTTAAACTCGGTCAAGCCCTGAACGTTCAATTCGCGCTGCTCGCCGGTGCAGCCTCGACAGCTCCATTGAAAAAATTCAGAAAACTATACGCGTTGATCGCCTTGGTACTCATATTACCCGCCTTACCGACACTCTTCATGGATTTTTATAATTCAATAAACGTGCATCATCCTCGCTTTCGCGCCCTCTTCCTGCACAAAGATGTCGCGGCCGCCCAATGGGCTTCGCAGAACCTCCCCCGTCAGAGCCTGGTGCAAGCCCTGCCCACCCGGGACGTTCACAACGCTCACCTGCTGCCTGCCTTCAGCCAACGTCCCGCAGGGGTTACCGACAGACATCACTCAGTGCTTTATGTCGGCGACGGATGGGATTATTTCCGCAGAAAAGAAATAATCATCAGGATGTTTGAAACGCTGGATTATTCCGATGCCTTCTTCATCATGCGCTCCTTGAATATCGATGCCCTCCTGGTCGGAAAACAGGAAAAAGATTACTTCCCCCTCGGCACCGCTAAATTGTCACTCCTTCCCTGGCTCTACGGAGAATCAGGCGTCTCCTGGTACGCCGCCCAGGATAAAACTGTTCCTATGTGCCGTTTCACCTTTTTCAAAAAACCTTCGCTGCAGGAGCGCACTCTTGCTCATCAATTCCTGGGCGACGGACAATACATACGTCCAGGAGAACCCGAAGGCCGTTGTGCGCTGGGGACGGGATGGAGCATCCCTGAAAGAGACGATAATCATACCAGTTTCAGTTGGATGCACGGTGCAAACTCTTCCATCTATTTGTTCGGGCAAAAAAGTGAATTAACGCTTCAATTGAAAACCTGGTCCTATTTGTCGGATATCGAAGTGCCTCATGAAGTCGATGTATTCCTGAAAAAGCCTGATGAATTGCTGTTTCTGGGAACATTGAAAGTAGCGAGGAACTGGGATTCTTACGAATTGAAAATTCCAGCAGGAACTCTATCTGATTGGTGCAACGAGGTCGTCTTCGTAACTGGAGATGATGCGTTTAAAAACAGCGATTATTTTACGGGGAACGACCCCAGACAATTAACTCTGGCCGTCAGCGAAATTAAAGTCTTCGCCGGTGAAACGCCGCCGCAAAAACCGACCGGTTTTGCTCCATACGCTAAAACAAAAGAATATGAATCTGCATCTGCATCTGACTGTGTTCGCTTAACTTCCGACGGTGTTGCTTCTTTTTCGATGAGACACGCCGGCGGGATGACGATCGAACTGCATCCGGAACTCAAGTCCGAGATGCACCATGACAACCTGAGGCATCTCCTGATCGTCGGTCGATGCGGAGGAGAACTTATCACTTTCGATCACGCGAACATTCTACCGATGGAATCGACTCCTCCTCTTCTAATTCAACTGCCGGAGGACATCACCGAGCTTTTCTTCATCAGCGGGTCGCTCCATCCTGACGATCTGATTATAGTGGAAATCGTCTTTCCCAACAGAAATGTAAGCTGGATTCCAGCTAATTAGTGCCTGTCCATAAACTCGATTGTCGATTCAAAATTTAATGCTGGACA
>CAZUFC010000005.1:0-138417 GCA_964619725.1 uncultured bacterium | reverse complement strand
TTTTATTTTGTGTTCTTACCTGGGGTTGCGCTCGCAAGCTCGCTTAACCCCAGGCTTTCACATAAATTTGTTCTCGTGTCTCGACAATTTGTACCCCCATTTGATCAGCGCCGGTAATGGGCATGGATCCTGAAACAACACATTTCGACGATTTCAACCAGGCAATGGATTTCATATGCGATAAACTGGACCAGTGGGAAAACGTCGGCGAACCCGCATGCGGCGTCTGTCTGACCGCCAAAACGAAAAAACTCCTGGAGAAATACGAAAAACAACTGGCGGAAAAAGGATACGACGTATACAGAATAAAAAGAAGCAGCCCGGAAGGAAGTCATCGTCACCAGTTGCGAGAAAACTTCGGCGTTTTTGGGGTGAAGCGGACGAGCGGACGAAGCGGACCTGGCAGACTAAGCGGATAGTGCGGACATTCCGGATGAACCTCGTCCGCTCTGTCCGCTCCGTCCGCTCCGTCCGCTCTGTCCGCACGGAACCCAAGCCGATTTGACATTCATTTTGTAAAATGACATCTTGGGTATGACTAATCGGCCTTGCCCGAGTCATGGATTTTTTCTGACTGAGAGGGATTGATCGCATATGAATAAAAAAGCTTTGCTGATTTTTGTCCTTTCGCTTGCTGTGTTCATTGGACCTCTTTTCCGGACGGCAAGCAAGGTAAACTCACCGAAATACAACGTCATCATTATCGTAATCGATGCTTTGCGCAGAGATCATCTCTCGATTTACGACTATGAAAGGGAAACGTCGCCCAACATAGCTGAATTCGCGCGGGAAAACCTTGTATTTCAGGATGCTTACGCTCAGTGTTCCTGGACGTCGCCATCGGTCGCTTCATTATTTACGGGGCTTTATCCAGCCGTTCACGAGACGCTGTGCCATGCCGGGAGCAGCGCTGACCTTTTGCCTTCTAATATCGTCACTTTTGCCGAAGCGGTGAAGGCGCTGGGGTACAGGACCGGGGCTTTCGTGGCCAATCATGCCATCAAGGGCAGGTACGGATTCAACCAGGGATTCGACAGATATGACAGGATTAACAAAAGATGGAAGCCTGAAGCCGAGGATACCAATGAAAAAGCGTTGTCCTGGCTTGAGGACAATTACCAGTCGCCCTTTTATCTGTATGTGCATTATATGGATGTTCATGGACCCTACCGACCTCCGGCGCCCTACGATACGGCGTTTGAATCCGAAAAGATGCGGCCCTTGAAAAAGATCGAAACGAACAAACTGAAACAGAAGAGATTCAAAGACAAAAACGACGGCAACAACCTGTATCATTACATCGATAAATATGACGGGGAAATACTTTATACGGATCATCACATCGGCGAAGCGCTGGACAGGATCGAATCGCTGGGATTAATGGAAAACTCCGTTATCGTAATAACCTCGGACCACGGCGAAGCCTTCTTTGAACATAACTACTGCGGCCACGGACACACGGTCTATAATGAAGAAATACGGATTCCTCTGATCGTTAAATTCCCAGAAGGTTTTTCATTAAAAAAAGAAAAAAAGCTGTTGAAAGCCAAAGTCGACCTTATGGACATCCCGACTACTCTGCTGGCTCTTCTCGGAACCGAATTCCCATACAAGACCAACGGCCGCAACCTGCTTGACATAGGAAAAGCGGCTATAAAAAATCATAAAGTTTTTTCCGAGGAGCTTTCTCCCCGTTTCAAAGGACCGCCGAAACTGGCGTTGATTAAAGGGAATCATAAGGCGATCTACAGGGTCAACCGGCACGAAATCGATGAGATGTATAATATCAAAAAAGACCCTGAAGAGCGTAATAATATCGTCGACGAAGATGTGGACCTGGTGCGGGAATCCAACGGCATGATAGCCGATCATTTGAGGGACAGCGCTGAGTTAAAAAAGCAACTCAAACTGAAGTCATCGTGTGTTGATATTGATGAAGAACAGCGAAAAGCGCTTGAAGCGCTGGGCTATGTGCAATAGAGCCGTAGATGTTTTTGAAGATGCGGCGTTGATCAAAAAAGCGTTTTTGGCCGTATGCTCAACAGGCTCAATATTCCCTGTTGATCATAAATTCTGCCCACAGCGTCAGCAATTTTTTATATTTTGAATTCTGCAGTGCATTTAAGTAGGGCATGGCTTTATTGATGTAAGATTCGGCCATTTTTTTAGTTTCATTTATGCCGTCCAGTTCCACGAACAGCCGCTTGCACTTTTCCACCTGTTCTTTTGTGGCTTTTTTATTTCCCAGAGCCGCTAGAATGGTTTGCCTTTGAGATTCGTCTGCGTTTTTGAGGCTTTCGTAAACGACCACGGTTTTTTTGCCTTCTCTGATATCAGAGCCGACGGGTTTTCCGAGGGTTTTTTCATCGCCGACAATTCCGATGACGTCGTCCTGCAGTTGGAAGGCTGTACCGCAGGCGCCGGCGAATTTTTTAACGGCTTGGACCTGTTCATCGTCGAAATCGGGGGCATTTTTACCGATGAGCGCGCCGGCCATGCCGGAGAATTCGAAGAGCACGCCGGTTTTCAACCACAGCATCGTGACGATCTGGTTTTGATTGATTTTATCTATGTCCTGGTTTTCCATCATTCCGTATTGGATATCCAGGACTTCGCCTCGGACGAGCTGTCCCAGGACGGTGGATTGGAGGTACCGCATGATTCTCAGGACCGTTTCAGTATCGACGTCCGGGGATAATGCGCAGTCGATAAAAGCGGAAGAGCACCATCCGTGTTGAAGGTCTCCCGTCAAAACCGCTATGTCCCGCCCGTAATCCTTGGCTTTTTTTTCATCAAAGCCTGATTTTTTCCGGGCTTTTTCAAACATAGCTTCATGCACGGTAGGCTTGCCCCGCCGCAAAGGATCGTTGTCGATCAAGTCATCATGCACAAGCGTCCAGGTATGAAACAGTTCTACGCCTGCAGCCGCAGGGACTGCCGCCCGGATGCGCTCCTCGCCGCCCACGCTGCCGCACGCAATCAGAAGCATGGATGGCCGCATCCGCTTGGCAGGCCGGAAAGGATAATCCATAACGCTTTCGTATATGTCCTCCGGCTTAAAATAATCCTTGACGTCGCTTTCCTCTATGTAAGCCAGTATCCATCGTTCCACTTCCTTCGTATACGCAAACAGTTCCTCGTAACTCATGCGGATGGTCCTTTCCGATTCGCTTAAAAATATCGACAAAACAAACGCCGGCGAATTATATTAAGGGGCAGTCGCGCTGTCAATCGTTGAGGCGAATCCAGGATTACGACCGGAATGTACCAGGCTTCCGGTCTTCAAAGAAAAACCGGCATTGATCAAAAAGGCCTCTTTTGCGGTTGCAATTCATCCGAATTTCGGCGCTGCTCAGATATCCCTATTTCGAGGTTACAGTTTTCGGCATTGATCAAAAAAGCGTCTTTTGAGGTTACAATTCGACAGAATCGTCTATCATTTTGTTTCGATTGCGATACCGACCCCGACCCTGACACCAATCCCGACCCGGAACCGATTACGATATCGACCCCGACCCCGATACCGATACATGCCCCGACTCCGAAACGAACGTCCCACGATGAAAAAACAGGGGTTTTTGATCATTCAAGCGTTTTATGAAAAAGCGTTATCACCGTTTGATCAATCCCGAAAAATTCAACAGGTTAAGATATGCTTATCAAAGGCCATGAATTTCATCGTCCAATTTTTCAATTTCTTTATCGGCAGAATTTCTGGTTCCGTTTCCGGTCAAATCGTAAGCCTTCAGAATCTCGTTCAACTCTTTCAGGGCTTCCAATTCATCGGAACGGAACCGCACCTCTTCGTGCAATTCCGCCATAGCCTGATCCACTGCCGAAGCCCCCAGCGCCTCCATCTTATCCAGTCGCTGTTTTTCCGTGTTCAGTTCCCGGATATCTCTGACCAGTTTTTCATATTGAGTTTCCAGAGCGGCAATGCGTTTGTTGAGGTCATCGAGCGTTTTTTGCAGGGCCTGGATTCTCATAATGGATGACTGGATGTCTTTCAGGAGTTTCTCGTAGGGGCTGCGTGACTTTTTTTTGAGTATTTCGGCGAAGAGTCTTGCGGCTTCTTCCACTTTTTCCTGTTCGACGAGTCGTCTGACTTCCAGGAATGGTGGAGTGCTGTCGAAATTCGAATCCTTGAATTTTCTGATCAATTTTTCTTTTTCGACATGCTCCTTTGATATCTGTATTTTGAGTTTACGGCGGCAGGTTTTCAATTCCTGAATGATGCGTGCGATACGTCTGTCCGGTGTTTTAAGGTCGTCCAGCCATTGATCTAGGCGGCTGTCGACGGCTTCGCCGATTTTCTTTATCCATTTGAATTTTTTCATAGATGACGTCTGATTCAGAAGTCCA
The DNA here is from genome assembly GCA_964619725.1 of uncultured bacterium. Lineage (GTDB taxonomy): Bacteria > CSSED10-310 > CAZUFC01 > CAZUFC01 > CAZUFC01 > CAZUFC01. Next base: position 134,055 of record CAZUFC010000005.1, on the reverse strand, counting down.
GAGGTTGGAAATGAATCATTTTCTGCATATAGGCGCATCGTTCGACTATTTCATCTTCTGAAAGGGAAGCGAGTCTGTCCAGACTGAAGGATTCGACATTGAAAGAGGCCATGACTGCGCCGCAAACCATGGCCTGTCTGAGCACGTCATCGTCGCAGCAAGCTTTTCCGGCGATCCATCCCATGAAACCTCCGGCGAAGGAGTCTCCTGCGCCGGTTGTATCCATGACTTTTTCCTGCGGGAAGGCGGGTGAGACGAAAACGCCGTCTTTACGCATCATGATAGCGCCGTGTTCGCCCTTTTTGACGATGAGCGTTTTGGGTCCCCATTCCAGCAATTCCCTGCCGGCGGCATATATGTTGGTTTTACCCGAAAGCATTTTGACTTCTTCATCGTTGATGATGAGCAGATCGACCATGGACAGCGTTTTTTTGAGGGCTTCGGGTTTGCTTTCGATCCAGAAATTCATGGTGTCGCAGGCCGTGAGATGCGGTTCGGGAATTTGCTGGAGCACCTTCATCTGCAGCTCAGGATCGATATTGGCCAGGAAAACGTAGCGGCATTTTTTGTAGGATTCGGGAATCTGCGGCTCAAAATGCTCAAAAACGTTCAACTGGGTATCCAGCGTTATTCTTTCGTTCATGTCATCGGAATATTTTCCTTTCCAGCGGAAAGTCCTGCCTGCTACCGTCTTCAATCCGACTACATCAATGTTCCTTCCGTTGAAAATGCTTCGGTTTTCATCCGTAAAATCCTCGCCTACGACTGCCACAAGATATACCGGAGTGAAATAAGAAGCGGCGATGGAAAAATATGTCGCCGAACCTCCCAGCGCATCTTCTATCGACCCGTGGGGCGCTTCAACAGAATCAAAAGCCACGCTTCCAACGACAATCAAACTCATTTTGTCCTCCTTGTTCAGTTGTCATCAATTCATCATTCGAGGAATTCGCGCGTCCGCCGATGCGCATTGTAAAAAAATCCTGAGTAAAAATCCAGTTTGACAAAAGAGGGACGTCGAGTATAATGGTTTGCGGATTTCAGGAGGTTGGGTGTAACGATCATGGCTGTTCTAAAAAACATATTGTTGACGGGAGAACCGGGAATCGGTAAATCAACGGTGATTCAGGCGGTCTTGAGCGAGCTGCCGGTTACGGCGATGGGGTTTTATACTTCCGAAATCCGATCCGGTAAAACAAGAAAAGGATTCCAGTTGAATACCCTGTCCGGTGAAAACTACATTCTGGCTCACGTCAACAAACGCAGCACATATAAAGTGGGAAAATACGGCGTCGAAGTAAAATTGCTGGACGATGTGGCGGCCCCTCTTCTTGAAGAAGCGCTTCAGAAAAAAGCATCGCTGATAGTCATTGATGAAATCGGTAAAATGGAATGCTTCAGCAAATCATTTCGTGATAACGCCTTGAAATGTCTTGATTCTGATGTTCCTGTCCTGGGGACTATTCAAAACTTCGCCAACCCTGTCATCAATATGATCATGAACCGGAACGACGTTGTTCTTATTGAAATTACCGTTGAAAATCGAAACCTTATCGTGGAAAACATCGTTAATATCATTAAATGTCTTCTCCCACAGGACAAATTAAGCAAAAAAAAGAAAAAAAAGAAGAAGAAAAAAGGTAAGAGCTGATTCTGAGGTTTGTCTGTCAAAAGAAAGGAGAACCCCTTGGCCGGCGCTGAAAAAACCGTCGTTATGAAGGCCCCCGCAGAAGTCGTTTACGAAGTCGTTACGGATTATGAATCCTATCCGGAATTCCTTCCCATGATTAAGGAAACGGAAATACTTGAACGACAGGATAATGTGGTTGTATGCAAATTTTCCATATTTGTGGTTAAAAATTTTGAGTATGTATTGCGTCTTGAACATGATCCGCCGCACAAAACGCGTTGGACATATGTAAGAGGCGATTTTAAGAACAGCGAAGGCGGATGGGATTTTGAACCGATTGATGAAGTGAGTTGCCGCGTGACTTATTCGGTGGATATGGACATGGGTTTCTTCGTACCGAAGATCATCAGCAAACAGGTAGTTTCCGCCAGTCTGCCGTCTATGTTGACTTCGATTCAGAAGCGAGCCGAAGCTGTTTTCAGAGGCAAAAAGTAAAGATAATCTGCGGCGACGTTTTCACCCGTTAAAGATTGAAAGATTCGCCCATTTGCAGATACGGCGTTGAAATTTTATGAACATACTTCTTATTCAAGCTCCACTGGGTCGGAACGAACCGCTGATATTTCCGCTGGGACCGGCCTATCTGGCGGGCAGTCTTGACGAACGCTACAATGTAAAGGGATTCGATCCCAACATATACGGCGCAGATTATCACGAACCGCTGGAACGTTTGATCCGCGAATTCAAGCCTGAGGCAGTCGGCGTTTCCCTGCGGAATATCGATTCCCAGATGGAAAGGGACCTGTTTTATTATTTTATTCCTTTCGGGGAGCTGTTAAGTTTTCTGAGGCAGAAGGTTCCATCGGCCAGGATCATCGTTGGGGGCGCCGGTTTTTCCATGTTTCCCGAACGTATAATGGAGCGTTGTCCGCAGATTGATTACGGCGTATATCTGGAAGGTGAAGACGTATTCCCGTCGCTTTTGAACTCCCTGGACGATCCGCAGAAAACGCCGAGGGTATACTGGCGCGATTCTCATTCCATTTATTATTCCGGTTTCAAGCCTTTTGAGCATAACGAAAGTTTTCCTGAACCCCGTTATGACATATTCGATTTCAAGGCATACAAAGATTTCAAGGGCGCGGTAGGCGTGCAGACGAAAAGAGGTTGTCCTCATCAGTGCGTTTATTGCGTCTATCCTCTATTGAACGGACGGCGCATCCGTTTGCGGAACCCGCTCAGCGTTGTGGAGGAAATCAGCGAGCTGCATGATAAGCACGGCATATCGAATTTCAGTTTTGTCGATGCGGTATTCAATCATCCGACGGACCATGCAGTAAAGATAATGGAAGAACTTGAAAAAAAGAGTCTTCCCATCACCTGGACGGGATGGTTCAATGAGAAGAACCTGGACGAGTCTACGGTGAAACTGGCTATCCGGACGGGTTGCCGTGAATTTTCTTTTTCTCCTGACGGTTTCGACGACAGGACACTGAACCGTCTGGGCAAGAACATCAGGGAAACTGACATTAAAAAGACTATTTCATTGATGGAGAATATCCCCGAGATGCAGGTATCTTTCAATTTCTTTTTTAATCCGCCGGGGCAAAGCATTGGAACCTTCATCGAACTGATCCGCTTTTTTCTTCGCTGTAAGTTGTTTCTCAAATCCCAGGTGCACGGATTCCTGCTAACGACCATACGCGTTGAACCGCGCACGAAATTGTTCGCCATGGCATTAAAGGACGGCGGCATAGACCCGACGCTCGATTTGCTTCCTGAAGACTACCGGGGATTGAAGAAACTTTTTTACCGCAACCGCAGCGCTTTTTATCTCGATTGGCTATTCAACATATATAAATGGACGTGGAAGTTAAAACGCCGACTCACGTCCAATTCACCGACCGGGCCTGAAACCGGAAATTTAAAAGAAGAGGGAGCAGCAGCAACATGACATTATCAAATAAACTGACGTTAAGCCGCGTTTTTATAGGACCTGTTTTTTTCATTATACATTATCTCGCTTTTCATTATCTGAACAAAGGTCCGGCATCGCATGCCACGGCTGGAGCGCTGTTTGGCGTGGGACTGGCGCTGATCGTTTATTCAGAGATATCAGATGCAATAGACGGTTTTCTGGCGAGACGCCGCAATGAGACGACCGATTTCGGCAAACTTTTTGATCCTTATGCGGACAGCCTTTCCCGTTTCACTTTTTTTCTGGCGTTCTGGCAGGCCGATCTGATGGATTCGTGGATGATACTGTTGATTTTTTATCGTGACGCCACGGTATCATTCATCCGCATACTGGCCGGCAAGCAGCAGGTGATCGTGAGCGCCCGGCGCAGCGGCAAGCTCAAAGCCATGTTTCAGGCAATAGCGATCCATGTTATCGTGATATCTGAGATCGTAAAGACGTTCTGGTCGCCGATGCCCTTAACGACCATAAGCTGGACGGCGATGCTGATCGTGACTTGCGTAACGGTTATTTCAGCTTTTGATTACTGGTTCGGCAACGCTCATATTATCTCAAAAATATCCAAGTAGCGTCTGCCCGCAAAGACCTTCAGCCCTGTCTGAATCCCGGCGGCAGGCAACATTTTAAACATGAAAGTCGGACTGATATCCCTGGGTTGTCCTAAAAACGAAGTTGATCTGGAATATCTGGAGGGATATCTGGAAGCTTCGGGTCATCAGAGAGTGAATCGTCTGAAAGAGGCTGACTGCATAATCGTCAACACGTGCGGTTTCATAGAGCCGGCCAAAGAGGAATCGATCCAGGTTCTTCTGAAGGCGGCAAAGAACAAAAAGGCTGACGGACGACCCTTATTAATAGCTGCAGGCTGCCTGGCCAAACGATACGCTGCTGAATTGAAGGAGTCCCTTCCTGAAATCGATGCTTACATTTCGCCTTCCCGCATCCATCAAATAGGTGATTTGCTGAAGTGCACGCGCCCGGGAAAAGTCATCGATTATACAAGCGACGGCAATTACGTATGCGGAACGCCTGAATTACGCAAATTAGCGGATGCCGCTTCCTACGCCTATGTAAAAATCTCGGAAGGATGCGACAATCGTTGTTCTTATTGCGCTATTCCCTCCATCCGGGGCCCGCAAAAAAGCAGGCGCCCTGTAGAGATAACTGCAGAAGCGGAGAGGATTGCAGAAAAGGGCATAAAAGAGATTATTCTGATCGCTCAGGACCTGTCGCGCTACGGCCTGGATATCGATTCAACACCCCGGCTTGCGGGCCTGGTTGAAAGTCTCCTGAAAAAAGACCTGTTTCCCCGTGTTCGTTTAATGTACGTCAATCCTCACGGCATCGACGAAGATTTGATGAAGCTTTACGGCAGATATTCCGCGTTATGCCCTTACATTGATATTCCGGTTCAGCATTTCCATCCGGACATTTTAAAAGCAATGAACAGGCCTGTTTCTCAGGACCGTATTCGTCGTATATTCGGCAGGTTGCGCGATTTAAGGCCGGACATTCGCATCCGGACTTCCCTGATTGCAGGATTCCCCGGAGAAAAACACGTTCATTTCAAGAGCCTGATTCAATTCGTCGAGGAATTGAGGCCTGATTACCTGGGCGTGTTTATTTATTCCGCGGAAGAAGGAACGCCGGCCTACGAATTGAGACCCCGTACCGCGAAAAAAACCGCAGCGAACAGACATAAAAGATTGACCGAATTGCAGCGATTCTATTCTGCCGAGAGAAACGAAAATTTGAAGAATCGCCGGTTGGAGATTTTAATTGATGAGCATGAGGAAGGAGTGGGATACTTGGGGCGCACATCGTTTCAGGCGCCGGAGATTGACGGTTGCGTGATCGTTCCGGGTGAGCCGGCGCCTAATTCGCGTTTCGGAGCAGGCGACATCGTGACGGTTGAGATTACGGATACTTCCGATTTCGATTTATATGGTGAAGTGAAGCAGCCCGGACCGCAGCAATAAGAGGCGAAGTCTGTAAAGAAGGCTCTTTTGCGGGACAAGTCCTTACGCATATGGTAAGCTTGGGACGCATTACGATGGATGAGAACTCGATTGATATGAAAGGAGAAAAAGTGACTGGTTTTATTGCACGACTGATAGCGACGGGGTTAGGCAGCGGGTTCGCCCCGGTCGCATCGGGTACCGTCGGAAGCGCGGTTACGGTCCCGCTGGCTTTTGCTTTAGCTTTTCTGGGCGACTGGCCCTATGTCATTATTGCACTGGCATTAATCGGTCCCGCTATCTGGGCCGCCGGTTATGCTGAAAAATATTACAGGAAAAAAGACTGCGGTTACATCGTCATAGACGAAATTATCGGCATGCTGATCGCTGCTGCGTTTCTGCCGCAGGAATGGACCTGGCTCATTATTGCATTTTTCGTTTTCCGGTTTTTTGATATTATGAAGGTGTGGCCGGCCTCAGCAGCGGAAAAACTTCCCGGCGGAACCGGCATTGTCCTTGACGACGTAATAGCCGGGATTTATAGTAATATTGTTCTGCAATTAATCAGATTGGTAATTTAAAATGGAAACAAAAGGAAAATGCATTGAAGAAAAAATCGGCGATCTGCTGAAAAATAGAAAATGGACCCTGGCTGTTGCGGAATCCTGTACAGGAGGCCTGATAGCTCATCGAACGACGGCGATTCCCGGAGCTTCGGCCTATTTCGAGCGTGGCATAGTATCATACAGCAACAGGGCCAAGGTAGAATTGCTGGGGGTGCCGCAAGAGGTATTGGATGAGCATGGAGCGGTAAGCCGACAGACTGCGAAGGCGATGTGCGAAGGGGTAAGCAGAAATTCGGGAACGGAAGTCGGGCTATCCACGACCGGCATAGCGGGACCGGGAGGAGGCAGTCCGGGTAAACCTGTCGGCACGGTTTACATCGGGTTGCATGCTCCGGAAAAAACGCTTGTGCAGCATTTCACCTTTTCGGGCGATCGACGGACCGTTAAAAACAAAACGGCAGATGAAGCCTTCGACATGCTTCATGATTATCTTCTATCCTTGGAATCTCAGCGGGAGAAAAGGACATGAGCCGGGAAAGACGCGAAAAACAGAGGCTTTTTATAGCTGCGGAGATACCTGATGAACTGAAAGATTCCCTGCAGGAAAAAACAGCCTCCATTCGAGACCGCAGTCGGGGTATAAGATGGGTTAAGCCGCAGGGCATTCACCTGACATTTCAGTTTCTCGGCGATACACCGGTGACGAAAATCGAAAAATTATCTAAAGCGTTGACGGAAGCGTGTTCCGAATGCCAATCCTTTGAAGTGCATTTTGGACCGGTAGGATGTTTTCCGAATGCCAGACGCGCACGCGTCCTGTGGGTGGGCCTTCGTTTCGAACAGCCCGAAATGGACAAATTGCAGGAGCGTATTATCAGAGCCACTTCAAAACTCGGTTTTAAAAAAGAAAATCGTAAATTTCATCCTCATTTGACCCTGGGACGCGTAAAGAATCCCTCCCAGGCGATGAATTACGTTTCTGAATTTCTTGAGTTGAAAGAAATCGAAACGCCGCATTTCAGCATCGATAAAGTGGTTTTATATCGAAGTGTTTTAAAGCCTGCCGGAGCTGAATACCACGTTGTCCACAGCTCAAATTTATCAGTACAAGGAGAATAAAATGAAAGAGAAAAATGAAAAGAAAAAGGCGCTGGAAGCGACCGTTGGTATGATTGAAAGACAATTCGGGAAGGGTTCGATAATGAAGCTGGGTCAGAATGCGGCCATAAGCATTCCCGTGATACCGACGGGTTGTCTGGGGTTGGACCTGGCGTTGGGCATAGGCGGAGTTCCCCGTGGAAGAATTATAGAAATATACGGCCCGGAATCCTCCGGAAAAACGACGCTGGCTCTTCACGTCATATCGGAAGCTCAAAAAATGAACGGCATTTGCGCCTTTGTGGATGCCGAACACGCGCTGGACCCGATTTATGCGAAAAAACTGGGAGTCGACACTGACGAACTCCTCATTTCCCAGCCCGATACCGGCGAACAGGCCCTGGAAATAAGCGAACTGCTGGTCAGAAGCGGCGCAGTAGATGTCATCGTCGTTGATTCCGTTGCAGCCCTGGTCCCTCGCGCTGAAATCGAAGGCGAAATGGGCGACTCCCATGTAGGCCTCCAGGCCAGACTCATGTCCCAGGCGCTGAGAAAACTCGCTGCGGCCATCAATAAGTCCAGGACCTGTTTCATTTTTATTAATCAAGTCAGAGAAAAAATAGGCGTCATGTTCGGGAATCCTGAAACCACAACGGGCGGCCGCGCTTTAAAATTCTATTCTTCCGTGCGTATGGAAATTCGCCGGATCGGGGCCATAAAAGAAGGCGACAGAATGACCGGCAATCGCACAGTCGTTAAAGTTGTTAAAAATAAAATGGCGCCCCCTTTTGAAAAAGTCGAATTCGACATTATGTACGGAATGGGCATCTCCCAGGAGGGAAGCCTTCTGGATGAAGGGCTTAAATTTAATATTGTGTCGAAAAGCGGAGCATGGTATTCCTATGGCGATACCCGATTGGGTCAGGGTAGAGAAAACTCAAAATTGTTCCTGAAAGAAAACAAAGACGTCGCCGATGAAATTTTACAGGCGATCAAAAAGAAAACCGGACTCGAAGACGAAAAGGAAGAGCCGGCTGCCGACAAAAAGGGGTAGGAGTCATTTTTTTACGCGCAGCAAGGCGTTTTATCTGCCGGCAAAATTCGGGACCGGCCCTTATGGAGCAAGTTATTTAAACGTCAGCAGGGTTCATGTTCAAGCAGGCAGCTTGTTTGACACGCCGTTTATTTTGAATAATATTGGTTCTGAGAAGGCTTGCAACGCCGCCTCCTACGAAAGGACTTCGTCAAAATGGGAAATTTAGTCCAAGACCTTTATGAACTGTTAAATGTTTCAATCAAATTGAACGCATCAGACCTGCATTTGAAAGTCGGCACTTATCCTATTCTAAGAGTCGACGGCCTTCTGCAGCCTATCATGGATAGAAAAAAAATCACCGCGCCGGAGATGGAAGAACTCGCAAATACAATAATGAACGACTATCACCGGAATATCTTCCAGGAGTACCGGGAGGTGGACCTGGCGCACGCCGTGCCGGGATTGGGCCGGTTCAGGGTTAATGTATTCCAGCAGAGAGGCAATTTCGGCATGGTCATACGCGTTATTCCCACTAAAGTAAAGAATATTCGCGATCTGTTCCTCCCCAGCGTCCTGGAAAACCTCGCCTTGCTGCCCAGGGGACTCATTCTGTGCACAGGAACGACCGGAAGCGGAAAAACGACCACTCTCGCCTCAATGGTGGATCACATCAACGCCAATAAGAAAGCTCACGTCATAACCATCGAAGACCCCATCGAATATATTCATCATGACCGCCTGAGCATCATAAATCAAAGAGAGCTGGGCACAGATACGACGACCTTCTCCAGGGCCATGAGGGCTGCGCTGAGGCAGGACCCTGACGTTATTCTCGTCGGCGAAATGCGCGATATGTCGACCGTCGAAACTGCCCTTACCGCTGCCGAAACAGGGCACCTCGTCATGTCCACCCTCCATACCACCGACGCCGTTGAAACCGTCTTCCGCATCATCTCCTATTTCCCCCCTCATCAGCACCGCCATATCAGACTTCAACTCGCCAGCGTCATTAAAGCCGTTATCTCACAACGCCTTATTCCCCGAGCAGATGAAGCCGGCCGCGTTCCTGCCGCTGAAGTCATGGTCTCTACTCCGCTTATTCGCGAATGCATCATTTATGAGGAAAAAACCAAGTATATCCTTAACGCCATGAAAGAAGGCGTCAGTCAATACGGAATGCAAACCTTCGATCAGTCGCTTTATTTCCTGGTTAAAAAACGCGCCATCACTTATCAGGAAGCACTGGAACGATCCTCTAACCCTGATGAGTTCGCTATGAAATTCAAAGGCATTGAATCCGCTTCTGATATCTCCATTTCCGCGATGGAAGATTCGATCGAAAGTTCCTATTCCTATACCGATAATCAAAATAAAATTATTCAGGATATCTCAGGAAATACGGAAGATGAAGACGATGACGACATCACTGTGGATGAACCGCATCCCTATAATCCTGGCAATACATACGAAATCTCCGATTGACTTCCGATTCCGCTTTGCCTTCACGGGAACCTTAAAGGATTTTGAATCATTATGAATAACGAAAGCGTAAATGAAGAAAAATTAAAAAAAATCGAGGATATCTACGCCCGACTCGATCGGATGAATTATTACGAACTGCTCTCCATCAGACGTAAAGCTGAACCTCATCAAATTAAAGCGGGTTACCGTAAACAGGTCAGAGAACTGCATCCCGATAATTTCGGTCGAGATATCGATGACGAGCTCAAAGATAAACTCGAAAAAATCTTCAACGCCCTTAACGAAGCCTACAATACGCTGACAAATCAAGAACAAAAACTGAAATATGACCAGGAACTCTTCTCCGCTGAAGCCAAAGGGCTTCACGTTAAATCAGGTAAACCCATCAAAGTCGCTCACGCTCAATACAATAAAGGGCTGGATTGCCTTAAAAATAAAAATATCACCACAGCCATCAATTTCTTCGAATCCGCCGTCGCACTCAATCCCGAAAATCCCGAATACTTCGCTAAACTCGCACTCGCCCAAATGAGTCACCCTAAATGGAGAAAAGACGCTCTTACAAATATCGATCAAGCCATTAAAATCAATAACGAAAACGTTAATTATCATACTCTGCGCGGAAGAATCTGCCAGAAAATGGGCAACCTGGTCGATGCCAGATCAAGCTATAAAAAAGCCCTCGCATGGGACCCCAACAACAGAATCGCCAGAAAAGGCGTGAATGAAATTAGCCAGGCCCTTAAAAAAGAAAAAAAATCCATCGCTATTTCCCTGAAACATTTCCTTAAGAAAACATTCGTGCCTCAACCCAAATCCAAAAAAAACCGAAAAAAACCCAAACCGGCAGGCTATGTCCCTAAAAGCCGTCCCGCACATCTCCCCAATCACCCTCCCAAACGGTCAGATGATAAAAATGATGCTTCCTGACCCGCGCTGATATCCGCTTCTCTTTCCTGCCGTTTCTTGCCCGGATATAATTTTTGCAATAATTGCCACAATTTGTGTTTTTGCAATATTTCTTGATTTTTTGAGGATTGTTCTTATAATAAACGGCGGAGGTTGTGGGTAATCGCCAGAAGGACCTTCGGGGAATTGACGCGACAAGATGTGGGAAACAGGCGCTGGAGACAGCATGGAAAGTTACCAGGAACGAAGCTGCGGAGCAGAACTTCAAGATCCTTTATATACTGAGATTAAATGCTTATTTATTTCACCCTTGCGCAAGCAGTTGTTCAAGCACATGGCTGAGAACAGGGAGAATCTTTACAGCATCCAGCAGTTGGCTCATATGACGGGACGCATGGTAAGCGACGTGGAGTCCTGTTTAGAGCCGATGGTGGAATTCGACATAGTCCGCAAGGTATGCGAGCCGTCTCAGGATATGACGTTATATGGATTTCATTCGCCGCGCAACACGAGGGTGCGTTCGATCATCCGGAATATGTTAACGGACAAGGCGAGTCGCGAATCGATATTCGATGATGTAAGGAACAAGTATTTTGAGGGGATGATCGGCGTAGATGAGAAGATGAAGGTCGTGTTTGAGTTAATCACGACGGTGGCGAAGACGGACATATCGGTATTGATCAGGGGGCCGACGGGTTCCGGGAAGGAGCTGGTGAGTCGTGCGATCCATGAATTAAGTCGCCGGAACAAGGGCGAATTTCATGCGATAAACTGTGCAGCGCTGCCGGAGACATTGTTAGAGGCGGAGTTATTCGGATATGAGAAGGGTTCGTTTACGGGAGCGGGCACGCGCAAGGTAGGCCGTTTGGAGTTAGCGGACAAAGGGACGTTATTTCTGGATGAGATAGGCGACATGCCGATATATTCGCAGATCAAGCTTTTGCGGGTATTGGAGACGAAGAAATTTGAGCGTGTAGGAGGTACGGAACCGATAGAGTCTGATTTCCGTTTGATCAGCGCGACGAACCAGGATTTGGAGTCATTGATCGAGCAGGAGAAGTTCAGGGAGGATTTATATTACAGGATCAATGTATTTCCGATCAGGATACCGTCATTGCGGGAACGCAAGAAGGACATACCGATATTATCCGCGGAATTTTTAAGAAAGGTTCTGCGAAAGAACAACATGGCGGAGGATTCCAAGCGACTGAGCAGCGATGCCATATCAGCGTTGCTGGATTATGACTGGCCGGGCAACATAAGAGAGCTGGAAAACGTAATATCCAGGAGCGTGGTGATAGCCAGGGGAAACGTGATAAAAGCGGAGCACCTGCATTTTCTGAAGCCCCGTCAGAAGGAGGAGCCGGTCCAGAAGACTTTTCAGTTGTGTCCGTTATCGGAAGTGGAAGCGGATTACATAGAGAGGGTATTGCACGCCAAAAGCTGGAACATCAAGGAATCCGCTGCGATACTGGGAATAAGCCGCGGCACCCTGTACAAAAAAATAAGCGACTACAGTCTGGAAAAACCGTCAACGGAATAACAACCGGGTCCAACTCATTGCACGGATGCTGGGTTCCGAATACCGCATGACCGATAATCCCGGACGCTCTATCGCAGACGCAAGGGATTGCGGAGGGCTCCGACCCCATTCCGGATTTTGTTAAAAAACAATTATTGACATTTTATTAATGGCGTATTATTATCAATTGCTTGAATATTTTACGCCTTTATGGAAATACAAATGATCAACAGAGCTATTAAACAGCATGTCATAAAACGAGCGCAGGGGCGACTTGGACGATTGCTCGTTATCACGGGCGCTCGACAGACCGGCAAAACCACATTGGCCCGTCGTACATTCGGAGATTTACCTTTCATATCTCTGGAGGACCCGACGCTTCGTCCCGCTTACACACGAATGTCGGCGGCGGAATGGATCGAGCGTTATCCCCGGGCGGTCCTCGACGAGGTGCAGAAAGCGCCGACGCTTATCGAATCGATCAAAGCCGCTTACGACCGGAGTGAAGAGGTCCGTTACGTGCTGTTGGGCAGCGCGCAAATCCTACTGCTGTCCAAAGTCAAAGAAAGTATGGCCGGCAGGGCTGCAATCGAGGAACTCTGGCCCCTGACATTGCCAGAGATGGCGACTACGTCCTGGGAAGACCCGGTCTCGGAATCGCGTCTTGTCTCATGGCTCAGGAAGGGCACGACTGACCTCAGCCTATTCCGGGGCATTCCAGTCGCCAGCCGGAGCTTCGCCCGTTTCGCGGGACTCTTCGATTTTTACCTGAAGTACGGGGGAATGCCGGTTGTTCATCACCAGGATATAACGAACGAGGAACGGCGGTTATGGCTCCGCGACTATCAGCGGACGTATCTTGAGCGGGATGTAGCGGATTTGGCGGTAATGAGCGACCTGGAACCGTTTGTTTTGGCGCAATCGGCCATCGCCTCCCGGAGCGGCAAGCTGGTCAACTTCAGCGACTTAGCCAGGGCAGCCGCTGTTAGTGCGAATACTGCGCGTCGATATTTACGGTATCTCGAATTGAGCTATCAAGTCGTCATCCTGCGGCCTTACTTCAGAAACATGGAGAAGCGGTTGTCCAAGGCGCCGAAGGTCCATTTTCTGGACCCTGGGATTCGCCGGGCCATTGTCGGGAGGACCGGCGACGTCACGGGCGAGGAGTATGAATCCGCGGTGGCGGCCGAGATACTGAAACAGCTAAAAAACGCCCGGCTTCCCGTGGACCTACATTTCATTAGAACTTACGATGGACGTGAAGTAGATATCCTGATCGAAACGAGTGAAGCATTCGTAGCCATCGAAATTAAAAGCGCGTCCCGTGTCGCCGGCGTCCACGCCCGCTCCCTCCGCGGACTCCAGGAAATCCTTGACAAACCTTTACTGGGAGCGTTCGTGTTCTCCCAGGACCGCGAAATCCACGAATTCGAGGATTCCATCCTGGCGGTTCCGAGCGCGTGGGCGCTTTCGCCCATTGATGAGTAAATGACCAGCAGAGGTTGGCCACATACAGTCCTGGTTTGCGAAGGGTTTGCGAAGGGCTCTGACCCCTTTCTGGATGCTTGATGCTGGGTATCGGCTGCCGGATCAGGTTGGATTCTATGTGCTTGCCGCAATAGCCTGCGAAGAGCTCTGATCCCGCATGGACGAAACGGAACTTTTCCTCTCCCGAATTGTCGCCGGCATTAGGACAAATCACCTTTCCTCGTTATTATTTATTGCGATTGCGATACCGATACCGACCCCGATATCTGAACATCCTGTCTTGCGAAGGGCTCTGATCCATTCCTGAATGACAATAACTTCCTTAACCCGGATTTCAGATAAAATTTTAAATTTGAGAAAAAACAGTTTATAATGATTTTATCTTAAGGTCGACGAAATGTTTCCTGGGAATTTATAAAGGGAGAGTTTTCCATGAAATCATTAAAAATGTTTTTAAGTTTTTGGGCGTTATGGAATTCTTTAATAATGGCTGCGGGGGTGAGCGCTGACTGGCAGATTGGCCAGACGACCCGCAATTTTATTGATCCGGGCCGCAGCCGTCAGATACCGACGGAGATATATTATCCTGCGGATACTGAAGGAGCGGATGTTCCAGTGGCTGATCCGGGACCTGACGGATTCCCGGTAGTTTCTTACGGGCACGGCCGAATGATGGCGTGGACGGCTTATGAGAATTATTGGACGGCTCTGGCGCCGGCGGGATACATAACGGCTTTTCCCAAGACGGAAATGGGCATGAATCCGGACAAGGATGAGTTTGCGCTGGACCTGCTGTTTGTGGCGCATAAACTGCAGGAAGTCAATACCATGCCGTCGTCTATTTTTTATCAGAAGGTTGGGGACGAATTTGCCGTGCTGGGACATTCCATGGGCGGCGTCGTTACTTTTGCGGCTGCCCTGGCCGATCCGGCGGTGACGGCCATCGCCAATTTCGCCTGCGGACAGGCATCCATGTATGATCTTTCCGGCATAACAGTCCCGTCGCTCATTTTCGGGGGATCGGACGACTATCTTACGCCGCCTGGTGATTATCAGATACCGTATTACAATGCTTTGAGCTCCGATTGCAAAACCCTGATCATCATCACGGGCGCCAATCATTGCCAGTATGCGGAATATACTTATGCGTGCGATAATATCGAGGAGCAGTATCCCGATCCCGGCATCACGCGAGAACAGCAGCATGAGTTAACGAACCAGTTTCTTGTGCCGTGGCTCGATGCTCTGCTGAAAAACGATGCGGCTCAATGGAATTATTTTAATCATATTCTGAATACTAGTTTTCAGATAACATTCATGCATGAATGCAATTTGCCCACATGGACTCCTTCGCCGGAGTTCACCCCTACACCCACATTCACGTCTGAACCCACGCCGGTACTGGTCCCTTCAGCATCCTCCGCCGGATTGATAATCCTGACCGCGGCGCTGGGCATGCTGCTTTTCCGCCGGTCTTACCTCAAATTGAAACGAAGACGGTGATTGATCAGAACGATCCAGGCGATAAAAATATTGGAAAAAAGCGTCAAAGGTTTTCGAAATCCTCTATTCAAATTTGTTGTTCTTTATGGGCAATCATTTTCCCCCTGTTTATTCATTCCTTCTTTCCTTGCTCGTTATTTCTTGTAAACTGGAACTGAGAAGAGTCGGTTTCTCAACATCTTCGTCTTTCAGAAAGGCTTGGTTATGAGGAAAAAATTGTTTTTTTGCATCGGGCTGTTTTTTTGCGTTCAAGCATGTATTCTTAATCAGTATCGTCCCGTGTTGAGTGAGGAAAAAACATTCGGAGAGCTGGAGAGGCGTTATTTCAGGGATGCTCTGCGGAGCATAAAGGCCACAAAAGATGATTTACGGTTTAAAAGGGATTATGTGGAGGACGACTATCGTTTTTCAGCAGCCGCGGAATTATTGAATAATCCTCTGTTATGTCCGGAATTTGCGGAATCTGTTCAAAAGACGTTTATGCCGGAGAGGAGCATATCCGATATAGTGGAATCGATGGCTGATGCATCTGATGCAGATATTGATACATCTGAGGCTGCGGAAGAGATCAAAGAGAATTATTTACCGGATTTAAACAAGCCGATGCCTGTATCGCCGGAATTGGAGAGGAGTCTTAAATCGTTTTTGCTGAAGTGTTTGCTGATAGACGACAAAGTGAAAACAGCATTCAGTGAAATTCTTTCGGAAGAAATGGAGATATTGCTAATTGAGCGGTTTGCGGAAAACGGGGTGATGCCGGATGAAGAGGAGACGGCGGAAGCGAAGGAGAGTTATGCGGGCGACATCAGCTATTTGAACAGCCTGGGCATAACGAATGCAGAGATAAGGGCCGCGTCCGAAAAGCGGGAAGAGATGGACGATGAAACATGGGTGAAAGCGAATATTCTGGGTCCCTATGACCGGATGGACAGAAATTTATTGTTCACAGCCGGAGTGGAATATTTTGAAGCTGTCGAGGAGTTAAAGACCGACATTTTGGAATTAAGGGAAAAAAGCGGGTCGGGCGAAACGAGGCGGACCGGAAGAGTAAGCGCGGGCGTCAGTTCAGTCGCTGCTCAAAAAGATACGCGGTATTTTCCGGAAAAGAGAACAGAAATTTTAACTCCTCTGGGAAAGATCATAATCGGTTCCTGGGACAACGACGAGTATGAGGATATTGAACATTTCCTGATCATTGATCCGGACGGCAAGGACGTTTACCGGAACAGCGGAGGAGGCGCAGCCGGATATATGGGCCGCAGGCTGTCGACTGTTATCGATCTGGCGGGTGATGATCGTTATATGAGTTTCGAAAATGGAGTGCAGGGAGCGGGCATTTTCGGCATAGGAGCGGTTTTCGATCTTTCGGGAAATGATATTTATGAAGGGAAAAGCCTGAGTCAGGGGGCAGGATATTTCGGTATCGGAGTATTATCGGATGAACAGGGTGACGACGTATACCGGGCCGATAAAACAGTGCAGGGAGCGGGAGCCTTCGGCGCCGGACTGCTCTGCGATTCCTCCGGCAAGGATGTTTACTATGCCCGGTTGTATGCCCAGGGATTCGGCTACACAGGGGGCATCGGCGCATTACATGACGAAACAGGAGACGATCTATACTACGCCGGCGGTCTTTATCATGACTATGGAAGATTGCCGGAGGATTACCTGAGCCTCTCGCAGGGCTTCGCTATAGGAATTCGTCCCTATGCGTCCGGAGGCATAGGCATGCTGATCGATGATGAAGGCAACGACTTCTATAACGGTGATGTTTATGCTCAAGGAACCAGCTACTGGTATTCAGTCGGAATACTCATCGATAGCCAGGGAAACGATACCTACAATGCCCGGCATTACGCACAGGGATCGGGTATTCACCTTTCAACCGGAATACTCATAGAAAAAGGCGGCCACGATAAATATGCATGCAAGGGATGCACACAGGGGTTCGCTCACGATTACGCGGTCGGCTGGCTGCTGGATAAATGGGGTCATGATTACTATACCTGCGATGGCGGAGGACAAGGAACAGCCGTCAATAATTCAGTAGCCGTTTTTATCGATTCGGCCGGAAACGACGGATACTTCAGCAAAAAAGCGGATGCACAGGGCTCCGCTCAAAAAAGTTCCCGCGAATACGGCAGCATAGCCGTTTTTATCGATCTGGCCGGCAAAGACGCCTATACTGCCGGAGGCCAAGAAGGCATGTGGCGCACAAGACCCTACTACGCCGCCGGCGTTGACGTCGAAGCCAACCTCAATCAATACGAATCAAACGGCAACTGAAAGGAGACCAGCATCATGAAAATCCAACTTCATCTTAACCAATTTTTCTCCTCCTTTCGCTCAGCTTTATTAATCGGAGTATCCGCCGCCTTATTCCTTCCGTTTCTTGATCCTTGCCTGGCCGGCCTCGCCAACGACCATGAAACCAAATACGAAGAACAATTCGAGAAAGCCGTGAATTACGGAGCTAAACCGGGAAAAGAAACGGAGGAAAAAGAGGCGGCTATTCAATTCTTCATTGATCAGGGTGATGAAGGAATAAGGTTCTTTATTTCGAAATTACATATCAAAAATGTAATTATTAGAGTTACCCTGGAAAAAATACTGAAAAGCATAGGTACGGATGCGGTTCCCGGCCTCATTGAAGGATTGCAAAACGAAAATGACAGAACAAGAAGACTGCTCGTGCGCTTCCTGGGCGACTCAAAAGACAGACGAGCCGTTCCGCCGCTGCTTGAGCTGCTCCGCCAGGACGCCGAATTGCAATCATACATTTTCCAGTCATTAGGCGATCTGAAAGCTGAAGAGGCTGTCCCCGTTCTTGTCCAAGGATTAAATGCCGAAAAAGAGGCTGATCGAATCTATGCGGCCGTTGCATTGGGACATATCAAATCGCAAAATGCTGTTACGGAGTTGATCCAGACCCTTTCCGATCCTGTTTTCACCGTGAGAAATGCTGCAGCGGAAGCTCTCATCGAAACCGGCAAACCCGGAGAAAAACAGATGGTCAAAGCCCTGAAAACAGCAGAGGGCTATTTGGAATTGCATTTAGTGGAAATCCTGGGGCGTATGAAAAGTAAAAAAGCCCTCAAACTTCTCCGGAAAAAATTGAACAGCGATGACTGGCTTTTGCAGGGCCTGGCGATAGAAGCCGTCGGAAATATCAATCCCGGAAAGGCCACCAAATCAGTTAAAAAATTAAATGTCGATAAGCTGCATCCTTTCGTGCAAAATAAAATCAAAAATATTGGAGGATGAAAAAAATTGAAAGGAGTTTATTCCATGAATTCCAGAACCAGACCGGTTAAATTCGTTGTTATGATGCCGGCGCTTCTCATTTTCGTATCGGCATGGACTGTGGATGTTTTCACAGAACAGAATTTGAAAGATGCCGTTCGTTCATCGTCCAAATACAAAGGCAAACCCGTCTCAATAGACGTAAAGGACATTGAAATCCCTGAATTAATTAAAATTCTCGCGGAGATAGGCGATTTAGACGTTATCATTGATGACGACGTCACCGGGAGGACCAGTTTAAAAGTGAAAAAAGTTCCCTGGGACCAGGTTCTTGAGTTGATACTGAAACGTCATGATCTGACTAAAGAACGACGGGGCGATCTTTTGAGTATTAAAAAGGCTGAACTATAATGGCATGCCTCTTTTACTCTTCTTCGTTTTTGTTATTGGTTTTGGACCAGGAATAATTTTTTCAAGCTTCCGATGAGAATCAGCAGCAAAGGCTTCTGATTTCGGAATAATTACTACCAATCCGGAAAGGCTTTACCGATCCAGACGCTGACCACGCGGTCCCGTTCTTTTTTCAGGTTCGGATCATCGGTTTTAATGTTTCTGAGTTTCATTTCAGTTTGTTTAATAAATTTTGAGAAAAGAAGAAGTAGGACGGAAGGAATTATTATGTAGACGAGGTCTCCAGCGGCGAGCGCCCCGGATTTCACCCCGTAAAGGAAGATAAGTATCATGATGACGGAAAATGCGGGGAAGATGAGCGCTGCGTACATCTGTCTTTTGACTATGCTTTTGAAGCGATTCATGTCTTTCTGGTTTTTAATGGCCGGCATTAAGGACAGGAAATTTTTCATCTGATTCCAGAAAATCACAAGCACGATGAAGATGATGACCTGCAATCCGAGGACGGCTGCTATCAATTCGTTCCTCATAAGGTTATCCTCCTGATTATTTATTCAAGTGATGATGTAATTGAATTAAATTCAAGGTCCGTATCCGAATTCCCAGGAACCGATACCTTCGATGCCGCCCAGTATTTCCGACAGGTCCTGATCGGTCATACCGCTCCAGAAAACAATGCCGTCAAGTTCGTCCGAACCCGTGTCAGGCCATTGAAACGGGTCGATTATGGTTATAGTGACGGAGGCGCCTGCGGGCAGATCGACTCGTCCGTAATCGGGTTCCTGCTTCCAGTCGTTCCAGAACCAGTATTCTCCGAAGACATCGAGAATAACGAAGAGCGGAACGTCGTTCAATTCCGGTCCTTCGTTGGACAGCACGGCATTCAACCAGCACTGGTCTCCCGGTGAAAATTGGGTTGACGGCATTTCCAGACGCACGCCCGTGAAGGCCGGCGGAGAGTAATAATCATACGCGTATAGGAAAACATGTCCGAATCCGACTCCATTGACGAACTCCTTGGCGGAATTATAGGAGAAATCGCATCCGGGGCAGAAGGGATTGGCGGTTCCATCCAGGAAAACGGGAACGGCATAATCCGTAAAAATGGTTTCGTCATTGAAAATAAGGGCTGCTCCGGCCAAGACGTCCGCGACGGCAACCAGCCAGTTATCGTGAAAATCGTATAATTCCGCTGTTTCGTAACACATCCGGAACTGTTCGGCATCGTGGTCCCATAGAACGTTGATCATGTAATCGATACTGGAGCCCAGGACATAGAGGGCGTTATCGTCGTCGGGATATCCTGTGAGTCTCCTGTAAAGTATGTATTCGCAAAGGTAACTGAGGAATGTGCATTTAAAATGATACCTGTCGCAATCGTTGATGGAATCGACTTGAGTATCGCAGCAGACCATGTATTCGCAGCATCTTTCCAGTATTTCGATGTAGTCGTCATCGCCGGTCGTCATATATGCGGAAAGAAAAGATTTAAAGGCATTGCCTCCCAGTCTCCCCCAGAAGAATTCGGACCAGCCGTGACATTCGTCCGCTTCAGGATCGCAGTCTCTTAATATTGATCCGCAGGGCCCGGATTCCCAGTATCCCGAATGGGTAATCCGCCAGTACATATTCTCGGCTAACTCGAGCGCAGCGTCCCCGACAAGCGAATCGCCGGTCAGAAAATAATGGAGTATCATGCCCGGCACGGCGAATGACATGGAGGGATGCGGATTCATATAATTTCTATGAGGATTCGCATTGCCTCGCTCATCATGATACCCATGCCCGTAAGCGCCGCCCTGAAACCACAATCGGTCCGCATGTTTGCCTCTGACCTCCGAATGCAGTATATCAAAATCAGCATAGTGAACTACCCCCGCCTCGGCCAGACGACCCCAAGCAGGATCATTTGTTCTTAACCAGGCGAAGTACATTCCTTTTAAAGCATCATACTTCAGGTTGTAGGGAGCCGCTGCTGTTTCAGACCAACATTCGAAATCTGTAGGGACATCGCCGTAATCCACATAGCCATAATGATTAAAATTGTTTATGCTCGCAAGAAGCGTCGGCCAGGGATATTCCTCGCCGCTCCAATCAGGCGAAGGCTCCAGCATATAATCAATATAATCCTCATAGTCCTGCGTCATGGAATCTTCCTGGCGTCTCGGAGCCATTAATCCCAGCGACCGCGTTTCCATTAAATAATCCGCCGCAATTTCCGGCTTCAACGGTTTGAGAAATGCATTCGCGGTTTCACACTGGTCTGCTTGATCATCCTCATGATAATAAATCAAGAATGAATGAGTCTTGAATTCACCGGCGCGAAACTCATGATCCATGCTGTATTCCCCGGGAAACAGCCCCAGTTCCAGATTGTCGTCTGAAGCTCGAAACGCCTTCGGAAAGTTTTCCGAACAATCCTTAACAGCTATAGTGACTCCGTAAGCATCCAGCCATCCGCCGAAACGCCCTGGACCATCGCCTTCAATCCCATCTATCCTTATCGTCGACGATCGCTTCGAAGTCCCTGACTGCATCCGGGGATGCTCCGTTAAAAGATGGTCCCATCCTGATCTGCCGCTCGACTCCTGCACCACGCTCACTTCCGATACGAAATTCAAAGATGTCGTCCCCGCTGCACCGTTTTCACCCGCCGGAACCAGACACAGGGATGCCCCGTTCCCGGCTATCACCAGGCTCAAATCATCGAAACTTGCGCTTCCCGATGATCCGTAATCATTACATTGAGGTTGTCCGCCGCCGTCCGTCTGAATTGTATTTAAATTTTCCAGACGAAAACGACCCCGAACATATGATTTCCCCTTGTAGAAATCCAACTTCAACGTATACTCCAGACCATTGCTCAGTGTTCCCTTTATGCTTATTCCAATCCGCTCCTTCCCCTGCTCCTCAACCCTCAATTCAACCGCGCCGGTTTGGAAATCCCCGAATCTAATGCCTTCACAGGGGCCGTATGTCTTCCCCTCTGCCAAAATCACTTGATCGAACAGCTTAAAATTCTGTTTGGAAAGCCTGAATACGGCCGCTCCCGTATCCACAGCGAACGACTCCGCCGTATCCGCTATTATCTGAAGCGGGCTGTCATATGACGACGAAGGAGCTGAACAGAGGATATAATCCTTATATTCACCCGCTGGAATCGAAGCCTGAAAATCAAGCAACAGCCATTGCAAGGGCCGAGCGCCGTCGTTCGGACTTCCCGCCCACCGAGCCGTCGCTCTTTTTTGAACAGGGACGCTTACTCCGTTGCATTTCAAATCCAAAGAATCAAGGTCCCTGATATCCTCAAAATAACCCAGAGGCACCCCGAAAGTGACTGGTTCGTCTGTTCTGCAGGTCGATAAATTATTCTGGAGCCTTATCCTTAACGGCAGCAGAGATATCGAAGCGCTTCCCTGCAAACACTTTTCCGTTGAATGACCGACTCCCTCAGGCGCCGCCTGGACGACAAACGAAAAAAATAAAAAAATGGCGCTAAAAATGATAAATCGACTCTTCTTTTTGTTTTTCATCACTGCCCCCCCTGGATTTCAGTCTCATTACGCTCATTAACCCGGCCCTGCGGAATGAATCCGACTTATCCAATCACCTTAAACAGTATTATTTCACTTTTGATATAAACTGGAAGCCGGTAAAAGCCTGGAATTCCCAGACTTTCTGCCGCCTTTCTAACACACGAATAATTCTAATGAAGAAAACAGTCGTTTTCAAGGCGACCAACCGACAGCGACTTTGCAGAGGAGGATTTTTCCATCAAGAATAGGCTTTCTGAGTGTAATGAAACATATTACATTTTTTTAGGGCGTCATTTTAGACCAGACGTTTTTATTTTCAAAACCTGAAAGGATAAAATGCCGGCCCTTTCCCTGTCATCCGGTTCATAAAGCCCAGCGAACAGCGGCAGCAAGTAACTCAATCCGTTACAGCATGTCATCTGGGACATAATCAAAAAAAACAATATATACAATAAAATACGATGAACTGTTTTTCTAAAATTTTGGCCTGGAATTTGCTTTCATAATGGCGGTAATGTCAAGAATGGTATCGAGAGTGAGCAGGAACTCCGATCGATCTTCAGTTACCCAACCTGCCGGCAGGAGTGATTCAAAAAACTCCCCTTCTCGAACCCGGTCAGACGAAAACTTCCCATTGTCTGTCCGGGTTCTTTTTTTAGATGTTATTTCCGGGTGAAGGCGACCTTTGAACTCACGGAATCGGTGCGGCAATATCCCGGATCGGTGTTTTGCGATGGAGAGAGAGCTCCGGGTTTGTTTTGCAGAGGGAAGTATTGTTCTATTTTATGGTCTTCATAACCTTTTCTTCTGGCGATGGCGATCCAGTCGAAGGCTGCATCGGATTTTCCATTCAATAATTCTTCAACGATAAAGCCCTTGCTGGACTTATGAGCGACAAAGAGTCCGTTGCATTGTTCCTGGGGAGTGACGATGACTCTCATGTTGTGATTATCGGACAATAATTCTGAAAATTCAGGGTCGAATTTGATAATCGCTTTGCCGTTTTGCATTCTGCCCTGCCCGGAAGTTTGTATTTCGTTGTGGGGACTTGTAATGGAAAAGAGCAAATTGCGGCCTTGATCAGTATTTACAACAACGGCGAAATGTTTGCCGTAGGAGAGCCAAGAATGACCGTAACCGTAGCCGTTGAGGTATAATGCGGGAGAGCCTGCCCCACCCTCATTTCTAATATTAGCGGCATAACCTTCGGGATCGGCAGTTTCAGCATAAAGAGCATTTCCGCCGGCATCGGCTAGAGCAGCCCAGTTGTCGGAACCCTGCGAGGCCTGCAGGGCCCTGGCGCTGTAGGCCATAATAACGCCTTTTTGAGGACCGTCGACGAATTCAGCGCCTCTGGCGCTGCTGCCGATATAACCCCAGGGATAACCTGAAGACCTGCCGCCTTCGACTCCGCGCATACCGCCGCCCAGCAGCCCGTAGGTCCCGACAGAATTTTCGCCGTAGACAGCCTGGTTTCCCATTCCGGCGGCATAACCGAACACTCCATTACTTCCGCTGCCGATATATCCGAAATTACCATTGTTGTTTTGTCCTTCAATGCCCCTGTAGGAACTCTTGCCGATCATCCCAACGCCGTCGCCGCCGGCCGTATATTCAAACCAGGCGCCATGCCCGGACGAATTTGTCACCCAGGCTCCCGGATAAGATGATGCGCAGTTTTCTTCAACTCCGCATGAAAACGAACCCTGTGGTCCGGAGGGTCCTCCGGGTCCTGTCGGTCCCGAAGGACCTGAAGGTCCGGCAGCGCCAGGCTGACCGAATGGTCCCATCGGTCCGCTCGGACCGCTAGGCCCCACGGGGCCGGTAGGACCGGTTGCGCCGGTTTGCCCGAACGGCCCCATCGGACCCGACGGTCCTGACGGTCCCGAAGCGCCTGCCGGTCCGGTAGCCCCGGTTTGGCCATGCGGACCCATAGGACCTGATGGCCCCCCGGGACCGCTCGGACCTCTCGGTCCTGTAGCTCCGATCTGTCCATCCGGCCCCATTGGTCCTGTCGGACCCGACGGTCCTGTCGGTCCGGTCAAACCTGTCGGACTCCCGACCCATTCACCGCTTTCATTTATCACCTCTCCATACCCCGTTACAGCAACGCTCCGGGGATGCACGTCATAATCATATACGTCTTCTGATATCTCTGAATGGTATGCCTGTCCAGTACTCGTCATCTTGAGCCTCGGCGACATCACCTCGCCCTCAAATTTGATCTCCAGCCAATAAGTCTCGTCAAAATCCAGATTCAAGGGAAAAATGGCCCCTAAAATCACATTGAATAATCCTGATCTGACCGCTACATTTTCATGAGACTCCATCCACAAAGGCAATCCTCCTGTCTCCAAATCGAAAATCCTGAAAATAAACTGATAACTCCCCGTCAAGGGCGTCCCTTGATCGTCGGTCACATGCCCCTGATAGTTAATTTGATGGGGCACCGAAGCCCTTGCCTCAGTCATTCCCCATAATACGCTCAGAAAAATCATTGCCGAAACGCGTCTCTTCATGTCCAGAGCCTCCTATAAATAAAATTCGGACAAATTTAAACTGCGGCGTTCTGCTCAAAATTCCAACATTAGCTGTCGAGTCGCTGCAACGCTTTAATTCGCAGTATTCTAATCTATTAAATTATAATACAAAAAATTCGAAAAATCAAAGCGGGACAGCACTGCAGTCATTCCTGTATCTATACGATCCGAGAAAAAATGAAGAGCGTCCTTCCGAAAAGTCATTTTTGACTCAATATTCAAGAACGGACGGGCGTTGCTATTCTCTGATCCATAAACTAGCGAGCGCCTGTCCATAAACGGCGAATTATCCGTTTACCTGCGGGAATCTGAACGCTCTCACTGCGATTTTGTATGAGAAATCCGGGCTAACGGTTCGGAGGAAACGGCAGGATGCCGGACACCTGTTCTTCTGTTCATTTTGTTGAATTTTTGAAGAACGCTGAATCCGGGAAATAATGTTTCGGGATTAGTCATCCCAGGAGAAGGTTACAGAATCCATATCGTAAAATGCTTCGGTTTCACAATCTTCCGGCGATTCGCTGCCCATAACGGCGGCGTAGAAAGTCGCTGCGCCTGAGCCGGAATCATCGGGCCAGGTAAATTTGAGTATCTGAAACTTTTTAAACTGCTGTGGGGAAAGGTGAATGTGAGACTGACATCCAATATTCGCCTGGTTCCATTCGGGCCAGAAGAAGTAGAGGCCGTAGACTTCCAGCATGGCAAAGAGGTCGACATAATAGACTATGCTGGTGGAATTAACGATTCTGGCCTGCAGATTAAACATATCGCCTGGATAGAAAACGGACTGGTTTAATTCCAACGTGACTTGAGGAAGGTTCTGATCGGGCGTGGGCGAGGGGGAAATTTCCGGGGAGACGGTCGGTGTGGAGGGAGTTGGAGTGATGACGGGAGAAGCTGTGACGGTAGGTGTCGGAACGCTTACCTGAGATGTGGCGTATTTCATTGAGGGACCTGAAGGATTGAAGTAGGAAACGGCTATGGTTAGGTCGCCGAGTATCTGCATGGCAGGAAGTTTATACTGGCTTCCAGCGTCCACTGTTTCTGAGCTCCATCCGTTCTGATCGCCGCGGCCGACTATGAGAGCGCCAGATAAGTCGATCGCCGCAAACCAGATATTTCCGTTGGGATCGAGAGCGGCATCGAAGGCTTTATTCTGTAAGTCGTCCATTATCGGTTCAACCGTCCAACTTGCAGTTCTGTAAGCGAAGAAAAGAGCTCCATCCAGAAGGTAAAGTATTATGGGATTTTGCGCATCGCCCAGGAGTTTTATAAAAAGCGAACCGTTTTCGGAGCGACTGTAAACGAGCTCTTCTTCATCATCGTTCAGGGCGTAATAAACGTTCAGGTCCGGACTCTGGTAAGTCGCATAAGCGAATCCATAATTTTGCTCGCCGTATTTAAGGACGGAAAAGTCTTTTACAATGGCAAGGACCGGCGTGTTCCTGATGACTTCTTCTTCTCCCCATACGCCGGTAATATTCTGTCTTACTATTTCAATCTGATAATTGGAGGTGTCCGCATAAATAATTTCGGGCTGATCGTTCTGTCGCATAAAAATATGATTGAAATTTCCTTCGTCATTGAAATCCTCAAACGGATGAATGTCCCACCCCGAATCCTCGGAAGCATAACGTAATTCCCTTAATTGAATATTCTGCCAGGCGACATGAATATCGCCATCATCTTCGACGGTCATGGTCGTCCAGGCCCCTGTTTCAGGACCATCATCCAGTCTTTGCGGCGGAACTTCCCACCCGTCACATGTTTTTTCCATATAATAAGGAAAGGATATCAACTGCGTCAGGGCCTGAAAAACGATATGCGGATACCCGTCGGAAGTAAAAACCATGTCGCTGTAATTCCAGGGGATCAATCCCGTCAAGTCGACCGTTTCAATTTCCCAATCAGAAGCCTGCGCCGTCGCGCCGAGGACAACTAAAACAAAAAACAAAAGTATTCGAGTATACTTCATTTTATTCTCCTTTATCTGATAAATGTTTAGAGTTCCCGGTGCGGCCTTCTCCACTGCATTTTCGCCTAATCGCTCATGCAACGAATAACTTCAACTCATTAGCAGCGCCATAACCGCTTTTTGAGCATGTAGTCTGTTTTCAGCCTGATCCACAAAAACCGCCCTGGGATCATGACCTATATCCTGAGTAATCTCTTCGCCGTAGTGCGCCGGCAGACAATGCATGACTACGGCATCGCTCTTCGCATATTCCATCAGCTCCCTGTTAACTTGAAACTCTTTGAATATCCTTGCCCTTTCCTCACGCTCGCTTTCCTCCCCCATTGAAGCCCAGACATCCGTATATATCACGTCGCAATTCTCAACACCCTGCTGAGGGACATGCACTACATGAATCTCCGCTCCGCTTGCCCGGCTCTCTTTCGCCGCTGCCTCAATCGCATGATCTTTCGGATCGTAACCTTCCGGGCATACTATATTCAGATTGAATCCCACTTTTGCCGCCGCAAACATCAGTGAATGAGCCACATTATTGCCGGCGCCGACAAACGCAACCTTCAGTCCCTTTAAGAATTCCTTCTTTTCCATCATGGTCAGCAAATCGCCGAGTATCTGGCAGGGATGAGAGAAATCGGAAAGACCGTTTATTACCGGAACATCAGCGTGACGAGCCAGCTCCTCAATGATCTCGTGTCCGTATACCCGGGCCATTATACCGTCCACGTACCGGGAAAGAACCTTCGCCGTGTCCTCGATCGTTTCCCGTTTCCCCATATCGATGTCCGCCGAGGCGAGAAAAATCGCATTGCCGCCCATTTGATTCATGCCCACTTCAAAGGAAACCCGGGTCCTGAGAGAAGGTTTTTGAAATATCATGGCAAGAGTCTTGCCTGTGAGCAACGGGTGCGGCTGGTTGATTTTGCTCTGCATTTTCAGCATGGCTGCCGTTTCCAGAATATGATTCAATTCTTCAAGCGACAATTCAAGAATCGTAACTAAATCTTTTCTTTTTAAGGACTTAATCATACTTGGCTTCCTTTCGCAATCCATAGTCGTTTTTAATGAACCAGAGAGCCCCTCCAAAGACAATCAGTCATCAGCCGGATTTAAGGTCCTGTCATAGCATGTCTCAACGAATTCTCATTAGTCCGGACTTCTGGCATCTCCATCAAGAGATAATATCTTAAATTTTCAAACAGTCAACCGTTGCTGCACTCCCGAACTTCAGACAAATCCGATGGCCGATTTATGCGGCTTATTGAAAAACAAATATTGCGGAAGAGCTCTGACCCCATCTACGGATGCCGGTTTGAGGGATTTTAACAGCGCCGCATATAATTCAGAAACTTAAGGGATGTGATAGAATCAGATGCCGCTTATCTGCATTTTTTTAATACGAAAAGTGGGGCAGTTGCAGACGTCATCGGTAAAATCGAGATCGTCACCGACGGCATCGACGTCATTGAGCATGTCGTAGAGTTTTCCCGTAAGTGATATGCCTGAGACAGCATGATCGAATTGACCGTTTTTTATCCACCGGCCCTGTGCAGCTACGGAGAAGTTGCCGGTAACGGAGTCCATGCCGAACCCCATGGTGCTGATGACGTAGAATCCTTTTTCGATGGAACCGATGATATCAGCAACAGTAGTATCGCCGTTTGCCATGTACAGGTTATTGTACCCGATTTCGGGAAAGGCATTATGTTCGTCCCTATGAGCGTTGCCTGTGGATTCGGCTCCTGCTTTGGCGGCAGAAACAGCGTCGAACAGGTATGATTTTAAAATGCCTTTGTCGATCATGACGGTTTTCCGGGTTGGAGTTCCTTCATCATCGAAAGGAGCCGTTCCTACGCCTTTGTCCATCGTTCCGTCATCCAACAGGGTAAACAACGGAGAGGCGACTTTTTCATTGAGCTTATTCTCCAGGAAGGATCGATTCAATCTTACGTTTTCTCCTTTAAGAGCGTTTCCGATGCCCCATCTAATGAGGGCCGGTCCTGCGCCGTTGGGATCGAACACCACGGGAACCGTTTGCGACTCCACCGGTTCTCCCGACAGCAGCCATAATCCGTAAAGCGAGGCTTTTCGGCCGATCCATTCGGGTTTCGGCAGGTCTTTGAAAAATCTTTTTTGCAAGTAGAATTCACCCGTTTTACGGTTGCCGTCTTCTTCAGCGACGAATTCGCCTCCGAAACCGTAAACGCTGCCGACATAAGTGGTCGAACGATTGGAAGTATTGGCTATGGTAGTCTCCGTCAAAACGTCCCAGTAGTGAATTTCTGCAGCGCTTTTTATCTTATCGGAAAATTTAAGCCCTGATTTTTCCAGTTTAACCAGCAGTTCTTTTTTCTGATCAAGGGTGATTTTTGAGAAGTCAGGGTCCAGTATGGAGTAATCATCGTATTTTTGTTTTATGGGGGGAAAATGCAAGTATGGGTCGGGTTCAGAGAATGAAGTGAGTTCGACGGCTTTATCGATCAGTTCATTAATGCGTGATTTTCTGAGGTCTGTGGAGTGAACGAAGCCCAGTTTTTTATCTATGACTACTCTGATTCCGATGCCCTGGAATACGGATTGAGTGACGTTGATTACTTTTCCTTCTTTCATTGAAAGATTGAATTTATTATCGCGCTTGATAAAAGCGTCCATATTTTTAACGCCTTTATTGCGAGCTTCCTTGACCGCAGCCAGTGCAAGTTCTGAAGTTTCCATGTAACTGCCCTCATTATTCATTTATTGTTTAACTATCAATCAGCCGCTTCCTCCGACGTTGATCTCTCTGATCCTCAGCGTCGGAGCTCCAGAAGTAACCGGAACCCATTGCCCGCCTTTTCCGCATGTGCCGGGCCAGAAGTCCAGATCATTTCCAAGCCGGTCTATTTTCTTTAAAATATCCGGACCATTTCCAACCAGGGAGGCGCCCTTGACGGGAGCGGTAATCTTCCCATCCTCAATCAGATAAGCTTCAGTAGTGTTGAAAGTGAAATTGCCGCTGGAAGTATCCACCATGCCGCCCCCGAAATTTTTCGCATAAATGCCTTTTTTCGTATCCTTGATGATCTCTTCAGGATCATCTTCTCCGGGGAGGATAAAAGTATTCGACATACGGGGCATGGGTTGATCGGAGTAGTTATCGCGCCGGCCGTTGCCCGTGGAGAGGGTATGAGCCTGGAAAGCTTCGAACTGGTCAAACATGTAAGATTTCAATATTCCCTTCTCTATCAGGGTTTTTCTTTGTCCTGGGACAGCTTCATCATCGACGTTAAAAGTTCCCCGCAAATTGGGAAGAGTGGCGTCATCAACCAGATTGACAATATCTGCAGCGACTTTTTCGCCTTTTTTATCGACATAGAATGAAGCTTTTTTTCGGATGGCATCAGCTTCCAATCCATGCCCTACTGCTTCATGAAAAAGGACGCCTCCGCTGTTTCCGATAACGACGGTCATAGTCCCCATCGGGGCTTCCCGGGCTTTCAGCATAGTCACAGCCTGTTCGGCGGCTTTTCGACCCAATTCGCCGGCATCTGCTTCTGTGTATTGTTCCCAGCCTTTTCTACTGCTCATCCTTAAAAAACCAGGAGCGGTCGCTTTTCCATCTCGCGCTATCGTGTTGACTCTCAACATCGACATAGGCATGCTGTCTTCAATCAATATACCCTGGGAATTCGCCATCGTACGATGCGTGAAACCCTCATGGTAAGTTATGGAAACCTGTTTGATCCTGGAATCATATTTCCGGGCCGCTTTATCGATTTTCTTCAGCATTTCCGCCTTCTTTGACAGAGTGACCTCTTCAAGAGGAACCATAACGTTTATATAAGAAGGAGTAGAATTTTTGACCAGGCTTCTCGGAGGCATGGCCGGACCTGATGAAGCGATCAACGCAGCGGTTCCTGCGGCTTTAACCAATTCCTTCTCTTCAAAAACGGATGAATGCCCGAACCCAATCCGGTCCTCTTCAATCACCCGGATACCGGCCCCGGCGTTTATTCCGTACTCCCCGCTTTTTATCCGCTCCTCTTCCAGAAAAAGATTCATCGAAGCCTCATACAACAAGTATACGTCCGCATAATCGCCGCCGCGTTCCAGCGACGATTTAATCAGACGTTCCAGAACTTCTTTCGGCAGCTTGTATTCGGCTAATCCGGCTTTCAAATCTTCCGCGCTTAATACAGGAGGTTTCATCAGGCGGAACAATGACGGAGTCAAGGCAGCCGCAGCGCCGATTTTTAAACCCGTCTTCAAAAAAGAACGGCGACTGACCGGCCTTGTAAAATCCATATAACTGTGCATTTTACTATCCTTTTGATTAAGAGGATTGATATAACGGCGACATCTCTCTTAAATTCGCCACGGCATCCGGGATCACCTTAATCGCATAATCCACTTCCTCAACCGTATTGCCCCATCCCAGACTGAACCGGATAGAGCCATGCGCATCCTCGTGCGATAACCCCATAGCCTTCAAAACATGGGAAGGCTCCAGGGAACCCGTGCTGCACGCAGAACCCGTTGAAACGGCGATACCCAAAGAATCAAAACGGTAAACCATGGACTCACCCTCGATATACCTGAAAGTCATGTTTACCGTTCCCGGCAACCGTTTTTCAGGATGCCCGTTTAACTGAACGTCGGGAACCTTTTCCTTTAATCCTTCGTATAAACGGTCGCGCAACTCCGTTATTTTAATCCTCTCCTGCTCCATATCTTTCTGAGCCGCTTCCAACGCCGCGCCCAATCCTATTATGCCTAAAGTATTTTCAGTTCCGGCCCGCCTGCTGCGCTCCTGGTGGCCGCCGTGAATCAAAGGACAAATCCCCAGTCCCTTCCTGAACCATAATGCTCCTATGCCCTTGGGACCGTTTAATTTGTGCCCAGAAAGAGACAGAAAATCAACGCCAAGCTCTTCCGCGTCTACATCCAGTTTACCCACGGCCTGCACCGCATCCGTGTGAAAAAATATGCCGTGCTTCTTCGCTATTGCTGCTATATCCTTGATGGGTTGAATGGTCCCAACCTCATTGTTCGCATACATGATGCTGATCAACGAAGTGCTCCGCGTAACCGCCTTCTCGACCGTTCCGGGATCAACCATGCCGTAATTGTCCACAGGTATGTAGGTAACCTGTATACCCTGCTTTTCCAGGCAACGGCAGGTTTCCAGTATCGAAGGATGCTCTACCTGCGACGTAATGATGTGACGCCCCGGAAATGCATCCTGAACGCTGAATAATATCCCTTCGCACGTCACTCCCTTCAATACAAGATTATTGCTCTCAGAACCGCCTGATGTAAATACGACGCTGCCTCTTTCGCCTCCGATAAATTTCCGTAAATTATCCCTGACTCCTTCTATCTCACCTCGCACGCGTCGACCCATGCCGTGCGCACTCGATGCATTGCCGTAAAGGTCAAGCGCATCCTTAATCTTCGCTTTCACCTCCGGTCGGAGAGGAGTCGTTGCGTTATTGTCGAAATATATTTCTCTCATTTACTGCATTCTCCCTGAGAAAATTTTACCTTTTTATTCCACCGCTTGCATCTTATGTAAAAGTTCTTCCACCTTTTCTTTGCAACGGACGCCGTCGCATGCTCCCGACATCGCCCCGGTCTTCTTTTTTATCGCTTCCATCGTAAAAGCCCCATGCGCTATCGCTTCCTCAATCTCTCCCTTCGTTATGTTATTGCAGATGCATACGACCTCCAGATCACCCTCCCTTTCTATACCCAGATAATCATCAATCGCCCTGTTGATGGCATCCGCCGCCAGTACCGAACAATGCATCTTGGCCGGCGGCAAACCGTCCAGCGCATCCGCTATCGCCTGATTCGTCAGCTTCCGCGCTTCATCTATATGCTTGCCCTTTATCAGCTCCGTCGCCATCGAACTCGATGCTATGGCCGATGCACATCCGAACGTCTTGAATTTTACCTCCTCTATTTTACCCTTTTCGTCCACCTTCAACCATATCTTCATTATGTCTCCGCATGCCGCATTGCCGACTTCGCCTACACCGTCTGCATTCTCCAGTTCGCCTACGTTGCGCGGATTATTGAAATGATCCATGACTTTTTCAGAATACATATCGATTCTCCTTAAACTCGATGACTCGAGATAACTTTTCAAAAATACTGGACTTAACGTCCTCAGTCAAGATTCAACTTCCTTCCCTAGCCGGCCCTTTCCTTCATTCAGATCAGGAACCTTCCTGAAACATTATCACCGACTTTCTGCTCCTCCATTCCAACAAATATCCGCAATTCATCATCCTCATCTCTTATAGACACTTTTTCATTGAAAAAGTTTCATTTTTCAAGGCAGAGGATGTTCTTCATCAAAAGCGTCCTGTTGAAAGGGCATTATAAGGGTTCTTTATTCGGCATAAACGAACGTAAAAGCCGTATATTTGCATTTCTGCAAATTTCCTATTATAAAAAAGTTCAGGAGGCTTGAATCATTCTAACACATATAATTTGCCTGAGCATGAAATGGAGGAATAATATGGAATCAAAAGGAAGATTCGTTGCAAGGATCAGTTTTGCACTGACTGTTTTCTTTCTTTTATCATTTTCGCCGGATGCTGAATGCGCTTTGAAATGGTTGAAAAATGACGGTTTTGTTGAAGGCGGATTGGCTTTCTATCAGGCAGGGTTCGTCGCAAATGAAATAATGGCGGCACGTTTTGTGGCCGAACCGGAGGATTATCCTTATGAGCTGACGAAGGTTCGAGTCCTGGTGGGCGACGGCGGAAGCGGGGGAACAATAGGACCGTTCATCCTTCATTTGTGGGAGGACACCGGCGCTATGCAACCCGGTCCAACTTTAAAAGCGCCGGAAGGCGTTCAATTGACGGCTGGACCATATTGGAACGATTTTGATATAATTCCTCCGATTACAATCGAAAGCGGAATGATCCGAGTCGGTTTTGAATTTTTCCAGGACCCTCCACCTAGTTTTTATCGTGATGCTGACGGCAATATTAATCCGGGAGTTAATTTCATCTATGTGCCTGGAGTGGGTTGGTTTTTTTCTGAGCAATTTGGTTTGCAAGGCGACTGGGTTCTTCGCGTGCAAATCGACACTCCTGCGACTCCGACGCCCGAACCCACTAATACGCCCACGCAAACGCCGACTCCTGTTCCGACCAACACGCCCTCTCCATCACCCACGCCCGAATCGCCGCTCGTCCCAGCCATGAATATTTGGGGAATGATCATAGCCGTATCAGCTTTCATGCTTCTGCTTTTTTTCAGAAGACCGGCGACGGTTTTTTGCCGGTTGAACAGGAGAAACAGCCGAAAGGCTTAACCCGAAGTTCTCCTAAGACACCTTAAACAAAGTCTTATGCCGCCAAGATTCTAACGGTTATCCCTGCAGGCTTCCCAAATCTGGATGTTTTGATCATCGGATAAAAAAATTCAGATCGATAAGGTTTAGAACAACCGGTGAGGGACTTCGAGCGTCCGGTGCATCCGTCGATTGGGATTATATTTCATGGGGATCGAAATTTCGATTATCCCGATTGTCTTTTTGCATTAAAAATTTAAAGAATGCTGTAAGCCACAGTCATTCCGGCTACGACGACGCTGACCATGCTGATGAGCTTGATCAGGATGTTGAGCGAAGGTCCGGAAGTGTCCTTGAAGGGGTCGCCGACGGTATCGCCTATGACGCCGGCTTTATGTTCTTCGGAACCTTTTCCGCCGAAGTGACCTTCTTCGATGTATTTTTTTGCGTTATCCCAGGCCCCTCCTGAATTGGCCATCATGATGGCCAGCATGAAGCCTGTGGAGAGACCTCCCGCCAGAAGCCCCATAACGCCGGCAACGCCGAGAAGCAGGCCGATGAGGATGGGAGTGATGATGCCCAGCATAGTGGGGAGGATCATCTGTCTCTGAGCGCCTCTAGTGGCGATATCAACGCATTTGGCATACTCAGGGGTGGTTTTGCCTTCCATGATTCCGGCAATCTCTTTGAACTGTCGCCGGACCTCGTTAACCATATCGATGGCGGCTCTGCCGACGGCCTTCATCGTCAAAGATGAAAAAACGAAAGCGAGCATAGCGCCGACGAATATGCCTATGACGACCTGAGGATTCATCAAAGTAACATTGTACGTGTCCATGAAATAGCTGATGTCTGCGCTTCTGACGGCATCGACTGTGGTTGTTATTCCATTCAGCGCTATATTGCCGGCATCGTCCGCCACTCTGATCAAACCGGCGCGCACTTCCTCGATATAAGCGGCGAGAAGCGCCAGAGCGGTCAAAGCTGCCGATCCGATGGCGAATCCCTTGCCGGTGGCTGCAGTGGTGTTTCCCAGTGCGTCCAGGGCATCTGTTCGTTCTCTGACGTAGGGTTCCAGTTCGCTCATTTCAGCGTTTCCGCCGGCGTTATCAGCGATGGGTCCGTACGCATCGGTCGCCAGGGTGATGCCGAGCGTTGAAAGCATGCCTACCGCAGCGATTCCAATGCCGTATAAGCCCATGCTGACGTTTGAAAAACCTCCGGAAAACAGAAAAGCCAAAAGAATGCCTACGGATACGGTGACGCCGGGCACCCAGGTGGACACCATTCCCGTCGAGATGCCTTCGATAATCAAAGTCGCCGGTCCTGTCTGGGCCGATTCAGCGATTTTTTGTGTGGGTTTGAACGCTGAAGCCGTATAATATTCCGTCGCCTTGCCGATGATGATGCCGGCGACAAGTCCCGTCATGATGGAACCCCATACGCCGAAGGCTTTCATCGTCGTCATCCCCGTGGCTTCGTCAGGCAATACCAGCAGCACCGCTCCCAGAGAACACACAGCAATCAGGACTGAACTCAGATTAACGCCTAAACTGAGCGATTTGAGCAGGTCGCCTATCTTGGCATCCTCTTTGGTTCTTACAGCGTAAATGCCTATGATGGACAAAATGACCCCTATGCCCGCGATGATCATGGGCAGAAGCAACGCCTTGCGCTGCATCGCCATCTGAACGGCTTCCGATACGCCCAGTTTGTCCGTCAGTCCCGCAAAAGCCGATACGCCCAACGCCGCCGTCGCCAGAATGGAACCGCAATACGATTCGTAAAGGTCCGCGCCCATACCAGCTACATCTCCTACATTATCGCCTACGTTGTCGGCGATCGTCGCAGGATTCCGAGGATCGTCTTCAGGAATCCCCGCTTCAACTTTACCCACTAAATCTGCCCCTACATCGGCCGCCTTCGTGTATATGCCTCCGCCCACACGGGCAAAAAGCGCCTGTGAACTGGCTCCCATTCCGAAACAGAGCATGGTCACCGTGATCTCCGCTAATTTGTGAGGTGAATCGGGAATGAAATGATTCAGAATAAGATACCACATCGAAATATCCAGCAATCCCAGCCCTACGACTACCAATCCCATGACCGCTCCGCTGCGGAACGATATCGTTAATCCTTCATTTAAACTGTGACGACATCCTTCCGTCGTCCGGGCCGATGCATACGTCGCCGTCTTCATGCCTAGAAAACCCGCCAACCCGGAAAAAAATCCGCCCGTTAAAAACGCATAAGGCACCCATTTCGACTGAACGCCCAGTACGTAGGCCAATATAAAGAAAAATATGAATGCAAAAACAAAAAACAGCGCCACGACCTTATACTGCTGACGTATGTAAGCCATCGCCCCTTCACGGACATACTGCGCTATCTCTATCATCCTTTCCGTTCCTTCAGGCTTCTTCTTCATCGTTTGAAAAAACAAAAAAGCGAATACGAGCGCCAATGCCGATCCCACAGGCGCCAAAACGAATAATATCCGTATATCCATACCATTGCCTCCTGCTCGATTGCTGGTTGACTGAAAAAGAACAGGACCATCAGGCCCGTTTAAGAATTGAAAGTATATGCCAGATATTCCAGCGCCTGTCAATACAAAACGTTAATTTTCTTGAACTTATTTTGTAAAATCAATGCTCTCCAAAGGGCTCTGACCCCTTTCCAAACGCTTGATGCCGGATGGCGGATGCCGGACAGAAAGGCGCTGAACTGATTGGAAGACTCTATTAACCCACCCTTAACGCCTTTCTCACTCGCCACTTTGACAATCCCCCACTCTTCCACCCCTCGCCCGTTTTATCCACGGTTGACATGCGTTTTGAACCCGTTTACCATTAACCTGAAGATGAGCAGGGGAGGTTTGTTTATGCCGGGTCTTCTTTCAGAAACTACTTATCAAATTATCATCGGATCCTTTTTGACCGTCGTTTTGATTATTATCGGATTCCTTATCGGACGCCTGGCGGTCAGGAAAAAATATGAACGCACCGCAAAAAAGAATATGGACACAATGAAAACGATTGAAAGATCGTTGAAAGAATTCTGGGACAATGAAAAAATTAAACTCCAGAACGAAAAACAAGAATTGCAGAAAAAAATCGATTTTCTGGAAGAAAAACTGGAACAATACAGAAAAAAAGCGGCTGGCGTTGGAGTCATGGGATTGGGCAAAGGCAAACGGACGGATATGTTGCTGTCTTTGCTGATGGAAAATGAGGCATTGGAAGAGAAGCTCTTCATGCAGAACCTTAAGTTGAAAGAAGAACGTGATGATTACCTGCAACAGGAATTGCGGAACATCAGTTACAAACGCATATTCCTGTCTGAAATCGTGAGTCAGGACCCCATCCGCCAGGAAATTGAAAAATTTTTAAGAGATAATTCAAATCTGAAAAAACTGGACGTTAAATCAGTTTTAGATGCGACGGAGGCGTCTGCAGACGAAACTGAGGAATCGGAGGAACAATAAAGAGAATGCAAGCGCCGACCGGACCGGGGTCTTTTGGGTTTTAACGTTCAGGAGAGGTTGAGAGCCATCCGGTAATTCTTTGTTTCCGGATCGTTCCGCTGGGGTCAGAGCCCTTCGCAAAGGCCCGAAAGCTTTTCTGCAGAGAACGGCATTACTTTTGTTTTT
Source organism: uncultured bacterium (assembly GCA_964619725.1). GTDB lineage: Bacteria > CSSED10-310 > CAZUFC01 > CAZUFC01 > CAZUFC01 > CAZUFC01. The sequence goes on along the minus strand of CAZUFC010000005.1, from coordinate 96,240 downwards.
TTATTGTCAAATCGTTGATAATCTGCTAGATAAACATGATTTCTTTGAGCGAACGCGGAATTTTGCATTTATTGATAAGCTAAAAGAACAATGATCAGCAAGCAAGGAGAATCACATGGATTTACTGAAACAAGTCAATGATGATTTTGAGGAAATGATGGCCAAAACCGATCCGGCGGAACAGATGCAGACATTGGCAGAAAAAATGGCGGAAAAGGGGATGCAGATGCACGGAGAAGCTTTTCCTACATACCTCAAACCCTATTTCGTCGATGCCGGAGACAGAAATTTTTTCGGTAAAACGACTCAACTTATGATCTCTTCATTGAACAAAATAGGCGATGCCTACTTCCAGGAAGGCGCGTTCAAAAAACAAATTCAGATCAGCGGGCGGACTGCGGAACTGGCCAATATTGATGCCGGGTATCCGGGTCATCAGATCGTTAATCGTCTGGATGTTTTCTATATTCCGGAGACCGGCGAACTGAAGTATCTGGAGTTTAATTGCGGCGATCCAAGCGGGATGGGCTGGCATGACAATCTGTTGGAAATGTTTTTAGAATTGCCGGTGATCAAGGAATTACAGAAGAAATATGAGGTGATTGTGGACTGGCTGGTTAAATCCCATTTCACCATTTTCCTCAGAAAATACAGACAATGGTGCGAAAATAAAGGCATAGAACCCCTGGAAAAACCCAACATAGCCTTCGTTTGCTGGAACGAATCCACCATACTCAGCGATTTTCTCTCCTTCGTCGAGTATTATAAGCAGATGGGTCACAACGCGCACTTCGCCGATCCCCGCGACTTCGATTATGACGGAAAGACCCTGACGTTGAAGGGCCAACCGATACATCTTATATACCGGGATGCGCTGGATGATTTCATTCTGGATGAATTCTGGGAAAAATCGCAACCCGTGCTCAATGCATACCGTGAAGGCAATGTCTGTTTCGTGAATCCCGTCAGCGCTGCAACGGGCGACTGGAAGTCCATACTGGAGATATTGAGCGATCCGCAATACGACAGTATATTCTCGCCGGAGGAACGTGAAGCGCATCGAAAACACATTCCCTGGACCCGGACATTACTGGAGGGAAAAACGGACTATAAGGGCAAAGAAATAGACCTGGTTTCTTTTGTCAGGAACCATAAGAACGAATTCGTCCTGAAACCGAATGACGGTTACGGGGGATTCGGCATACTGGTAGGCATAAGCTCCAATCAGCGAGAATGGGAAGATTTGATGGAAAAGAGTTTCCGGGAAGGGACGACCTATACGGCGCAGGAATTGGTCAACATTCCCAAGGAAAAGTTTCCCGTAATGGAAGGCGATAAATTGCAGGGATTTGAAGACAAAAATGTGAACATCAATTTCTGGTCGCACGACGGAAATTTTGCCGGCTCGTTCGTGAGAGCCGCAGCGGGAACGATCATCAATATTCACCAGGGCGGAGGACTCGTACCCGTTTTTTACGTCAAACCGAAGTGATGCTACTCTTATAGAAGATATAAGTAAGAGTCCGGATTTCTCATGCTGAATTGATCATAAACAGTTTCGGTATGAGGAATCCGCGCTAAGTCTCTGAAAAAATTCAAAAAAAGCCGTTGGCGTGTATCTTCAGGAAACGTACGGTATTTTCTGTTGGGCCAAAAAGAAACAACAAGAGTATGAAGCCAAGTCTGATTAACAATATCAACGACATCCGGTTTCTCATCAGCAGCTTTCATAACAGGAATTAATGAACGGCATTTGACAGTGGTCCCAATCGGACAGGAAGTCGGCATGAGATTTGCTTCTGTCTTTATCAACAGTCTGGAGTCGGTTTAAATACGGCTTCAGAAAAAGAAACAGGAAGATACCAAGGAGGAAAAATGATGAGAATGAGAGCAATAATGATAATGACGGCGGCGGTCTTGTTGACCGTAGTGTCGGTATCGGCACAGGACTATGTTTACGTGGTGAATTCGTATGTTCACGGCGACAGTCCCTATTGGGCGACTCTGGCGAAGCTGAATGCGGACGATCTCGAAATAGTGGATACGCTGCAATTGTATGATAATGCGCACACGGTGGCGATAACGCCGGACAGATCGCGTTTATGGGTGACTTGCCCACCACGGGAATATATAATGCTGATCGACACGGAGACATTCACCAGCATCACAACGATCGACCTTGGGGATATAATTTTAAACCGTCCGATGGGCGCGGCTATCACGCCGGACGGGAATCAAGCATACGTAACGTTTGAGGAAACGGGGGAAATAGGTATATATAACGCCTCGACAGCGGCTTACGTCGACACCGTATCCATAGGCGGCCGTCCTAATTTCATCGTTTTTACTTCAGACGGAGAAAAAGCCTACATCGTGGATTATCAGAATGCGGACGTTTATGTTTTGAGGACCTCTGATAATACTGTAACGACCGTTCTTGACTTCGACGGATATGCTCTTCAGGATGCGGTAATCACCCCTGACGACAGCCGCGTTTACGTCAGCAATATGGCGGAGGATCAGATTGAAGTGATAAGAACATCGGACGACGAGGCGCTGGCGCCCATAACGACAGATGAAATGAAGCCTCGAGGCATAGGAATATCGCCTGACGGCGAATATTTGTTCATAGGTCACTACCTGGGTGTTGATGCGGTGGTGAACATGATGAGGTTGAGCGACGAGACGATAGTATCTTCAGCCGATATTCCCAGCAATCCGAGAAGAATAGCCGTCAACGCGGCAGGCAGCCGGATTTACGTCACGGAGCATAATGAAGATGAATGTTATGCATACGACGTCAGCGGCGAAAGTTTAACCTATGCGGACTCAGTGGACCTGAATACCGAACCTGGTTATAACGCATCACCGGTAGGGATCGTGATCAGCGAAGAACCTTCGAGCTGTTCAACCCTGGGCTGCTCAATTGAACTGCCCGAAACAGATTTCGGCGCAGGCGACGAGTACTACTGCAACGTAACGTTTTGCAATACCAATGCAACGACGATGGAAGAAACGCCCGTTTTCGCCATTCTCGACGTGTACGGCGAATACTTCTTCGCTCCCTCATTTTCCAGCTTCGATCATTACACGTACGACCTGAACCCCGGAGAAACGCTGATAAATGTGCTGGACCCCTTCGTGTGGCCTTCAGGAGCCGGCAGCGGGACAGCGACATGGTATGCCGGGGCGACTAATCCTGAAATTACCGATATCATCGGCGAGCTGGACACCGTCAGCTTCGACTGGCATCCTTGATAAAAGCGGTTCATAAACCTTAGAACGCCTTTCTTCCGTCCAGCAGGATGGAAGAAAGGCGTTCTGCTTTCCTGGATAAACAAATGTTTTCGTCGGCGTCAAAGACCTGCCGGATGCACTGTGTGAAGAGTTTATCGTCCGTGAATCTGCGCGAAGAAGGAGCGACCTGGCTTAAGGGAACAAAAATTTTGGGACTGACCAAACCGGGGGTTCGCCTTTTTCAAAACGTTTGACGATTTGTTTCGGAAATAGCGGGTTGATGTCGGTATCGAAAAAAACGGTCATTGATGAAAAACAGCAGTGAATTGGTCAAACAGATAATTGTGGGCGAGAATCAGTTTTTTTATGGGGATTACAATCAGTCAAAGGTTTTATGGAAAAGAGCAGCGCCGGTAGGATCAGTCCAAAAATTCCGGCATTGATCAAAAATGCGTCTTTTGAGGTTACAATTCTTTCAAATATCCCATCATTTTGTTTCGATGACGATCCCGACCCCGACCCTAACCCCGACCCCGATACCGACCCCAACCCCGATTACTTAAACAAACCGTCAAACGTTTTGAAAAAAGTATAACCACGTTTTGATCAGTCCCAAAATTTAGTTTCTTTCTTAAGACGGTTAATTTTCAGATGACGGTTTTTTGCATGTGCAAATGATTTTGTATTCCAGAAGTCCCTTCAGTCCCTTAGGTCCCTTAGGTCCCTTAGGTCCCTTAGGTCCTTTGGTCCTTTGGTCCTTTTGTCCCTTTGTCCCTTATCATTAAAACCCCTACCCGAATTCAATCATATACTAATCGCCCCTGATACAATTTATTTCTTCGTTTTGCAGAGCGCACCGAAATTTCAGTCCCTGTATTTAGTTTCAGCCCATAACGGGCCAGGAGAATTCGTTTGGAATGGTATTTCCGATATCCCCGTATCCAAGCCTGTCTTGTCGAAATCCAATTTTTTTAAAAGGACGGAAAGGACCGCAGTAGCGGGTCGCCGCCGGGGTCAGAGCCCTTCGCAAACCCTTGGCTGCCGATAGAACACTACGATTTTTTCGGTCATTCCCATCCGAAGCGCCAGGAGCTCATTTCTCCCAGTATGGTAGTGATTCCGGGATCGGTAAGTGCTGCATGAAAGAAAATATTTTCGGCGGTTCCCGTATTTTGCGGCCACTGGAACGGATTGATGACCGATATGACGGTGAGTCCCGGTTCATAGTTTCGGGAATAGGCGTCGGGGGTTTCTGTCCATCCGGGGGCGAACCAGTATTGGCCGTATACGTCCAGTATAACGAAGAGCGGATTGCCGTTCAGGTCTGCGGTTGATGCGTTGCAGACGGAAGCGGTCAAAAAGCAGTTGTCTCCGGGAGTAAACCATTGAGTGGGCATAGATAGTACCACTCCCGTCGTATCGCACGTTTGACCGCAATCGGGATGACCGTCGTCAGGACAGGGATCGCAGGCATCGCCGATCCAGTCGGGAGCGGGAATTTGCGGATTCCCGTTTCCCTCCAGATGTTCTGCCGGATTATTGGTTTGATCCTGATTGGAAGTTTCAGGACAATTATCCAGTATATCGGGAATCTCATCGCCGTCACGGTCCGGTCCCCAAACGGCAACGAATGGAGACTCATCGAAAACGACCGGGCAATATCCGTCGTCGTTATGTTCGATGATTTCTCCAGCAGCATCCAGGACTGTTACTGCCGTTCCGTCAGAGATATCCAGAACAGCGCTGATATCGATTTCCGGCTTCGGACAACCTTCAGTACACCACATTCCTATACTCGAAAATTCCGGACAGGTGTTTTCGCACCATCCTGCCGCTGCGCCTCCGGCATATCCCGTACCGGGATGCTGAACGGAAAAGGAAAAAAGTTCCGTATCAGCATAAGGAGATTCGACATCTTGAGGCGTAGCGCAACCGGCTGAGGGGAACAGGTGAGCCATCAGACGAAAAGTATCCGCAAGCGGACGTCTGGCGGGATAATCCCTGCCGGCCTGAGGCAGCTTGTACATTCCGCAGCAATTAAAAAGAACGACGTCGACCAGGAATGAAACGTCGTGCCAGTCAAGACCGAGGGCATGCGAATAGATTATGCGCCTTAAATGGAGGTCCGCGCTTTTCAGATGACCCGCTGCATCGCCGGAGAAAGGCCTTCCTTCGCCCGTCATCCAGACTGGTTTGTTGACGGCAGATTCCTCCATTTGATCAAGAAGATAGGAAATGGCATCATGATATCCATGCATGGCATAGTAATGCGCTCCATAGATATCATAATGTTGAGGCATGGATAAGCTCGCCCATAGAAATTCCACCGATCTCCTGACGAGCGGATCGTTTTCCAACCTGTTCACAAGTTGGGCAAAGGAGTCGGTAAGGCCATATCGTTTAGCCTGCGTCGTCACTTCATCCTCAGAAGCGCCGCTGTCGATCATATCCTTCAAATGATTCCATGCGTATGATCGCCAGGCTGTGCAAGCTCCTACCACAATTTTCGCATCAGGATTCGCATCTTTTATTCCAAGTTCCAGCACAGGGACCAGCGCAGCGGGCAATTCAACCTGACCCATATTGTTTCGCCTCGTTACAACAGTCGCTTCAGAACCTCCGTAGTACTGTTCAGCGCTTCCCAGCCAGTAATTTACATCGTCCGTTTCGCCGGTTGTCATGTAATAATCGATGCGGGGAGCGCCATGCTCCCCGTCAAAATGTTCGCCGACGGCATAACAGAATTCATACCATTGCTGGTAATCCCCCGGCGGACAATTGCTCGTCGGCCATACTGGACCGGCGCCGCCGCAGTCGGTCCAGGGACTGTAATTATCGACTGTCGCTGAATCATGGCCCGGAGCAACGACCATCAAAACACCAAGCCCTTCTGCTGCCGCTGCATTTACCCATTCCACAGTATCCCAATCAAAGTCGTACAAATTCTCCGGCTGAATCAATCCCCAGCATGCTCCCCTGCTGAAAGTAACAGGGCCTTCAGACTGAAGCCACCCCGCTCCCAGCGAACGTATGACCGCCGGCGCATCATCCAGCGGAGGACTCTCGTCGCCTCCATAACTTACGAATCCATACATGTTGTCTTCCAACCCACCTTTATCGGCATAACCTGCATTCTGCATGATGATCAAAAAAACGACGACGGCGCTGAAAAATACGCCTGCATTAAAAAAGCTAACTGTTCTCATTGTTCGCCTCCTTTGCATCAATCACTGCAAGCAAGCATGCATGCCTCAATCCTGTCTTTACTTTTTCTATTATAACAAAATGTAAAAAAAGAAAAAACCGTTGACTGTTAATGACAACTCTCGCATAATAACCTTGAACCTCCACAGGAGACAAGAATGATGAAGAAAGATACTTCAGGAGCAGAAGTAAAATCATCCGGCATGATTTACACGATCGACGATAAACCGCCGTTTGCTCAGAGTCTTTTCCTGGGTTTGCAGCATTATCTGACGATGTTTGGAGCGACTGTTTCCATACCTCTGATTCTTTCCGGACCTCTGGGAATAAACGATCCTCACGATTTGGCCAAATTGATCGCCACTATGTTTTTCGTGTCAGGAATAACCACCATAATGCAGATTACCTGGGGAAACAGGCTTCCTATCATCCAGGGCGGAACATTTGCCCTTCTGGCGCCGGCTATTGCCATTTGTTCTTCTGCGGCCTTGAAGACCGCCGGATGGGAAGTGCGAATGCAGCATGTGCAGGGAGCCGTCATTTCCGGCGCTTTTTTTGAGATACTTTTCGGGTATTCCGGACTAATAGGCAAACTGAAAAAACGGATCGGCCCTATTACCATCGCGCCGACGATAGCCCTGATAGGATTGACGCTGTTTCAATTCGGCGCTCCCGATGCCGGAAAAGACTGGCGTATCGGCGGTTTAACCATTGTTTTGATTATCCTTTTCGCTCAGTATATGAGAAGGGTACATCGTTACTTTGAGATGTTCCCGGTTTTGATCGCCATTGCATTGAGCTGGCTGATAGCCATGATCGGGAGCGTTACCGGTTTCTTTCAGCCGGGCGATCCGTCATTCGTCGACCTGGAATGCGTCGTTCAGTCTTCGTGGTTCCGAATCCCTTATCCCTTTCAATGGGGATGGCCGGTTTTCACTTTTGCGGGATTCGTCGGAATCATTTCAGGTTATATCGCCTCCATGATTGAATCCGTAGGCGATTACTACGCCTGCGCCAGAATGTCCCAGGCGCCTAATCCATCGGAAAAAGTCATCAGCAAAGGAATAGGCATGGAAGGTTTAGGCAGCCTTTTTGCCGGCATTATGGGAACCGGGAACGGCACCACGTCCTATTCTGAAAATATCGGTGCTATCGGATTAACCCGGATCGCATCCAGGAGGGTAGTGAAGTCCGGCGCTGTTCTGATGATTTTCTTCGGCGCCGTCGCCAAATTCGGCGCTATTTTTACAACGATACCCAAGCCCATCGTCGGCGGAAAGTATTGTGCCCTGTTTGGAATGATCGTAGCCGTCGGCATTTCGAATCTGCAGTTCGTCGACTTGAATTCACCTCGTAATCTCTTCATTGTCGGATTCTCTTTCTTCATGGGATTGAGTCTTCCCCAATACTTTGCAAATAATCCGCTGACCTGGGACTCAGCCCAATGGCTCGCCGACATTGTCAACACAATCGGAAATACGGGCATGGCCGTCGGCGGTATATTAGCTTTTATCCTGGACAATACGATACCGGGAACCCCGAAAGAACGCGGCTTGCTGGAATGGACCAAAACATAACTCCGATATTAACATGAGCTGAAAAAATCCATATCAACAATCTGCAAACGTTTATTTCCCGGAAGCGGACTGGACAACTGTCGTTGTTCCCAAGGCATCGATCAAAAGAAGCTGTTAAACGGTACCCGTTTTTTTCTGGCCCCTCACGTTCAACGGAACGCCAACCGGGTCGAAGAAAAAATTTCTGCGCTTTTCACGATTCGGCTGCATGACCTATGAGCATAAGATCCTTCGATAACGATTTCACGATCACGACTACATGTATAATTCACTCTGGATTACATCGCCGATCTGAAACCTGGTTCCCTGATTGTAATGCAATCCGTTGGTTCCGCCTCTCTCGTCGGTGTAGCTTCCGTTTAGGAATACCCTTAACGGAGGATATCTCTGGCATTGGTCCCGGTAATACATCGCCGCAAAATTCCATGAACCCGTTGAATAACTACCCAGCTCATGATGTTGAGTCGGCCCGCCGTAAGTATGCACCCAACTTTGCGCCTGACCGTTAGAATTCAATTGAAGCGAGTATTGCCAGTTATTACTGTCAGAATGACGGTCTGCGATAATCTTCATTCCTGCCTGCTGATCGGGATTTATCCAGGCTGCCAGAGTAATCGGCCAGGCTTTCCATGGATCGCCTCCGCACGGATTATTGTTGTTGTAGCGCCCATCTACCCAATCATCGCTCCAGGCATAATCATTGTTCCCGTCCAGACTTAATGACTGACCATGCTTTCCGCTGCTTGAAAAACTGATGCCGTGATTGGTCAAATGCCGTCCGTTCCCGGAAAAATCATTGAAATTACCGTCAAAATGATACAGTGCATCAAGCGATCCGATGATCCTCATCACTACATTTTGAACATTACTCACACCGCTGGCCTGATCATTCCCGTAATACATAAAAATCGTCGAATCGCCCATGGGAATACTGGGCGCTTTCGTCCAGAGTACCGTTTGGGACGTATTCATTGTCCCAGGTTCGATCCATAGCGATAGCTGAGTCGAATCATCCGCAGCCAGAACGCGAATGTCATCGCCGTCAGATTGCATCTTTCCCGCCGCAACCAATGAAGCCGTATCGACGATTATCTTTATCTGATGATCACTCGTCGCCGATCCGGAATTCGTCAGCTCTATCGGTTTTCGATACAGCCAGCTTGAATTCCACCATGCTTCCACAGAACATGTCGTCAAAATCAGCGAAAATATAATTGTTTTTAAAAAACGTATACGCATCCTTCTCCCTCAATTTCCTCATTTGGTCCGGCAATAAAAGAAAAAATATCGCCCTGCGTTGATATGCCAACGGAACCACATTTGCCGCCATGAAACGGAAAAAGTATAACCCGATAGCCTTCCTCAAAATGAAAACCGCTGACAGCAGTTTTTATATGTGCTTTATAACTCATTGAAGCTATAAAGTCAAAAACATGCACTCAAGCAGAGCTTGCATGCAAACCCTTTCACCGAATAAAATACAGGCAGGGCAGCAACAAAATTTTAATCAGCATTTGATGTTATGGACAGGCGCTGCCCGGATTCACTTGCCGCTGACCTGAAACGTTTCAAACCTTATCGCATCAGGACCGTGATAAGTGCCGAACCGGTCCATGGACTGAGCGTAGTAACCTGAGCGAGATTCTGTAGAGAAGTAAGCGTTTTCAAAGCCGGAAATAAAATTTCCGCTGACTGAACCGCCTTTGACGGGAGTAATTTTCCCTTTATTGTATTCGTAACCCAGTTTTATTTCGCCGGCGAAACCTCCTGACACCGGATCGGGAAGCAGTCCTGAAAAGAGGACGATTTGAAGGACAGGGCCGTTTTGAGTCAGCAGGTCATTTCTGGAGGTCGGTCCGATAGGTATTTCCAGGTTGGCCAGGTGACCTGTCGCCTCTATATCAAGATAATCCGCATACTGTTTGGGACTCCAGGCTTTTTTAAAACATCCTTCACGGATCAGTTCATGCCTGCCCGCCGGAACGCCGTCAGGGTCAGCCGGCGTGGTCTGTAGGCCGAATGGAAAGTAACCGTTGCTTATCAGTGTTATCGGCTCACCCTTCGGTTTTCCTGTTGAATAGACAGAATCGTTTAATTCAAAGCTTGATGTCCGGCGATATTGGGCAGCAGCGGACGTATGATGTATCAATGCCCAGAAGATATTCGACAATGCTTCTCCCGACAGCGCCACAGGATACTGACCGCTTGCAGGAAGTTCCGCATGAACGCTGTCCCGGGCGAATTGCGCATGGGTTCTAATGATGGATTCTATGGGCAGGTCCTGCAGCCTTCTGGCCCTGGGCTCAAAATGTATTTCCACTTCCCTCTCTCCCCGACCTGAAAGCAAAACGCCGTCGAAAAATATTTCGGTTTGATTGAATTCTAAATCAATGCCTTTGCTGTTCCTCAGCCTGAATTGATTCAGGTCCAGAAAATATTCGGAACTGGAAAGCCGCACGTCTTTCTCCTGCTCAACAGCTTCGATCAGACGGTCTGCCAGTTTCATAAACAGTATTTCCTCAACATCTCCCAGCAATGTCGGATCAAAACACTCCACAAAAGGATAATCAGCCGGACCAGGCAACTCATACCCAGGATTATTTATTCTGGAAGCTATAAATATCGCCTGCAATAATCTATCTTCTATTCTGTCCAGGTCGTTTTCAAACAGAGTAATAGTTGTGTCGCCCCTGAATTTATCATGATCGCAATATACGGTTACGTGATACTTATTCGTAACCACTTTGCGGATATTGTCCAGAAGATTACCGATAACGTAAAGCTGATATTTCGTCGTTTTTTTATGAACGATCCGCCAGGCGGATATCTCAGAACGCCTCTCAAGAGCATTTAAAATCCTGTCCATTATCCCAACCTCACTTTGAAACGCAAGTGGGGTCCGCCGGCGCTGACCCTTACCAGCTCCTTGTGCCCCTTGCCGCAGGTTCCTCCCATGCCGGCAAATTCAACCCTGTTCCCTACATGCGTAACGGACTGCAATAAATCAGGAACATATCCAGTCATCGTAAGCGGCGAGTAAACCCGGGAAGTCAGCTTGCCGTTTTTAATTTCACGGGCGAGATTGATGCCGACCTGTATGCCCCAACCCTGAGGGTCCTCCATGCCGCTGCTGGATTTTTTCAGATATAATCCGTAGTCTGTGTCACCAAGCATCTCCTCGAAACTCGATTCGCCGGAATCGAAAAAAGTATTGGACATCCGGGCATATATTTTTCTTTCGAAGCTTTCCCGTCTGCCGTTGGCTGATCTTTCCAATCCCATTTCCATGGCTGACCTCAAATCCGTCAATCCCCTTTTCAATACGCCGTTTTTGATAATCACCGTGGGACGGGCTATCTGGCCTTCATCATCAAAAAAGTAACTGCCGTTTAAACCTTTCAGCGACGGGTCGTCAATCATATCGACCAGAGAAGATGCAACCCGTTTGTTCATATAAGAAGCAGCGCGAGAACGTTTCTTGACCATCATGTCGGTTTCGACGCCATGTCCGAAAGCTTCATGCGCCAGAATTCCGCTTACTTCAGGGGAAGATATGACGTCATAAATTCCCGGCGCGGGCGGTTCGCTTTCAAACAACAGGTTCAAATCATCAATCATTTCCTGCAAAGATTCTTTTTTAAACTTTATCGCTTCGAATCCTGCGACGCCGCCCGATCCGATAAAATTCATCCGGGTCCGCTTCTTGTGCGTCCCTATCACTACCAATCGAATTCCGCATGTGGTCAAAGAACTTGACAGGAGCTTTTTCCTGTTCGCAAATATCTTGTATTCCTTGCCGTCGTGATAACTTACCGTCGTATTGGCGATACGGGGCTCCATGGATTCGACCGTGCCGATTAAATCGCGGCACGCCGTCACCATCTCCTCCAACTTTACGTCATCAGGGTCTGTCTCGAATTCCGAATCGTAATGCTCGTCCTTTTCCTCCCCCGTCTTTACTTCAAAACGCGGCTCCATATCCTCCATTTTTTCGAACAAACCACACATTTCATCCGTCTTGTCTTTTAAAAAGTCCTCTTCGAGCCTGTCAGTCGCCCATTCCTGAAAAAACCTGCCGTTGAACAAAGTAAAGACAATACCCCGTTGCGGCGCTTTTTCCATTATCCTCTCCTGACGCGTATCAATATTCAATATCGATCCCCGCTCCTCGGTAACCAATGCTGAGACGTAAGGCAGACGCTGCTCCAGTCTGCCTATCATCTCAGGCAAAAAAGAACGAATTTCCTGAAGCTCTTCAGGAAGGGTCTCCCCTTTCATTTCTTCCTCTCCTGTCTCTTTTTGCTTTAATGTTCAATCTGATTCGGGACGACTCCTGCAGTAAAGCGACTGCATTAATTCCCGCCCTGCAAGAATTAATAATCCAAGGGAATATTAGCAGAAAAAAATGATGATTGAAAAGAATTCAAAGCCGAATGCTTTGGATTTGATTTGATTTTTAAGTCATATTAAGTTATTGGATTATAGGAGAAGTTTTTTTCCGATTTGAATATGGGAAGTACGGTTGACGAGAAAATTATGTTTATCGGAAAAAACAGGAAAGGAAAACACCGAATAAATCAGACGAAAAATTCGACTTCAGCCTACAAAAAGGGGGATGATTTAATGATCAAAAATTTATTCGCAACGGCCGTCGTCTTAACCATTTTTGTAATGAATCAGGGACTGGCCGGCGCCGCCGTTACCATAGACGGCGACCCGTCCGACTGGACAGGAGAATTGCCGCTGCAATTGCATGACGACAATTACTCCAACAATGAATGGATATACATGGGAGAAGCCGGCGACCGGCGCACGGAAACCGGAATGACCGATAACAACGATATCGTGGAAGTCCGCATGACGCGCGATACGACGAACCTCTACTTCCTTTACAAAATGGCCGACATAGACGAAACGCACGCAATGCACATAATGATGTCGCTGGATCGCGACGGTTCGAACGACGACCTGGCGCTCGATTGGTTAGGAGATGATTCCAATATTGAATTGTGGTCGCCGCTTCAATATTCCGAAATGAATTTAGACCTCCATTGGACCGGATCGGAATGGAGCATCGAATTATACAGCGACGAAGGATCGGAATGGATCGAGCCGCCCTCCGGCCAGGAAGAAATCGCTGTGAGCGTTGATAATGACGTAGTTGAATTTTCCATTCCGCTCGACGACCTGGGATTCACCGGAGGCGATGTCGTTAGATTCTCCACCGCCACTGCTGAAAACCAGGGCGACTGGAACAATGACTCTGACACCACAGTGCCCTTTGATACATGCGACGGCGTGGACGTTGCCGGCGGATTCATCGGAGTCCACATGGATGCTGCATCCCGAGATTTGGGCGACGGTAACGTCAATATGTTTTTTACCGTCTTTTTTAACGAATTAAATATGGGCGAAGTTTTAATCAACGATGTCATGTATAATCCTGAAGGTCCCGATGAAGGATACCAATGGGTTGAACTCTATAACACCACCGCCAGTGACATCAATATCTCCGGCTGGTACCTCGAAACCGCCGGCGCCGCCTTCGACCTGGCCTGGCAATGCAGCCCCACTGCACCTGTCAGTATCCCGCCGAACGGATACATCCTTATCGCTGAACCCGATGTCGACGTATCCTCCGTACCCCCCAGCACCATCATCATGAATTCCACTCCCATAGACAACTTCGTCAGCGCAGACGACTATACATGCGGCATCAGACTCATGACTACACGAGGGCAACTCGTCGATACCCTTCTCTACGGAAGCCCTAATACTTATGAACACACCAATGACCTCGGCGAAATCGCTGAATATCCCGCCTTCAACGTACTCGAAGGAAGCTCACTCGCTCGCTGCCCTAACGGCATAGACACCAATTACTCCGGAAACGACTTCTCTGAAGAACGCTGGTTCGCACTCTCCCTCGGCTTCGAAAACAATTGCGCCGCTGTTCCCGCTTTTACTTCTCTCGGCATACTGCTCCTCAGCATCACCCTCTCCTTCGCTCTCTATAAAAGAAAAAGGTGAACCCGCACGGATGTTCCAGGGATTAAAATAATTTTCTCAAAAAACGCCTTATTAAATTTCCGTCTTACACAAGCGACGGCCTGAAGATATTATCTTCTCTCTGCTGAAATTATAACTCGTTTCTGGATCAGGAACCTAAGTGGCTCTCCAGCATTAAATTTTGAATCGAGATTCGAGTTTGTGGACCGACACAAACTCGTAATCATAAGAAATCGAGACTTTACTATTCCTGAAAAACGAACAAAGCAAAAAAATATTAAAAATTCTTTGTTTTTTTGCTGAATATTATCTGATAGTCATCCATCAGCTTATAATTTAATCATCCAAGTAATCGTTGGATTTATGGGGCTTGACATTTGTAAATTATGAGTGATACGATTTTATTGTTACGAATGGGGGGAAGCTTCTTAAATCTGGAAATCATTCTGAGTTTTCTTTAGCGTTACGAGGGTTTAATGAGAATAGAGAGTCGCATCGTACAATCGTTTTTTGATGAGTGTGGATAGCGACTGCAGGGGAATGAATTGATTGAACTGAAAAAGTTCGGAATTAATGAATTAATGCGAAGGAGTCAGAGAAGGAGCCAGGATAAAGAAAGGAAAAAATAAACCAAAGCCCGCGCTGTGTCGAATCAGGTAATCCAAGCAGCGCGGGCGATACGGCAATAGACGGACTGTAAGCGAGTCTCGTCCATTCCAATTAACAGGATACGACATTACGGCTAAGTCTGTCAATCGCAGAAGGGAGGGTAAAGAGGGGAAAAAATTTCTGCGTCAAAGGATCAAATCAAAGAAACCAATAACAGGGAGTAAGGGAAAATGAAAGTAAGGACATTGATGGTTATGATATGTGCGCTTTCAGCGTTATTTATTGGAGTTGAAAGGGGCGCGGCATACGGGGATTTGGAGATACATCACATTGATGTAGGCCAGGGAGATGCTACGCTGATAGTGGGGCCGGGCGGAACGACGATACTTATCGATGCGGGAAGGCACAGCGGACCGGACGGCGGAAGGCTAGTTTGCGAGTATCTGGAAGCAGAAGGAATCGAGAAACTGGATTATATCATTTTAACTCACATTGATGTGGACCATGTCGGAGGGTTCGCTTATCCTCCTTATCATAATACGAGCGTCATCCTGGTTGACCGGGAGGCGGGGGAACGGCAAACATGTCCTGGATGGTGCGGCGACGACGATGAGGATGATTGTGTCGACTTCTGTATTCCTGACGAGTGTGGAGATATTGAAGAACCTGATCCTGAAGAGATCAACTACTGGCCGGAATCGGACAAATATTTTCCGAAAATAGCGGCGTTAGACAACGGAGAAGAATGGGCGAGGGAAACGCCGGTAGAGTTCTGTGAATTATCGCAGGCGTATCGTAAATATGTGAGGACTGTGGAAGGCGGAGGCGTCCGGGAATCTTTGTATGAGTATGACAGATTGATGGATTGGTACGGCATGCCGATAGATTTGGGAGATGGAGCAACGGCGACGATTGTTTGCAGTTCAGGCTGGGTAGCCGGGAATCCTGAACGTGTGTCGGGATCGGGAGGATCAAGTTCACTGGCCATAAATTCAAGATCGGTGGGTTTGTATGTAGAATACAAGGGATTCGACTATCTTGTTGCAGGCGATCTGACAGGCAATGAGGGCCCGCAGGTAGAGCAGGCGCTGGCCGATTTACTGACGATGATATGCAACACGCCGGCGTTCGATCCGCTGGACCTGTTACGGTTGAATCATCACGGTTCCGACAGTTCGTCCAGTGAGTATTTTCTGGAAGCGATGAAGGCTGAAAACGTGATAATTTCTTGCGGCGCCAACAGTTACGGTCATCCTGATCAGGAGGTTATCGATCGATTGTGCGAGGTTTATGAAGCGCCTTTGCAGTGCGTATATCTGACTGGAGAGGGTACTTCGAGGGACTGGGAATGCCCGGCGGGAAGCGGAGATTCCATGTGTCACAAGATAGCCAATCCGGACGGCGATTATGAGAATCCGATAATAGTTTACACTGACGGAGAAACCTACGAGATAACGAATGGAGTGTCTTTTTCGGATGTCTATAATGTGGATTTTCACAATGGGTCTCCATCAGTGGTTATCGAGAATCCCGCCCCTTCCACGGTGATAGGTTCCGCATCGACTCTGGAAGTTGAAATAGAATGCGTATTGTGGGATGAGGATATGGAGAATCTGGATGTCAGAATAAAATACGGGTATGGATCAGAGGCAGAAATAGCGATGGATTGGACGCCCGTGCTGGAGGAAAGGACGACGACAGGTTTCGACGACACGCCGGGCAGTACCGAAGGCCTTTGTTACAAAGACGTTATGGACAGCGAGACGGGATATCAGTATTTTTACGTGCTCATTGAAGATTATTATGCCGGTGAAATCGATAACTACTATTTCTGCGTGGAAGTTCGCGACTCTCAGGGCGCTCACGGATGGACCTGCGTAAACGAGTTAATCAAATACGATTATCATCCGCCATCGGTGAATTTCATCAGCCTTGATCCTGAACTGGCGATCGGCGATGTCATGACTATAGAGACCGAACCGGAATTAATCATCTACAGCAACAAATTTTTAACAGAAAATTTGATGATCAAGCTAGTGTATCATAACGGAAATGAATGGATAACCGCTATCGATTGGACTAAGGCGACTGAAGAAGCGGATAATGATCAATTCGATCCTC
Source organism: uncultured bacterium (assembly GCA_964619725.1). Taxonomy (GTDB): domain Bacteria; phylum CSSED10-310; class CAZUFC01; order CAZUFC01; family CAZUFC01; genus CAZUFC01. Next base: position 79,483 of record CAZUFC010000005.1, on the reverse strand, counting down.
ATACTGACTATTGTTACGCGTACAAAGCTCCCGTGGACGGCGACTATCTCTATTTCTACTTCATTCTCGAAGAATACCGGGAAAACGAACGAATAGAGAATTTCAAGTTCAGAATCCTCGCCAGGGACCCCTCGTCTCTTATCGGCGGCGCGACTACTCAGCCTCTGCTTAAATGCGGTCACCACAGGCCGGGAATTTACATCGATTCCCCCGGACCGGGTGCAGTAATCGGAGACCGGCGCACATTGGAAATGGAACCGGAAATCATTCTCAACATGGACGGCTCTAATTTCGATCTCTCGGATTTGGACATACAATTTTGGCATTACGACGGCTCAAAATGGCATCTTGACCTGGACTGGACCCCGGCAGACGAGACAGCAGTCGTATGGAATTTCGACGATACGCCCGGCTGCTCAGGAGGGTATCTTGAAAAAGCGGCTGTTGTTCCGGAAAACGGTTATCTCTATTTTTATTTCATAATCGAAGACTACTTCTATCTCGGTGAAATACTGAATTACAAATTCCAGATCAGAGCACGCGATCCCGACGGATTAATAAAAAGCATGACTTCCGGCAATCTGGTCAAACGAGGCCATGACGGGCCGAAGTCGATATGCGCCGACGCTCAGCAGCTTAATATCCTGGATTTGACGACTTTTCTTCCTACATTTATAGTGCATGACGGCAAACATGGGGCTGCTGATTGCGACCTCAAAGTTCTTTACAGGGATTCAGAAGGCTGGTGCGGCGTATCGCCCTGGATGAACGCCACGGATTTCTTTGAAACCTGGGAGCAATGCAATTCGCTTGTTCATCTATACAAACCTCCCATTGACGGTAACTTTCAATCTCTACATTGTGAAATCGATGATGATTTGGAAGGATATCATGTGTGTCTGGGAGTGAGGAGTCCTTCCGGCATCATCAGATGGGGAGAGTGCTCTGAATCCGGCGCTGTGCGTCTCGGTTTCATGAAAAACGAATAATTCAATCACTTCCGACCAACACTTTAAAAATTCAATCTTGCCCGGCGTAGTCTATTGCTCGCCGGGCAGGAGGTAAAATCAATCAATACCACATTTTTCATTTAAAACACTGTACCGTAAATACTCTTCCTTTTCCCATTCGATGAGAAATGAGTATTAAAACGCCCGGTCGTCACGTCCGCCGTCGCTTCGATACGCTTTTAACCCAGGCTGATCACAGGGGGCTCAGGATTATTTGAGATAAGGATTATCCTTCCGCAGGTATTTCCCATCCCATACCCGTCAGAACATAACACCAGGCATCCGCGACGTTATGGATGGCGTTTCTGTATGCTATGGAAGCTATGCCGAAAGGTACGGAACGATAATCGAAACTGGAGGCGGGTAATATTTCGTCTTCCCGCCGAAATGCTCTGTCCAATTTCATGAAATGCTTCTCAGATCGTTTCCAAGTTTCTTTGAAATGACTTCTCAGGGCTCCCGGGCTGTCGAAGCTCACATCCCGGCGGCGATACGGAGCATGAAAACGGGACAGGTTTTTCTCAATATACTTGTCGAAATCATTCTTATAAGGACAGGCCGCATGCCTGGATGAAAATTTTATCGGATGATTCAGTTCTGCAGCCATACGGGTTATTCCGCCCATTTCATGTATGATTCTGGAAAAATTTGTCCGTTCTCGCGAAAGCGTTATGATAGCTTCAGCTCTCTCAGTCATAGCCGCAGCATACTCTTCCTCACCGGTAAACTGAACGTTTCCGTTTTTCTTGTCCAATAATCCTTTAAACAAATCATCCTGGAATCTTTTTAAAACTTTTTGGACGTTTTCAGGCATAATCCGCCGGGCTTCCACCGCAATATAAATGAGCGTTTGATTAGTCCAGGCCTGCGCATATGAAAAAACGCAAAACAGAAGAATAAAGCTCGTTAAAATAGACGTGAAATGTTTAAAAAATCTTCTTTGCTTCATATAGTCACCTTTTCCGAAGCTTGCATGAGTTATCGTTCGGGTTGATTGTATTTTTTCGCTGACTCCTGTTCCCGGTTTTTCCTAAAACGAGAACCTGTTCACAGCAGTTAATGCGGAAGACTCGTCACCCTCTTCAACAGGTCATCATCGCCGGATTGTATACGAAATTGCTTATGTTTAGATTTTCGGCCTTTCAGCAGACTGACCATTGATTTAGGCAATCCCAGCGTTTCCGCCAGAAATTTTTCGCATTCCTGATTGGCTTTTCCCTTAACCGGCGGCGCTTTAATCTTTACTTTTAAACTGTCGCCGTGAATTCCCGCTATTTCATCTGATCCTGCATTCGGTTGAATGTAAACACGAATTATGATGCTGCCGTCCGCTTTTTGAGTATAAAAAGCCATGCTCCTCCCATTTGCGAAATTCAAACTCCCTCGCTTCAAGAGAAGTTAACTCACATCTGTTAATTTTTCAAGATAGAAAAAACTGGCGGCGATCGAAATAACCATAATTATGATGCATAAAAGAAAAAATGGTCAGACCGGCCATTAAATTTGAATCGTGATTCGAGTTCATTGACGGGCGCCGGATATAAAAAGCTTTAATTAAATGAGCCTGCTCTTTCTGTTCACCCAAGGTTTGTTACTCCAGCGTTGCGTTTGTACGAATCACCTTTCTCCGTTGATAATGAGTGGGGATATTCGCTGTTTTGGAAACTCTTGACTTTATAAGGAGTCTGGGTTAAGTATGTAATGGTGAGACGAGCGATTTAACAGCGATTCCGGTCACATAACGATGAGGAAAGGAGACTTCAGCCAGTGGTTTTTTTCAACCGCACAACAAAGGAAATGTCGGCGAAAATCGTTTATTACGGACCCGGACTGGGCGGTAAGACGACGAATCTTCAATATATTTACGATCATTTGCCGGAACGACGCCGAGGAAAGATGTTGGCATTGCCGACGCAAACCGACAGGACTCTCTTTTTCGATCTGCTGCCTTTGAAAATCGGGAAAGTATCAGGATTTACGACAAAACTGCAGCTTTACACGGTACCCGGACAGGTTTTTTATAATTCGACGAGGAAAGTCGTTTTAAAGGGAGTAGATGCAATCGTTTTTGTGGCCGACAGCCAGAAAGACCTCATGGATGCCAACATTGAAAGTTTGGACAATTTGAAGGAGAATTTAGCGGAGCAGAATCGAAAGCTGCATAAAATTCCTTATGTCATACAATATAACAAGCGTGATTTGGATAATATAGCATCGGTTGAAGAATTGAATGAGGCGTTGAATCCTTCCGGCGTACCCTTTTATGAATCGGTAGCGGTAAGTGGGGCTGGAGTGATCGAAACGTTGAAAGGGATATCGAAGCTGACTTTGTATCATTTGAAGCGTATTCAGGAAGGTGTGACCGAGAAAGAGGAAGATATGGAAGAGGAGCTGGTGATAGGCGCGAAGGATGAGATAGAGAAGGGCGGAATGGATCGACGCAAAGAACCGGTTCCCGCATCAACAGGAGTTAATCGTCAAAAGAAGGCCAGACAAACTTCCGGCAGGCCTTATTCAGTGTTTTCGGGTCGTTCGGGAGCTGCTGCAGCAGATAAAGCATTTCCCAAACACGACATCATCATAGAAAAAACTATTCCCAAAGAGATAGTGGTTCCTCTGGAATTGAGGCCGAATGCTCTTCCCAGTCGAATCAAGGTAAAATTGAATCTGGATATAACTCTTCGCGTCAGAAACAAGGCCGAGGAGGATAGCGGAAGCGACCGGGAACTGCCGTCAACGATGCAGCGCGGATCGAAATAGAACGGTCGCAGCGCCGGCGACGCCCCGTCGTTATCTGAAGTTGATTAAAAATTTAAACGCGTCGAACGATCGTTAAAATGCGCTTTCCATATTCTAAAGGCCGCAAGAGATGGATGGAGCCAATAAATTTTTCAGGAAAGGAATGAGGGAAACATGAAGCTCATAACGCTCGTCGTTGTTTGTTTGACCTTTGCGTTCATACCCATGAGTTCCGCGCAGGTATACAAATGGGTAGCCGCAGACGGCACCGTTATGCTCACCAACATCAAACCGGATTGGTGGACGGATGAAATGAATGACGTTTTCGACTATCGCGAGATACAACCTCCCAGCGATTGGGAACCGACTGAGGGAGAGACTGAGGAGGAAGCGGCCGGCGGCATAGAGGAAGTGACAGGCGGCGTGATAAGTCCCGAGAGACATGAATCTAATGAATTTCGATTTGTCGGTGATAAAACGACCAGGAAGGTGCATAGAGACGATTGTCCGGACCTTCGTGAAGAAAACGGCAAGGGCCGCTTGAAAATTCCTTTCAGCGATGTGGAAGTCTTCGACGATTTACAGAAAGCTCTGGAAACCGGTTATAAACCATGTGAAACCTGCAATCCCGACGAGAAAAATTAAAACGTCGTCAAATAACAACAAGTTTTACCGCAGGTCGAGCAAAGGAGGCCTGAATGAAAGATAATTCATGGTTGAAAGTTATCGGATATATTTTACTCATTTTCGTCGCCCTGTTCCTTCTTTTTAAAGTAGTATTCCCGCTCATCGGTCTGGTTCTAGCTTTATTGTGGGGAATATCCGGGCTATTCGCTTTCATTTTTAAAGCGATTCTTTTTATAATACTTACAGCCGCGACATGCATAGGAGTTGCCTTGCTCATCTCATGGCTGGTAAGAGAATATTCGCAAGGAGGATAAACTCATGGCTTTGTTAATCGTATTAGGGATCATCGTTTTCCTGGCGATAATGTTTGCGGTTGTCTACAACAGGCTGGTCAAATTAAAGAACCGGGTCGACGCAGCCTGGTCGCAGATTGACGTTCAGTTACAGCGCCGCTTCGACCTGATACCCAACCTGGTCGAAACCGTAAAAGGTTACGCCTCGCATGAAAAAGAGACTTTAACACAGCTCACGGAGGCCCGTGCCATGATGGCACAGGGCGGAGGACCGCAGGATAAGGCTAAAGCGAATAATATGCTGGAAGGCGCTTTAAAATCTTTATTCGCGGTTACGGAAAACTATCCGGAATTAAAGGCTGACAGAAATTTCCTAATGCTGCAGGAAGAGCTGTCGGGCACAGAAAGCAAAATAGCGTTCGCTCGACAGCATTACAATGATTCGGTGATGAACTATAACACGACGATTGAAACGTTTCCGAGTAATTTACCGGCGAACATGTTCGGTTTTAAACATCGGGAATACTTTGAAGTCCCGGAAGAAGCGAAGGGACCGGTTAAAGTAAAATTTTAGTTATCTTTTGCAGTTCGTATTCAAGCAAGCTGCCGCCGCAGGAAGCGGAGGCATCCCAGTGAAAAGGGCCTTCCCGACATGTCGACAGGAATGATGGCTCAGTTGCATGTTTTCAAAAAAGGACAACTGTTCACCAGGAAACCGGTACCTGAAGATGGCCTGAATATAGGACGTTCTTTAGACAGGAACGATCTGGTATTAACCGGACCGTTGATTTCCCGACAACATGCGGTCATAAAAAAAGAAAAGGGGAGATATGTCCTTCGGAATTTAAGCAAAAACGGAACCTTCGTAGACGGAAATCGTCAAGAGGAAAGCGTGCTGGAAGAAGGTTCAGTGATACGAATCGGCGTATATGAGTTGAAATTTTTTCCTTACGGAGGGGAAAAGCGGGGGACGGCCGGATTCTCGACCATTGCCGCTGCCGAAAAAATCGATGAAGATGCTTTGAAAGCGGGCATAGGAAATATTCTGGTGATAGAAGGCAATTCCAGCGACAGAAAAAAAATAACCAAATGTTTGTCTGAGAAATATAAAGTAAACTCCCTGGAACATTTCGGCAAATTATCCAAGATACTCGATCTTTATATTTACGACGTCATACTTATCGGCGTCGGCGCTCTGGAGTCAAGAACGGTCGATCAAATACGAAAACTTCAGGTTCGATTTCGGGATCAATGCATCATTTCGGCGGCTCCCTGGCAGGAGGAGTGGGTTCGCAAACTGCTGGACGAAGGAATTTACGAGGTATTGAGGAAGCCGGTGAACAAGCTGGACCTGGTTCGCAGCATTGATCGAGCGGTTGAATCGGTAAAAACGGCCGATAAGCTGCGAACTTTGATGAAGGATTCCGCTTCTGTCGGTCAATCGGAATACGTGATAGGCAATTCGGAGCACGCCCGCAAATTGAAGCAGAAAATCGAGCGGTTGAAAGCCTATCCGACTGAGCCGGCGCTTATACTGGGAGAATCAGGAGTCGGAAAGGGCATGCTGGCTAAATACATTCATTCCAGAACTTTTGCTGATGAGGACAGTCCTTTTATTTCCGTGAACGTCAATGCCATTCCGGAGTCTCTCGTTGAAAGCGAATTGTTCGGACATGAAAAAGGTTCTTTTACGGGAGCGGACAAGAAGAAGATCGGTAAATGCGAACTGGCATCAGGAGGGACAATTTTTCTTGATGAAATCGGCGATTTAAGTATGCCTGTCCAGGTCAAACTGCTTCATTTTTTCGATAACGATCATTCTTTCAGCCGTATAGGTTCCAGCGCCGCCTTACAGTTCACCGGCCGCGTGATTACGGCAACCAATCAGAACCTGCACCAGAAAATTGCGACTAATGAATTCCGGGAGGACCTGTTCTTTCGGATAACCACTTTTACCCTGAGACTGCCTCCGTTAAGAGAACGTAAAGAGGACATACATGTTTTCATCAAGCATTTTCTGCATAAATGCGCTGGATTGCCTGAACAGTTTAGTCAGAGCCTTTGCACTCAGAAAGCTTATGATAAAATTTTCAAGTATCCCTGGCCCGGAAATATACGGGAACTGGAAAACTGGATACGACGACTGGTCATTGAAAAACAGATAACCCCCGACGGCCATGGCTTGCCCATCGATGATCATGATGTTATGACCTCTTTCCCTGAGTTCGGTTCCTCGGAAAAAGATTATTGGTCTGAACTAAAGTTCACGGAAATCAAGGAACAGATTTTCTGTCAAAGATTAAAGAGACACAACGGAAACATTCATAAAACAGCGGAAAGTCTGGGAGTGTCACATCAGACTTTACGCAACTTTTTAAAATCCAGATAAAAAAGGAAACCGTCATTCAATTCGTTTTGAGTCTATAAATGAAAGCTTGCCGTGTTTAGCGCTTTGGACATTCAAAAAGCTTTAAAGATATTAAATCTCAAGGGTTCTTCACCCAACAAGGAATTCCTGGATAAAATCGTATCTGAGTTTTCGCGATTGCCTTATGAAAACATTACGAAGATATTGAAATACAGCCGCCATCCCGATACGGACCAGAAAATGAGACTGCCCGATGAAGTGCTGGAATGTTTCAACGCATTCGGGACGGGAGGCACATGTTTTTCTCTGGTCAACACTCTATACGGTATATTGCTCGGCTGCGGATTCAAGGCGCGCATCGTCATGGGAGACATGAAATACGGGGATGACCTTCATTGCGCTCTGTTGGTCCGGCTTGACCGTCAAACGTTTCTGGTCGATCCCGGTTATCTTATCACGAGGCCTGTACCGTTGCCGCCGCGAGGATATATCCGAATAAAAACGCCGATCAATTCTTTGAGGATAGTCCATGACCCGGATAAACGCCGTATTTATCTGTTCACGGAAAATAAAGGCGTCGAAAAATGGCGCTACAGGTTGAAAATTGAGCCTCTGAGCATGGAAAGATTCAAAGAATTATGGTTGAGGACCTTCCGGTTCAATATGATGGAATCGATACTCATCACAAAAGTGTCGGAAGAGGGACAGCTTTATCTGCGCAACCAGTCCGTTCAAAGAGTCAACCGGCAGCAAAGAATACGTTCCCGCGTGGACCAGGATTACAGCGGCGAAGTCAGCCGTCTGTTCTCTCTTCCTTCCGGCCTGGTCGATGAAGCCCGGGAATTCATCACTCACACCGAAAGAAACGATATCATTCGACCATGAATTCGCCCTTGAAACCGCCGGACCCGGTTAAATATTTCGTCGGATTGCTCGTTAATTCCACCCGGCTGGTTGACAAAACGATTAAAGATATGGAATCGTATTTCGGTCCGCATGATTTCCTCAGCGAGGCATTTGATTTTAACGTCACGGATTACTATGAAGAGGAAATGGGAAGCGATTTGAAGCGATTGTTCGTTTCATTCGATCGTTTGATCGGGGCTGAAAAAATCGTGGAAATGAAACTCAAAACGGATGAAATTGAAGACAGATACAGAGAAAACGGATTGCGGAGGGTCAATATCGATCCGGGATACATCGATTTTTACAAAGTTGTGCTGGCTTCGCACAAATACGGCGGACAAAAGATATATCTTGGCGAAATGGTTTATGCCGATTTTACTCTATATTACTGGAAAAAAAATTTCGCGGCCTTTGAATGGACGTTTCCGGACTTCAAAGATGCCCGCTATTATCTAACGTTGAAATGCATTCGAGAAATATACCGCAAACAGATACGGGAAAGATGATAATAATATTAAGAGCAACAGTTGTCGTTTTGATTACAGTAAATCTGCTGATGACGGGCTGTCGGCGCAGAATTGCTCCGGGATTCCCCGAACCTGCTGCCTCATCATTAAACCAGGAGGACGATGTCCAGCGTTCTGCCGAAAAGCCTTCAGAGGATACGGCGGTTTGCGAGGATGCACCGGTTGAGCCGGCGGCGTCTATGATCGCCGGGGAAGCTGATGAATACGTATCGATGACCGGAGCCGAGCGGATACTGGAAGCAAGAAAACTGGCGGTTAAAGCGTTAAATGCATATGAGAGCGGCCGCTATAAAGAAGCCGGCATCATATTCGACAACGCTCAGATCATGCTCCTGTCGGCAGATATCCCTGAAGACATGAAAACGTTGAAATTGCTTTCTTTAAACCTTCCCGAACCTTATCAGGACAGAAACCTGGAAGCGATCTATCGTGACAGTCTGCGGCAGAGTGCTGAGGATAAAGCGGAAATAAAAGATGAACAGATAGAAGTCGTGGAAACCATACTTGACGATAATGAATTTATTGAAAATGAAATAAGAAATCTTTTCCGTAAATTCGGCGAAGATTCCCCTTCTGAAGAAGGCATTAGGATTTTCGTCGAGGAAGTTGAAAAATACATCCGGTATTATCAGACGGAAAAGAAGGATTGGTACGAACGCAGTTATCGAAGGAAGCATCGTTACTGGCCGATGATCCGTCAAATATTCGAAGAAAAACGCATGCCCGTTGAACTCGGATACCTGGCCTTCGTCGAAAGCGGCTTCGTCATCAGAGCACGCAGTCGCGCAGGGGCGAGAGGCATGTGGCAGTTCATTCGAGGCACTGGAAGACGTTATGGATTACAGATAAACTATTATACCGATGAAAGACTGGACCCTTACAAGTCCGGCGTCGCGGCGCGGGAATATTTACTGGACCTTATTGCCGTTTTCGGTTCGCGTTCTTTTCTTCTGGCCATGGCTTCCTACAATGCCGGAGAAAATCGCATACAAAAATGCCTGATGAAGCTGGACAATCCCTTCGAGGAAAGAACATTCTGGCACATTCAGGATTGTCTTCCCCGGGAAACAAGAGAATATATACCCCGAATTATGGCTGCTGCGGTAGTCGGAAGAGACCCGGAAAGATTCGGTTTCGACATGCCTACGACAGACGAAATATTCAAAAGATACGATACCGTGATAGTACCCAGCCCCTACCCTCTATCTCAACTGGCCGCTGCAGCCGGAATCTCCACGGCCGAGTTGACGAGCATCAACTCGGACGTCAGTTTCTCCTACGGAAAAACTCCGGTTAATAACTTCCCTCTGCTTGTCCCCAAAGAAAAAAGGGATGATATCGCTGGAATATTGAAAAAAGCCGAACCCGAACACATCGCTTCTGCCTCCGGTACATCGTCTGAAGATCAAGCCGGAGCGACCTCCTCAGGAGAAACGCAGACGCTCGTTCATTGCGTAAGCAGAGGCGAAACGCTTACAAGCATCGGCAAAAAATACGGGGTTTCTTACAGGAAAATTGCGGAATGGAATAATATTCGACCTCCTTACATGATCAAAAGGGGCCAAAGATTAAAAATCCTCAGAACCGGGTCGGCGACTCCTGAAAAAATCATCTATACCGTCAAAAAAGGAAATTTCCTGGTCGGCATCGCCAATATATTCGGCGTAAATTTCCGGGATATCATGCGATGGAACAAAATGTCGCGGGGAACCATTCATCCCGGACAGAAACTGGTCATCTATCCGAAAAAAAATGCGCATCTGAAAACATATCGCGTCAGAAGAGGCGATACATTGAGCAAAATAGCGCGGGCATTCGGCGTTACCATCAACGATATCGCCATAGCCAACGGCATAAGCAAAAAACGGGTCATTTACCCGGGACAAAGACTATACATATACGCAGGCTCCTGAAAATCACCATATGGCTGATAAATTTTCCCCTCAAAAAAGAAGCGAAATTATGAAAAAAGTGAAGGGGAAAAACACCAAACCGGAAATCCTGATCAGGTCCATGCTGCATAGAATGGGTTATCGCTTCAGGCTTCACAGAAAGGACCTTCCGGGAAATCCTGATATAGTCCTGCCGAAATACAAAAAAGTGATATTCGTGCACGGATGCTTCTGGCACGGACACCAGGGATGCAAAAGAGCGTCACTGCCGGCAACTAACCGTCAATACTGGGTTAATAAAATTAAAAAAAACAAAGTGCGCGACGCTGAAAACATGAAAAAACTGAAAGAATCAGGCTGGACTCCCCTGATACTATGGACCTGCAGGCTGAAAAACCGGGAAAAAATCAAAAAAGAACTGGTCGATTTCCTGGAAAACAGTTGAAAAGACAATCAAAAAAAGTAATTCGGCATTGATCAAAAATGAGTCTTTTGAGGTTACAATTCGACAGAATATCCCATCATTTCGTTTCGATTTCGATCCCGATTGCGATACCGACCCGGATACCGATTACTGAAAAAAAACTTTCAAACGTTTTGAAAGAAGTGTAACCACTGTTTGAACAGTCCCGATAATTCCCAGGCAAATGTCTATATCAGGGCCGCTTGCATGTTATCATCTGCCGGTGTCGTCCAAACCGCAGCTTTCCCAGGGCCAACCAATCAGTTCGAGGTTGTGCCGTACAGGCAATATGTTCCCTTCAACCAGTGTTTTTACGCGGCTTCATTAAACAGAGGAAGTCGATTTGCAATTTTATTCCTGAAAACCCCAGGTTATGAAATCCATATTAGAAATTAAGGAAGTAAAATCCGCGGAGAGCAAAGCGCTGTAGAAAAGGATGCCATAGGCTTCGCCGGCGTTTTGAGGCCATATAAATGTTTGTATTATTTCACAATCAGTTTGCCCTATGGGAAAATCTCTTAATTGAAAGTCGAACCCAGCGCCGTCCGGTTCAAGACAGTTCCATGAGGGCCAGAAATATAAGTTATCGTAAATTTCGAGCATTACCACAAGCGGCATGTCAGTCAGTATGGGACCGGGATTCCAGACATGAGCGTCCAGTCGGAAGGTATCGCCGGGCCGGAATAATTTTGCGGGCATATCGAGCATTATAGTGAGCGTGTCGTCAGGATCGGGCGTGCAAGTCGGCAGAGGCGTATTTTCCTGAGTAGGGGTATGAGTAAACTGCGGAGTCGGAGTTTGAGTAACTTCAAAGACGGTTATTTCAATGTCAAACCAGGGGCCGTATTTATAGTTTTCGTCAACCGCTCTGGCTTTGAGCGTAAACGGACCTGGCGGAATCGAGCTGAAATCGAGTACGGCGGTCCACAGGTCATAAGATGATCCGACCGGATCAGCCGTCTGGTTGCCGTCGGGCATGTATAATTCTACAAATAAAACTGTACCGTCAAGGTCTTCGGAAGTTCCTTGCACCGTTACGCAACCGCCGACCGAGGAACCCGGTTCCGGCGACGTAATTTCGCAAGCAGGGGGCTCATTATCTTCCAACCTGTAGTAAAGCATTTGTTCATAAGATGCATCGTAGTATGTTCCGCCTCCCATCAGGATTGACTCTCCGGTTTCATCCATAATGACTTTACCGATGCCCGGACCGGACCATATTATCTCTTCTTCTTCAACACCCATCACATATGAATTCGGCTCAACGGCTTGTTCTGTTTTCAGACTCGAGAAGGCGACACGGGAGCCGTCGCCTGATACATCGCCTTCAGGCCATTTGTAATATGTTTCCGTATGAAATTTAAGATTTCCTTCGTCGTCGTAAACTTCAACCGAACCCGGCACGATATCGCCCGCCAAATCCGAATATGGTCCGAAGTGACCTACCGTGTTTCCATCCCTTGATATGGAAACTTTGTGCATGAGCGTGTAATGTCCGCCCGCCGTCTCCGTCCATATCGGATCCTTGACTCCGCCGGAAGGCGGTTCCATGTCATAATATCGAACATATACGGCTGAACCTAATACGAAGTTTTCTCCGTCTCCGGCAAAATCAGACTCAGGAACATACGAGGGTTCAATAGGAGGCGTAATCCAGACCGGATCGTCAGGCGTCGCTGAATCCGTTTGGTACAAAGCGGCATAAACAGGCTCCCCCATCATGCCCGTCTGAAAGGTACACAATATTCGTGAGCCGTCATCAGAAATTTTAGTCACTCTCAGTCTCGGTGCAAATTCTAAATGATCCCCCAATACATCCGTCCACAGCAGCTCTAAATTGTCAACATCGAATAAATGCACTGCGCCGCCTTCGGTCAACATGGAATCCAGATACCGGGATGCATATAACAATGAACCATCCCCGCTGAATCCGACGTCCCTCAAATTGCCGTCTGTATCTGTGAACTGCATTTTCAATATGCCCGGTATTTCATATAAATACAGTGTGTCGCCCGCATTACAGGCTGCCCATACGCCGTCTTCAGAAAGCGCCACGCCTGATACCGTTGTATCCGCATACTCCTCACGCATTATCGGCTCAGGATATCGCCAATCAAATACAGCAAATATCCCCTTTCCGTTCGGACCCATTCGCGTTCCCACCGCCAACATGGTTCCTGCCGCATTAATCGTCAAACTCTCTATCTGCGTCGTCTCGTTATCTTCCCATAACCATTGCGGAGTCGGGTCACCCTGAACCGATACAGCATTCATCATTACCCATATGACGAAACAAAAAATATACATTTTCAAAAAAGCCTTCATTATTTTCCTCCTCTCATTAAGAAACTTGTTCGCCTTCATATTTCAGCGCTCTTAACAAGGATGTAACAAACTGTTAAAAAAATTTGTTTTTCTTGCATTTCACAATTTTTTATCATTCAATGTCAGGAGATGTACATGTCATTTTTATCGCCCTTCATTTTCTGCATGCATCCTGAAAAATACTTCGCATCAATTATTATAATATATTCGCAGGAAAACAACCAATTTTTGAGCACATAACGATCGATCATCGTTTTGACGGCGCCGGCGCGCTTCAAAAGGATTTTCCATAAAAGATACGTCCGGTTTTCTCTACATTTCCTGTTTTTTCAACATGCACAACAGCGTCTTCCAATCAGGCACAGTAATATCGGCAGCATTTTTGATTATGTTGTCCTTGGAATTGATCGCTATGCCCAGCGCATATTCGGGACCGATCTTTCTATTTGCATAATCCATCATACCGGCGTCCTCTTCAGTATCCCCCATAATGAGCGCCGGAGCTTTTTCGTTTTTCGCCAGGATTCGGGCCAGGGCTTCTATTTTGTTCTGTTGCGTAAGGATACCTTTTTCTTCACGAAGCAGGACCGCTTCTTTGGGATTCTGCTTCAGTTCGTTCGCTATGATGTTCACGGGCAGGCCCACGCATTTTTGTATTTTGTCGGCATAAACCTCCAGAATTATACGAAAGGCTTTGCTTATGAAATATAGATGAGTTTTCTTTTTGTTATGGAGATTTATCTCATTAATTCTGCGAATCGTATCAAAAAAAAAGGGAAAGGCATATTTCGTTATAACCTCTCCCGCTCTTTGAATTTCTTTCAATTCGTAAATGCTTAGAATTTCTTCAACGAAGGAGCGGATCAGTTTTTCGTCCCGGTGAGACATGGAGCAGGCGCCCTGTGTTTTTAATTTCATGAGTTTTTTATCTAGCCGGTTGAGTCGGAGCATTCTGAAGGCTGTTAGCGAGTAACGAACGGGGCGCTGGAGGTTTTTCCACATAAGGTTCCATACCAGGTCCAGGTTGGAATATCCTCTGGGATTAAGCAGAGGAATGCCTTTATGGACGGCGCCGTCGAGGTCGAGAACGATCAGAAAATCATGAGCGGGCAGATGCAGCCAGGATTCAAGTTTTTTTTGCGGATCGGGGTTCATTTTTGCAATTTTTTCTGCGCAGTATTTCCGGTTCACCGCTCCTTGCTTAAGAGCATAGAAACCGTCAAGTTGCCCTGCGACAAAAAAGCGGCGCCGGAAATTGTCCGGACGCCGCTTCAGATTTATCGCCCGGCCTTCAATCGTCTCACAGTTAGAACGATTGGTCGTCCAGGCGTTATTATTACTCGTATCCCCATTCGATGAAATCGATTTCACCCACGATGTTGAAACCGTCATCGAGCAAACCGGCCCAGAATTTTATACCGTAGAATGACCCGGCATCTTCCGGCCAGACGAAGTAGAGGATATTTTCCGCTTCATCAGAGTAAGCGGGGATTTCCTTTTCAACCCAATCGACGTCCTGAGTCCAGTTGTCATAGAACCAGTAATTGCCGGCGACGTCCAGGATGATGTATTGATCGAGCGTTACGAAGGGACCGGGATTGATTATGCGGCAGTCCAGGATGAATTCGTCGTTTGAATGGAACATGTTCTGATTGAGTATCAGTTTGATGGTAATGGCTGTCGGAGTGGGTGAGGGGAAGACGGTAGGGGTGCCTTCAGTGGGAGTAGTCGTAATGTAGAATGTCGGTGTTGATGTAGGCCAGTCAAGGGTTGGGGTAGGCGTCGGCGTGAAAGTGGGCGGTTCTTCCGTGGGCGTGTAAGTAGGAGTATCGGTTGGAGGAATTTCTGTCGGCGTGTATGTAGGAGTATATGTCGGGGGAACTTCTGTGGGAGTAGATGTAGGTGTCCAGGTCGGAAGGATGCTTGTAGGCGTCAGGGTAGGCGTATAAGTAGGCGTATGAGTAGGCGGTACGGAAGGCGTAGGAGTCGGAACCGGACCGCTGATGCCTGCGATCCATCGTGCGGCATTAACGATCAAGTTGCTTCTGACGGTATTATCGGTGACGTTTCCTATGGAGAATGAGAAGAAGACGATCTGTCCGCCGTTAGTGGGCGAAGCATCGTCGTCATATGCAATCAGTCCTCCGCCTGAGGCTGAGGTCCATCCGTAGACGGTTTCCGCATCGGCGGCCACATCGCACGCATCCTGGTCGTAATAGCCGTCATAGGAATGATCGATAGTTGCCGGCAGAGTATAAGGCGTAGTAGCGACAGGATGACTCGCCGCTTCCAGCGACAGGTTTCCTGAACTGTCTCCATTCCAATCCGTGACATGGCATACGTTTTCAAGGAAAGCAGGATCGCTGTAATAGAAGTCGTAACAGACCTCGCCGCCTTCTATCAGCAGTCTTCCGCCTTCAGCGACGAAAGTTTGCAGATTCGTTCGCCAGGAGGAATTATCGACGGGCTCGCTGTTGTCTCCAGCGCTCCAAATGATAAGGGAATACTGCGGCCAGGCAGCCGGGTCTGTGGCTGAAGCATCTTCCTGAGTGACCATGAAACCGTTATCTCCGAGAACGGTAGTAAATATGCCCGCATGCGTTCCGCTGCCGTCGTTGATGACCAGGGCAGGCTGCGCTCCGATGCCGATTGAAAAATTAAACGTATCGTTGTAACCGTCCGCATGGACATCCAGTTGAAACTCGACCATTTCTCCTTCCGGCGCATCCTCATGCACGTCGAAACCGAAGTTATCAATGCTCCATTCGGAAGTTTCACCCGGCAGGTCATCCCAGGCTGCTTCGCTGTCTGTAACGGTGATGTGCTCTGAAGTTGTGCTCAAAGTTCCGATAATGTTCGACGCTGTACCATGTCCGCTGTTATTGAGCAGCACAGGCAGAACAATGCTTTCATCCGGGTCTGCAATGCCGTCGTCGTTCCCTGAAGAATCGTCGATTTCGCGGTCAGCGTATTCCAGGATAGGCGCCACTATCAGTTCCGTGAAATTGGCTGTGCCGGAACCCTCTTCGCTGGTCCAGGCAATGCTGAAGAAAATTGAAGCGCCGTCAGGCGCGTCGGAAGCGACTTCCCATTCCAGGTAGGGTTCGTTGGACAAACCGCAGGTATGACCCGGAATATCCGGGAATGAAATATCGCCGTTTATTATCGTCACATGCTCGCTGGTTTCGGTAACGGTTCCCGAAACGTTGGAGGCATCTATGCTCGAATTGTTGTAAAGCTGTATCCATGACAGTATATTCTCGCCAGGATTGGCTTCACCATTGTCGTTGCCGCTGGAATCGTCTATGCCGTGATCGTCGTGCATCAGGACCGGAACGTCGCAAGGTCCCAGATATGCAACCTCCACATCGTCTATATTCCATCCGCAATAGACATAAGAACCGTCTGTGGGTCCCATGGTCCATCGGATGTAGACTTGAGGCTGCCCGTCGGCGGTAGCCGAAATGTCATACGAACATTCAACCCAGTCTCCGTCGGACATGGAAGCCGTATTATGGAAATATTCCGTCCAGGTGGTTCCGTCGTTGGATACGGAAATTACCGCATGATCGTAACTGGGCGATTCGACTCCCAGCCAGCGCCAAAACGTCAGGGTCGTTCCCGCAGCATTCGAGCAGTCCAACGGAGGAGACGTCAAATGATAAACCGCCATATTGTTCCCATAATCGCCTTCGAGATTATATCCGTAAACATTGTCTCCCGTATATCCGGACGTAGGATCGGGATCGCCGTGTTCTCCGCCCTGACCCGTCGGCGTTCCGAATTCCCAGTCGCCGCCGCTGATGGTCCAGCCGGGATCGCTGTCCATATTCTCTTCCAGCAAAACGAAATTGCCCAGCGTGTTGAAGAAATAATATTCTCCACTGTTATCATCAATGGCCGTATTGCCGGATGCATCTGATGAAGCTACGTAGAAATAGTATTTGGAACACTGTTCCAGCCCTTCCAGGACTATCGAATGCTCGGTCACCATGGCGGTATCGGCCGCGCTTTCCGTCGGCGGCGTGTCTAATCCGTAATAAACTACGCTGTCAGACGCCTCATCCGTGGTCCAATTAATTGTAGCCGTCGTGTCCAGGACGCCTGAAAAACTCACGCCGCTAATGACGGGACCCACGCAATCCGTAGTCGCCTCATCATAAACGTCGACCGGCACACCGTCACAATCCTCGTCATGATAATGAGCCGTAACCGTATCCTCATGCGATACCATAAGATAACCGACTCCGCCCTGCGTCTCAGAAAGTTCGATCGTTCCCACGAATTCATTGGTATCCGCGCCTGTTTCGGTTATGACGACGACTTCAGGCGTGGGTTCCGTATCGCTGGACATATCTATTTCTGCAGTATCCGCAACGCCCGGATCAATGTTCAGGTCAGTGTCCCAAACATGGATTTCCACAGTTGCCGAACAATGATAAAGATCAGAATCCATGACGATTATTCCGCAACCCTGAGCGGCTACGGTTACCATTCCATAATAGGGTTCCGTGTTGTGAGCGGTCACTATGACGTCCATTTCACCCGCTATTTCCGGATGAATCGTCAGAGTCAGGTCTCCCGAAGAGTCCGTATAACCAACGCCGAGGACCTCATCATCCATAACCAGGTTCACCAGCGCGCTCTCTACGGCTTCTCCGCCCGTTTCCACATGCACGGAAAAATCAACTTCGCCTACGGGAGCAGTCGGATCGTGAGTCACGTTCAGTTCGGTCGGAATATGAGTAAACGGATCAATGGACGGATCGCCATGTACCACGTATTTGTCGTAATAGTCATATACGTTGCTCGCCCAACCGTATTCGATCACAAGATCATATTTTCCGTAATCCGTAGTCATCGCGAATGCATATAATTTATCTTCGACTAATCCCCGGAACTGACCTTTCTCAATAATGTCGTCCTCATCCCACTGCGTACCGCTTGAAGCGCCCCAGAATCCTATCCCTCCCTTGTCTTCTTCAATCAACCAGGTTTCGCCGAAACATTCATCGTCTTCGTAGGTGTTGGTTGAACAGGCGTGCGAGCTGACTAGCGGGTACTCGTTTTCATTCATCAGATCATTTCGGATATTTGTCTGATAGAAAGGCACGCAACCCCAGCCCGAAGGACTGCCGTGACCGGAATAAACGCACCAGGACATGCCGTCGTTCAGATTCTCGATTATGTCGCTCGTGCTTCCTCCCGACGCCTCATACACCTTGTGCGCCGTATGTCCGTCAGGTTCCAGATAATTGTCTATCACATAATTGTGGGTTTGTTCAGCTAATTGTCCCCAATCGGAAGAAGCGATAAAAACGCCATGACCGTAGAAGGTCGTATCCGGAACATTGACCTGCCCGTAAGCCATCGTCTTTTCAATCACAATATCCAGGTCAGCCGTCGTATCCACCGGCCAGCGGCCTAAAGATACGTCAGGCAGATAATCGTCATCCACCAGCAGACTGTAGTTTATGTCGGTTTCCGAGTAACTGTGAGGCCCGTCCCAGGCGGGGATGAATCCCGTATCGCCTACCAGAAGAACGTATACCGGAGGATTGGGCCAGGTCGTAAACGCAGTATAGATATAATCCTTGATGTTCTGCGCGCTCGTTCCCGTCTCCGTCGTGTTCGCCACCGTCACGTCATAACCGATCATCTGCTTCCAGGATGCGAAGGGTCCGATGGAAGATTCCAGGTCATCATGAACGATTATCAGCATCGAAGGAGGCGCTGCTGGAGGATAATCTTTGGTCCCCGTCAAGCTGCCGGGATTAATCACGAAACTGGAAACCAGCCTGTCGAAAAGACGATCCTGATATCTCTCCAGAATACGCCGCGTCTTCGATACGTTTACTCCCTCGTAATTCAAGGTTACTCGTACCTTTTTAGCGTATTTGAGAATTTGTTCTGCAGGATCGTAAGTCATCGGAAAGACTTCCAGAAGCGCCACCCGGTGACCCCTGGCATGCGCCGCCTTGCCCAGACGAGCGGTCAGAGGAAACAAAACGCCGCTTTGAGAATAAACCTTGGGATTGTAATGGAGTTCCATGTTTTCATATGCGCCGGGAACCTTGTCTACAGGCGGCTGAACAGGAACCGGTTCCAGATCGTAACCCAGTTCGGGCAACATTACTTCCCCCCGTTCCAGTATCTCAACCTCAACCTTTACGCTGCTGCAATAAGGCAGCTCAACGAAACGGCGATACGCCGGCATCCGGGGGACTCCTATCTCACCAGTTTGTCCCAGTCCCGGCATCTCAATTTCAAGAAACCGGTCGTTCTTGATCCACGTTTCCTGATAGGCGAATCCGGAAAAGGACAATTCAAACGCAGCCCCATTATAGTTTGAGTTAAGAACAGACACAGCCGGGGATTCAGGAGCTGCCGCATCCTTCCCGAAACCGTACCAGTTAGCCTGCCCCCCGTAAACGATCGCACCGGACGCCAAAACGCCTAAAACAATCATAAAACAAAGAACGGGCTTCAAAAACGATACATTACTCATAGTCCCTCCTTTACAGGGAGTTAAACAGTTCTACAGCCGTTATAATTAATTGAATTAAAGAACATTTTGCTGATAAATGTTCCTGTTTTTTTTGATTCTCTTTCATTGCTTTATTCCGGGATGACTCTGCCTGTTGCTTCTTTACTGAAACCCGGCAAGCCGGACGCATTATTTCAACTTAAGGTCCATAAGAAAAAGAGGTCGAAGAAATATTGGATGCCAGTTCAATTCCGTCCGGTCCGAGGCATGCCGCCCAGAAAACAAGGTTTTCAGCCGAACCCGCTCCGGTCGGCCACCAGAAATCAAGTATATTTTCTTCTATTAACTCAAAAGTATCCAATTGCCTTCTTTCCCAGTTCGGAGTCATACCCCAATCAGGATAGAACCAGTAATTCTGCAATATGTCAAGTATGATGAACAGGTCTACATCGATAGTATCTGCATTGTTTTCAAGCCGGAGGGAGAGAATGAAATGGTCCCAGGCGGCGTAGTAAGGTAAATTGGTTTCAATGGTAACGCTGACGTGATGCGGCGGCGCGGTAGGAGTGATGGAGGGATTGACGGAAGGAGTCATCGTAGGGATGCAAGTGGGTATTTCGGTCGGTATTTCCGTGGGAATATCCGTTGGGTCACCTGTAGGTGTATAAGTCGGCGTGCTTGACGGAGTATCGGTTGGCGGTATGGTGGGAGAACAGGTCGATGTGGCGGTGGGCGACCATGTAAACGTCGGCGTCGGCGTGAGTGTGGGAGTAAACGTCGGCGGCGAAGTAGGCGAAATCGTCGGGGTCAGCGTAGGGGTGAATGTGTAATATTGCGTGGGAGTGCTTGTCGGCGTTCTGGTGGGACTTATCGTCGGCGTTGCGGTTGGAACGGCGCTGCCAGTCCCGGACAGCCATCTTGCCGTGTTTACGATCAGGTGAGTGCGCTCGTCCTGATCCGAAATATCTTCAGCGGTAAAGGAATAAAACACCGTCTGACCGCCGTTTCCCGGGTCCGTATCATCATCGTAAGCGATGACTCCGCCGCCCGTCGCTGATGTCCAACCGTAAACAATGACAGCGTCAGACGTGACGTCGCAGGCATCCTCATCGTAATAACTTCCGTATGTATGATCTATGACTGACGGAAGGTCGTAAGGATTGTTCGCCAGGGGATGATCGGTTGCCTGCAGACTTAGATCGCCTGAACTGTCTGAATTCCAGTCGTCGACATGACACACATCTTCCAGAAAACCGGGATCGCTATAATAAAAATCATAACATATCTCGCCGCCTTCAATAAGCAGCTTTCCGCCTCCGGCAACATAACTTTCCAGATTCGACCGCCACGTGGAATTGTCTATCGGTTCGCTGTTGCCGCCGGAACTCCACACGATGAATCCGTAAGACGGCCATTCCGCGGGTTCGGTAGATGCCGCTGATTCTTCGGTCACCACAAATCCATTGTTCGACAGAACGTCCGCTATTTCGCCGGGACTGCCTCCTCCGCCGTCGTCAATGACCAGAGCGGGTTGAGCGCCTATGCCGATGCTGAAGTTTTCATCAGCCCCGCCGAAATCGAAAGCTTCCAGGGCTAATGTGAATTCGACCAGAGTTCCCACCGGCGCTTCTTCCGACACGTCGAAAGTGAAATGAGGCGCAATCGAATCGCCCGTCTCGCCCGCAGGGATATCCTCAAAATCCGCCTCGCTCAATGTAACGGTTATATATTCGTTTTCGCTGCTCAGAATTCCATGAACCTGTTCAGCCGTCTGTTCTCCGGCGTTTTCCAGCGTAATCGTCAGTTTAATGGATTCTCCCGGGTCTGCGATTCCGTCGTCGTTCCCAGAAGAATCGTCTATCGAATGCCCTAAATAATAAAGGTCCGGGTCCGGGCACATTGCCGTCGCATAATCGTAAGCTTCATAAGGTTCGCCCTGGCAATCGGCATCATTATAAAGACCGGTTATGACGTCGTTGCGGTCCACCATCAGGTACCCCGGTCCGGACTCCGTTTCGCTGAGTTGAATGCCGCCCTCAAACTGCTCCGAATCCGCGGATATTTCCGTCATTTCAACTGTTTTCGGACCGTCGCTGTCGCTCCATACGACCACATCGACGGTTTCGATGACGCCCGGATCATTATTTAAATCTTCATCCACAAGCGTTATGCCCATCAGCTCAGAACAGTCATAAACCGTCTTATCCAATTCCAATATGCCGCAGCCGGGAACCGGCTCTATCGTGCTGACCGCATCCAGGTCGAAACCGGGATGTGAACCAGAAGCGCTGCCGTCATTATCGTCTAAAAAACGTAAATACCGGATATTGTTAACACCCGTGCCGCTCAGGTCGAACGCCTGAGTCCCGCTGCCTTCAGCGATCATGGTCCACGGCCCAAGGAATCCCTCGCCGGCATACAGGGTATATCCTTCATCGCCGTCGCCTACGTCCGCTTCAATCACCGTGAAATCATCGCCTACACCGTCGACTATCTCAAATCCCTCTCCCATGTCCAGAGCCAGATCGCAGCCCTTGCCCAGAGAACAGGGCTCTTCATCCGGAGGACCTAACGCCAGATGCGGATAGGCCTCATTGTCATAATTATACGTGTAATAATCCGTCACCTCGTACCAGCATACATGCATCGCATGATTGGTGAAATTGCGGGTCAGTTGAACGTCCTGGACCCCGGTACCCTGGTCGGGAACCTCTATGTCCGTTACCACCGTCGACGAATAACCGTTTGCCCATACCCGTATATCGTAAGTTCCTCCCTGAAGACAGCGATGATAATCGCCCGCTTCCGGGTCCGTGTATACCGGCCAGGGATGCTCCAGCACCGTTACTATCGCTTCCAGAGGGTCGCCCGTCGTCCCATCGGTCACTACGCCCATCATTCCGTATTGCGCCTGCTCCATGATGTAAAGCATGGAATCGCGGTTGTTGTTCCAATCCGTCTCAATCGCTCCCTGGCTGTATCCCGGCGTCTCAATCGTCCAGTCTATATCTCCACGGCAACCGTAACTCCAGTCGTTCGTGTCACCGTTCGTCTGATACCAGTCCCATCCCGCTACTACCTCATATGGATCAAACTGAAAAGACTGATACCCATACGATAAATCATCGATCATCGGCTCATCAGGCGTCGGGTTCGGACTAAAATTCCAGACGTAATTAATGTAGGTCGTTTCTCCGTGATATGACAAGGATAACGTAAAATTGCGTTCCAGGCTGTAAGACCGAAAATGATGCAGTTCAACCTCGGAAAAAGGTCCGCTGCCTCCGTAATTCCAGCAGTATCCATGATTCCTGTTTAAATCCACCCCGTGAGCGTTATAACGCGATCCGTTCTCATGACCGTCGGGATTCACCGATGCCTGTATCCATATCTCACGATTGTTCACCAGATCAGTCACCGTTGGATCACTGTCATAATTCACCGTCAGATATTCTATCATCAGGCGCATCAATTCCAGAGACATATACTCGTCGCCGTGTATGTTGCCTATCAGCCGCACCTCCGCTTCCGCAGGATCGTCATAATCCGGCTCGTCCGTTATCTCCATCACATATATGGTCCGCCCCTGAACGCTCGTCCCGATCTCATACAACCGGCAGATGTCCGAATAAGTCGTCGCCGTCGTCTGCATAAAGGAAACAAGGTTGTCGTAAGACGTCCAACGATCGTCCGACTGCATCAAAGCCTTACGGTATGCCGCACGATCCCTGGCATCCTCCCATAATACTTCAATCTTATATCCCAGCGCCTTCAGCTTTTCCAACTGATGCTCATTCGCCCGTAAGCGTATCGTCGATTCCGTTAACTCCTCAATAACCAAATGCATCGGTCGTAACTTATCACGCGCCTTCTCTTTGTCCTCAATCTCTATTCTTATGATCTTTTCTTTTATCTCAGGAAATTCCGGAACATATCCTCCGGCCATAGATGTTGAAATTAAAATAATCGCAAACAAAATCCCAAACATCAACCCGTCTAATTCTTTCACCCTTTACAACTCCTTTCGCAAGTGAAAATTCGCCGCTTCCTTTATTATTGAAAACGAACTCATAAGTCAATTATTTGTTGCCGGTTAATGTTCTTGTGACGGCCGAATATTCCCCGGAAAATTCGACTCCCTATGATGTAACGTTGCTCCATGCTTTCCTGAAATTCCTCTTTCAAAATAAACCGTAACGCAAACGCGGACATAGCGCTACGGGTTGCATGCTGCCCGAATCCAAAAACCGGTCCGCATATTCAACGCATTACGCGAGGATAGACTTGTCCTATCGACGGCGTCCTTCTTTTGATCAGGTTATATCTCCTGCAGTTACCGCAGCAGCAATCTCTCAAAGCTCCGGTTCTCTCAGGATACTGAATCTAATCGCCGGCGATTTCCGAAAATTATAAATCCGGTCGGGCTATGGCAAAGCTGTCGAGGTAAATCGTCGTGCGGCTGCCGCCGGAACTCCTCTGCGTCGATGCCTGAAAAATACTGCCGTAGGCAGCATTATCCGGGATATTGGTAGTTATCTCGGCAACAAGGACTCCTCTATCGTAAAACTCAACAGCATCGCTTTTAACCTTTATGCGTATTCGTCTTGTCTGATTCGTACTGCCTGAAATTAGCGCTTCGGATTCAGCGGTCCCGTTTGCTATGGTTGCATATGTTCTCGCCCCTTCATCGTCCCAGATGATTTTAACGCCGATATGAGAATCGGTAAAATCGTGCGATGCGCTATCCACATTAATAATGCCTACTCCCAGGTACGCGCTGCCTTCGTTGTCGGATTGAGGGTCCTGGGCATGAAACTGAATGGCGTATTCCGTTCAAGGCGTAAAATGAGGAAAAGATATCCAGGATGCCAGTTTTAAACACGCCCAACCATTGCTTGATCCGCCGATGGATACCCCGTAACTGTTGCAGGAAATGGTCTGTCCCGAATATGTCATAGAAAAACGGGACGGCGAGCAGCACGCACCCTCGAAAAATGTGGAAAACCATACCAGATCGTTCGCAGCGCCTGCATAAGGGGTTCCATTCTGATACAGTTCTCCGCTGAAATTCACGTTTCCGGCAATATCCAGGTCGTAATCCGGGTCTGAATTGCCTATGCCCACGTTTCCGCTCTTGTAGAAAATGTCATCGCCATTTTCTTCCCATATCACACTGCCCGGACCGGTCGGTCCTGTTTCACCCTGAGGACCCGTCGCTCCCGCAGCGCCAGACGGACCTGCCGGTCCCGTTTCACCCTGAGGACCAGCAGGACCGGTTGGTCCCGTCAGTCCTGCCGGGTCTCCTACCCATTTTCCCTGGTCATTCACCACCGTGCCTATCCCCTCTATGCTGATGCTGCGCGGATGAATATCTTGATCATAAACATCTTCTGCATTATATGCCTGCCCGATACTCGTCAATTGTTGCCGGGGAGTTAATATTTCCTGATTAACCTCAATTGCAAGCCAATAAACTCCGTCAAAAATCACTTCAATTGGAGTGACTTCTCCCATTGTTACGCTCAATACTCCCTGCTCCGCCTCAACATTCTCACGGGTTTCACTCCAAAGCAGATTGCCCCCGGTCTCTTCATCATAAATCCGGAATACTAAATCATAATGACCGTCTAATGGGTTACCCTGATCGTCCGTCAAATATCCCTGATAATTAATCTGATGAGGTATCTCGCCCCAAACCGCACACGTCGTTAAAATTCCCATCAATACGTTCAAAATGTGTCTTAACCTCATGACGCCTTCTCCCTTGATATTAATGCCTTAATCTGGAACAAAACAAAATGCCCGCATATACTTTTCTATAAAAGCCTCATAATCTCGATACCGCATTCGGAGGCGCTGAACCTTTCAGCTCACATCCCTGACGGTTATTTGCATATTAATTAATCAATAACGAAAAAGCAATTCCGATCAGCAAAACTCATTTATGTATAAAGACGGTACAGGCGCTGACCCGGATTTCTCATACAAAATCGCAGTGAGAGCATTCAGATTCCCGCAGATTCAGGCGCGGCGGACTAGGGGACCGCGGAAACATGGCAGCGCTACGCTGAGCTGGTCCGTAGGGAGCAGCGCTTGAAGGTGTGGGGATATGGACGCCCGTAATAGGTTTTGCATGAGAAATGCGGGCTAACCTTCGTCGTTCTCTATATTAAATCTCGAGACTGATCAAACCGGGACGACGTTTTTTATTAAAATATTTGACGGCTCGAATGTCGATTAAAATCTTGCTGATGGACAGGCGCTCCCACTAATTTTATGAAATTCCTTACAAAAAATGTCTGCTTCTCTGAATGCTGAATAATCCCGCAAAAAAATCGATTATCCCGCTACTTCCCATCCGGTTTGAACTGCTGCATCACTCGCTTGGGGAAATTGACCCTTTTGGCTTTTAACTTTCCGCCTTCCTCTACGTAACTGATCTTTACCTCTTCACCTTTTTTCGCCTTGATCGTCTTAACAGACTTATCTCCGATCAAAAACTCAGTATTCCGGTCCACATCGAATCTGAACAATTTTCCGTTATTGTCTCTAATTTTGAAATATTTCGCCGTTGATTTCACTACCTTGCCTTCAAGCGTCCTGCCTGCAGAAATTTTTGCCTTTCCAGCGGAATCGACGACGCCCATCAGAGATAGAAAAACCGTTCCGAACAGGAAAACGCAAGCTATAAATAAAGATGCTCTTTTCATTGGTTTACCTCCTTATCATGCCGAACTAATTATAATACATTTTGATGAAAAAGAGAAATTTCTTTTCTTCTGCGATGGATGGTCAGCGGCCTGGGGAACAGCGTTTTAAAAAGCTTGAGGAACGAAACGTGAGGGCTCCTTCAGTTCAATCGACTGGAGCGGCGACTTTGCGATGTTTCCGCCGCCGTCTTCCGCCTCTATGTAAAACTGGAGCTTTCCTCTCTTCAATTCTTTCCTGGATATGGCGGCAGAGTAACGCGAATCGATTACATAGGCCATTCCCGTCTGTTTGAAATCGCCTGCGCCCTTCATTTTGTAAAAAAGCGTGACCCTTCTGACCGCGCTTTCGTCTGTGATGTCCGCCTCCAGCGTCACATCGTCCGCTAATGAAATTTTATTCGATACATCAATTGTTACCACTGGCGGAGTTCTGTCGATGGACGTGAGCGCTTTCTTGATGCTCGCTCGTAAAGCCCTGACTTTTCTGGAATGAGGATACTGCTTGTAGGCCTCCTCTATCTTCTCCATCGCCTCTTCGTAATTTTTATCGGCGAAAAGCGCGTTGACTTCGGACAGCATTGAATTGATTTTTTCCTCGTGCAACTGTTCTTCTTGCAGTTCCTTCGCCGTATCCAGAAGTGAAAGGGCTTCCGAATGACCCGGTTCAAGTTCTAAAATATTATTCAAAGCAGTGATGGCTCTTTCCGCATCCTCCTGTTGCATATAACTTTCAGCCTCGCTCATCAGACGGTCCACCCTGGACTCTTTCTCAATCGCCTTCTGCTGCTGTTGCAGGATATTTTGCACCGTCGTCAATAATTCCTTCGCTTCCTGATTACTGCCGTCCTGCTCCAGCAATTCATTCAGACCGGATATGACGGCCTGGTATTCTTTGTTCTGATAATCCTTTTGAGCCTGTTTCCAGAGTTCATCGATTCGATTTTTTTTCTGACCCTCTTCCCATACCCTGTATCTTTTATTCCTCAATTGCCGTTTCAAACCCGCAATCTCCGGATGGTCCGCATCAAGGACTTCAATCTTCTGAATAGTATTTTCCGCCTCTTTGAACCGGTTTCTTGATATGAACCCGGAGGCGGCTTCTGCCAGGACAACGGCTTCCTTTTCTTTTTCTATCTTGTCCGATTCAAAATCAATGAGATTGATGTAACGTTTCGCCTCTTCATTGTATGGGTCTTCCTTTAAAATCAGATTAAAAACGTTTTTCGCCCTGTCATATTCCGACTGCTGAAAATACGTTTTGGCCTGCTTCAACAACGAATCGATTTTTTCCTGTATTTCTCTCTGCTTCTCCACCGCCTGGCGCCGCAATACCGCCTGCTGTTTGTATCTTTCCGCTTCCTGCCATTGCGGCTGCAACTCCAGAACCTGATCCATCAGTCCTGCACTTTCCTCATACCTGCCGGCGTTGAACGCTAAAATGCCTTCATCCAGAAGCCGTTGAGCCTCTTCTCTCACTTGAAAAACATTGTGGATGTAATAAGCCAGTCCGGTCGCGGCTATACCCAAAACGATCAGAATAATCGCCAGATGACGCCGGTTCAGCTTGCCGGTTAAAAAAGAGGTCCCGGTTCCCGCTGTATCTTCATATTCGCCCAGACTCCTGAAACGACTTTCTGAACCCGGCTCCTCACCTTTCTTGTGCTGCGCCATCACGGTTTGTTCGCCAAAGTCCTCCTCGAAATCATCAATTACGGTTTTCTCAAGCACGGCTTCCTTGGGCCCCGTATTCAAATCCGCACACACATATGTGCGTTCTTTTTGATCAACACTCCTGTCCGGCTTATCCACAGCTTCCACAGATTCCACCGGCGTATGCTCGGAAACTTCCCGCACTCCCTCTTGACCTATCATTTCTTTTATTTCCGCCCTGCGCCTCAATGCCGTCGCATGCTTCGGGTCCATCTCCAGTATGCGCTCAATAAACTTTAATGCGACTTCATACTCCTGATCCTTCACCTTTTTGTCCGCCTGGTCGAACATCTGACGGAAAAAACGCCGCTCCTTTATTCGGCTCTCAGCATCATCAATCAAAAGACCGGCATTCTCATGTTCCGGCTGAAGAAAGAGTATCTTCTGAAGCAATAATATCCCCTCTTCCAGCCGGTCTTCCGACAACGCTCCGCACGCCGCTTCCATTAATCTCTCTACCTGATAACGTGTTTCTTCGGACTCTTCGCTGACTTCTACCGGTTCAGCAGTCCTCACCGTATGAGCCTTCTCCACCGCAATCAGAGCATCCAGCATCTCCGATGCCGACTGATAACGATCTCCCGCATCCTTCCTCAAAGCCTTTAATATGAAATCCTCTACACTCTCCGGTATATCTCGATTTATCGAACGCGGTATGCGGGGTATCTCCTCAAGATGCTTGTCGCCGATCTCCTGAAGAGCTGTCCCCTGAAAAGGTACCGTTCCCGTCAACATCTTATAGGCTACTACACCCAAAGAATATAAGTCGCCCCGGATATCCGCCATCCCCCTTACCTGCTCAGGCGACATGTAATAGGCCGTACCCTCCATGGATTCCGCCTTCACCAATCGCTTCCTGCCCACCGCTCTCGCTATACCGAAATCAGTCACTGCAGCGCTCCCGTTCGGCCTTACTATGATGTTGTCAGGCTTTATGTCACGGTGTATTATCCCTAACTTGTGAGCCGCATTCAACGCTCGACACACTTCCTTCGTTATGCTGAAAAAATCCGGCAACGATAATTCTCCGCTCTCCCTTATCAACTCATTTACCGTCTTCCCCTCTATATACTGCATTATTATGAAATTCAGCTCTTCCATCTGACGAACAGAATACACCGCTACTACATTCGGATGATGCAGCCTCGCCGCCGTCTTCGCCTCCCTTAAAAATCGCTCCACTACCTTCCTGTCACCAGATAACTCTATCGGTAATACCTTTATCGCCGCCGGACGGTCTAACAGCACATCTCGCGCCTTATAAACGATGGACATCCCGCCGCGTCCCAATTCCTCCAATACCTCGTAATGCCCCTCCAGCAACTTCCTCAATCTTAATGATACGTCACGAAAATGAGACGGCGTGATACCTCCGCCCTTTACGTCCAAGCCTAAATGCTCCCCGCAACTCTGACATACCAAGCTTTCGTCTGGATTGCGTGCCCCGCATTTCCGGCAATAATTGCCGTATACCGGCTGATTGATGTTTATCATCTCGGTATCGAAATCGCTCGATCCCGCCAATGATGAACCGCAGCGACTGCAATACTCGCCGCCTGGAGGATTCTCATATCCGCATTGTGGGCACGTCCTCATGCCGTCTACCTTCTCTCTCCCCTTCCCTAACTCATTAAAGAAGGGATAATTTCTTTATCAAAAAAAAACAAAAATATCAACGTTATTTATGCGTTTGCGCTGCCGCAACTATTCCTCTACATGACTCAAATACGCATTTGGTTAAACTTTATTTCATTATTTTTCAATATGTTGGATTATGAATCGTTGCTTCGTCAGCCTCCCTGATTAAAACATCTGTCGTTCCTGGAATAACTCGCCCCTTCTCTTTAAAATTATTCTCGACTCTACGAAAATTTATCGCCCACCGCTCTCCTGAACATTTTCCTGAAACCTTATACCTGGCCCCTTCAATCGATTGCTTGCATTTTTGACGGCATCATATGGATGAAAAAATGCATCCGACAGGCAAAAAAAATTTGCAATTATTGCTGAAATTGCTAAATATAGTAGGAGGAACCGTTTGTTCCTGTGGGAGGATGAAAAGAAAATGAAAAGACAAAAACAAACGAGACGTTTTTTAATCAATATGTCGATGATCGTTCTTGTAGGGGTTATGATTTTTTCTTGCGATTACGATATGAATCGTAAGAGTATGCCTGCTGAAACGGATTCTGACGTTATGGTGACGGCGGACCCGCCGATACTGCCGAGTGACGGGTCGAGCAAATCGCAGGTGACGGCATTTGTAATGGGGCCGAGCGGTCAGGCGCTTGACGGAACGGAGGTCATGTTTTCGACGACATTAGGCAGCATAGAAACGCGGGCGACGACCGTAAATGGAATCGCCACAGTCACTATGACTTCATCGTTTTATGAAGGAACGGCGGAAATTGTGGCTCAATCGGGAGCGGCAGAGGGATATACGCTGGTGCCGATCGGGAGCAAGATAAACGATATGACGCTATCCGCTGATCCGCCGAATTTTGTGGCGGAGAAGATGATCGATACTTACCGTTCCATCATAACGTTAACGGCCTGGGACGAAGGGGGATATCCGATAGCCAATGAGCCGGTAGTATTGAAATCGTCTCACGGTTCATTTGATTCCGGGGCCTGCATTTATTACACGAATAACCGTGGGCAGGTTTCGGACGGACTGACGTTTGAGGTTTTCGTGCCGCCTGAAGAATCGGTAGATGTGTCGATAACTGCGGAATCGGGTTCAACGAACGCCATGTGTTCCATAATAGTGGACAGTACGGTTTTTTAATTATTTAGTTTTTGTCCATAAACGACGGATTTTCCCTAGTACTGCGTCAGGCTGCGGATTTGCTCAGTCAACGTATAAGCAATCCCCCTACTTCGCAAATCCTTGCCTTCCTTATCTTAAGAAAAATTCGCCCGTTTATGGATCAGAAACCCAAGTGGCTGCGCAGCATTAAATTTTGAATCGGGCTTCGAGTTTGTAGTCAGTCACTGGTTAAACGACATTTTGCGTTATAAGAGCGATATAACGTTCGATGTCCGGGAGCGACTCCTGGAAATACTGATGAATTTTTTCATCGTCGACGTCCCAATAAAGGTGAACCAGTCTGTTCCTGAATTTGGCCATAGAGCGAAGCTTGTTTTTCATTTCACAACCGATGATTCCTTCTTCTATCAGAACGACGAAACTGTCTGCGTTATCTTTTGGGAATCGGAAGTTTTTTGAGGCGATGATGTGATTGGCTATATCTACGCAACATTCGATAGCGATAATGAAATGGTACTTGGCATTTCCTATTTTATCTGAGTTTTTCAAGAATTGCCGGTGCGGCGTTTCTGCAAGGGAACTGAGAATTTTCAGGTATCGTTTCAAATTCGTAATCATGTGGTCTAATTTTGCTTTTTCAACCATTACGGTTCTCCCGGAAATGCTTATAGTTCTTCAATCTGACTTCATGCATTCGAATGTAAGCTTCCTTACAGTCATGATATCTCTTCAGGATATAGGTTTCCAAAGCAATGCGCTTCGCCTCGTCAGCCGAATATATTCTGATGCCCTCTTCCAAAACTTTGCCCTTTAATTCCAGGGGCGCATCGTTCAGATTCCTCAGATCGACGTTTAACTCAAGTTCGTCAGAAAGGTCTGCCGCCAGCATCATTTCGGCACTAATCGACAATTGTTTCGTCTGTTTATAATGGAAGGGATAGTATCCGATATCCAGGTCGCTTTCGGGAAGGTAATTTCCCGCAATTCTGCTGCCGTAAGCGTAAGCGGCTAAAACCCTGGTATTTCTGAATATTTTTTCTGCCGCTCGTTTCATTTGAACGATAAATTCGTCATTCATTGCGACTCCATATTACTCCAGTGAAAAACAATTTTCAATGAACGGCGTCATCTGAATTACTGACAATGGAACGCTCAACGGAAAAAAATCCGTATCAACTGCAACTGCGATTCATTAACCGCGCCTGGAAACGCTCATAAGCACGCAGAGGATCACTTCCGGTAGTACCCCGATTTCAATTTAAACGCCAACCGTTGCAAAGGAAAGAAACGGCTTACCTTCAGGAACCGGGGTGAAATAGTATCATCGTGATGTTTTTTGAATACCGATTCATAGTTCCTGATCCTCTTTTCCACGCCGCCCCATCTTTTCGTGAATTCGAAGACTCTTTCCAGTTCTCCCTTGTCCAGCCATATGCCGTGATTATGAGGGCAAACGTCAATGATGATGCCTGATGAATACTGATAGTTGATTCTTTTCATCGGAGCGCCGCATACGATACAGTTCAACATTGAAACTAAATCTTCGTCATGGACGATCCTCGGTTCATATTTTTCCCGCTCCAGGATATTCTTTTTTTCTTCTTCAGACCCCGCTTCTTCAAGTTCCTTTTTTATTCTCTCATTCTTATTTTTGATCAGACTGTTCAATTCGTCGGTATCGCACCAGACTCCCCCGCATTTCCGACATTCATCAACTATGACGTCCTCTCTTTTTATTTCATGCATAGGAACATTGCATTTCGGACATTCTTTGATGTCCGCCTTTTCCGGCTCGTCAGGCCCTCGGATGCGATCATATTTCTTATCGTATTCCTCCATCACGATCTGCAGATTGTCCAGCTCGCGATCATCAAGCCAGATGCCGTGATTCGCCGGACACCTGTGAATAAAAACGCCGGAAGTCACGGCATACTGGATCACTTTCATTTCCTCATTGCATTTGGGACACGGCAGTTTTGCCGATTTGGACAAATCCTTGCCGCGTGATTTGAAGGCTGCAATTTTTTCTTCAGGAGTAAAGATTCTGTCTCTTTTTTCAACGACCGCGGCTATTTCTCCTTCATCCAGCCACACTCCTCTGCACTTGGGACATCGATCAACGGTCACGCCTTCATATTGTTCTTTTTCCAATTGAATTATGCAATTAGGGCAATCCATTTTTCCCTCCTTATCATCAACAATCGATTCAAATAATCAATTTGCCTCAGCCTTGCCGTTGAATCATCGCTTCGAAAAGGTCGACAAGCGTCCGCAATGCACGCTTTTCAATGATAGCTATTTGGAGGATCGCAAACCGGTCAAAATATTTTTGGCGCCGTAGTAGGCGATGTTGGGATTGGCGGCCAGCCTCCTTTTGCAATAGGCCATGGCCAGCTTCCACGACACGGCATACGGCACGTAAAGACGTACGTCTATCCCTTCGCCGATCAGTTCCTGCTGCAATGAGCGCCTGGGTACGCCCAGAAGCATCTGCACTTCGTATTGGTCTTTCTTGAACTCACGACGGTCAGCCATCTCCAGAAACCGGCGAATAATCTTTTCATCGTGAGTGGCGAATTCTACGTAATGACCGTCGTCCAACAGTATTTCCGATTGTTCCAGCAACCGTTTCTTCATCTCTGATTTGCGCTGAAGAGCGATTGATCGAGGCTCAAGATATATCCCAATGCAAAGCCTTATTCTCGTTTTCAAACCCTTCAAATTCTTAATGTCGTCGCCGGTTCTGTGAAGACGAGTCTGCAGAACGGTTCCCAGTCCCGGAAACTCCGGCAAAAGCTCTTTGTAAATCTGAAGCGTCAGGTCCGTATAATTGTGATCCTCCATGTCAATCGTTACTGGTATATTCTTCTCGTAAGATTCTGCGGTTATCTTCCGCATGTTCTCGCGGCATGTCTCCATCGACTCATGCGAACCGAATTGAGTCGGCTTGATGGAAATCGTCGCATACTCCTGCTCGCCCAGAAACCGGATCAACTTCTCATAAGATTCCATCGTCAAATCGACTTCCTCCGAACTCGTCACTTCCTCCCCCAATAAATCGATTGTCGATTTCAGTTTCTTTTCTTGCCATAAATCCCGGGCGACTTCCACAGCCTTTTCCTCAGAATCGCCCGCCACATAAGGTCCGGCAAAAAATTTGACCATCCAGGTCGGCATTAAATCAACGACTGTATCCTTCATCGACATGATCAGCAGCCCCTTTCACGCTTGTAATGCACCCTCCTGATAAATCAATGAAAACTCAAAGGCATGGGTACATATAATAGCAATCATCAAATTTTTCAAGAGCGAGACTCAATATCCAAAGAATCAACGAATCCATCAATGTCTTCAATACCTTTCCTTTTCAATAAATCCTCAAGCGTCCCCCAGACGGGTTCCCCGCATCGGATACACAATATTCCCCGCTTCTGAAGCTGATCGACGACTCCGGGATGAGACTCCACAAGCTCTTCAACCGGCATCTCTTTTTTCAGTTTCCTCACGTTATATCCTTAAATCCATATTATTTGTTTCAAACATTTCCCTGGCTTAACATTTCTAGCCATTCATCCCTCCCGCATCACCCCTCCACTATTATCATTCATATTTTGAATTGTCTAATCCTTACTCTCGCCGCTGTTCTCCTCATTGCGGCCCCGCCAAGAGCGCAACCAGGCATTCGCAAAGAGATCAAAGCCCTGCGCTAACCATTGCCACTCAGTCATCAGCACCCGGTATCAAGCATCCGGAAAGGGGTCAGAGCCCTTCGCTAACCATTGCTCCTCCGCCATCAGGCACCCGGAATCAAGCAGAATTAAGCATCTGGAAAGGGGTCAGAGCCCTGCGTCAACCATTGTCCGTCCGATGTCAGGCATACAGAATCATGCAGAATCAAGCATCCGGAATGGGGTCAGAGTCCTGCGCAATACTTCAATACTTTTTCCTGACAAATACGCTGCCTGACTCAGCATTGGATAGCGCTTGTCCAGCATTGAATTTTGAATGGAGATTCGAGTTTGTGGACAGGTGCTGGAGAATGCTCGCGGTTGATGTAAAGAAACAAATCAGCGTGTTTGACTTGACAAAGGGGTTCTTTTTCCTTAATGAAAGGTAATGGAACAATGATGAAACACTGAAAAGGAGTATAGAGATGGCACGTATTTTAATTATTTCGGCGATTATTATTGCCTTCGGAATTCTGATGAATACAACATTTGCTTATCATTCAGGTGATCGCGACGGTACCTATGACGGAGTATATTTTACGACAGCGGAGGAAACGGAGGCATTGGATATAGCCAACAATGCGTCAAGGACCCAGATTCAGAGCCCCGGAGACATATCTGATCCGCAGCGGACGACGATCATCGACGGAAGGCCCTGGAGCAGTCTCCAGGAAGTATCCGACGCATCGGGCATCGATACTGCGACAATGCAGGCTTTGCTGGATTATGTTCAAACAGAGGGCTATTATGCATGGACAGGAAGAGCGCATGATCTGAATAACGCTCTGCAGGGTGAGTTGACGGAAATTTCGGGCATCGGACCCGCAACGGCCGGCAGCATTTTCAATCACAGGCAAAATTATAACTACTTCGAAGAAGAAGACCACCTTATGTCGATCAGCGGCATCGGGACCGATTCCGTTGACGCCTGGAAAGCGGCGAATCCCGGAATTTATGTCTCATCCTATACTGATTCAGGATACGAGCAGGCAGTGCATGATTATTTCAGCGCTTATCCGCGGGTTTCAGAAATAGTAACGGTTAATGAGGTAACGGGGAACCTGGGGAATTATGAAAATAAGATATTGCGTTTTCAGCAGGCTGCGGTGACCTATGTATCGAATCCCCAATATTCTTCCGTGTTTTATATCGGCGATTGGGAGGACACGGATACTTTCACGCCGGAATCGAGTTCTGAACTGAAGGTTTACATGAATGAAAGGAACAACGCTAAATTGTTGGACCCTTATGACATATGGGAGGTTAGCGACGGCGAGCCCTACAGCAGAGCCAATTTTTACAAGGAGTGGAACCCGCTGTCTGGAAGCCGGATTGATGAAAATCATGTGTATTCCATTGAGGGCGTATTGATCAATGATCCTGTTTACGGATGGGAACTGGTGGTAAGAGCTGACTGGTATGCCGGCGAGGACAGGATAACGCTGCTGGAAAAATGGCTGGCGCCCGAGGATTGGCTGGTTATCAATGCATTCTTCGATAAACCGCATATCGGCGCCAAGGTGCAGCCGGAATTTTCTTCGGGATGGACCATATCCATTCCGGAAAGACTCGTTTACGCTCATCCCTGTATCGATTATGCGATATCCCAGGGAGAAACGCCTCCGACCTCTTCCCCCTATTTCGGATATGAGGACCCGAAGCCTGAATTCGTTACCTGGTTCGAGTATTGGCTGTATCAATGGAAAAATGCTCCTGATGCCGTGCCGCTTATCAGCGAAGTCTATATTGATGCAGATGATGAATACAACAGTGAATTCATCGAACTCTACAATCCCGGTGATGCCCCTGTCGATATCTCGGGATGGGATATTTACGACGGCAGCGGCGTAGAAGCGGAAATAACGTCAGGAATCATTCCGGCTCACGGCTATTTTCTCATTGCAGACGGCGGCTGGTCGACGGGGAAAGATAATCCGGCCTGGCCTGATGCCGACCTGGAAGATGAAATGTCGCTGCCCAATACCGACCACGGCATAGCTTTGCGTGACGCTTCCGACGTCGTAGTCGACTCCTTCGGTTGGGGAAGTCCCGGAAGCGGAGAACCTTATGAAGGGACGCCCGCGCCGAATCCTTCGGGAGAAGGTTACAGTTACGAACGACATCAGGGACAGGATACGGATGATAATACAGCCGACTTCTTTGAAAACGAACCGGAAAACGTCAATCCGCAATCTTCTGCACAGGAAACCCCAACGCCATCCGCCACGCCGAGTCCCACTCAGGAACCCACCGAAGCCCCCACTGAAATGCCGACAGAACAACCCACGGAACAACCCACATTGCCTCCTTCACCAACATTAACGCCATCAACGCCTCCGACGTCTACTCCGACCCAAACCCCCACAGTCATACCCACTACAACACCGACGTCCACTCCAACTTCAGAGCCGCCGACATTAACTCCCACCGAAACCCCGACCTCTCCCACCCCCTCGCCGACCGATACTTCAGAACCGCCGCCCGTCCCCGCCACAGGAACAACAGGCGCAGCTATACTCCTGATACTGACAGGCATCATTCTGCTGAGATTCCATAAGAAAAATTGAAAAAATAAAAAGCAACAAGGTTTTGCGAAGGGCTCTGACCCCGTTGTAAAACCTTATCCCGCAATAGAGCAGGCTCGTCGAACGATAGCGATCTCTTAGTCAATATATTGCAAATAAAAAGAAAAATGCCTTTTATCCTGTTGCATAGGCTCCGGAATGGAGAGAGGGCATCGGAGCGCGGTTTGCGAAAGATTCTGTACCTTTTGCAAAAATTGATATTGTGTAGCCCTCCAACCGGGAATCTTTTCCATATTTGAATCTGGATGAAAAAACTGGTATTATGCCCTGAGAAAAAAATGAATACGCTTTCCTTACAACAATAAATTTTAAGGAGCAGGAGTAGATGAAAAAAATTAATTTGCTTTTATTGGTTTCAGCAGTTGTTCTGTCGGCTGCAACGGTTTTCGCCGGTTCTGACGACAAAGGCATAACGGGATATGGTCCTCCTGACGAAAAAGATGCCGTGCGCGCTCTGCAGCGTGATTATAGACCCCATCTGGGATTGACCACGGAAGAATTCGATTTAGGCATCCCCGATCTGGGTTTGACGGAGGAAGCTGCCAATGCTGTAGCGGCGGCTCCGGATTGGCTGAAAGACGACCTTGCCGACAACTTTTCATACATGGACGAAGCGCATCAGCATGAGGCGGCGGAATTGATCCTGTCGCCGTCTGATGTGAATTATCGGGATGAATATTGTTTTATGGCAGCTCATATAGCGCCGGAAATGCTTATGAATCCACGGTTTGATTTTGGAATCTTCGAGGACAACGTTTCCTTGATTTATGAAGCGGCTCCACTACTTTCTTATGTGCAGTTGGTGGAGCATGGGGACCCCGCTTCGGGCGGTGAATATTATACGACGGTAACTCATCGCTGGCTTATCGACGGAGCGCCTGAATGGAGGGAAATACCCAGAGACATTTATTACTGGTATATCGTGCATCCCAAGATCAGCGATGAAAAGGTCGCTTATGTCGTACCCGAAGGCGGCGGTTTTTCGGCTCCGCCGGACGGCGCTTTCTGGCGTTCGTATCTTTTTTACGATTCAAACGTAACGGACAGTTACGCTCAGCACTATCTGGAGTATGCGCCTCAGCATGAGATATCCGATGCAATGCTGGACGGCTGGGGACCATCAGCTAAAGGTCATTTGACGGATTTTGAGATTGCGCCGACGAGTATTGCAAGCGCAGCAGGCTCCGCCGATGCAATCGTTCTGGCCGACATCAAGTGGGCTACCGGCAACAAGGGCAGCACAATTCTGGCTACGACTTTGCGGGTGGAAGCGGCCTATGATTCAGGCGGTTGCCTGCTTCTGGACAACATGGTGGAATACGGCAACGGTCATACTTCAATGGGTCAGACGGCACAGATAGGTATCATCAAGGATCAGGATCAACCGGAAGGAGCCGTTATAGAGGATGTTCTTACAGCTCACGGGCGTAATTACGATGTATTGACTTCCGCAGACATCGGGGTAGCCGACCTGGCGGATTATAAAAAACTGATCGTTCCTTCGTATCAGCCTTATGAACTGTATCAGGCGCTGGCGGATAACCGTACCTGGATAGAAGACTGGCTGGACACCCATAAGAAGATTTTTCAGATTCACCTGGCGACTTACGGCACGGAAGACCCCGCAGGACTGGTTTTTCCTTCGGGATTCAGCACGACGTCTCAGTCGAACGCTCAATATGATTCCGTCGAATGGACGGGTTATCCCATTTTATCCGATGTGAAAGAGAACGCCGAATATTTGTGGGACGGAGAAGAATATAATCTATGGGGCGGCAGGTTCTTCGAACCGGGAAGCCTGGCTCTGGACGTAATAGGAAACTGGGTCGGCAAGATACTGAATTACAGGGCCCGGGGAGATCGTCCGATTCAACCCGTAGTCATCGCCCGCGGCCATGACGGAAACTGCGGTGAACTCCAGGACCTGCTGGTTGCGGCATCACGTACTATGCTGATACCCGCTCAGTGCGCCAATAACATCGCCTGGGACCATGTTTGGGGAGAATTCTGGGCAGACGGTTCCT
Organism: uncultured bacterium; assembly: GCA_964619725.1. Classification (GTDB taxonomy): domain Bacteria; phylum CSSED10-310; class CAZUFC01; order CAZUFC01; family CAZUFC01; genus CAZUFC01. Next base: position 40,319 of record CAZUFC010000005.1, on the reverse strand, counting down.
GGCGTCCCTATCAGGTAAGCTGGGACCGCGGTTCGACTCACATCAACAATCCCGGCGTGGCCGCAGACAGCGATTACGGCGGAGGTAAAACATTGAGTTCCGTCACAACCTGGAGAGGCGACGAATACAAGGATGCCATCACCCATCGTTACTCCGATTCATGCACTCTGACCGTAACGGTGACCGATGCGGAAGGGAACCCCGTGGACGGCGCCAAAGTTTCTATACTGGCTTATCCCTGGGGCGGTTCCGGCGGCGATCTGATAACCGTTATCTCCCAGTTTACAGATGTTGACGGAACGACAGACTTTATCCTGGGAGATGAACGAGATTTCTGGGGGCAAGTTGAAAGCGAAGCCGGATTCTATCCTGACGGCGACCCGGTCCAGGTTATTACTGAAAGCGAACCTGATGCCGAATATGCCTGGGACGTCACCGTTCCCGGAATCGTTCCGCAATTGAAAGCGACTCCCGCGGCCGCCCTCCCTTCAGAAACAGGAGATCAAAGGCTTGTCGTTCATTACGAGGTTACGGAAAGAGCCTTGCATCCCCTGGATTTGCAATTTCAGCATACTTTTTCCTATATCCTGGATGGAGGAAATATCAATTTCTTCATCTGTGATGCAGACAATTTTGCAGCCTACAGAAACGATGAAAGTTTCAGCGCTCACAATATTGAACTAAGAAACAGCGAATCGGATGTTACCTTCTATCCTCCCCTGAGCGGTAACTATTACGCGGTTATAGACACCACCGGCGTTCTTTTCGTAAGGCATACCGTGTCGCTGGACATCGCATTGGAAGAATACGACGGAGAATCCTGGAACCTACTGGACAATCTCGTGCAAAATATTGTTATGCCTGCTTCCGCTACCGCCTGGGCCGAGTGCGAAATGACCGCCTCTGCCTGCACTGAACTGGGAGTTGCCCTGGAAATGCCGGATACTTACTTTACCCCTGGAGATGAGTGCTATCTGCAAGTCTCGGTCTGCAATAATACAGGTTCGCCTCTTATGAATAATCCCCTGTTCGTTTTGCTCGAAGTATACGGTGAATTCTGGTTCGCACCCGGATGGACACAGGATGCCCAATACTATCCGCCGCCTTTCGATTCCGGATTGACTACATTCAACGCCATATCAACTTTTCAGTGGCCTGATACGGGACAGGATTCCCTCCAGGGAATTAAATTCTACGGAGCGCTGCTTAATGAAAGCATGAACGACATCTACGGCGGATGGGACTACCTGGAATTCGGATTCGGACCGGAATAGCGACACTGCCTCCTTATACAGGATTTCTGATAAAAAATCCGAGAAGAATTTTCATTTTGGCGTAGATTCATTTCTGCAAATATCGGATTTTCTGAAACTTTATACTTTTTCCGCCTTGCTTTATTCGTTATCTGTTTCTTTAAGCGAACTGGGGCCCAGTTTCTTTATTTTTTCAGTGAATTTTCTTGCTATATCAGCGAAGCCTTCGCCGTCGGAAGCCGCAACATTGAACATTTCCACACGTTCGGGCTGAAAATTGATATCTTTCAGTAACTTTTTCAAGTAAGTGACTCTTTGTTTAGCTTTAAGGTTTCCGGTCTTAAAGTGACAGTCGCCTTCCAGGCACCCGGCGACGAACACGCCGTCAGCGCCGCCTTGAAGGCTTTTAAGGATGAGGATTTTATCGGCTTTACCGGAGCAGGGTATTTTAATGATTTTAATATTAGGGGGATATTCTTTTCTGAGCGAGCCTGCCAAGTCGGCGGCAGCGTAGGCGCAGTGTTCGCAGCAATAAGCGATTATTTCGGGTTGAAAATCAGTTTCCGACACCGGTGATCCTCTCTTTCATGGCATCGACGCGAGCGTTGATCTGATCGTCAGTATAATGAAGCAGTTGAATGGCGCTCTGGGGGCATTCGGCGGCGCATAAACCGCAGCCCCTGCAGAGGGCCGGTTCGATTTCCGATACTCCGTCTTTATTTATTTTAGGAACACTATAGGGGCAATGTCTGACGCAATGAAGGCACGCAGCGCATTTCAACGGATCGACCTGAGAAATAATGCCGCTGATTTTAAGCTTGTCCTGAGCCAGAACACGGCATGCGGCAGATACGGCTGCGGCTGCCTGCGTGGCCGTTTCATCCGTCAGCTTGGGGAAATGAGCGGCCCCGCAGATGTATACTCCTTCCACCGGAGATTCGACGGGCCTCAATTTAACATGGGCTTCCATAAAAAATTGATCCTGCGTTAGGGGTTGAGCGAATAGCGTCGAAATTTCGCTGCTGTCGTCGGGAACCATCGGCGTACTCAAAACGACCATATCGGGATTGACGGTAATTCCTTCATTCAAAGTAAGGTCTGAGAATGTAACCCTCAAATTGTCATCTCCCACCGTAACGACAGGCTTATTTTCCGGTTCATATCGGTGGAACAGAATTCCAGATTCACGGGCACGGCTGTAGTGTTTTTCCAGTTTCCCATAAGCGCGCATATCCCTGAAAAGGATGCGGATTCTCATGTTGGGATTGAGACGTTTCAGTATAAGTGCGTTTTTCAGGGCTGTAGTGCAGCACACCCGTCCGCAGTAGGGACGCTCAGGCGTTCGCGCTTCTACGCATTGTATCATGACGACTTCTTTGATTTGTTGCGGAATTATTTCGCCTTTGTCCATTGACCGCTCCAGGTCACCCTGCGTCAGAATGCGAGGACTCTCCCCGTAATTATATTCCTTCGGCTTATGTTCAACAGCCCCGGTCGCTAGTATGACGATGCCGTGCTCGACTTCAGTCTCTTCGCCGTCCTGATTTCTTAATATTGTCGAAAATCGCCCTTTCATTCCGGAAAATCCTACTGCTTTCGCACCGGTCATCACTTTAATACGCGGGTTATTCATAACTGTTTCGATAATATTCTGAAGGTATTCCTTCAAATCGACCCCTTCGATGTTTTCCCTTTTCCCGGCCAGATTCCCGCCCAGCCTGTCCTTCTTTTCGACCAGAACCGTATCGAATCCCTGCCCAGCCATCTCAAGAGCGGCATGCATTCCCGCAGGTCCTCCGCCTATAATCAAGGCTCGTTTTGTCACAGGCAGCGAGCCTTCTGTCAGCGGACGGGTTTTCCTAACGTCTGCTACGGCTGCTGCAGTCAGCAATTTGGCTTTCTTTGTCGCTGCATCATGCTCGTGTGGGTGAACCCAGGAACATTGATCTCTTATATTGGCCATCTGAAAGAGATACGGATTTAAACCCGCTTTTCTTATGTTTTCCTGGAATATGGCTTCGTGCGTTCTGGGAGAACATGAAGAAACGATAATTCTATTCAGATTATGTTCCTCTATTTTATCGCGCATGTTCTTTTGAGAATCGCGGGAACAGGCGAAAACGCATTCTTCAACGTAAGCCACGCCATCCAACGTTTTTGCATACTCCACTACTGCATCGGTATCCACCGTTCCGGCTATGTTCAAGCCGCAACGACAGATGAATACGCCTACCCGCGGCTCCTCCGATTCCACATCACGTTCCGGCGGAAATTCCATCTCATCTGTTTGCGTGAATCGGGAGTCGGTCAACAGACTCGTCGCCTTATCCGCTGCAGCGCCCGCCTGAATGATGGAATCAGGTATGTCTTTGGGATTCTCAAACGTGCCGCAGACGTATACCCCCGGTCGTGAAGTCGAAACTCTATCAATTCCCTTACACGAACAAAAACCGTGTTCATCCAACTTAACGTTCAAGCTCGCAGCAAGCTGCTTAACCGAATCGCTTACGTTCATTCCCGCAGCCAGTACCGCCATGTCGAATTCTTCTTCCTGCAATTCCCCGCTTTCATCGAAATATTTTATTTTTAAATTACCGGTTTCCTTTATTTCTTCTATCCTGGAGATCATGCATCTTTTAAACCGGAAATCGGGGTCCGCTTTAGCCCTTTCATAATATCGCTCATATCCTTTTCCGAAAGCCCGGAAATCCAGATAAAAAAATGTCGGCTTGATGAACGGCATATGCTCTTTGGCTATCACGGCTTCTTTTATTGAAGCCATGCAGCACGCAGCCGAACAAAAGTCTCTTCCTTTTTCTCTCGATCCCACGCACATGAGCCAGGCTACCTTTTCAGGAATTACCCCGTCGGAAGGGCGAAGAACCAACGAATTATTAGGTCCGGAAGCGCTGATCATGCGTTCGAACTGCAGGTGAGTAACCACGTTTTTAAAACGTCCTCCGCCGAGTTGCGGCTTCAACGAAATATCGAAAAGCTCATGCCCGGGAGCAAGGATGATCGAACCCACATCAAGCTTTCTTACAGAAGCCGTATCATCGAAACTTATGGCGTCTGTTTCGCAAACTTCAACACACAGACCGCATCCGATACACTGCCTGCAGCTTAAACATCGCTCCGCCTCCGATTGCGCCTGCTCACAAGTAAAACAGGAAATATATTCTTCCAGGTCTCTGCAACGATCCTTCCCGCTTCTTTCAACTGGAAAAACGCGGGTAGGGCCGTTATCCGAATCATCCCCGCATATAACTGGCGCATCCATTATCAGCTCAGGAACATATTCCGGCAAAGCTTCCTCATCGCAAAGATAAGCGTTTATGGCTTCTGCTGCCCGGCTTCCCGCCGCTATGGCTTCGACGGCGGTTCTGGGACCCGTCGCTGCGTCTCCCCCAGCGAATATCCAGGGTATTTCGGTTTGACATGATGCCTCGTTTTTAATTTTTATTCTGTCGCGCCTTTTCGGATCGAGTAATCGACCCATATCCGCATCATCCGGTATTGCAGGCTTCTGACCTAACGCTGTTAGAACATTATCCACAGGAACTTCATATTCCGTGTCTTCCGCCGCTGCTACACGTCGGCGGCCCTCGGCATCCCTTTCAAGAAGTTTCATACGAACCATCACCATGCGGTCAACCCTGCCGTCCTTACCTTTGTAAGCCACAGGCGCCGTAAGAAAACGGAATTTGATCCCTTCGTCCCTTGCTGCTTGAATTTCTTCCGGGTGAGCCCGTAACTCGCGATTGGACCTTCGATAATAAATCGTTACGTCGCTTCCCATACGTTTCGCTGTTCGGGCCGCATCGACAGCAGTATCGCCTCCTCCGATGACAGCTACCTGTTTCCCCAGTTCGGGAGGACCGGATAAAGCCGCTGTTCGGAGAAAATCAAGCGCCGGCATGACGCCTTCCAGTTCAAATCCTTCACACGCGAATTCCACCGGCTTGTGAGCGCCCAGAGCCAGATAAACAGCATCATAACCTTCCTCTTTTAGAGACTTAAGGGTAATGTCGCGCCCCAAAGCCGTATCCGTCTGTATAGTTACACCCAAATTCTCAATTGCATTAATTTCTCTTTCGATCACTTCCCGGGGAAGCCTGAACTTCGGAATGCCCACGGTCAGCATTCCTCCCGGCGTCGGTAAAGCTTCATACACTTTGACTTTATGGCCCATGCAGGCCAGATCGTGCGCTGCCGTCAATCCTGACGGTCCCGAACCGATTACGGCTATCTTCTTGCTGACCTCAGCCTGTTTCTTTTCAGGAATGTAATCCCAATCTTCTTCAACCGACTTGTCCGAGACAAAGCGTTTCAGCGCACAAACCGATACGGCCTCTCCTGCTCCCTCACTACGCGAACAGGCATCCTCACAAGGATGAGGACAGATTCGTCCTAACGTTCCGGGGAAAGGCAGCTTGCTCCTTATAACATGCCAGGCCTCCTCGTAACGACCCGCACGGATCAGTTCAACATATTCCCTCGCATCCAGATGCAAAGGGCAGGCATAATTGCATGGCGGTTCCCGCCTGTCGATGCTGACTGCCGCCGGTACCGCCTGAGGATAAGATGAATATATCGCTTTGCGCTGCGCCAATCCCCCCTCATATTCGCTGGGCGTCTCCACGGGACATACCATTTCGCACAGCTTGCAATGCGTGCACTTTTCAGGATCGATCCGCCGGGGAGAAGCCTTCACCGCTGCCTTGAAATTCCCCGGCTCGCCTTCTACATTAATCAGCTCCGATAAAGTCAGTATCTCTATGTTACGATTGCGGTCCAATTCCACTACTTTAGGACTCATTATACACATCGAACAGTCGTTGGTCGGAAACGTCTTGTCAAGTTGAGTCATTCGACCGCCTACATGAGGAGATTTTTCAACCAGATATACCTTGTACCCCGAATCAGCCGCATCCAGAGCCGCCTGTATTCCCGTTATTCCAGCACCTACCACCAGAACAGCGCCCGTTGTCGATCCTTCGCTCATCATTCTTTCCTCATTTCCTTGCGAAATATATATTCGGGAATGGGGCTCGTCGCATGACCGGATTCAACCCTGTGCAAAATATTCCGGCGGCACAACTCAGTTACGTGACTAAGCGTTTCGGATGCCGTCAATCCCGTGATTTCAGCAATTTTCTTCACAGTAACAGGCTTCTCTCCTGCGGCTTCCAGAATGTGCGCTCTGGCCAGCTCCCGATTCAATATCTTATCGAAAATTACATTCATCTGATCTTCAGTCACCAACTCTCCATAAGCATTACGGCCTTCCTTCGTCATTTCCTCGAAACGCTGCATTAGTTTATTCAAACGATCTGCATCATCGGGGTCGATTTTACTGATCTCCTCGATTTTTTGTTCCCGAGCTACGCTGCTTTCTTCCTTAAACTTTCTTTTGCCTGTAATTTGTTTATTTTTCATAATCTGCTTTATTCTTTTTATTTAACTTCAATCGCCTTTGAAACAATTTCTTTCGTGTCGATAAAATGTTTCCGCCAGTGGCTCTTTCTCATATTCGCTCCTAAAGCCACTCCCAGTAGGTCTGTGATGTAAAAAACGGGGATGCTTCGTTTCAGTCCTGCGGCCTTTTTTATCTTACTCTGGAAAGAATCCAGGTTGGTCTGACACATGGGACACGCGGTTACGAGAGCCTGTGCATTTAGCCCCAGAGCATCGACGATCAGCTTTTGTGATACGTTTATCATTGTTTCAGTATCTGTGATGCTGAGTCCCGCGCCGCAACAGTCGGTTTTGAATTCCCAATCTTCGGTCTCAATCCCCATAATGTTAAGCAACTTCTCGATTTGCCGAGGGTTATCTGCAGGCTTATTTTCAACGACACCCTTAAATCGGGATACCAGGCACCCGTAATAAGGCAATACTTTCAGACCCTTGAATTTCTTCTCAATTCTCCTCGCAATTCGCCGGTACCCTACATCATCCGCCAGAAAACTCAGAATATCCTTGATGACTATCGTTCCGTCATATCTGAGCGGACTGATAGCCTTATTGATTTCCCGGGCTTTTTCAGGGTCCTTTTTCATTAAAACGTCCGTTTCCGCCAGACGGACGAAACAGGACGAACAGGGAACCAGAACCGAGTCCATGCCCTGATCTTCGGCCAAAGCCATTACCCTTGCAGGCAATGCATGACTCGCCAGTTCATTTATGACGTGAGCAGAACTTGAACCGCAACAGTTCCAGTCGTCTATCTCATTTAACTTTATTTCTAGTCTGAGAGCCACTTCATGCAATGATTCGTCATAGTCTGAAGCGGTAGATTTCATTGAACAGCCGGGATAATATCCGATTTCCATAATTTTTGTTTCCGAGTCTTTTTATTTTTTAAAAATTGATTTTATGCTTTGACGATCTCTAATTTTCTTTACGAAGGGCTTGAGTCTGCCTTTCAAAAACATCTGCAGACCCATTTTAAAATTGCTTTTCCACGATCCTGTTTTCAACTGATAAATGCCCAGCGCTTGAGCTTCATCCAGTTTTCCCGTTCGTTTTACTGAATGCAAAAAAAGCCGGTGAAAGAATAGAGAATTTTTACCCTTCTTTGTGATGCTTCTTTTCCTGTCCCGGCAATTTTGAGAAACCCAGTCGAGGATTTGATTGATGGGTATGTCGTTGGGGCAGCGATGCGCACATGTACGGCAACCTGAACATGTCCATAATGCATTGGATTCAATAACTCGTTCCACCCGGTTCAGTTGCAGCAAACGCACGATTCGGTGAGGCGGAATGTCCATGCTTTCAACGCAGGGACATCCGCTTGAGCACTTGGCACATTGCCAACATTCGTAAATGTTTATGCCCGTGTCCTTGAGAATCCTTTCAGGTGTGCCGTCTGTTTTCGTTTCAACATCAATCTCCAAATTTTTATTTTTTATCGCCATAAATAGTCGTCGTCGCCTCCTATCGCTTCAGACGCAACCTGAATCCCAATCATCAGCGGATCGTCAGGATGCTAATCATAATCAATCTGACGAATCCATGTCAAATTTCAGCTTTCCCTTTATTATTTCTATGAGCTTTTCTTCTGTTTCCTCAGATAACGTTATTTTTCCGCAACTGGCGCAAACTTCCGCCGGAACTCGTATGAATTTATATATTTGTCCGCCCCATAATTTATTGTAAGTGATGAATTTCGACTTCGATTCTCCTCCGCAAATGGAGCATTTCATATCGTCTCCCTTTTGCCTCCCCCGCGCATCTCCATGGGTAATTTTTATTCGCCGGGAGAATTTGGTTACAATTACTCGGTGGTTATTTTCAGCAGCCAGAATGATCTTTAGTGCTAGAAATGAGAAGACAATCCTTTTTTACGTTACACTTATCCCAAACCCCCGTCAACAAATGTCATAAATTTAAGGAAAATCTCGGCGACCATTGGGCCGAAATGCAAGGTGCGGAGCATAAAAAAAAATGCTCCATTAATTTGATCGAAAACTCAAAATCATTATATTGAGCTTTGGTGAAAGTTTTCGCTTCATTTCATCAAGGCAAGAATGGGGATTTTCGGAAAAAAGTGCATAGAAAAGCGAAGCGATTCGCGTTTGCCTGATTATATTGGATTACGGAACATTTTATTGCAAAAGGAGTATAGGAACAAATGCAAAAAACGATCGTTATTCTTTGGATATTCATTGGTATAGTCTTAGCAGCAGCATCTGATTCTCAAGCCGGCGACGTCATTATGTCCACTCCGATTCCTACGCCGATCACCGACGATATGATCTGGATAGAGGACGTTTCAGGGGATACAGGGCAGGAAATCGAAGTTATTGCGATGGTTTCGAATCCGGATACCCCCCTGGATGCCTTCGGATTTTACCTGGAGCACGCCTGTCCCGATATGCTGGACTATGTAAGTTGCGACAGAGGCAACCTGGACCCCGGATGGGTGATGTTCGGTTGTAATGAACCTACCGTCGGCGAGATACGGGCCACAGGGTTCGTCGCTCCCGGCTCACTGCCTCCCGGCTGCACCGGAAGCCTGGTTAAATTCACTTTCCTCGTAACATGCGAATCATGCGAATACGGCGATCAATGCGATCTGATACTGACCAACCTGGCCGACGATCTGACTGGATGGGGCATAGGCAATGCAACTTTTACCTTCACCGGAGGTTCTTCCACTCCAGTTCCCGACGTTCCGGCAGCGGGAACCGCTGGAACGCTTCTTCTGATACTGGGCTTGTCGGCCGTGTTGGTAAGCAAAAAATTATTCTGATCCCCTATTGCAGATGCGGGCAAATCGATAGTCAGCGCCTGCCGGATAAAGATTGTTTTTTATACCGTTAACGGTTTAAAATGCTTCCGGGTAATTAGCAGGGAGCAGCAAAATGAAAATATCCAAATACTTTTTCACTATCCTGACCGGCATTATTTTTCTGTTATTTTCGTCTCTGCCGATCTTTTCACATAAAGATGCGGCAGTAACTTCAACAAGTCTCGTCGATATTTCGATATCGCGCACCGGCGACAACCGAAATTATCATACCTTCAAGTTGGACAACGGGCTGGAGGTTCTAGTTATAACCGATCCCAGCCTGCAGAAATCTTCAGCGGCCATGGACGTTAACGTGGGCAGTCTGGAGGACCCGGAAGAGCATCTTGGGTTGGCTCATTTTCTTGAACACATGCTTTTTCTGGGTACAGAGAAGTATCCGGAAATCGGCGATTTCGAGGAATTTCTGACGGCTAACCAGGGTTACTCTAACGCTTATACGGACGAGGAACATACCAATTTTCATTTTGAAGCATCACATGCAGCTTTTCGTGAAGCCCTGGACCGCTTCGCCCAGTTTTTCATAGCTCCTTCTTTCAATCAGGAATACATCGACAAGGAGATGCACGCCGTCAATTCCGAACATCAGAATAACGTTCAGGACTCTTACTGGCGAGAATTACGGATGAGTAATCTTTTTCACCGCATCGGACATCCCACGCGTAAGTTCGCCACTGGAAACATTCATACGCTTAAAAACGTTACACGGGATGTCCTATCGGATTTCTTCAGAAAGCATTATTCAGCCGGCGTGATGAAACTCACCGTATTGAGCCGTTACGACGTTGCGACTCTGGAAAAGTGGACCAGGGAATATTTCGGTCCTGTTCCCGATAACGGACGAAGAAAATACTTCTACAGCGAAAAAATATTCGATGAAGCGGAACTGCCGCGCCTGATCCGCATAAAACCTGTAACAGAAAAACGATCATTGAAGCTATGCTTTGAAGCGCCTTCAGCCGAGGGTCATCATGATGCCAAGCCCTATTTTATACTGGAATTTCTTATCGGTCATGAAGGCGAAGGATCGCTTCTGTCTCTATTGAAAGAGAAAAATTTGGCGTCGGGGATTACTTGCGGAGTTTATTTTTCCAGTTTCGCAGGCATTATTGAAACGGAAATAAGGTTGACGGATAAAGGAATAAACGATTATGAAGAGGTAATCGGGCTGTTCTTTTCATATATAAATCTCTTAAAAAAAGAAGGGTACAAAAAGCATATATACGATGAAAATAAAACGATGGAGGAACTGAATTATTATTACAGGGAGCCGACGGAAGGAGCCGAGGCGGCAGCATGCTATGCCGAACTCATGCACAAACATCCTCCCCTCGAAATCGATAAAAAAGTTCGTCTAATAACCTGTTACTCCCAGGAATCATTTCGGACATTTCTTGATAAAATCAAGCCGTCAGCATTGCAGGCGTTTTTAATTGGGCCTGAACTGAGGACTGACCATAGAGAAAAGTATTACGGGATAGAATACGGCAGTACGGACTTTCCTGATGAAATTTCAAAATCCTGGGAATCAATGTCTGTTCATCCTGCTTTCCGATATCCTGAAGTCAATCAGTTCGTTCCTGACGATCTAAAACTGATAAAAAAACAGACTCAAGACGCTCCGGTGAAAGTCATCGACGATAAAAGAGGGATTTTTTGGCTCTACAACGATAGAAAATGTATGAAGAACATCCCTAAAGCAGTGGTCTCTCTCAATCTGCTGACCGAAAAGGTAAATCAATCCCCTCGAAACAAAGCGCTTTCTATTCTATACGCCTCAGCAATCAATGAATGCCTCAATGAATGGAAATACCCGGTCGTTTTAGCCGGGCTTGACTTCTCAATTGAAAGGAACGACAGAGGGATCGAATTAAAATTCGAAGGATATTCGGATAAATTGCCCTACCTGATGAAAGAAACGGCACGCAAGCTAAAAACCGTCAATGTTGATGAACCCGTTTTTCGTCAGATCAGAAAACGCCTGCAGGATGACCTGGACAATATGGAGTATGAACAACCTTATGATCAGGCGTTTTACGAATCACGAGTCCTTCTTTATAAGGGATTTATACACAGAGACCGTTATACGGGGATGATCGGGGAAATTCAATTGTCCGACCTGAAACAATATGTGGAGACGCTCTTTGAAGAAATCCTTATAGAGGGAATCGCTTACGGTAATGTTAATCCGGAATTTATCGCGGAAATTACGGATGAATATTATGAAAAACTGGGGTCGGCCATACCCGCAGAACCGATTCTTAAACAGACATCTATCGGCCGGATTGAATCCGGAAAAAGTTTCTCCTATAATTTTACATCCAAATCGAACAATCATTGCTGGTTGAAACTCGTTCAGTTCGGCAAAAGAAAAGATGAGCTGGATGCTGCCTTGCGTATCGGAGAAAGTTTTTTCGATCCGCGTTTCTATGAAAAACTCAGGACTGACCAGCAATTGGGATATGTCGTCTGGTGCGGAAGAGATTACTATAGAGAAGCTTTAGGGTTATATTTTCTTGTTCAGTCTTCTGATTATGATGTCTTGACTCTAGCCGGAAAAGGCGACAAATGTATTCAGGATATTCTTTCTGAATTGAGTGCAATGACGGATGAAGAATTTACGCCTTTCAGAAATTCGATCTCCGAAGCGCTTCTGCAGGAAGAACAGACAATGGCCGCCCGGTTTGATAATTTTAAATTTGAGGTGCTGGAAATGAACGGCCGTTTCGATCATGATCAAAAAATCGCTGAAGCCGTAAGAGCGCTTTCCAGAATCGAATTGATATCTATATTCCAGAAGGCGCTGAATCCCCAAAGCGCCGCTGAATTGAACATTCTCCACATTGGTTCCGTAAATGAACTTCCCGAACCTTCAACCAATACCGTCACATCACCTCATAAATTCAACTTAGAACTCCCCGGCTGGGACTAAAAACAGAGCCTGACCAAACAGGAGTGAACGGGAGTGCAAAATTGTTCCTACTGATTTGCCAATGATTTGCCAGGGGGTCAGAGCCCTTCGGAAATGCCCGGTTTTATTTGCATATTCATCTGGCGCCGGCATCCAGGCTTAATCCCTAAGGGTTTGTCCGGGGGTAAGAGCCCTTCGGAAACGGAAAAGACTTTCGGAAGGACATTTCGGGCATCTGCTTTGCGGCAGGTCCTCCAGCGACCAGTTTTTTATCAGTGATTATTTGATTAGTCTTTTATGCATTAGCTTAAGAGCTGTTGGGAAGAAAATGACTGAACCGCCGATGAGCATGAGTATATTGCCCGTAAGGTTTATAGGTTTCAGATTGAGCATTACGGCACGGAGCAGTTCGACCAGATGGGTCAGCGGCAGAAGATAAGCTATATTTCTGGCCCATTCCGGCAGCACGTCCAGGGGAAAGAAAGTGCCGGCGAAAAGCATCATCGGGGTAATGAAGACGAAAATCGGGAAATTGAATGTGTCTATGGTGGGGCATATACCGGTGAAACACATGCCCAGGGAGGCGAAAAGCATGCCGCCGGCGAATCCTATCATTGGAACGAGGAAAATGCTTTTGAGATTTACCAGTCCGAAAAAAGAAATGGGAATAAGCATAATCAGGGAAGCGACAGCGCCTTTTGATGCTCCCCAGAATATTTCTCCGCCCACTACGTCTTCGATGCTCAACGGCGTCGCAATAATGGCATCGAATGTTTTTTGATAGTACATTCTGATGAATGATCCGTACAGGCACTCATAGAACGCGTTGAACATAACAGTGATGGAAATTATGCCGGGAGCGAAGAAGTTAATATATGACAACTCGTTACCCTGATACTGTACCTGCTTGACCATGGCTCCCATCCCGAGCCCGAAGGCCAGGAGATATAGCAGAGGTTCCAGAAACGGCGGCATAAAATTGACGAACCACGTTTTTAAATAGACGTCCAGGTCCCGGCGCCATACGCGAAAAAGTCTCAGGCTGATGTTCTTTAACGTCTTCATTCTCTTAATCCTCTGCCCGTAAGCTTTAAAAAAACGTCCTCCAGATTCGCCGGCCTGATCACGTATTTCTCAAGTGTGAAGTTTTCCTTCTTCAGATTGTTGAATTCTTGCTGGATGTTATTCCCGAAAAGATAAGCGCGGCGCCCGCTGAACTCAAAATTCAAAGCCGACTTCTGGAGCAATTCCGATTTTTTGTCGTCAATGTCCCATATTTCAAGCGCATCTTTGCCGGTGTAGCGGTCCACCAGTTCTGAAGGACTTCCAACATCGATAATTTTCCCCTGATCGATAAAAAAAAGGCGGTCGCAAAGGTAAGAAGCCTCTTCCATGTAATGCGTCGTAAGGATGATGGTGACGCCTTCATTTTTTAACTCGCGTATCCTGTCCCAGATCATATGTCTTGCCTGTGGGTCCAGTCCGGTTGTGGGTTCGTCTAAGATAAGAAGGCTGGGCTTATTCACCAGTGAACGCGCCAGAAGCAGACGTCTTTTCATCCCTCCCGACAGTTTATCCACTATTTCCTTGCGTCGTGCTTTAAGTTCTGCAAAATCTAGAAGAGTCTCGATCCTTTCAGAGTATACTGATTTTTTTATGCCAAAATACCGGGCATAAACCCGAAGGTTTTTTTCAATCGAAAAATCAGGGTCCAGATTGGACTCCTGCGGACATACCCCTAGTTGGACTTTTATTCGTCGTGGACTCTTCTCGACGTCCAGTCCGAAAATCAGCAATCTTCCTTCCGTAACAGGACTGAAACAATAAATCATCCTGACCGTTGTCGTCTTTCCTGCACCGTTCGGTCCCAACATTCCGAAACATTCGCCTGTGTTTATCTCAAAATCGATATGGTCGACAGCGGTCAAATTACGGAATCTCTTGGTCAGTCCCTCAGCTTTTACCGCGAGCTTCTCCGAAGGCATTTTTCGATCCTCTTTTCCATCAGAAATTTCTCGAAGCAAATCCAGATTCTCAGTGTGCTTCCTGAGAATATCTGCTGAAACTTAGCAGGATCAACAGCAGTATACAAGGGGTTGCCAGTCATAAACTGTTGACGCTGCAGGAGCGTTCAGAGATTCTATTGAATTTATTGAATCTGTTGATTTCAAACAGTGGAATCCATATCATCCGGATTTCGATTTCAAAGGTTCTGCATGTTTTTTCTTCATCAATTTTATGAATTCATCGCCTCCGTAAAACCTTTTTCTGAGTCCTTTGCGGGTTTCTTCCATTTCATCAGGCGACATAGGGATACCGATGATTTCGCGAACAAAGGCTTGACGACGTTCTTCCGGGGTGTCGCCCAGGGAGATGAAAAATCCGTCCTCCGTCACTTGAACAAACGCCTGCCTACCAAAGGCATAGAAACATACGGTTGAATTTTCGTAATCCAGAGGATTCTCGACTATCCCGGCTTTTTTGGGATTGCCGTAAACGTATCGGATGACTCTTTTCATATAATCGACCGTATCGATTATGGTCGAATAAAAACGGCCTCCCCACAAATGACCCGTACGATTCTGCGCTTTGTTGAACAATTCGGCTATCCGTGCGTTCACATACTGCATAAAAACGCTGATGTTGCTCAATGGCGTATTAATTATCAGATGATAATGAGTAGCCATGAGAACAACATGAAGTATCTGCACTTCATAAATCTTGCTTGCTTTCAAGAGAACTTCCGCTACCGAAGCAATGAGAGCCTTCTGCACTTTCTTGTGATGGAACCGGAATTCCTTATTATTGGTACGCGTGGATACGTGGTAAGGATGCTCCGATTGCTTTATTCGTTTGGGTCGCGCCATTTTTTCCTCCTTTCCTTTAATGATAAAAAAGTACAATTGTTCCAAGAGTTCCTACGTCAAAAATTTAAACTATTGATCGAATTCAAACGCAGCAAAAACATGAGCAAAATAAATGCCGGCTCAATGAATTAAAGTCCCCGCTATGGTATCAGAGTCCTTCTCCAGATTATTCCTTCCAAAAGAACCTATAGTTCATAAGGCTTTCTATGCTGTGCACTTTTTCCTAAAAATCGAATATATTTTGACGACTGAAAATTTTTACTCTGCAGAAGAATCTGACTGACGCCACAAAAATTCAAATTTTTTGAATCTTTTTAATCCAGACGTCGCCAAACAAGGCCAGGCTTAAGAAAAGGGGGGTCAAATTTTTTGAATTTTTTTCAAAAAATTTGAATTTAGGGATATAAGCCGGGAGGAAGAAGTCCTGCATGGGTGTGGCTGCGCAGGGATTTGCGAAAGGGTCAGAGCCCTGCGGAAAAGACTAACCCGCAATGCTGGTGAAGCGCTGCAATGGTTTCCGCAGGGGTCAGAGCCCTTCGGAAGAGCCCTTCGGAAAGAGCCCTTCGGAAATGCTTGCAGCAGCTTTTAAAGCTTCTCGATGATTTCTTTTTTGGGTAAAAGGAAGTTTTCTTCTTCCGGGGGAAGCTTCAGCGATTTGCATCTTTCGCCTGCTATGGGGTCCATTTGGTGAAGGATTTCCATGCGTTTGAAGTGAGGATGGGGTTTCGGCAACCGGTAATGATCGAATATTTCGGAGTAGCGGTCGGGATGAGCCAGTAATGCTTTGGCTGTCGTGCAATAAGCGGTATGGATAATTTCAAAGCGTGATTCGTATGACATGACATTGTAAAGGAACATTTCTGCTTCCTGCGGACGAGGTTGGAACAACATAATGTCGATGTCCGGGTTTAAACTCTGGAAACGTTGTAAACCCAGCTTCAACTTCACCCGGTTGTTTATCCTCATGACCTGGCTGAATATTTTTGAAGCGCCCAATTCCGCAATGCGGCCGCAAGGTCCTCTTGTCGTCGGAAAACATACGTTTAACTGATCGTTATGAACAGGAACAAGCGGATTTATGATCAGTATTAATCGCGCTCCATGCTCTGCGGCCTGACGAGCGTAAGCTACTTTCGCCATTCCCCCGTCTATGAAATCCGTATTCCGTATACGGACTGAACGATAAAAAACCGGTATGGCGCAGGAAGCTGCTACTGCTGTGGAGACGGGAACATCCGCCCATTTTCCTTCTCCCAGTATCTCATATCGCCCTGTATCAAGGTTGGTAGCCGGAATAAGAAGCTTCTTCCTCAGTTTGCTGAAATCATCGGCGTACCCCAAATGCTTCAATGTCCGGCGCATGAAACCTTCCAGCTTCGCGGTCGTGAATACGCCAGAACCGACTGTTTCATCTATTATCCTGAGCACATTTCCTACAGGAAAATTCAGAGGATTTTTCATCATCATTTTAACTACGGCGAAAGACGAGCCTGCCACTTTCTTGAAAAAATCCAGAACGTTCAGCGAACTTAATCCGTAAATATCTTCAACTCGGAAATTAAAGGGATGCTCCCGATCATGAATTATCGCGTCAAAAATTTCCAGTGGATTGATGCCGATCGCTAAAGCAACCGCCATCACAGACCCGGCGCTCGTTCCTACAAAAACATCGCAATCTGTTATCGAAATTTCCTCCCCCAAATACTCCTGCAAAGCCGTCAAAACGCCGATTTCATACATCGCTCCCGTTATCCCGCCGCCGCATAACACGCAACCTACTCCGGGCCGCCGGCTCATTCTTGTTCCTCTCCCCGTAGAATCGCCCTATCGGACGAAAATACAATAATAATACCGACGCAGAAAATTCTAAAGAAAACTTTTATCTGGTGCACCTTTTACGCCTCCTGCCCGTTAATTTCCTTGCCTTTCAGTTTTTTTCGCGCCATGTTGACAAGCAGAGCCATAATGATAACGACTGCGGTCAGTATACCCGCCAAGGTCCACGGTATTTCTCCTTCCGTGACCGCCTTCGTCGCAGCACCTATACTCACAACGTATATCGCTGTCCCCGGCAGCATGCACAACCATGACCAAAAAGCATACTACCAAAAATTTACTCTCGTTAACCCGAAACCGTAATTTAAAAGATTAAAAGGAAAAAGAGGAATAAGCCTCGTTATCGCCACTATCTCTGCTCCATGCTTCTCCGTCATCCTGTCCAGCTTCCTGAATTTCGCGTTGCTCGACAACCATTGCTCTATAGCTCTCCGTGCAAAATATCGCCCAATTATAAAAGCCAATGAAGCGCCGATAGTTGAAGAAATACTCACAAGTATCGTTCCCGACCATGCTCCGAAAATCAATCCCGCTATCAACGTAAGCGCCAAGCCCGGCAACGCCGCCACCGTCGCCGCAATGTACAACAAGGCAAATACTACATATCCCCAAGCTCCCAAATCCTCTATCCAGCCCCTCAATCCCCGGATATATTCCGATACGCCTAATACCCTCGACAGTATTATTACCGTCAAAACGAGTCCTATTAATAGTACAGGGCGCCAAAGTCCCGCTTTTGTCTCTTCTTCAATCCGGCTTCTTTCCTTCAAATCATCCGCTTTCCGCTTCTCCTCATTCATCCTTCTTCCCCTTCTTTCCGATTTGCTCCGTTGATCATTTCCCGGAGCCATAGTCCCTGTTCTTTTTTTCCTGTATAAGGACATCCGTCATCAGTTTTCCTGTGATGCTTCGCTTAGACAAGCTTAATGATTTTACAGCGGTCGGTCATCTGTTGCAATTGTTCCCTGATGTCTTTTTTTCTTGACAAAGGCTCCTGAGTAATACATTATTGATTTTGGTGACACCATGAAAAAGATCAGACGTTTTGGAGTATCATTGGAAGAGGAGCTATTGGAGGAGCTGGACGAGTTCGTGGAGAAGCATCGATTTCCCAACCGGAGTCAGGCTGTGCGCTTTCTGATCAGGAAGAATCGCGTTGAAGAAGCGATAAATGAGGATCGTGAGGTAGCGGGAGCGCTGGTGCTGATATACGATCATCATCGCCGGGGGCTGGTCAATGAATCAATGGAAATTCAGCATAATTTCACGGACATCATACTTTCCACTCAACATGTTCATCTGGACCACGACAATTGCCTGGAAATCATAGCGTTGAAAGGCAAATCTTCAAAGCTGAACAGTCTTTCCAGCAGGTTAATTTCATTAAAAGGCATGAAACACGGAAAACTCGTAATATCAGGAACTCAATAGCAAAAAAGTATTACCAATTATTTTTTGTTGTGAAGAAAAGGGAGATAATAATGAGGAAGTTCAATATATTATTTTTTTTGCGCAAGTGTAAGGCAGCGGCGTCGCTCTTCATAGCTGCCGGGTTAGCGTTATCTTCAAGTATGCCGGCGGAATCGAACGACAACGGCGAAACTAATGCAAAAAAGACGAAACCCGTCGATATAGGATTCACGTTGGAAGAGGTTGTTGTTGGGACACAAATAATAGAAGAGCAGGATATAACGGAATACGGAGGAGCGATAACGAAAATAACTGATCGTCAGATAGAGGAGCTTAATGCTCAGGATTTGCCCAGCGCATTGCGACGTGCACCGGGCGTTCACATATCCCGGCATAACATCATAGGATCATATGGCGGCGGGGACGGAGGAGCGGTGTACATCCGCGGCATGGGATCGGGCAGGCCTGGTTCGGAAATATCCGTATTGACGGACAATGTTCCCCGTTTCGTAGGGGTATGGACGCATCCGTTGATGGACGTTCTGCCGGTTGATTTTGCTTCTGAGATAACCGTGTATAAAGGCGCGCAACCTGTAAATGAAGGCAACATGTCTTTCGGTTCGGTGGAATTGGAGAGCAAAAGGTTGGAAGCCGAGGGACTGATGTCCCGCTTAAGGATCGGCGGTGGTTCTTATTCCACATTTCTGGAAACTTTTGAGCATGGTTACCGTCAGGGGAAATTCGATTATTTCATTGGTCAGTCTTATAAAGCTTCGGACGGTCACCGGGAAAACTCGGATGGTTTGCTTCGAAACTATTATATCCATACGGCGTATCGATTTAGCGACAAGTGGGAGCTTATGTTGAAAGGCCATTTTTCCGACACCTGGGCTAAAGACCCCGGAACGGAAGATAATCCGCCTCCCCGCGGGAAATTTTCGGTGGATGATCGAGTGGGAATAATGGAGTTGAATTACGGGGGAGAGATTACTGAACACACGGCCACGATGTATTACGATGACGGATTCATCAACTGGGAACAGTGGGATTACAGCATAGAAGAGGGTTTTGACACGGATACGGACTGGAACAACTACGGCGTTCGGTACAAAGGTTCCGTCAAATTTGCCGGCGAAGGCCGCCTGATTTTCGGGTATGATCATGACATATATGGCGGGGGGTACAAGGAAATCGGCGAAGAAGCGATTCGAGTCGAGAAGGAGCAGGAATATTTTTCGAACACTGGGCCTTATTTATCAGCGTTATACGTGTTCGGGGATACTTTTCGCCTGACGCCCTCACTGGGTGTCCGTTACACGGAAAA
Organism: uncultured bacterium; assembly: GCA_964619725.1. Taxonomy (GTDB): domain Bacteria; phylum CSSED10-310; class CAZUFC01; order CAZUFC01; family CAZUFC01; genus CAZUFC01. The sequence continues at coordinate 20,404 of CAZUFC010000005.1, read as the reverse complement.
CAGCGAATTCGGCGGAGAAACGGCCCCTCAGTTCGGTTTAACGGCAGAATACAAACAGACGCGCGTGCATGGATTTGCGTCGAGAGGATTTAACTTTCCAGGATTATATTCAAGATTTATGACGGAGAATTGGGGAGGAGGCGGCGACTGGACGAGCCTTAACCCGGAAAGAGTCGATCATTGGGAAATTGGAGCGACTCAGTATATCGGAAAGAACTTCCGATTGAACCTAACCTATTTCAAAGAAAAAGGTGAAGATTTGCTCGTATTCCTCCCTCCGCCGCCTCCACCGCCCTCTTTCGACAACATCGAAGAGTTTGAGATCAGCGGAGCAGAAGCCGCAGCAGCGTTAACTTTCGGCGAACGAGCCGACGTGTTTCTGGGAGGAACTGTCATAGACAATGAGCCTTCCGACCTCCCCAATTCTCCCGAATATACCGCCACAGCCGGCGTAGGCCTAAAGCTGATGGAAAACTTGAAACTCTATATTGACGGTCAATGGGTCGGCGAACGATACAATTATAATCCCCGGTTCCCTGGAGTTCGCACTCTTCTGGACCCTTATAAGGTATTCAACGCCCGCGTGGATTACCACTTGCCCTTTTTCAAAGAGAGTTTCGGAGCCGGGTTCTGGCTGTCAGCGGAAAACATTACGGATGAAGAATATGAATATAAACCGGGATATCCCATGCCGGGACCTGTCGTTACGGGGGGACTGGATATCAGTTTTTAACAGGGGTTCAGGATTAATAATAATCGTACGAATATAACCGAATTTGCCTGCTCTTCGAGAAGCAACTTTTCTGACATGCCGGAGATGCCGATCAACGAACTATGAATTGGTCGGAACCGAACTATTTTATTTTTCAAATATAAAAATCACTTAACAAATCAGCGAAAATAGCCCAAGCTTTCGAGTCTGTTTCTGGTGTCTTCGTCGATATCAGCCCATTGCACTTTTTGTTCTTCTTCTCCGAGTTTCCAAATGTAGATTCCGGGTCTTTTTCCTTTTCTGTAACGACTGGATACGATGACATCAGTGACCTTAGCTGTAGGATCGACAAAGCGATCAGGCCCGTTCAGAACGATAGGATTCTGCTCGACCGTTTCATATCGTCTGCCGATATAAATTTTTTTCAGCAATCTTTCTTTTTCCTCAGAATTCGATTCTGAAATGAAAAGTTTTATCTCGGCATCTGAGGGGATCACGTCAAAATCGACTCCATCAAATTTATCCGCCCTGTATTTGGTAAAAAAATCCAGTTTCATTTCATTCCCATTTTCGGACAATTCAACAGTATCTTTCATTTCCTTAGCAAACTCCGTAACATTAACGAAACGACCGGACGTTTTGAGGACTCCTTTGAATTCAAAGGGGAAATGAGAGCGAATGTGCCATCCGCTTTCAGCCTGTGTCATGTAATCCTGTGCGAGTTGCTGGAGTTCCATAGCCAGGTCGGGTTTCATTTTAACCAGATTCTGTTTTTCGCCGGGATCGTTTATCAAATCGTAGAGTTCTCCCCGATCGAACTGCCTGTTATAGATATATTTCCATCTCTCGCCCCTGACAGAGACTTTATGGGTATTGGCGCTTTCAGAAAAAACCATCTTGTTGATCTCATCCGCTTCGGGAGAACCCATTATCAAAGGCAATAAAGAAACGCCCTGAACCGAATCTTCCGGTATGGGCAAATCGAGCGTCTCAAGGATAGTGGGCATAATATCGATGTTTTTAACCTGACGATCAATCATTTGCGGCTCGATGTCCATATTTTGGGGAAATTTAATCATCAAAGGTGACCGTAACAGCTCTTCGTAAAGCGTCTGATTATGCTCCAGCTTTCCATGTTCCTTGAATTCCTCGCCGTGGTCCGCAGTAATGATGACCATGCTCTCCTCGTATAAGCCCAGCTTCCGGAGAATCCCGAAAACTCTTTGCAGTTGATGGTCCATGTATCTGATTTCTTCGCTGTAGAGACTTCGGATATGTTGCAGATCACGGCGATGTATTTTGCGTCGCACGTATTTTACGATGTCGTCCCTGCTTCCTGTAATCTTGCCTGAGTATTCTCTGTCGAAAAACTTATAATAAGGCGTAGGGGCCTGGTAAGGCATATGAGGATCATTGTAGTGCAGGAAGAGGAAGAAAGGTTGATTCTGCTCATAATTTTTATTGACCCATTTGCTGAATTCACGGGTACTCTGGAATCCGTGATGCTTACCGGCATCATTATAACCGTCGAATCCCCGGTCGAATCCGAAACCGCCGCCCAAAAAGGGATTGCTGATGATCCCCTGAGTGTGCATGCCGAATTCTTTCAGGTACATGGCTAAAGTGAGTTTACCTTCAGGCAGTTTAGCCTTAGCGATATTAACGTTGTGGACATTGGGATATTGCGACGTCAGCAGACTCATGTGTGAAGCCAGAGTCCACGGCGCCTGCACTATACAATCCTTGAACCAGACGCTGCGTGAAAAAAGCGTATCCAGGAACGGGGTCGTCGGATCAGGATTGCCGTAGATTCCAACGTAATCAGCCCGTAAAGTGTCCAAAGAAATGAGAATTACGTTGTAAGCATTGCCCGGAAAAACTTCAGTCTCCGTTTGAGTCGTCAATTGAGCTTCTTTTCCGGACGCCGTCGCGGTCATCAACAGATAACATGTTATTACTGCTGACCAAATGATGGGTCTAACCATATTCATCAGATCGGTAACCTTCCTTCCAGAGGTTATTGAAATCATTCGAACCAGGAATCGAGATTCTCATTTTTTTCTGCGACTTATCCCTGTGAACAAGATACGCCTTGTTCAATCCTGTAAATCCCCAGATTCAATCTCAAAAATGAGAATGATCCTCCTCTATACCATAAATCAAAAAGAAACGTGAATACAAATCTGATCGGAAATTATTCATCCTGCCGACACCTCCGACAACTAAAAAAATTTTTCATTGCGGTCGCTTTGATATACGACTAGAATTTGCATCGGAAACTATGAACAGTAAAATATTTAAAGACAGAGTTCCAACCGACGAAGAACTCTGAAACGGATTTTCATTTTCATCGGCATCACCGGTGGAATAGTGGAATATCGAACGGGTTGCCTGTCAAAAGCAGTTCATGGCATAAGTCACTTGCGATCTGATTCGACGGTGATCTATTGAATTATTCATTGATTAATCAAGGAGTTTTTATGAAAACGGGCAAGATAATCATCTCAGCGTTCATTTTAAATTTTTTATTGATTAGTGGTGTTTTTGCTTCCGTCATCGAAGTCCCGGGAGATGAACCCGATATCCAGTCTGGAATAAACGCTGCATCAAGCGGCGATACGGTGTTGATCGCAGATGGGATTTATACTGGATCAGGCAACCGTGACTTGGATTTCCAGGGAAAAGATATAACCGTAATGTCTGAAAACGGTCCTGATGCTTGTATTATCGACTGTGAGTATTCCGGCCGCGGGTTTTATTTTCATAGTTTTGAAAATGAGGACTCCATTCTTCAGGGTATAACCATACGGCATGGTTCAGCAGACCAGGGAGGCGGGATTTATTGTTCTGATGCGGCGCCGGTGATTATAAATTGCGTTTTTACTGAGAACTCAGCTTTCACTCAGAGCTGGGGAGGCGGCGGGGGATTATTCTGTTGGCAGGAATCTTCAATACAGGTTATCGATTGCACCATTACTTCGAATTCAGCTGAAATGGAGGGCGGCGGCATTTATTTTCATTCGGATTGGGGGCATCCTCCCAGCCTTATAAACTGCGACATATCCTCAAACGTATCAGGCTGGTCTGGCGGGGGAATGTCCGATTCAGGGCATTCCAACGTTGAAAATTGTGATTTTTCGGATAATCACACGGTATTGTTCGGCGGAGGCATAGATATAGACAGCTGCAATACGACTGTAGTCGATTGCCGTTTCTATGGAAATACTGCCTCTGAAGGAGGGGGAATCTACGTTATCAATGCAGGTCCCGACATAATGGACTGCGACATATTCAACAATTATGCCGATTCGGGCGGCGGCGTTTACAGCGATGTTGCGGCTGATGAGTATGAGAATTGCACGATATGGAACAACAATGCAACGGACGGAGGAGGTTTTTTCGCTCAAAACGGAGATTGGCTGAAGATGCGAAACTGCCTTATTTTAAATAATACTGCTGAAAACAATGGAGGCGGACTGAATTTTTATCACGGCGGCGGTTCTTTCACTAATATTACAGTAACCGGCAATACGGCTGAGACGGGAGGCTCAGTCTATTGTAACGCAGGTTCGCCCGCCATTGAAAACAGCATATTATGGGGCAATACTCCTGATGAGATACATGTCTATTCCGGTTCACCTGTAATCAACAACTGCGACGTTCAGGGAGGATATCCCGGTATGGGAAACCTGAATGTCGACCCTTTATTTACAACAGGTCCGGGAGGAGATTTCTATTTAAGCTGCACAGCGGCAGGCCAGCCTGCGGACAGTCTCTGTATAGATGCCGGTGACGATCAGGCATCGAATGTGTGTTTGAGCGTCACAGGCATATGTATGGATGAACTGACGACGCGAACGGACGCAGCCATTGATTCAGACCTGGTCGACCTGGGCATGCATTACGCTCTGGATGCTCCCACGCCTACGCCATCGCCAATCCCGACCTCCTCTCCCACTCCGACAACGACCTCGACGCCGACAGCTTCAGCCACTTTAACTCCTTCTATAACGCCTACAACCTCGCCTACAATCACACCAACAGCTTCCCCGATTTTCTCGCTTACTCCAACATCCACCCACACACCCACAATCATTCCGACCGCCACCCCGACCTGGACGCAGTCGCCTACTTCACCGCCTTCATTTACTCCAACCATAACGCAAACTTCCACTTCCGCTCCGGTGCCTTCCGTCGGTCATTCCGGTATATTTACTCTGCTCCTGGTTTTCAGTTTCTTAATACTTCAGAGATTTACCCAACAACCATGATTCCATAATTGGTCAAATTTTCCCAAAAGGACATAATGCCAATAATTAATGAAAATGATGGACAAAAATCAGTCCTGTTTCATCAAGTTTTTGGAGAAGATCAGGTCTTTTACGCGCCAGAACTTTTAATCGTCTCCTTTTATAAGGTTTAACCTCAGCGACTTCCAGGACTATTTCTGCCAGTTCTGCCGTCTGCTCATCCGGAGATTCCCTCAATTCCTGCAACCTCTTAACATTCTTGCCGGATATATGGGACTGCTTGAGATAACCGAATATCTCATCTCTTTGAATTATCGCTTTTATGTCCTTTTTGGGGATTCTACCGCAACTCCTGCATATATGGTCCCTATGTCCCTTACCTGAAAACGCTTCATTCGCCTTGCTTCTATTGCAGATGCGGCAGTAATGCCCTCTTTTTTTCTTTTTTCCCATGACTTATTTCTTTTTTCGCTTGTAAAAAATTGCTGTTCACAGAACTGAGAACCGAATGCGTTTCAATTTCTTCTCTTTAAAACTAATGGATCGGACGACGCTTGAGAATTAACCGGGAAAACAAGGCAAATAATACCAGAAATCCCCAAAAAGAAAGCGTCGGCGATTCAAATGATTTCACTTCAGCGCTTATCGTCCCGGGACCGGTAGCATCCTCATGTCCGCCGACTTCAATTAAATAATTTTGTCCGGCCAGACAGGAGAAAGAGATTCTCGACTGTAAAGAACCTTGATAATCATCATTGCATTCGATCATGCTTCCCGTCGGATCGCATTCAACTCCACTGTAAACCGCCAGTTTCGTATCGTAATGACTGGCCAGCAGATTGACGACGGCCCTGCCGGTTACATTCGGAGTAAATCTGTACCAGATATTAGGCGAAGTCATGCATTCGCCGGGCCCGTCAAATGAAGCGCAGGCCGTGTTGAAAGATATGACGCCGGCATCGGTAATGGACAGTGCGTTCTCGCAAAAATCATTTGCCTGAAATTCACATATGGAAAACGCAAAATCGCTAATGCAGTCGGGACTGGGCCAGGTATCGATCATCAGGAAATAGGCGCCCGGATCAAAATTATAATAAAAAGACACGGCAGTTTCAGTTCCTGAAGTTACTGACTCCAGGCAATCGGCAGACGGAGGGCATTGATCATCCAGGGCCATGCCCATCCATTGCTCGTCCGGGTCCAGCGATATGATTGAAAGAAGACATGTGAAGGCTTCAGTAACGCGTAATTCATAGATAAAATCTTCACCCCCGTCGTAATCGCCGAGGCAAGTATCCGAATAATCGTTTCCCCGGTGACATGTCATATTGCGATTTACCACGGGCATATCCGCGGGCAACTCAATGACGTAAGGAACCTCGCACGTTCCTCCTCCGCAATTGAAAGCCGGACAGATTTCTCCTTCGAACCAGGCGCCGCCCATTCCCAGGCATTCCGTTTCCGTGTTGGTTGATGCACACAGGGAATCGACGCAGCAGGCGCCTTCAGGCGGCGTTTCGCATTCAAAGGAAATATAATAAACCCAGGGACCTTCTGAAATGGGATACCCTTCAAATACTGACGGAGAAAGAAAGAACCAATGAGTTCCCGAATCGAGTGATTTTTCGATGCTTACGGCAGGTTCCTGGCAGGGATTGCCCACGGCATAGGGATCCAGATAACCCGTCATGTCCGAGCAGTCTCCGGTCCCCGGCGGATCGGTTACGACAAAGGCGGCCATAAATTCAAATTCCGCCATTACCGTCATTCTGACAAGCCGCGGTTCTGACAATTCTATTTGGTACCAGTCCGTGTCACGCATTGAATCTTCAGCCCATCCTGACCCGCAGTATACTTCCCCGCAATCAAATTCCGTGAATGCCGGCGGATCTGCTCCACAACCCCCATTCGTATCATCACCGAAAGGTTCTCCTTCATCCAGGCTGTCTGGCGGACAAATCACGGCGCAGGGATCATCCGTCATCGCCTTCTCAAATGAAATAGACTCCCCTCTAATATTATCCGACGATTCTTTTTTCTCAGCGCCGGACGTAACCACACCAAAAACCGCAAACAAAAATACCGAAAAACAAACAAAGAACAAATTATCGCATGACCATTTCATCCGTCTTATTTCCTTTCCGAAAATACCAGGTTATTCCAATAGTTTTAGACTGGGCACTTCTTTCTGAGTAAAGTCATAGTCACTGCATCGTTTATTCTATAATAACAAATGAGCAAAAGGTCAAAGATATGAAGCAAATAATACGGATGCTTGCAAACCGGACGGCTGGAAAGTATAATTCCGTCGACAATGACGTAAAGTCTGCCCGTTTTCTGATAAACCGCAGACGTCAATCATATGAAATCAATTCTTGACATACAATGCATTTGTTTAATGGGTCTTCTTCTTTTTGGCGCTTCAATCATCTCCGGCTGCTTGAGACCTCTGCCGATAAGGAATCCAAAGCGCCTTTCCACTGTGGAAATTCGCGATGAAAACATGGTTAGCGGGGAACTGCTCATGAGATTCAAATGGGCTTTTCCCACAGGTAAAAGCGATCTGGCCGTCGTAATGGTCTATCCGCCGGCGGGCAAAGGAGTTGAGCTGCTTTCAGGAGTCATTACAGACCTTGCCGAGAAGGGTTATGCCGCAGTCGCCGTAGATTATAAACGATTAATTAAAGGGCGATACCGTAAAACGCTTTTCGTTTGGCGCAAACCGGAAGATGTCCTCAAAGCGTTGAGCCGCATTCAGGCTCATCCCCGTATCGATTCAGACCGTATTGCATCCCTTGGGTTTTCGCAGGGCGGCGTTTTCAGTCTCATAATGGCGGCCCACAGCTCTAAAATCAGCGCGGTCATTGCCTATTATCCCGTTACGGATTTTGAAGAATGGATGTATCACCCGGGAGGCGGTGCAGGTCGGAAACTGGTCTTTAAATTTATCAGACGCCATTTCAGAAAAGAATCAGGCGCTGAAAACGAAAAACAATTCCGTCGCATACTGGCGGAAGCGTCTCCCATCAATTATGCAAAGCGAATAAATGTTCCCGTTCTGCTTATACATGGAGAAAACGATACCTCGGCGCCTATAAGCGAATCTAACCGACTGCTGGAAAAACTGCATCAATACGGAACGCCCGCAAAATTGGTCGAAATAAAAGATGCCGGCCACGTTTTCAACTTCAAAAACAGGAAAAAATCCGACCAGGCGCGAGGTAATACCCTTCAATGGCTGGATCGGTTTCTTTGATTTGCGAGGGGGTCAGAGCCCTTCGCAGAGCCCTTCGCAAACCATTAAAGGGTCGACAGCAATCGGGCGAGGAACGCCAGGGCGAATATGGCGATTATGGGGGAGATATCTATTCCCAGCCTTTCCGGCGGTATCATTTTGCGAATAGGCGCCAGAACCGGCTCGGTAATCTGGTCCAGAATCTGAACCGCAGGATTATTCCTCAGGCCGGGCGCCCAGGACAGGATCGCCCTGATTATGATCAGCCAGATGTAAACGTGTATTAGCCACGCAATCAATTCCATTTTTTTCCTCCAATGAATTCGTGATTTTCGGATCAATTTAATAACTATTTCGTCATTTTCCGTTCACACGAACGAAAACTAAACAAATTCAACAGGCAATACGAGACGAACAACTTTAAAGATGCCGTCCAGTAATATTGTCCCATAAAAAACAGCAAATAAGCAAACACGCCCTCTAATCAGTTTTTGTCCATAACGGCAAATTTCCCCTAAGCTGCGTCAGGCTGCGGATTTGCTCGGTCAAAGTATAAGCAACACCCCTGCCTCTCAAAATCTGTAACTTCCATTTTATCAGTCCCGAAATCCGGCATCCGGAATAAGTTAAAAGAACAAAATATCTCCGGCGCTCATTGGTATAACCGGGAAGAATTTTAAGAGTAAATTGAATTGACAAAATTGTACAGGTACAATATATTGTACAGGGAAAGGCAACGCTCCCCAGGAGAAGGAGGTGTATCATGCGAGCCATCAGTTATACATATGCGAGGAAAAACCTGGCCGGCACCATGAAAGAGGTATGCGAGAACCGCGATCCGGTTATAGTTACGCGAAGGAATCATGAATCCGTCGTCATTATGTCTTTAGAGGATTATGAATCGCTGAACGAAACGTCTTATCTTGTTCAAAGTCCCAGAAATGCCGAGAGATTGCTTGAATCGATCAAGGAGCTCGACGAGGGAAAAGGAAAACAGAAAGAGTTGAAGGAATGAAGCTGATTTTTTCAGAGAATGCCTGGCAAGATTATCTTTATTGGCAAAGAACGGATAAAAAAGCAATCAAAAGAATAAATGCATTAATCCGTGACATTCAGAAAAACAAGTACAAGGGCATCGGAAAACCTGAGGCATTGAAGCACAATTTAACCGGCTGGTGGTCAAGAAGGATCGACAACGAGCATCGCATTGTGTATAAAATAAAAGACGACTCTATACTGATCGCTCAACTTCGATATCACTACTGATCTTCGAAAATGGGGGTCAGAGGCCATCCGAAGCGAACGATTAATACGCCGTCAAAGTCGTTAACATTCGGATTCTTCCAGGCAAGACTGATCGAATCATCAGTAGCCTTAACTAAGGAAAGGTTCATCACATCGGGAGGCGCATTATCGCCCGGTTGATTATTGGGATAATAATAGATGCCGCCGCCGTCTCCGTAAAGGACGTCCTTTTTGCCGTCGTTGTTCCAGTCCACGATTTCAGGACTGCGATCCTATTTGTCTTGCAGGCTGGACAGGCTTAGCGGGATGGATCAAAAACCGTAATGCCTGTCCTGCATTAAATTTTGAATTGAGAATCGAGTTTATGGACTGGCGCTAATTATCCGCCTGATAAGACTCTGCGGCCTTGATCGCCTGTTGTATGACGGCTCGCTGCGGGTCGTCCGGCGCTAATTGCATATACTTACGGAAATAATAGGCGGCTTTTTCAGGATTTTCTATGTGGGAAAGGTATATCACGCCCAGGTTTTTCAGGGCTTTCGCGTAATGGGGATTCAGTTCCAGGATTCCCTTATATACCTCAACAGCCTCTTCATACTCTGCCCTTTCCTGAAGAGTTACACCGAGCATGAATCGGGCCGGTATAAAATTGGGATTCTGCGCCAGGACCTGTTTAAATTCCTCTTCCGCTTCCCGTTTTTTTTCCTGTTTTCGCAGCATGAGCCCCAGATGATAACGGGATTCTATGAAATCCGGGTCCAGCTCAATGACCTTCCGGAATGTCTGGATGGCTTCATCGTTTTTTGCCAGCTCCATATAAGCGCTGCCCAGGTTATGGAGCGCAATGGCGTTTTTTTCATTTAAAACAAGTGAATTTTTAAGGGCTGTAACGGCTTTTTCATACTCCTGTTTCTGCATCATTGTCAGGCCCAATCCCGACCAACCTTTGTGGCTGTAGTTATTTGCCCTGATCATGGCTTCGTAGAAAAGCTGTTCATCCGACCATATCCGATTTCTTCCATTGTTGTAGAATATAAATACCAGAAGGACACCTGCAACTGCGAATGCGGTCCGTTTTCTCTTTTTTCCGCTCAATCTTACCACAGATGCCGCCGCTATCCCCGCAGCGCCGCACCACCCCATGGACGGCAAATAAAGGTATCGCTCCGCAATGAAGTTGGCCAAAGGATATATGCCGCTGACAGGAAGCAAAGCCGCGAAAAACCAGAAATATAAAAACTTCGTTACGTGCCGCCATTTTAAAAACAGGGGAATCGCCAGGGCTGCCGCAAGCAGAATCAGGGAGAGAATGAACTTCGGGTCAGCGACCGACGGAGAAACGGGAAAAAGATAGTCCACCGTTAATCCCAAGGGAAAAACGAAAAGCCTCATATAATGGATTATGACTCTTATCATGGTCGGAAAACCGACTGATTGCGTCGATGCGTCGTCATCGACGGAATAAGACGGAAAGACCCCGAATATCAGCGCCAGGTATCCTGTCGTTATGACCAGGCTCAAGAAAACGAAAAAATGGAATCTGGTCTTGTCCTCGTATAACTTGTAAGGTTTAACCAGCAGAAAATGCAGCAGTACCAAAGGTAGAAAAGCCAGGGTCATTTCCTTGGACAGCAATCCCAGGCCGTAAAATAGGCCGGAAGTCAACGGTTTCTGCTTAAGGTAAAAAATAAACGCCAGACAGACGAAGATGCCCGTCAGTATGTCCTCACGATACGCTATGGTGTTGATCGTCTCAGAATTAACAGGATGCACCGCAAACAGCATCGAAGCGATGAGAGAACTTCTCAGCGACAGTCCCAGGGTCCTCAAAAAACCGTAAAGACAAAGGCATGCGGAAATATGCAACAGCAGATTATTCAAATGATATCCGTGAGGATTCAATCCGAAAATGAAATAATCGATGAAATGAGTAAAAGTAACCGCCGGCCTGTAACTCAACTCGCCCGATTTAGTATAATGCCCGATTTCTGCTGGTGCAAAATACTCTGTAGTAAAAAGGTCCGGTATGTTTGAAAGGTCCCTGATGAAGAGATTTTTTTTGACGACATATTCATCGTCCCAGACGAATTCGCCGCCGATCGTCGAACCGAAGGCCGCCAACGCGGTTATGACAATAATCAAAGCAGGCAGCCATTTTTTTTCGGTAAGGCGTTTGAAGAGCTCATCCGTGCCGTCATCGTCCTTGATTATCTTAACCGGATTCTTCTTCTCGCCCTGACAAGATTTTTTTTTGTTCACGGGAACCTGATTATTTCTTTTTTTCATAGAATTATCGACTGGTTCGCATTTATCCGATACGACGAATCCCGAATTGATTCGCTGAATTAAACATTAGTCTGTGCCTGTCTTTTTCGCCCGGTCGACTGACTCCCGCAAACAGGATTGAACCATCTCTCCCTTATGCGAGAATTAATAAATTCTAGAATATGGAAGCCGCCATGACAAGGGGCTAATCCTTTTTATTCCGGCATGAACACTGCCTGGGACTTCTGAAAAATCCAGCCAGACTTTAGGAAAAATCACCCATACAAAATTCTATGAACGACCGCGTTCCTCAATAATTCCTTTGTTTAACAGAAATTCAGTCATATCAGCTATCTCCGGAACGCCCTCCTCGTCTATATCCGCTTTTTTCATGATTTCCGCAACACGAAGCGGTTCTTCAGTCGGAAACGGCAGGGAATACAGGAACCGGCCCTGCCGTTCCGTGAGATATATCTTCTTATCTTTTCTTTTTCTTCCCTTTCCTATGAAATAATGTAACGCTGATATGCGATCTCCGCTTCTGGCGCTTTTGAATATGACCCCGGAATTCTTTTTTTCTCTTATTCTGATTTCCAATACTTTTCGGCTCTTCTCCTTCATTGAAAAGTCTGAAAAATAAACTTCTATCGACAACTTTTCAGCCTTTAACCCGTAACGAAAATAAGGCCGCTTCTTTTCGTACGCTTCTTCCTTTGAAACCAGACCCTCTTCATAAAGCGTTTCCAGGAAATCCTGGGCCGTTTTAATGTGCAGGTCCAACCTGGATGCGGCCTCCGATGCCGATATGTTCGTGTAATTCGCCAGCAAGCGAAAAAATTCTCTTGAATAATCACGGGACAACAGTCCGCCGAGTCTTGATGCTGAAGCAAAATTCATTTCCACGCCTCTCTTACAAGATGAAACCTACTGAATTCAATCGCCTGATTATTTTCTCCGATTCGCCTCGTATGTATAATTCCAGAAATTCCTCGAAAAGCCTTCGGAATGAACGGCACAACAGATTAAACGTTAATTCATCCCGGTATTTCTCATAATCGCGGTTTGAAATTTTCACTGAAACATTTCCGTCATTGCTGAATGCAATATAGGTTTCATCTTCATAATTCCGCTTTATGAAAAGAAAATGCAGCGCCATATTGCGCGGCACAGTCAACACAATACGGTCCGACTCGAAATATGGACAGGCTATCGCATACTTCAATGCAAAAACCGCAAAACCCCCTATTTCTTCCCTCGTGTAAGCGACTTTTCCCGCAGGATAAGGCCGGTCGGCGAAACCGTCTGAAAATTCTTCCACTGGACGAGCCGCCAGCTCCAGAATCTCGTGATACCGCCATTTCATCCGTCTTGTCGCAAGCAAATACATGAACACGCAAAAAAACATGAACGACGACACTGCCATTCCCAGAATTAAAGGCTTCGGCAAACCTGAAAAAAGTCCGGCAAACGTCAGCGCTCCCAATCCGTAAAACAATGCTGATGCCGCATAAACCCAGTTCCTGGTTCGCAGCAAAAATGACAGGTGAAAAATACCCGCCATACTCATGACGACCATCAATGCAAAATGCAATACCCTCTCCTCGACAAACCGCGAACCGCCCAGAACCGCAGCGGATAAAACAACGATCACCGACACGATAAAAAATCCCTCCAAACGGTTTGTTTTCAACCTTATAGCTTTTTTCATTTTTTACTCCCTTGGTGATCAATAATTGAAACTCTCATTAAACTTCAATTATTTTGAAGTTTATCTCAAATGAGATATAAAACAAATAAAACAAATTGTCAAGAAAATTTCCTGTCAACAAACGGTGAAGTTACGAGACTTAACGGAGGGAAGTTACGATTTTTACGAGAGACGTCTTTTCTTACATGTAATGATGCGTAATATATACGGTCGTTGCAGGGGTTCGAGACATCCGGAAATTTTGATCATCTCGTAAGCATCAATATTCATGCATCTGCATCAGAAGTGTCGATTGGATTATTATCGACATTTTGAAGCAAAGGGACCGTATTGGTTTCAAAAGTCAAAGTAACGGCTCCGAGTGAAATTTCGTCGCCTCGGAAGATGGTTTGAATATTGACGGGCTTTCCATTAAGAAATGTGCCGTGCCGGCTGTTGAGGTCTCTGATCACGAACCGGTCATTCCGGCGTTCAATGACAGCGTGTTTTTTTGATATTGAGGGGTCTGCGATCAGAATGTCGTTTTCCGGCGATCGACCGATAGAGAGGCGATCATTATTCATTTCAAAAAGGGGTCGGCCTCGCAGTTTCGTATTTGATATCAGTCGCGCTTTCAGACGTGTAGGGGTTTCTTCAATTTGTTTGAGGTTGACGTCACGAATTGGGAAGGGAATGGTGATGTTATAGCGTTTGAAAGCGTACCAGATACGTTTACGAATATCGCTCTGTATGATGGGATAATATTGATAATGGTCAATCCAGACGCGCAATTCGAAGAGGAGTCTGCAATCCTGGTAATCGACGAAATGCGCTTCCGGGGCAGGTTTTTCGCGGACGCCATTGACTTCGGAGGCAGCCTCCAGCAGCGCTTTGACCGTTAATCCGGGGGGAGTATCGTAAGTAACGCCGACATATATTCTTCGGAGGTGGAGTGAAGAAGGAGCATGGTGATTAACGATTCTTTCTTTTGATATAATGCTGTTTGGTATTTCGGTATAATCGCCTTCAAAACCTCTGATCTTTGTCGTGCGCCATGTTATTTTGACGACTTCGCCTTCATTGTCCCCGACATGCACCCAATCGCCCACCTCAAAGGGCCTGTCAAGACTGAGGACCAGTCCTGCCAGGAGGTTGCTCATAACGTCCTGGACAGCGAGTCCGACGACGATTGAAACGACGCCGGAAGTAAAGAACAGGGGCGTCAGGTTCAGTTCTGGAAAGAGTGTAACGAGAAGGACGAAAAAAACCAGAAAAGCCGCAACGACATGGAGAAAGTCAAGCCTCAGCAATTACCGCTTTCTTTCTCCGGCAGCGCTTGACGAAAGCCTGTAAATGTTCTAAGTACAGTCGGCGCAGTAAATTCTGTGCAAGTATATCCCGAACTTTTCTGAAATTGCGGGGCGGTTCTGACTGATATGAAATGCTCATCCGACTGCAGCCTCATTTTGGTTTCGATTAGTTCAGGAAAGAAGGTATGATGAAAGAGAGAAACATAGGAAACATTCTGAATCAACCGAAAATCAGCATCAGCTTTGAATTTTTTCCTCCGAAAAACGAAAAGGCCGCCGAACGATTGTATGACAGTTTAGAGCGTCTTGCGCAGCGGAGACCTACTTTTGTCAGCGTTACTTACGGTGCGGGCGGGTCTTCCCGAAAACTGACGCATGAGCTTGTGCTTAAGATAAAGAGAATGACCGGCATAACCGTGGTTCCTCACCTGACCTGCGTGGGTTCGTCCCGTCAGGAGATTTATGAAACCGTTGGGCAATATCATGACGCGGGGATAAAAAATATATTGGCTTTACGAGGGGATGCGCCCAAAGATCAAGCTGACTTCAGACATGATGCCGGTGATTTCGTCTATGCAGTAGACCTTATTCGATTCATCAGGAAGGAATTCCCGGATATCTGTCTCGGCGCCGCCTGTTATCCTGAAGGGCATGTCGAAACTCCAAATCGACTGGTTGAAATGGTCTATTTGAAGAAAAAAGTCGATGCCGGTGCGGATTACCTGACCTCTCAGATGTTCTTCGACAACCATGAATTTTACGATTTCAAAGCGCGGTGCCGGTTAAGCGGGATATACGTTCCCATTCTGGCCGGCATAATGCCCATAACCAGCCGGAAAAGCCTGGACCGCATCGCCGATCTGACGCCCCTGACGCGCTTCCCCGCCGGCCTGCTCCAGGCCATTTACAGAGTTGAAGATAAAAGAATAAGAAAAATAGGCATACACTGGGCTGCTCAACAGGTTTTCGACCTCATAGGACACAACGTCGACGGCATACATTTTTATACCCTCAACCGCTCGCAACCCACCCTCGAAATATACGAAAGCATCGGTCTGTTCGATACGGGCTTCCTATCATGCGAAACGTCATGCTTTAAATAAGCGACATTTTCAAGCATTCGCTCTCTAAATTTAATCCGAATCGGAGCTCATCCGGCCCTTGTATCTGATTTTACCGCCTATTGAATTGACTGAATTCGAAAAAATAAATAGTATATCCAAGGAAATCGGGAAGACGATGCGATGAATATCCCTGAAAAGCCCAAAATATATCATATAGTGCATTTCGAACGTCTGTCGTCAATTATTTCAAACGGATGTTTGTGGTGCGATGCCGAAGCACAACGACAATCGCTACTGGGAACGACCATTGGAATGAACACAATCAAACAGAGGAGACTTAATTGTCTGAGGTTAAACAGCTTCCCAGATTTATATGTCGGCGATTTTGTTCCTTTTTATTTTTGTCCGCGTTCCATAATGCTCTACCTGATCCATCAAGCTAACCACGCTGAATTGGACTATCGAGGCGGACAAGAACCAATTATTCACCTTGAGGCCGACTTATATTCCTCTGTAAAATGGGCGCGACAAAATAATCGTCGTTGGGCTTTCACGCTTTCGAATGCCGGCGCTTTTTATTTTGAGGATAGATGCGATTTGAAATATTTGAATGAAATAAACTGGAAAGCCGTTTTTGACAGAAGATGGAGCGGACCGGGCATTGCTCCTTCAATAAAAGAAGGAAAGCAGGCAGAATTCTTGATGGAAAAAAGCTATCCTTGGCATTTGACAGAAAGAATCGGCGTTTATTCGAGTTGTATTTATCATATGGTTGTGAATGCTCTGGAGAGTAGCGCTCACAAACCAAAGGCAGAAATCAAACGGGAATGGTATTACTGATGAGGAGGCGTTGAAGATGATTGAATACAAAAGCGGCGACATTTTACAGGATGACGCCC
The DNA here is from genome assembly GCA_964619725.1 of uncultured bacterium. Classification (GTDB taxonomy): domain Bacteria; phylum CSSED10-310; class CAZUFC01; order CAZUFC01; family CAZUFC01; genus CAZUFC01. The sequence continues at coordinate 3,737 of CAZUFC010000005.1, read as the reverse complement.
AAGCCTTGGTCAATACTGTAAACTGCGTCGGAGTTATGGGTCGCGGTATAGCTCTTCAGTTTAAAAAAGCGTTCCCGAGTAATTTTAAAGCTTATGCTGAGGCCTGCAATAGAGGTGAAGTGTTGCCGGGTAAAATGTTCGTATTCAAAACTGGACGATTGACCAACCCTCACTACATCATCAACTTTCCAACCAAGCGGCATTGGCGCAGCAAAAGCAAAATGGATGATATCGAGGAGGGGCTAAAAGCTCTGGCAGCAGTTATCTACCAATACAATATTCGTTCTATTGCCGTTCCGCCGCTGGGAAGCGGACTTGGCGGACTGGAATGGTCAAAGGTGAAATTGAGAATCGAAGAAAAACTTAAAAATTTAACTGATACGAGAGTCATTCTTTATGAACCGCAAGGGGCTCCGCCTACTGATAAAATGACCCGTGTTCGAAAAACTCCGAACATGACTGTGGGACGCGCAGCGCTTATAGAGTTAATAAACCGTTATCTCAACGGGTTGCTCGATCCCTTTGTTACTCTTCTGGAAGTTCATAAACTGATGTATTTCATGCAGGAAGCAGGCGAACATCTGCGGCTCAAATTTCAAAAAGGTCTCTATGGTCCTTACGCTGAGAATCTCCGCCACGTGCTGAATGCCATAGAAGGCCATTTTATTTTCGGGTACGCTGACGGAGGCGACATGCCGGATAAGCAAATTAAGCTAGTACCGGGCGCAACAAAGGATGCGAGAACCTTTCTGTTGAAATATGGGGATACCCGGGCCCGCTTTGAAAAGGTTTCGGAACTGGTGGACGGTTTCGAGTCCCCATTCGGACTGGAACTTCTGTCAACCGTCCATTGGGTCATAAAAAATGAGTCTGTAAAATATGACGAGGATGCTGTAAATCGCACTTATGACTGGAGCGACCGCAAGAAAATGTTTACGCCCCGACAGATACTCCTGGCCGCCGATATTCTTGCCAAAAAGGGCTGGACGAATAAACTGAAACGTCATTAGTCCCCTCTTCTGCATTATTTTTTTCCGCTGACCGACGTTGTGGACAGTCGCTCATCATGAATGACAAGCGACTTAGAAGGCGTATTACGTCCTTATCCGCACGACTGACCGCAATCATTTTTTCCCAAATTTCCCAATATTGCATTTTTTGTTTTTTTTCAGTATAATTGGTTCCGTGCATGAATGAAGTTTCATTCATAGGCAGAGATGACCAGGGATTTCCAGAAAACATACGTTAATTTTTTACACTTCCAGGATGGTTATGAACATGAGTACAGCGAAGATAAAACCCGATGATATCATTGCAAAGTACAGCGTCGCTGAATTATGCAACTCAGCAGATTCGTATTTTACCGGGCTGGGCGAAACAGGTGAGAAAGTTCTGATGGGAAAACCTTTTACCATGATAGACGGTGGCCCTTATTATTGTCAGAGGCTCGGCGTCGTTTTAGAGGGACTCAGACTCGGCAAAACTATGAAAGTGCTGGATTTCGGCGCCGGGACCTGCTGGTTGTCCCGTTATTTGAACAAGATGGGGTGCTCAACCATATCCGTTGATCCATCGGTAAAAGCGCTTGAAATCGGAAAACGATTATTCAAGGAATACTCAAAAGGAATTAACTTTATTGAAGAACCTGAATTCATACTCTTCGAAGGTTATACGATACCCGTCGATGATGAATCTGTAGACCGGATAGTCTGTTTTGATGCTTTTCACCATGTTCCTAACCAGGAAGACATTTTGAAGGAATTCTTACGGATTCTCAAACCCGGCGGAATAGTCGGTTTTGCAGAACCGGGCTTGAATCATTCAAAGTCTGAGGATGCACAGAATGAAATGAAGAAATACGACATACTGGAGAATGATATATCAGCGGTCAAGATAATTGAGACGGCTGTAGGAATCGGGTTCACGCATGCATATTTCAAACCTCTCTTCAATCTTTCATACGATATGAGTTTTGAAGATCATAAAACGATTTTGCATGACTGCGTCATCCCAAAAACAGTATCCGATCAATTAATAACCGGGACAGCCAACATGAGCGATTTTTTTCTGACAAAAGGCGCTTATGTGCCCGACAGCAGGCAAAGATACGGACTCAGACATAATCTGCAGCTTGAGAAGCAGGAATTCAGCATTAAATCAGGTAAGTCGCTGAAAGCTCAATTGCATATCGTCAATAATGGCAGCGCTGTCTGGCTCTCTTCGAATGTAAAAGACATCTGCACGGTGAAAGTCGGCGCACATCTTCTCGATTCAAATCGGCAAAATCTTAACATTCATTTCTTCTTCTCCGGTTTTGAATCAGATATACCCCCCGGCGCTGAAGTCTTTCAAACGGTTGAGATCAACCTTGAAAGAAAAGGCGATTTTGATATAAGTTTCGACCTCCTGCTAGACAAGGAATGCTGGTTCGAAGATTTAGGCTCCAGACCTGCCTTAGCCAGGGTAAAAGTGGAGTGAAAGTGCAAGATGCCCTGTATTAAGGAGAGCGGAAGCATGAAAGCTGAAAAAGGCGCATTACTGGTCCGCTGCATGGAAAGCATGAAAAAGATACATTCCAGTTACGTTCGAGCAGTAGAACATCATGAACATAGACCGGGGTTGAGTTTCATTCACCTGGAAGAGCTGGAACATCATAACTATGGTTTTATACGGGACGTGCGAGTTGTGGAGCGATATTTCAAGGAAGATAACCTGATCCGTAGCCTGAAAAACCTCGAAGTCGATTATCCTGACCCGGAAGAACTCGGAGAAATAACGGAAAAAGGCACCCTGCTGAATGAACGCAGGATAGAAATGAATATACGGGACAAATTTCCGGGAATCTGGATGTATTTCCGTAATTTTTCATACATGCCGGCTTTATTCGGAGGAGTCATACGTCGACATGTGCGAGAGCTTGCTGCGTCAGAAAAGGAATTGCTCATCGGAACAAGACTGTGGCCAAGGCAAAGCAATCTGCTTTTTGAATTAAGCGAGACTTTACGCATCAATGATCGTTTCGAGGAGGCGCTGCCGCTGGTGGATGAGGCGCTGGAAAAGGACCCCGGCGCACCCTTGCTCCTTTTTCAGAAGGGTATGTTGCTGACTATGCTGGGCGGCAAGGAGTCTGCCGCTCCCTGTTTGCTTGAAGCCATCGAGAGGGGACTGGATGAAAACGGCATTATAGAGGTCTCCCGGATATTCTGGGCTGTCTTTAAAGATCAGGAGAGAGCCATATCTATTTCGGATAAAATTATTTCAGTACCAACGAATAATCCTTCGGCTTATGCTCTGTCGATTAGTTTATATATTCAACTGGGAAAATTTGATTATGCAAAAAGGAGTCTGGAAAAATTTTATACAACCAGGCGAAAGCGTGATAAGACCGAGGCATCATCTCCTTTTTATAATGCAGGAGCGATTGATCAGGTTTTCAGCGCTGTGCAGAAAAGCTTATCGATATGGCATGGGCTGCAAAGCCGTTTATCAAAACATTTGAATGAATGTCGGGAAATACCGCCGGTTTTTCCGATATTCCGAACCAGTTTTTTGGAAAGTTGTTATAAGATCAGAAATCGTTAAAATAGGGTCAAAATCAGCCCAAATTTTTGGACAATCCAATTTTAGTTCCATCGCGGTTTCTCAGATCGAAAACAAGCCTCTTGCCATTGGGAAATTGCACATTCGTGTCCTTCCGGTAAGCATGCACAGGGCAAATTTTTTTCCACGGCAAGGCA